>CAVRSS010000097.1:0-55947 GCA_963723755.1 uncultured Alphaproteobacteria bacterium | reverse complement strand
ATGGGGACCTTCGCCTGGTCGCCGGATGGGCGCTGGCTGGCTTTTCAGAAGAGGGAGAATCGGCACCGGCGCGTCATTGCGATCGCCAGCGTTGAAACGGGTGAAATCCGTGCCGTGACCGAGCCGCTGTTCGTGGACTACGCCCCGAGCTTCGATCCCGACGGACGCTATCTTTATTTTCTGTCGGACCGCATCCTCAACCCGGTTTGGGACGTTCTGCAGTTCGATCTGTCGTTCCCCAAGGCCGTGCTTCCCTGTCTTGTGACCCTGAGAAAGGATACGCCCTCGCCGTTCCTTGAAACAGCCTCGGATGAAAAAGACGATGGCCCAAAGGACAAAGAGCTCAAAATCGAAATCGATTTCGACGGCATCAGCGGGCGCATCCTGGCGTTTCCGGTGCAGGAGGGGCGCTATTCGGAAATCGCCGGGCTCAAAAAGAAGGCAATGTGGCTCTCCTTTCCGGTCGCAAGCGCGATGGCGCACCGTTCGACGCTAGAACCCTCCGATGGCGCGCTAGAAGCGTTCGATTTCAAAAAGCTCAAAGTCGAGACGTTGGGAAGTGGTGTCTCCCGCTTCAGGCTGTCGGCGGACCGAAAACAGGTGCTGTTGTTCGCGAACAGAAGGCAGCGCGTTTTGAAGGCGGGGAAAAGGTCGAAGACGAAGGTGCCAAAACACGCGCGGGCGGCTGGGTCGATTTACAGCGGGTAAAAATTCTGATCGAGCCTGAAGCGGAATGGAAGCAAATGCTGCACGAGGCGTGGCGGCTGCAGCGCGACCATTTCTGGCGGGCCGACATGTCGAAGGTTGACTGGAAGGCGGCGCTACAGCGCTACGTGCCACTGGTCGAACGCGTCAACTGCCGCTCGGAATTCAACGACCTGGTTCTGGAAATGCAGGGCGAGCTTGGCACGTCTCACGCGTACAGCTCCGGTGGCGATCATCGCGAGACGCCCAGCTATCCTGTCGGTTTTCTGGGCGCGGATCTCGCCTGGGATGACGCCGCCGGTGGCTACCGCGTAGACGGTTTTCTTCGCGGCGATCCCTGGGCCGCGAACGAGGCCTGCCCGCTGCGCGCACCGGGCGTCCAGTTCGAAACCGGCAGCGTGATTACGGCGGTGAACGGCCACAAGCTGAGCGCAACGGTGACACCGCATCAGGCGCTCATGCAGCAGGCTGGAGCGGAAGTATATCTGTCGGTCAAGACCGAGGACAGTACGCGCCAAGTCCGCGTGCGCACGCTTCGAAGCGAAAAAACGCCCGTTACCGGGACTGGGTTGAACGCAACCGCGATTATGTCCGCGAGGTCACCGGCGGCCGCGCTGGCTACATCCACATCCCCAACATGGGTGCGCGCGGCTTTGCTGAGTTTCACCGCCATTTCCTACGCGACTATGATTGCGACGGCCTGATTGTGGATGTGCGTTACAATGGCGGCGGGAACGTTTCGCAATTGCTCCTCGAAAAACTGTGCCGGCAGCGAGTGGAGCGAAGTTTTCGCGATGGTTCGGCGTTTTTCCCGTTCCGCGCAATTCGCCCGCAGGGCCGATGGTGGCTTTGACCAACGAATTTGCTGGCTCTGACGGCGATATCTTCTCTCATACGTTCAAAATGAAAAGGGCGGGACCGCTGATCGGCCGCAGAACCTGGGGCGGCGTCATCGGCATCTGGCCGCGCCACAATCTGGCCGATGGCGGCACCACCACGCAGCCCGAGTTCTCGAACTGGTTTGCCGACGTGGGGTGGAAGGTCGAAAATTACGGCACCGATCCCGACATCGATGTCGATATAGCGCCGCACGAATTCCGGCAGGGCAAAGATCCGCAACTCGATCGCGGCATCGCGGAGCTTTTGAAGCTCTTCGAAACGCGGCCGCCGTTCCGGCCAATGCCCGAAGACGACCCGAGGGAGACTTGATCTCGCGCCGCATGCGCAAGGCCAGGTTAAGAGCGGCTCAACCAAGAACGTTGAGAGTTTGAAGTTCTCGCCCATATACGGAAACATTCGCTTGGTGCCAGTGATTGACCGGAGCGGGGCATAGGCGGCCTGCTGCCAGGGAGCGGAAAGCCGTCGGCTGTAAAGCCGCGAATGCGTGGAGTTGAGATCACGATGACATCCCGCAAGATTTCGCTCCTGCTAGCCGACGTCGACGGCACCCTGGTGACACAGGAAAAAGTTCTGACCGACCGCGCCCGCGATGCCGTGCACCGGCTGCACCGCGCCGGGATTTGTTTTGCCATTACGAGCGGGCGTCCGCCCAAAGGCACGGCCATGCTTGTCGAACCGCTGGCAATCGATACTCCGATTGCCGCGTTCAACGGCGGCATGTTTGTTAATCCCGACCTCTCCCTCATCGAGGAACGGGAGCTTGCTCCTGAGGTCGCGAAGCAAGCCATGAACATCATCCTGAGGCATGGCCTCGACGTGTGGGTTTACTCCGGCAGCGATTGGCTGGTGCGCGACGTGAACGCTCCGCATGTTGACGCGCGAGATCTACACCGTGAAGTTCCAGCCGAGAGCTGTTTCTGACTTTGCGAGCGGATTGCGAAAGGCGGTGAAAATTGTCGGCGTGAGCGACGATTTCGAGCGCGTCAAGGCCTGCGAGGCCGATACGAACGCCGCATTGAGCGGACGTGCATCCGCGACCCGCTCCCAACCCTATTATCTCGATGTAACCCATCCCGACGCCAACAAAGGCTTCGTCGCCGACACCCTCTCTCGCGTGCTCGGCGTAGCGGAAGAAGAAATCGCAACCATCGGCGATCAGCCGAACGACGTGCTGATGTTCAAGCGATCAGGCTTCAGCATCGCCATGGGAAACGCGAGCGATGAGGTGAAGCGGCAGGCGAGCGGGGTCACCGACTCGAATGACGACGAAGGCTTCGCCAAGGCAGTCGAGCGATACTTGCTTTAAGTACAGTTCCAAAACCGGCCCTCCCGGTTTTGGGGAACATCCGCGTCCAGACATTCGTTGGCAGCGATGAATGTCTGCTGAGCACAAAGGCCCTGAAGGATTCTGGCATCATGAACGCACCTCAATCACTCCACAATCTCGGACAAAGCCTCTGGCTCGACAACATCACGCGAGGCTTGTTGACGTCCGGCACGCTGCGCCGGTATGTCAGCGAGTTTTCCGTAACAGGGCTGACATCCAATCCGACTATTTTCGATGAGGCCATCAAGAAGAGCAGCGATTACGACGCGTCCATTCGGAAGAGGCTCAATGACGGAAGGTCGGGCGAAGATTTGTTCTTTGATGTAGCGATCGAAGACATCGCCGCGGCTGCGGACATTTTCGCTCCCATCCACGAGCGGACCCTCGGCGTCGACGGCTGGGTCTCGCTCGAAGTCTCTCCGCTCCTGGCTTATGATACCAAGGCCACGACCGCGATGGCGAAAGACCTGCATGCGCGGGCCGGGCGGCCGAACGTCCTGATCAAGATTCCGGGCACGAAGGAAGGTCTTCCCGCCATCGAAGAGGCGATCTTCGCCGGTATTCCCGTCAACGTCACGCTTCTGTTCTCGCGGGAGCAATACCTGGCAGCGGCGGAAGCCACCATGAAAGGCATCGAACGCCGGATTGAAGCCGGGCTGAGCCCTTGCATCAACTCCGTTGCTTCGATCTTCATCAGCCGCTGGGACGCGGCGGTGACAGGCAAAGTCCCCGACGCCCTGAGAGATCAGCTCGGCATAGCGATCGCCAAGCGCATCTACAAGGCTTATTGCGCGCTGCTTACCTCGCCGCGCTGGTTGCGCGCTTACAACGCCGGCGCACGTCCGCAGCGGCTCTTATGGGCAAGCACCGGGACCAAAGACCCAAAAGCTTCCGACATCCTCTACATCAAGGCGCTCGCCGCTCCCTTCACGGTGAACACCATGCCGGAGGGAACCTTGAAGGCTTTCGCCGATCACGGTGATGCGGGCGCGATCATGCCAACAGACGGCGGCGACGGCGAGGACGTATTGGCCCGGTTTGCTCAGGCTGGCATCGACATCGACGAATTGGCGGCGAAGCTTCAGGACGAAGGGGCGAAATCCTTCGTGAAATCCTGGAATGAGTTGATGGGCGTTATTGCATCCAAGTCCACGATGCTGGAGAAAGCTAGTTAGCTCAGTAAGAACGGGACGGGTGGAATGCCAATGATCCAGAAAAGCGCAGCGTGGAAGGCCCTTGAAGATCATCAGGAGAAAATGCGCGGGGTCAGCCTGCGCGACCTCTTCGCGAATGACCCCGGACGCGGAGAGCGGATGACCGCCGAAGCGGCTGGCGTTTTCCTGGACTATTCGAAAAATCGCATCACGGATGAAACGCTCAAGCTGCTGATCGATCTGGCGGAGCAGTCCGGCCTGCGCGCGCGGATCGACGCCATGTTCCGGGGCGAGAAGATCAATGTGACCGAGGGGCGGGCCGTTTTGCATGTCGCGCTTCGTGCGCCGAAGAGCGAAACGATTTCGGTGGACGGCCAGAACGTCGTGCCGGAAGTGCACGCCGTGCTCGACAAAATGGCCGAGTTTTCGAGGCGCGTCCGTGACGGCCATTGGAAAGGACACACGGGAAAGCGGATCAAGACCGTCGTCAATATCGGCATTGGCGGCTCCGATCTCGGGCCGGTCATGGCGTACGAGGCCCTGAAACATTACAGCGACCGCGCCCTGACCTTCCGCTTCGTCTCCAACATCGACAGCACCGACGTTGCAGAGGCGACCATCGATCTCGATCCGGCGGAGACGCTTTTCATCGTCGCCTCAAAAACATTCACGACGCTGGAAACGATGACCAACGCGCAGAGCGCGCGCGACTGGCTGCTGAAAGGATTTGGCGGCGACGACAAAGCGGTATCCAAGCACTTCGTCGCCGTGTCCACAAACGCTCCAAAAGTCGCCGAATTCGGCATCGACACAGCCAATATGTTCGGATTCTGGGACTGGGTCGGCGGCCGTTACTCCATGGATTCCGCGATCGGTCTTTCGACCATGCTCGCCATCGGCCCGGAACATTTCCGCGCTATGCTTGACGGCTTCCATGAGGTTGACGAGCATTTCCGCACCGCGCCGTTCGAGCGAAACCTGCCTGTGCTGATGGCGCTGCTGACGGTCTGGTCCACGAACTTCTTCGGCGCCGAGACCATCGCGGTCCTGCCCTATGAGCAATATTTGAAACGCTTCCCTGCCTATCTCCAGCAGCTCACCATGGAGAGCAACGGCAAGCATGTCACGCTCGACGGCATCGAGGTGGATTACCAGACCGGCCCGATCTACTGGGGCGAACCGGGCACCAACGGCCAGCACTCGTTCTACCAGTTCATGCACCAGGGGACGCGGCTCATCCCGTGCGATTTCATCGCCTTCGAGCAGGCGCTCAACCCGCTCGGACGCCATCACGACCTGCTCTTGGCAAATGTCTTCGCGCAGGCGGAAGCGCTGGCCTTTGGCAAGACGAGCGAAGAAGTGAAAGCGGAAGGCACGCCGGACTGGCTCGTCCCTCACCGGACCTTCAAGGGCAACCGGCCGTCGAACACCATTCTCATGGACAAGCTGACACCGGCCGCGCTCGGCAGGCTGATCGCGCTTTACGAGCAGAACGTGTTCACGCAGGGCGTCATCTGGGACATCAACTCCTTCGACCAGTGGGGCGTCGAACTGGGCAAGGTGCTTGCCCAGCGCATCATTCCAGAGCTCGAAGCCCAGCCGGGTACCGAGCTCTCGCACGACACTTCGACCAATAATCTGATCGACCGGTACCGCAAAGCAAAGGCGGGCTCACGGTCGTAACCCGGTTTGGCGCGGAGACAATTCCGGGGACCTTTAGAGAATTTCAGAAGTTAGAAGGGGGAGAGTTCACCGAAAGTCCTATCCCGATAGGGAGGCCGTCATGAAGATCGAAGTCTTTGCCGACCCCGATGGAGCCGCCCGCGAGGCGGCTCGTATCGTTGCGGAAGAAGCTCGGAAAGCCGCTGCCGAGCGCGGGCAGTTCGCCGTTGCTTTCAGCGGAGGGCATACACCGTGGGTGATGCTGCGTGCGCTCGCCGACGAAGACGTGCCCTGGGACAAGGTTCATGTCGTCCAGGTGGACGAGCGGGTGGCCCCCTCGGGAGACCGCGACCGCAATCTCACGCATTTGCGCGAGAACCTGCTCGACCACGCCCCGCTGTCTCCCGATCACATCTACGCGATGCCGGTCGAAGAAGACAACCTCACCGCGGCGGCTGGCCAGTATGACCTTCTGTTGCAAAAGCTGGCGGGCACACCGCCGGTGCTCGACCTTGTCCATCTCGGGCTCGGGCCGGACGGCCACACCGCTTCGCTCGTGCCGGGCGACCCGGTCCTCGATATCACCAGCGCGGATGTCGCCACGACCGGCCCCTATCAAGGGCGCCCGCGAATGACCCTGACCTATCCGATCCTGAACCGTTCCCGGCGAATTCTCTGGCTCGTGACGGGCGGCGACAAGGCGGGAATGCTGGTTCGCCTGATCAATGGCGATTTATCGATCCCGGCAGGCCGCGTGCACCAGGATGCGGCCGTTATTATCGCGGACCAGGCAGCGGCGGCAAAGGTCAAGTCAGAGGCGCAACTATGAGTGAAATCGCCGAAGCGTTTCAGAAGCAGCCCGCAAGCTCGATGACCGCCGAGCAACTGGATCAGCTGGCGATCAACACCATTCGCACGCTCTCGATCGACGCTGTTCAGCAGGCGAACTCTGGACATCCCGGAACGCCGATGGCGCTCGCGCCGCTTGTCTACACGATCTGGAACCGGCTGCTGCGCTTCGATCCAAAGGATCCGATCTGGCCGAACCGCGACCGTTTCCTCCTGTCGAACGGTCACGCATCGATGCTGCTGTGGTCCGTCCTTCACCTGACCGGAACGCGCGCGGTCAATGCCGAATACGAAAACCTCGGACAACCTTCGGTCACGCTCGACGACATCCGGCATTTTCGCCAGCTCGACAGCAAAGCGCCCGGTCACCCGGAGTATCATTGGACCTCGGGCGTGGAGGCGACGACCGGCCCGCTAGGGCAAGGCGTCGCCACAAGCGTTGGCATGGCGATTGCCCAGAAGTGGCTGGCTAACCGGTACAACCGTCCGGGCTTCGATATCTTCGACTACAGGATTTACGTCACATGCGGCGATGGCGACATGATGGAAGGCGTCGCCTCGGAAGCGGCGTCGCTCGCCGGCCATCTCCGCCTCGATAATCTGTGCTGGATCTACGACAACAATCATATCACCATCGAAGGCAACACGCGATCACGTTTTCGGAAGACATCGCTCTCGCGGTTCCAGGGCTATGGCTGGATTGTTCTGCGCGTGGGCAACGCCAACGATACCGGCCTCATCGAAAACGCGCTTGATACCTTCCGCGATACGAAGGGCCGTCCAACCTTCATCATCCTCGACAGCCACATCGGCTACGGTTCGCCTCACAAGCACGACACAGCCGAAGCTCACGGCGAGCCTCTCGGCGAAGAAGAGGTTCGCCTCACGAAGCGTTTCTATGGCTGGCCCGAGGACGCGAAGTTTCTCGTTCCAGACGCTGTGTACAAGCGTTTTGCTGACGGCATCGGCGCGCGAGGCGCAGAAGAACGGCGGACGTGGACGCAACTCTTCGCGCAATATGAAAGCAAATATCCCGGCCTCGCCGCCGAGATCGGCTTGATGCAGCGGCGCGAGCTTCCGAAGGGCTGGGATCGCAACCTTCCAGTCTTTCCGGCGAACGCCAAGGGTATCGCGGGGCGGGAGGCTTCGGGTCAGGTCCTCAACGTGCTCGCGCAGAACATCCCCTGGCTCGTTGGCGGATCAGCGGATCTCGGCACATCCAACAAGACCACCCTGAAATTCGAGGGCGCGGGAGACATCGAGGCTGAGACGCCGGGCGGCAGAAGCCTGCATTTCGGCATCCGCGAACACGCCATGATGGCGGCGATCAACGGCCTTTCACTGTCAAAGCTCAGGGCCTTCGGCGCGACCTTTCTCATTTTCAGCGACTACGCCCGGCCATCGATAAGGCTGGCGGCGATCATGGAGCTGCCCAACATCTTTGTTTTCACGCATGACGCGATGGGCGATGGCGAAGACGGCCCGACCCACCAGCCCGTCGAGCAACTCGCGTCCCTGCGCGCGATTCCGGGGCTCGCCCTGATCCGGCCTGCCGACGCCAACGAGGTCGTGGAAGCCTATCGCACGATCATGCAGTTCCGGCACGAGCCTGCGGCGCTGGCGCTCTCGCGCCAGCCTCTGCCGACCTTGGACCGGAGCAAATACGCGCCCGCCTCCGGCGTCGCGCGCGGCGCTTATGTGCTCGGCGACGCGCCGGGCGGAAAACCCGAAGTCATTCTGATTGCTTCGGGCAGCGAGGTCAGTCTCGCCGTCCAAGCTCATGAGCGCCTGCTGGCGGAGGGAATCCGCTCCCGCGTAGTGTCCATGCCATCCTGGGACCTCTTCGAACAGCAGACGCAGGACTATCGTGACAGCGTGCTGCCGCAAGAGGTGACGGCGCGCGTCTCGATCGAGCAGGCTTCGACGCTTGGATGGGAGCGTTATGTAGGCTCGGCGGGGCGCATGATCGGCATGAAGACATTCGGGTCGTCCGCTCCGCTCAAGGAGCTGCAAAAGAAATTCGGCTTCGAGCCCGAACGCGTCGTTGAAATTGTGAGGGAGTTGCTCGGGAGAGCCTAGATCAACGCGCCTTCAATCGGATCGCTTAAAGGCGCAAAAGGTGATCGATTCTGAAGTGTTAGAGCGGCTTGTCCGCATGACTGCTTCATCCTTCGACAAGCTCAGGATGAGGGACAGCGATTGCAACGGCCTGCCGTGGAAGGGAGCCATCCACCACCTCATGGTGAGCCTGTCGAACCATGGGCCCCCCCACACCCACCCACCCACCTCCCCAGCATCGTTTATCAGCTAATCGCCAAGAGGGGGGCGACCGGTAACACAGAGGAGGTTCTCCCCGCCATGCCGTTCAAAGTTGAGGTCGGGCCGCGCCAGATCGCGATCCACTATGGACAGACGGTTCTCATCACCGAACCCGATGCCCAGATCCACTGGCCCAGCGAGCGCGGCCTTTACTTTCTAGTTCCCCACCGGCCTTGGATGAAACCTTTTGGCGACGCTGCGTCTCGGGTATTCTGGCGGCGCCGTTGGCAGCGAGGTCGGTTTGTCTATGGTGCGCATAAGCCCGTTTTCTAGTTTGACCTGGGGCGCCTCGATCACCCCCACTGAAGCCAAGGAGCAGCAATGCTCTTGGAGCGCGTTCTTTAGAGTTCTTTTCCATGAGGTCCCCACGCTGGCGGCAGTCGAGGAGAACCCAATGGAAGTCATGCATGAGCGTGTCGCCGGCCTCGATGTTCACAAGGAGACGGTCGTTTGCTGTGTGCGCATCGTTGCTGGCGGGAAGGTCTCGCGGGAATGCCGGACCTTCGAGACGACAACAACTGGTCTTGAGACTTTGCTGGCGTGGTTGACGCAGAGCGGATGTACGCACGTAGCTATGGAGGCTACCGGCGTTTATTGGAAGCCTGTGTGGAACATCTTAAGCAATGGCAAGTTCGAGCTGATTTTGGCCAACGCGCCTGGCTCGGCCGGATGGGACGCCAACGCTATCCAAAAGCGCAAGAGCTAACGATCACAGCGGACTGCGGCGGCTCGAACGGGGCGCGCGTGCGGCTCTGGAAGGTTGAGTTGCAGAAGCTCGCCGACGAAGCAGGGCTTGTGCTCCATGTCCACCACTATCCGCCCGGTACATCCAAGTGGAATAAGATCGAGCACCGCATGTTCTGCCACATCACACAGAACTGGCGTGGCCACCCGCTAACGGATCGTCTCGCCATCGTCGAGCTGATTGGCGCCACGACGACAAAGGCCGGACTGAAGGTTGAGTGTGCCCTCGACGCGCGGACCTACGAAAAGGGCATCAAGATCAGCGACGCCGAGATGGAAATGCTCAACGTCGCAGGCGATGACTTCCATCCCGAATGGAACTACACCATTAAGCCAAGGCTCATGCCACATTTGTAGCGGTTATTGTTCGGAGTATCCTCAATCGGTCTCGGGTGCGAAGTTGGGCGTGGCGAAGGCGATGCCAAATTCGGCGCTCGGAGCGACGTGACGGGCATTGGGCTTCTCGGCCATCTCGACGATGGTCCAGGCATCCTTATTGTCATAAAGCGCGTGAAGCACGGCCGAGTTCAGACGATGACCGCCGCGTGAAGACCGGTAGAGCCCAAGAATTGGAGCACCGGCAAGGGCCAGATCGCCAACCGCGTCCATCGCCTTGTGGCGGACGAACTCGTCGCTGTAGCGAAGCCCTTCGATGTTGATAATGCGGTCGTCTCCGATCGCAACCGTGTTCTCGAGCGAAGCGCCGAGCGCGCGTCCCGCGGCCCAAAGCTGCTTGACATCCTTCATGAAACCGAAGGTGCGGGCGCGGCAGAGCTTCTTCTTGAATGACCAGGGCGTGACGTCGACGTCGAGACGCTGCTTGCCGATGAAAGGCGAGTTGAAGTCGATTTCGATGTCGAGACGGAAGCCGTTGTAGGGGAAAATTTCTCCGATGGCGTCGCCGTCCTTCACCTGCACGGGGCGCAGGATCTTGATGTAGCGGCGCGGCTCGTCCAACTCGTGCAACCCAGCCTCTTCGATTGCGTCGACGAAGGGCTCCGCGCTGCCGTCCATGATCGGAATTTCATTGCCGTCAACCTCGATATCGACGTTGTCGACGCCGAGACCGCGACAGGCCGCCAGCAGATGCTCAACGGTCGCTACGGACACGCCATGCATGCCGCTAAGGACCGTGCAAAGCGTCAGATTGCTCACCGCCCGGAAATCGCCCGGTACGTGGCCAACGCGGCCGCCGCCCTGGACGTAGAAATTATAACCAGTGTTCGCTTCGGCAGGGTGCAGGATCAACGAGACCTCGGCGCCGCTGTGGACGCCCGTGCCCTTAAGGACGATATCGCGATCGACCGTTGATTGCCTGCTCGAATAGCTTCGAAAGCTCATAAGATTGCGCCGTTCTTTTGTGCCATGGCGCGCTTCCCTTGCCCCCAAAGGAAGACGCCTCCCCAACGCGAGTGGATGCTTGAAGCCTCAGCCCTAAAGCATCGATACGCTCACGCTACTCTTGGAACACCGCTGGCTCCGCACACCGAGAACTCACGACATCCGACATGTGCAAACCTAGCTGCGGCGGCGGCGACGCTTCAAATCACGCTTTCTAACAGTCTGTTACGGGGGAGGTTCAAAATCGACTTATCAACATGGGACAGCAGGCCGCATGGCAAGCGCATGCGGGGCTGCAAGATCGGGAGAAGCGTGATTTTAAAGAGACGGGTTTCTTGAAAAACTTAGGAATTTCAAGCGCTTCCTCGGAGTTTTGCCGGCCTGAGGAAGCGTCGCTGACGTAGCCTTCGCTCTGGCCTCTTCCAGAGGTCAGCGAAGAACCGTTGCGGTGCCCTTGATCCGAAACCGATTTTTCACCCTGTGATCGTTGCTGAATTGCAACGGATTTCGAGGAAGAGGAAGCCTTCGAGCTGCGGTCTTTGCCAGCCATCCAGTCCAAGAATCCGCGTGGCTTGGCGGATGCTCGATTCGCTGGTGCGCCATTTGCGGGCGCGTTTCCCTGGCTGAGCTCCGGGAAGTCCTGAAAAGTCAATGGCCTGCGCGGCGCGCGTGCAGCTTTCGCCGGAGGCAGAGGTTCGAATTGCTGCGCGTTTTCTGGCGAGACGACGAGACCCTGGCCTTCGCTCTCCGGTCCCTTCCTCCCCTTCGGCTCCAGCACGACACGCCGGTCCTGCTGCTGCCTCGGGGCGTTCGCCGGCTCGCGCGCCTGCAGGTAGCCGCGTTTTGGCGCGGTCGGGGCTATCCGGTCGGCGAGACTGGGTTCTCTCTCGGAGAATGCGTGAGGCATCAGGGGGATGTGCTCGCCCGGGGCGATCCCCGTGGCAACGACCGACACGCGAATGCGGTTTTGCAGAGAGGGATCGAAGGTCGCGCCGACGATGATGTTTACTTCTGGATTTTCGTCCGCGTCGACTTCGCGGCGAATACGCGACGCCGCCTCCTCGACCTCGTAGAGGGTCATGTTGAAGCTGCCGGTGATGCTTACCAGCAGGCCCTTCGCGCCGCGCATGGAAACCTCGCCCAAAAGCGGGTTGGAGATCGCGGCCTCGGCAGCCTGCAGCGCACGCTTCTCGCCCTCGGCCTCGCCGGTTCCCATCAACGCCGTTCCCATATTCGCCATGACAGTGCGAACGTCGGCGAAATCGAGGTTGATCAGACCTTCCTTGACCATAAGGTCGGTAATGCACGAAACGCCGGATTTCAGCACATCGTCCGCGCGCATGAAGGCGTCGGCAAATGTGGTTTTCTCGCTCGCGACAAGGAAGAGGTTCTGGTTCGGGATGACGATCAGCGTATCGACATGCTTTGCAAGCGCCGCGATGCCTAACTCGGCAGTGCGCATCCGCCGCTGACCCTCGAACTCAAACGGCTTTGTCACGACCGCGACGGTCAGGACGCCAAGTTCTTTTGCTGTCCGCGCAATGATTGGCGCGGCGCCCGTACCGGTGCCGCCACCCATGCCGGCGGTGATGAACAGAAGATGGACGCCATCCAGATTGGAGCGTATTTCTTCGAGCGTTTCCTCGGCGGCGGCGGCCCCGATCTCCGGCCTGGAGCCCGCGCCAAGTCCTTCGGTAATCCCGACACCCATCTGGACGACGGTTCCCGCGCTCGACGTCGAAAGGGCCTGCGCGTCCGTATTCGCGGCGATGAAGTCGACACCCTCAAGGCCGTTCTCGATCATGTTGTTAACGGCGTTGCCGCCCGCGCCGCCGACGCCAATGACTGTGATGCGCGGCCGCAACTCCGTCAATCCTGGAAGTTGCAGGTTTATTCCCATGGCAGGCCTCGCCGGCTCCCTTTTTGAGCTTTGCGCTCGCTTATGCCTGCAGCCGATTGCGCGGAGCCGACCTTAGAGAAAGCTTGTCCGCAGCCATTGGCTGATTCGAGACGCGTAGCTACTATCTTGGGCCAGAAGCTCGGGCGCGTATGGCATTTCACCCGCGGACTGATGCCGGCTTGCATAAAGACACCCTCCAACAAGCGCACTCAACGCATTCCCGGCGCTGAGACCGTTCAAGTTGATGGGTTTTGCCGTTCTGACCTCCGACGCGAGAAGATGTGAAGCAAGCTCGCGAACGCCCGGAAGCAGACTTCCACCACCGGTCAGCACGACTCCCCCCAAGGGAATAGAATATCCAGCACCCTTTAACCGGTCATTAACGGCCTGAAGAAGGGTCGATGTCTTCGATCGAATAACATGATTAAGAGAAAATTTGGACACAGGCTCGTGGGTTTCACCATTTCGGATCGGCAAATCTATATCAGCCTGCAGACTATCGTAGACGCTGCCGTATCGGATCTTCAGGCGTTCTGCTTCAAATTTGCGAAGATTGAACGCGCGCGCGATTTCTTCGGAGATCTGCTGGCCGCCAGACGTGATGCAGTCGGCGAAGACAGGCACGCCGCGCAAAAAAAGAACGCAGCCTGTGGATTGGGCGCCCATGTCGATCACCAGGATCCCGGCCGATCGCTCCAATGTGTTGGTTACAGCCAGAGCAGACGCAATAGGGCCTGCAATATATCCGCGAACCGTGAGAAGGCTCTTGGCGAGGCACGACGCAATTTGGCGCGCGCCCCGAAGCGGCATGGAAATCGCGACGACATCGGTTTCGCCGGAAGCGGTGCTCCCTGCCTTCCCCGGCTCTCCTTCATCGGAGTCGCCCGAAGTCATGAAAAGATGAAGCAGTTTCCGTTGCGCCTTCGTGCAATAGTCTCCAGCCGCAATCGAAATCGCGTCGATGTCTTCCTTGAGGAGCGTGCCTTCTTCGCCCAGGCTTGCACCGAAGGTCTCCGCGGACAGCCCCTGGAACTGGCCCGTCACCAGCACGTCCTCGACGGTCATGCCAGCTTCGGCTTCCGCCTGCGCCACGGCTCGCCTTATGCTCGTTTCCGTGGCCGTCAGATTGGCGATGCAGCCACCTGAGAAGCCGGATGATCTGACGACCCCGCTGCCCAGGACGCGAATGTTTTTCGCGCCCACGTCGAAGCCGAAGCGCGGCGCGGACAAGGAGACGATGGCGCAGGCGAGCTTCTGCGTCCCCATGTCGACGATCGTTATGATCTCGTCTCGCGTTCTGAACGGCCATAACCGCGACGGACCGCGAGAGGTCTGCCGCCGCTCGTCCATCATAAAGCCCTGCCTCTTCTCGGCGGCAATGCGGGTTGCGCCGGGCCCGACGTAATGGTGGAGACGCCCTTGTCGCGATTGGCCAAGCTCGGCTCGCGCAATTGCAGGACCGTCCGGTTCGTCAGACGTAAATCGATAGCGTCCAGGGCCATTTCAGAGATCTTGTTGCTGGCCAGAAGCGTTTCAGCCTTCCCGAGTACTAACTCGTTGACCTTGCGCGGGAGTTTCAAGACCAATCCGCTGTCAAGCTTGACCTCCCAGAAGCGTTCGGCGACGAGGTCGAGCCGCTCGATATGCTGCTTGATGGTCTCATGAGCGGACAGGGCATCGATAAACTCGGCGGCTTCCGCGGGAGCGCCTTCGCCGGCGAAGAGAAGCAAAGTTTCGAACCGCCCATCTGCTGGCCCGAGGATACGCCCGTCGCGGTCGATGGCCTGCGCGATATTCTGAGCGTCGGCCCATCGGGCAAAGGGCTCGCGCTCGCTGAGAAGCACCTCCAGCCGCGAAGGCAGGATCCGGCGCACCTCCGCCGAAGCGACCCAGCCGAGTTTCATAAGACGGTCCTGCGCTTCGGCCGCATCGTAGGAGAGCGAGGAGTTTGCAAACGGCAAGCCGAGCGCCTTCAGAAGCATCTCTCGCGTCGTGTTCTTGGAGCCGGAAATGATGAGGTCGTCGACGCGGAAGCCAGCATCGTAGGCCGCCCGGTCCGCCACCGCGGTGACTTCGGCGACAATTGCCGCCGTCGCGCCGGAGAGGTGAAGGCCATAAAAGGCTGTCGCGGCGAGGAACATCATGCTCACCACGAAGCCAATCCGCGCCGCATAATCGGCATGCGCCTGGGCTAGCGAAAACCAGGAGAACTGGGCGGCCCCCTTCTCCACCGGTTTCGCCCCGCGGTCTCCAAGCCCCGTAGATCGAACCTTTTCTTGGTTTACCGGTTGCAACAGGCGTCCTCCACAATCCACCGAACAAGCTCACCGAACGTCAATCCAACATGGGCTGCGAGTTCCGGGACAAGCGATGTTGCCGTCATGCCTGGCTGAGTATTGACCTCAAGGCAGACAAGCTCGCCTGTTCCACCGGGCCGATCGTCGAAACGGAAATCGGCACGGCTTACGCCCCGGCAGCCCAATGCGTTGTGCGCATCGACCGCCAATTTTTGGATAAACTTGTAAATGTCCGGTGAAATTTGTGCCGGCAGAATGTGGTGTGAGCCTCCTTTTGCGTATTTTGCTTCGTAATCGTAGAAACTGAGCCCGTCGGCGGGCATAATCTCGATGATATCGAGCGCCCGGTCGCCCATCACGGCGCAGGTGAGTTCCCGGCCGCCGATATATTTCTCGACGAGGAGGTCGCCATAGTCCCAGTCAGGGCGGGTCAACTCCTGCGGCGGATGCTCTTGATCCTCGCGCACGAGGTAGACGCCGACGCTCGACCCTTCCGCGACCGGCTTGATGACATAGGGCGGCGGCATGAGATGGCCGCGCGCGACCGCCTCGCGGCTCGCCACGATTCCATCGGCCACCGGCACGCCCGCCGCCTTGAAGCTGACTTTGGCGCGCGCCTTATCCATCGCGAGCGCGGACGCGAGCACGCCCGAATGCGTGTAGGGGATTTCGAGCGTCTCAAGCACGCCCTGGATGCAGCCATCCTCGCCCCATTTGCCGTGAAGCGCATTGAAACAGGCATCGGGCTTGAGGATGGCAAGGCGGTCGGCAACGTCCCGGTTCACGTCGATGGGCGTGACCCGGTAGCCGAGTTGCTCCAACGCGCTCGCGCAGGCCGCGCCGGATCGGAGGGAGACATCGCGTTCCGAAGACCAGCCGCCCATCAGGACCGCGATATGGTGGAACTTGCCTGTTGTGCTAGACATCGAACGCGCCCCCTATGCCCGTTTCCTCGCGCCTGAGCTTAGCGCCAAGACCGTCAGCGCTATCAGCACGAAGATTTTGGCGGCTCTGTGCTCAAAGCAAGCGAACGTGACTGGGTTTGGCAACGCCGCCTCTGCGTTTTGCGTCCTATGGGTCGAATCCACACAGCCTCGGTCGCAACCGGCTATGCGATAGTCCGCTTATCGCCACCTTTCACCATGGTTTTCGCCGCGAGGGAATTTCCGGAATCGGCCTGCAGCGAGCATCCTGTCGGGCTCCGCATTCCGTAAAAATTAACCATCTGATTTATGTAATTTTACTTCAAACAGGAACAAGAAAACGCAATTTTTGGAAAAAGCTGAAAAAAGCGCTCATGCTGGCGCCGTAAAATCAGGACTTCAACAGAGATACTTGTATACTTACTTATAGGCCGTCCTACGAAACGAACCCAATCTTCACCGGATTTTAAGGAACCCGCCGGATAGGGCGAAAGACCTTACGAAGCAGGCTCGCACGCGCTCGCAGCAAACTGGCGCTCGCTTCCCCCAAGGAGGCGAGAGATAAGATCGCCCAGAACAATGGCCGCGTCGCCAGACTTTCGCCGCATAGAACCCTTCCATATCGCGGCATGTGTCACGGTTCTCAAAATGCTTGTGACATCTCCTTTCGGCGGCTAGGGTTCAGCCGGATCTGCCTCTCAAACTGCGCTAGCGGAAAGCGTCATGAACGCGCGAAAGACAGCACTTTCGATTTTGATCGCGTTCGTCGCCTCGCTGACCCTTGGCGCATTTTCGGCGCGGGCAGACCATATATCAAACGCGTTGGCGGTTTTTGCCGCGCTCGACAAGGTCACGGGTCGCGTTTCCCCGCTCGAAATCAAAATGGGGCAAACCGTGACGTTCGGTGCGCTGAAGGTGACGGCGAGAGCCTGCTACACCCGGCCTTCGACCGAAACGCCGCTGACTAGCGCCTTTATGGAGGTTGACGAGCTTCTGTTGGACGGCTCGTCCCGGCGCATTTTCACGGGCTGGACCTTTGCCGAAAGCCCCGGCATTCACGCCGTTGAACACCCGACATTCGACGTTTGGCTGACAAGCTGCAAAATGCCCGAGGAGATATCGTCGCTCGGAAGACGCCCGAACTCGCCGAGGCCTTGAAGCGCCTGCTCAAGGCGTCGGTGAAAGGCCGCGCGGCTAATTTCCTGGGCGCCGAACTGGCGTAAGTGCTCGGTGACGAATTGCGTGTCGAGCAGGTGAAAGCCGCCATATCTCAGCCGCGCGACAAGGTAGATGAGCGCAACTTTGCTGGCGTCCGTCTCGTATGAGAACATGCTCTCGCCGAAGAATGCGCCTCCAAGCGAAACGCCGTAAAGACCTCCCACCAGCTTGCCGTCTCGCCAGCTCTCGATGGTATGGCAAAACCCCATCTCGAACAGTTCGGCGTAAAGTTCGCGGATGCGCTTATTGATCCAGGTCGTGCGGCGGCCCGCGCGCGAAGACGCACAGCCTTCGATGACGCCCTCATAGTTGCTATCGACGCGAACCTCGAACCGTTCTTGCTTGATAACGCGCGCGAGCCGCTTGGGCACGTGCACGTGATCGAGGGCTAGAATGCCCCGCCGCTCAGGCTCGATCCAGTAAAGGGTCGGGTCGCCGGCGCTTTCGGCCATGGGGAAGATGCCGCAGGCATAGGCTTTGAGAAGCACCTGGGGCGTGATTTCAATGGTGAGATTGGAGGGCGATCCCATCGTTTGGGGGCTTGCCTTCTGTGGTTATCCCTGGACCCTTAATCTAATGCTTTTGGAGATAATTTTCGAGCCAGTGGATGTCATAAAATCCATCAACGATGTCAGGCTGTTGAATCAGAGAGGAAAACAACGGTATCGTCGTCTCGATCCCGTCGATGACAAATTCTCCTAGCGCTCTGCGGAGCCGCATGAGGCATTCGTTGCGGTTTTTCCCGTGTACAATCAGCTTTCCGATCAGGCTGTCGTAATAAGCGGGGATCGTGTAGCCCGCATAGACGCCGGAGTTGACGCGAACGCCAAGGCCGCCGGGCGGATGGAAATAGGAAATTTTTCCGGGCGATGGGCGAAAGGTCGTCGGGTTCTCGGCGTTGATGCGACACTCGATGGAGTGGCCTTCGAAGCGGATGTCTTCCTGCTTGAAGCTCAGGGCTCCTCCCGCCGCGATCTGAAGTTGCTCGATCACGATGTCGATCCCGGTGACCATCTCGGTAACCGGGTGCTCGACTTGAAGCCTCGTGTTCATTTCGATGAAGAAGAATTCCCCATCCTCGTAAAGAAACTCGACGGTGCCGGCGTTGCGATAATTCAACGTGCGCATGGCCTTGGCGACGGTCTCGCCGATCCCGCGCCGCTGCGCCTCGTTCAAAGCGGGCGACGGCGTTTCCTCCATGATCTTCTGGTGGCGGCGTTGAAGGGAGCAATCGCGCTCGCCGAGATGAACGGCGTTTCCCCTGCCATCTCCGATGACCTGAACCTTGATGTGGCGCGGCCGCATGAGATAGCGTTCGAGATAAAGCGCGTCGTCTCCAAATGCCGCCTTGGATTCCGCACGCGCCGTCGATAGCGCGATCGATAAATCCTCTTCCGTTCGGGCAACCTTCATCCCGCGCCCGCCGCCGCCCGCCGACGCTTTTACCAGCACCGGATAGCCGATATCACGCGCTATTCTGGCGGCCTCCTCATCGGTCGTGACGGCGCCGCCGGAGCCGGGGACAACGGGGATGCCGAGCAGCTTTGCCGTCTCTTTCGCCCGGATCTTGTCGCCCATGAGCCTGATATGTTCGGGGGTGGGCCCGATAAACGTAACCCCGTGCTCTTCAAGAATTTCGGCGAAGCGCGCGTTCTCGGACAGAAAACCATAGCCGGGATGCAACGCGTCCGCGCCCGTGATTTCGCAGGCCGCCAGCAGCCGTGGAATGTTCAGATAGCTTTCGCTCGCTGCCGGGGGGCCGATGCAAACGCTCTCATCGGCGAGGCGGACATGCATGGCGTCGGCATCCGCGGTGGAATGGACGGCGACGGTTGCGATGCCCAGCTCTTTGCAGGCGCGCTCAATCCGAAGAGCGATCTCTCCGCGATTGGCGATAAGGACCTTATCGAACATGGACGCGCCTATTCGATTATCATGAGGGGTTCCCCGTACTCGACAGGCTGGCCATTTTCCACGAGGACGCGCTTGACCGTGCCAGCCCTGGGCGCGGAGATCTGGTTCATGGTCTTCATGGCCTCGACGATCAACAGCGTGTCGCCCTCGCGGACCACGGAACCGACCTCAACGAAAAATGGGGCGCCCGGCTCGGGGGCACGGTACGCCGTGCCAACCATCGGCGATGTCACAACGCCGGGATGGTTCTCCAAGTTCGCGGCGGAATTTGTGGAGGAGACCCCTGCCGTTGCGGGCCCTGCAAAAGGGGAATGCATCAGATGCGTCGGCATGGTAAGCGTACGCGCCACGCGCACCCGTACATTGTTCTCCTCGATCTCGATCTCGGACAGTCCGGTCTCATTCAGCAATTCGGCGAGGCTGCGGATGAGATCCTCACTGGCTGATCTTTTTTGCGCCGGTTCAGGCGTCGATTTTTTGGCCGGTTCAGGCATGTAGACCCCGGTTGGAAGCAGCAGAAGAAGACTTTACAATCTCAATCATGGCAGCGAGCGCCAAACGGTAGCTTTGAGCCCCGAATTCGCAGATGACACCGGTGGCGGCGGGCGAGACATAGGAGTGATGCCGGAAAGACTCGCGCTTGAAGATATTGCTAAGGTGGACCTCTACTATAGGAATTGAAAGAGCCCGCAGCGCGTCCATGACCGCAATAGAGGTGTGCGTATAGGCCCCGGCGTTCAAAATAAGCGCCGACGACGCATGACGCGCTTCCTGAATCCAGTCGACAAGCACACCTTCGTGATTTGTCTGCCTGAAATCGATCTTCTGCCCCGCCGCGGACGCTTGCTCCCGAAGCCCTTCTTCGATGCCGGCAAGCGTGACAGCACCGTAAATCTCAGGCTCCCGCTCGCCAATGAGATTCAGGTTAGGGCCATTGAGGATATAGATCGGCTTCATTGACACGAATGCGAGGTTCTTCCGCTGGAAACAAGAGACATCCCACAGCCCTCACCGGAGCTGAGGTATGCCTCCATGAAAAGCATAGGTCCAGCGTGCCGCCAAAACGGGCAAGCCACACCGAACAGGCTATTGCTCTCTGTTACCAGTTTTTATGACGCGGTGCAAAAAGCGTCAGGATTTTTTTTCGTCTTTTACACCGGCCGGCGCAATGGCTTCCGAACAGGATTTGCAGCCGTCTTTGCGTGTTTCGTCCACTAACTGTTTAAGTTGATCGTAGTCGGCAGCGCCTGGATTTGTCTTATCGCCGATGATGAATGTCGGCGTTCCATCAATAAATATGCGCTTACCAAGCTCGGAAATCTTCGTGATCAGTGCCTCTGTTTCGGGCGAGGCGCTATCTTCCTTCACCTTCTCCATGTTGAGACCGATCTGCTCCGCAACCTTGAGCGCACTCTCTTTGTTCGCGCGGCCCGCGGCAAACATCGCCTTGTGGAATTCAAGGTATTTGCCTTGCTTGGCTGCGGCGATGGCAACCTTTGCCGCCTCCGTTGACCCTGGAGCCAAGATCGGGAACTCCATGAACTGCACCTTGATCTTCTTGTCGCCATCCATCAACTTGATGAGTTCCGGAAGAGTTTGCCGGCAATAGCCGCAATTATAGTCGAAGAACTCGACAACGGTGACATCTCCACTGCCAATGCTCAGCGGCGCGAGGTCACTGCTCATGCTGGACAGGGAGCCGTAGAATTCCGGCAAGCGGGAGCGGGTGGCCTCGCCGCGCTTGGTCTCGACCTTCTTCTCGTAAGCCTCCTGGACTTCGAGCATGATCTCAGGGTGATTGATCAGGTAGTCCTTGACGACCTTCTCGATCGATTTCACCTGTCCTTCGCTGAAGCCATCCGCTTCCGCCATCGCAGGAACTCCGCCGCGACCCAAGGCGAGGGTCAGGCCCGCGGCCATGACAACTGCGGCCGCCACTTTCGTTGATCTTTTCATTTTTCCTCCGGAATTCCAATAGCCAACGGGTTAGCTGAGTTCGAAGCGACTAACCACGCACTTTTTCCATTTTAAAGTTCACAATATCATCAGCCTTGACCCACGCGGGAGTCCCTTGTGGAAGGCCGTCTTTAGCACGCTCGGCCAACATTTTCGCATTTTTGACGTCGCCTTGGTGAAAGCTCGCCAGCGCTGACGAAAGATCGGCTTCCGGATAGCGCTTCAGCTTCCCATAAGCTTGCGATTGAAGGCGATAGCCGAGGTAGGATTGATCTTCGTCGAGAAGAGCGACACGAAGCAGCTTGAGCGCTTCATCCGCAGTTCCTACGCCACTTTCGAGGATTGCCTGAGCGAGTTCTATACGCATGAATCCCGACTTTGGCACAAGCGACACAGCCTTTCGAAACGGCCCTACGGCTTCCTTCGCATTTCCGCTTTCCATAAGAAATGTCGCCTTCAGCTCATAAAACCAAGGGTTCTGCGGATTCGACGTTATGAGCGCGTCGAGCGCCTGGGCGGCAGCCTGATAGCCGCCGCTGTGGAATTTGACAATCGCTTGAGCATAACGCGCGGGCAGTCCATTGTCGGAATATTGCCGCAGGACCTGCTGCGGATTGTTCTTGTAGGTGTATGCGTAAATCTTCGCGCGGACGAGATCGTGCCTCATCTGCAGTTGCGGCGAGTCCTTCTCATTGAGGTAGGGACTGCGCTGCGCGATCTCCTCCAGCTGCGCAATACGTTCCATCGGGACCGGGTGCGATTGGATGTACGGGTCCGCCTTGATCGTGCCCACCGACTGATCCGCGAAGTAGCGGAACGTCTTCAGCATTCCGGCCGGCGATTGATGCGATTTGGTCAGATAGTCCACGCCTGCCTGATCGGCGGACGATTCCTGCGCGCGGCGATAGGAAAGGATCGAGCGCATCAGGACTTGCTGCCCGCCGAACATCATGGCGGTCCCCGCCTGCGCGGTGTCGCTGCTTCCCGTCGCGGCCCCGCCGGCGATTGCGCCGATGCTCAAGACTTGAAGCATGAGCGCTGCCGTCTGCATCTTGGCGATCTGTTGCCGAAGCCCCGTTATGTGGCCGCCCGTGATGTGACCGGTCTCATGCGCGATCACGCCGATCAATTGATTGGGGGTTTGAGACAGCAGGATTCCACCCGTGTTGAGGAACATATTTCGGCCATCGACCACGAATGCGTTGAAGCTCAAATCGTTGACGAGATGCACCTTGATGTTGTTGCTCGCCACGCCCGCCGCGCGGAAAATCGGCATTGTGTAGTCGGCTATGAGCGCTTCGGTCTCGGCATCGCGGATCAGGCCCTGAGCCGACGCTTGCCTGACAGGCACAGCGATCGAGATAAGCGCCGCAACGACCACCGTCAGCCTGGATAGGGCGTTGCGGGGGGCGAATTGACGCTTCATTTGCGGCGCGCCTCCGAAGCGCGCTCTTGTGTGTAATACAGCCATTGATTTATCCACCCGGCTGACGCCGCTGCGCTGCTGCAATCCGTGTCTTTCGTGCAAGCAAGGCTTTGTAAATCGGGCGTAAGGATGACAATTGCATGACGAAGCGTCCCGAAGATTCGTGCAAATTCCCCTTTAAAGGCATCGCCGCGGCCGGTTAGGAGTTCTCATGACGAAGCGTCCGCCAGAGACATCAGCGCGAGCACTTGCGCCATCCTTGCGAAGCGCGATCGATCCTTTTGTTGTCATGGACGTCATGAGGGAGGCGAACGCGCGCCAGGCTGCCGGCGGCGACATCATCCACATGGAGGTCGGCCAGCCAGGGACACCCGCGCCGCGCCTCGTGCGCGAGGCGGTGGAGCGCGCGATGGCCCGGGGCGCGCTTGGCTATACCGACGCGCTTGGCCTGCCCGAACTGCGCGAGCGCATTGCCCGCCATTACCGCGAGGCGCATAATCTCGACATTTCCCCAGGCCGGATCGTTGTCACGACGGGCTCTTCGGCGGGGTTTGTTCTGGCGTTTCTGGCGCTCCTCGATCCCGGCGACGGGCTTGCCTTGCCGCAGCCCGGCTATCCCTGCTACCGGCAGATCGCCCGGGTTCTCGGACTGAAGCCGGTCACTTTGAAAGCGCGCGCCGAAAGCCGGTTCATGCCGACGCCGGAGGATGTGTCTCTTGCCTTCAGCGAAGGCGGTGCGCGCGCGATCCTTTTGGCCAGCCCGGCCAATCCGACAGGAGCCATGCTCTCCGCCGCCGATCTGGCCGGTCTGATAGAGGCAACGCCGGGCTGGTTCATCTCCGACGAAATCTATCATGGCCTCACTTATTCCGGCGCGGCGGCGACGGCGCTGTCGGTTTCGCAAAATGCCGTCATCATCAACAGCTTCTCGAAATATTACTCCATGACAGGGTGGCGGATTGGCTGGATGGTTGTGCCCGATGGCTTGGCCAGGGTCTTTGAGCGGCTTGCCCAAAACCTCTACATCGCTCCGCCCACGATCTCCCAAGTCGGAGCGCTGGCCTCTTTCGACGCGGTCGAGGAGCTGGAAGCCTACAAAGCGGTCTACGCGCAAAACCGCGCCTTGCTTCTCGAAGAGCTTCCGCGTGCCGGTTTCGGCAGCCTCGCGCCCGCGGACGGCGCTTTCTACCTTTATGCCGATGTCCGGGACCTTACAGACGATAGCGAAAGCTTCGTGCAGCGCATCCTGAAAGAGACCGGGGTCGCCGTGACACCGGGCATCGACTTTGACGAGGAAGAGGGGCGCCGCTTCGTCCGGTTCAGCTATGCGGGGCAATTTGCGGATATGCGGGAGGCTGCGCGCCGGCTCCGGGCGTGGGTGAAACGATAGAGAAAGCGCTATTCGCTCAGCGTCCGGCGCAGCGCAACTTCGCAATCGCTGCCGCAGTCTCGCCAATCGCCGGGGGACACTTCAACCTGCCAAATCGAGCGGCCGCTTTTGGCCAGGAGCCGAGTGCGGGCGGTGACGCAGCATGATCCATCCTTCACCGAGACTTCTTTTACCGAGACTTCCCCGGTTTGGATGACGCTGGATTTATCCGTCTTTATGGTCATAGGCCCAGTAAATGAGAGCCATTATCGCAAGGGCGCTCAATACCAGTAACGCTATCGAACCTATACTCAAGCCCTGTTCGAACGTGGAAGGACCGTCCGCCGCTGGCTCCTGGGCGTCGGGGGCAACCTCGAAAAGCCTGGCGTCGGGTCCGCACTCGCTCCAAAGGTGGCGCATGGCGTAGCAATCCGTGTCGATAGTGTCGCCCGTAACGAGATCGATGGCCTTGGTGCAATGGTGTTTGGGCGATGAGAAAATGAGGACGGGATTCCGCCTTCAAAAGCTTATGATAGGCGCACTTTGTGCAGTTCGGTCTTTCGTCGCCCTTAATGCTTCTCGCATTTCCGCGGAGTTCCACCTTCTCCTCCTGCCCGCTAAGCTAACAGGCTGCTAAAAAAGGATGCGGCCCTTGGTTCGACAAGCTCACCATGATGTGGTGGATGGCTCCCCCCAAGACCATCACGCTAAAGAAAACCTTGCAACTGGGGAGCCATCCACACATGAGGCTCAGGATGAGTTTGGGTCTCTGCAACACGTTGTCCCTCATGGTGAGCTTGTCGAACCATGGGCACCATCGTTTTTTGGCTTCATCCTTCGACAAGCTCAGGATGAGGTCGAGTGTTTCAATGAGTTGCTCGTCATCCTGAGCCTGTCGCAGACCTCATCCTGAGCCTGTCGCAGACCTCATCCCGAGCCTGTCGAAGGCCTCATCCTGAGCCTGTCGAAGACCTCATCCTGAGCCTGTCGAAGGATGAAGCCACATGTTCAGGCTTCTTCAGCATCCTGCTAGTCGCCCATGGCGCCCGGTGGACGCCGCTGGCGCTTCACCTCGCCGCGCTTCACTTTGCCGGTCAGCCGCCGCTGCTTGGAGCCAAATGTTGGCCGCGTCGGCGTGCGAACGGCGCGCTCGATGGCCGCCTGCTTGATCATGCGGACGAGCCGGCCTATGGCATCCCTGCGATTGGCCTCCTGCGTGCGATAGTTTCCGGCCGTAAGCACGATCTCGCCATCCTTCGTCAGCCGCGTGCCGGCAATGCGCTCCAGGCGCAGGCGCACCGCGTCCGGCAGGCTCGGCGAGCGGCGCACATCGAAGCGCAATTGCGCGGCGCTCGACACCTTGTTCACGTTCTGGCCGCCGGGGCCGCTCGCCCGGATGAAGGTCACCACGATCTCGGCCTCGTTGAGGGCGATCCTGTCCGTAATTTCGATCATGGCTGATCCCGCCCATTCGTCCGTCACTCGCTTTCGACGCAGTTCGCCAGAGATACCCCTCAAAGCGCGCCTCTTCTCTTTTAGCACTTTAGTGATGCAAACTGAGTGCCGTCGATGTCAGGGCTATCGCATTTAAGGCTGGCGGATTTCTGCGGGGAGCATCTGGTCCGCAAACCGCTTGCTAACATCCAACCTCGAGTTAAGGGGCTCGATGCTCGGATGCGGGCCTCACAGGACGCAGCTTTTAAGATCGATCACTTCGCCCTCGATCGATTCCATCAAAAAGGCGAGCAACCCCCCCTCTATCCTGTCCTTCGCCCCATGGGAGAAGGAACGCCGGCAATTTGCGCAAGCGCTCCAAACATAATCGGGCCTGGATCAATAGGGGCGATCATCCCGACACGTGGAATGTAGACAAGTTTTTATCTGTTTATTATCGCCGCCGCGATATTTAGGCTGTGGGCCGCAATGAATGCGGAGCAGGGCGAAAGCCTTGCGCAGGGTCCTGGAGTCGAGCTTCGCATGCGGCATCATTCGCTAAGGAGCAGCCCCTCTCATCGCGGGCGTGCATTCAATCTCATGGGGCAAGAAACCTCCGGGTCCACGGGTCTGCTGGCGGCAATCGTCAACTCGTCTTTTGACGCGATCATAAGCAAGACGCTTGAAGGAACGGTCACGAGCTGGAATCCGGCCGCGACCAAGCTTTTCGGCTACGCCCCCGGCGAAATGATCGGCGAGTCCATTCGCCGGCTGATCCCTGTCGACCGGCAGGATGAAGAAGACCAGATTCTGGCAAGGATCACGGCGGGTGAGCAGGTCGACCCCTATGAGACGGTCCGTCTTCATAAAAGCGGTGATCCCATCGATGTTTGTCTGACGAGTTCCCCCATCTGGGGTCCAGGCGGAAAAATAATCGGCGCTTCAAAGATCCTGCGCAACGTCACCCCGCAAAAGAAAGCCGCGGAAACGCTGCGTCAAAGCGAAGAACGCTTGCGCCAGTTCGTGGAACAGGCGCCCGCCGCCATCGCCATGTTTGATCGCGACATGCGCTACATGGCCTGCAGCAGCCGTTGGTTAAAGGATCACTGGCCCGATGAGGTGAGCCTTGTAGGCCGTTCCCACTACGATGGTTTCCCTGAAATCCCGGAGCGTTGGAAAGAGGTTCATCGTCGGGGCCTCGCTGGCGAGGTCGTGCGCGCGGAGGAAGATCCCTTTGTGCGCGCCGATGGGCGAACACATTGGCTGCGCTGGGAAGTACGCCCCTGGCTGATGAGCGATCAGGCGGTTGGCGGCATCACCATCCTGAGCGAAGACGTGACCGAAAGGGTCGAGGCCGTGCGCGCCTTGCGTGAGGGCGACTTGCGGATACGTTTGGCTCAGGAGGCCGCCCAGGCTGGCGTGTGGGAATGGTGGCTGGCGGACGACCGTCTTCAATGGTCCGACACGCTGTGGAGCTTGTACAAGCTCAAGCCCTCCGAGCCCTCTTTCGACGTGTGGATATCGTATGTCCATGCGGAAGATCGCGAGCGCGTCATACGGACGGTCAGAGATTCGATTGCAATCGGGCGAGAGTTCGAAATTCAATGGCGCATGAACCTGCCGGAGGGCGAACCCGAGCGCTGGCTGCTTTCGCGCGGCAGGCCGGTTATCGGTGAAAACGGAGCCCCGGAGCGCTACGTCGGCGTTGTCATCGACATCACCGAACGAATGCGGGGCGAGGAGGCCCTGCGGAAAGCCGAGGAGCGAGAAAGACAAAAACGCGAAGAGCTGGAAACAATTCTAGCCGCGCTACCCGCCGCCGTCCTTATCGCGAAGGATGCCGCGTGCCTGGAAATTGTCGGCAACCCCGCAGCCTACGAGCTATTGCAGCTTCTTCCCGGGACAAACCTATCAAAATCGGCTGCGGCAAACGAGTTGCCACGGAATTTCGAGCTGTTTCAAAACGGGCGCCCCCTGGCGCCATCGGAGTTGCCGCTGCGCAAGGCCGCCGCGAAATGTGCATTCTCCGGGGAGGAGATGGAAATCCGATTTGTTGATGGCAGCAGCAAGGTCTTGCTTGGCAACGCCTTGCCTCTGTTGGACGGGGCCGGAAACGTCCGCGGAGCCGTCGCGGCTCATACCGATATAACGGAACTCAAACGCACCGAGGCGGCGCTTCGCGAAAGCGAGGCGCGCTTGAGATTTGCGCTCGACGCGGCGAACGCGGGAACCTGGGAGGTTGCACTAGAAACCGGAGATCTTCGCGGCATCGGATCGGGCGCTGTCTTTTCTCGGTATCGCCCCCGGCACGCCGGTCACTCATGATATGGCGCTCGCCCGCGTGCATCCCGATGACCGGCCGCGCGTGGAGGAGGGGCTCCGGCGTGCTCTTGAAACCGGGGAACACTATCGATTGGAGTGGCGAGCGATGCTTCCCGACGGTTCGATCCGATGGCTGGAAACGCACGGCGAGCAGCGCATTGTCTCGGGAAAGCAGGTCGTCGGTGGATTGGTTCAAGACATCACGGAGCGCAAGTGTTCCGAGCAAGCGCTGCGCGAACGCGAGAACATCTTGCGCTCCATCATCGAGCACGCCCCCATCCCGATAATTTTGTGGAGGGAGGATCGCAAGGTTCTTCTTATGAATCCGACCTTGACGAAACTTACCGGCTACACCGCTTCCGACATCCCGACTCGGGATGAGTGGGAGGCGTTGGCCTACCGCGACGACGCCCCCCAGGGGAAGGAAGATTTTGACCGAACCTTTGAAAGAGGTCGGCCCATCGATATCGGGAACCGCTGGGTCCACACAAAATCTGGCGAGAAGCGCCTTTGGTCGCTCACGAGAGCGCCGGCGGGGCAAGACGCTTCAGGCCGGCGGCTCGTCGTTGGCGTGGCCACTGACATCACGGAACGCACAAAGAGCGAAGAGGAGGCCCTGGCAACCAAATCGAAGTTGGAAGCCGCGCTCGCGGCCATGAGGGACGGTGTTTTCATTTTAGATGCGGAGGGCCGCTTTATTGATTTCAATGAGGCTTTTGCCAAGTTCCACAAATTCAAATCAAAAGAAGATTGCGTCCAGACGTTCGCGGAGCTTCCCTCAATTTTGAGCTTTTTCTTGCCGGGGGGCGAACGGGTGCCGCCGGAGGAATGGCCTTCGCAAAGAGCGCTCCGCGGTGAAACAGAGTTGCAGGTGGAGTACACCATCAAGCAACGCTATGGTGAAGCCTATATCGGAAGCTACAATTTCGCCCCCATTCGCGACAGCAGCGGCCACATCACCGGAGCTGTTGTCTCAGTTCGCGACATCACCGATCAGAAGCGCGCGGCGAACCGGCTGAGTGAGAGCGAAGCGCGGCTGAGCTCGATTATCGACACGGCCGCCGACAGCATTGTTGTCATTGACGACAAGGGGATGATCCAGTCAGCGAACCGCGCCACGGAGGGCATCTTCGGCTACGATCTTGAAGACCTCGTCGGGCGCGATATCGGCATCCTGATGCCGTCGAATTTGGCGGCGCAGCATAATCGCTATCTCAACGGCTTCTCGGGAAGAGGCGCCGTCAGAGAGGTCGCGGCGAAGCGCAAGGATGGGACCATGGTCCCAATCGACGGCGCGGTTACGGAATGGCGAGACGGCGAAGGACGGCGTTTCTTCACCGGCATCCTGCGGGATCTCACCAGCGCAAACGCAACGAGGAAGCGCTGGCAAACGCACGTCGCCTCGAAGCCGTGGGCCAGCTCGCAGGCGGCGTCGCGCACGATTTCAATAATCTTCTGCACGTCATCTCCGGCAATCTGGAAATCGCCCAGGATTTCATCGAGGATGAAACAACGCGGAGTTTCCTTGAGCGCGCGCGCAACGCCGCCGAAAAGGGAAGCGCCTTGAACGGGCGGCTTTTGTCCCTTGCCCGCAAACGTGCGCTCAAGCTGGAGCGCCTCGACCTCAACGATCGCGTCCAACAGATCGCAAAGCTTCTTGTGAGTACGGTCGGAGAGCATATTTCGGTCACGACCGATCTCAACACCGGCCTTTGGATGACGCTCGCGGACTCCGGCGAAGTCGACAGCGCGATCTTAAATCTCGCCGCGAATGCGCGCGATGCGATGCCGGACGGCGGTACCATCCGGATTTCGACCTCGAATGTCACGCTCGATGCGGCAGCGGTCAAACTGCACCGCGAGGCCGCGCAAGGAGACTATGTTCGGCTCGCGATTGCCGATAATGGCGTCGGTATGCAGGAAGACGTCCTCGCGAAAGCGACAGAGGCATTTTTCACGACCAAGGGACCTGGGGCGGGAACCGGGCTCGGGCTTACGAGCGTGGCAAGCTTCGCCAGTCGAAACGGGCGGGTTCATGTCGATAGAAAGCGCGCCGGGCAAGGGTGCACTGTCAGCGTCACCCTGCCTCGCACAACCAGGGGCGCGGCGGCGCGTGGCGTTCCACCGGGTGGAAGCCCCCTCGGGCACGGTCAACTCATTCTGGTCGTCGAAGACGATGATCTGGTCCGCGAAGTAACGCTTAAGCGGCTCGAAGTGCTTGGCTATAGTGTCGCGGAGGCAAGAACGGGTCCGGAAGCCCTTGAGCGGCTCACATTGCGAGAGGGGATACGGCTTGTACTGAGCGATATCGTCATGCCCGGCGGCATGACGGGCTATGACGTGGCGCGCTGGGTGGCGTCGAACAAGCCAGACATCAAGGTCATCATGTGCTCCGGCTATAACGAGGGAGATCGGGCCGTCGGTGCTCGAGGGTGATCGATGGCGTCGCTATTCTTGGCAAGCCCTACACGCGGGACCAACTCGCACGGGCGTTGAGCGACGCGTTCGCACACTAAGCAGGCTTGCGTGGGCCGCCAACGAATGGGCCGCGTCCCGCGACCGCAGCCGGCCACCGGCACAGGCGTCCTATTCATCTGCCCCGGGCCGAAGTTGAATCATAATCATCATCAAGGAAGTATGCCTAGGCTTAATAAGCGGCAATCGGCTTGGCAACATAACCCTCGAAGCTATAGAGGATGGTGGACTGCCAACCAGTCTTTTTTGCCTTAGTCAACAAAAAGCCCCGCCCGGAATACCTCCGGGCGGGGCGTCTTACTTGCGTGATGAGGTAAGCGTTCGCTGCGATTATATCGACAGGAAGCCGCGCATCCTGGTCAGGCCAGCCCCGAGAGCAAGCACAGCGAAGCTGAGCAAGCCCGCGCCGGGGATGGGGCCGGGAACGAAGCAGTACCCAAAATTGGACCGGGCCGATCGCAAAGTCGGTTGGTTTGCGCTCGCGCTTAGCAGATCGAACTGCAGAGTGTTGATTTAGCCGCCGCTCCAACCGATGAATATCGCCGAATTATCGCCAGCCGAGGTCGAGTTGCCGGTCTCCGTAAAGTGCTGGGTGCCGTTGACAATGACCTCAGCGGTAAAGGCGCCGAAGTAATCCGCCTGGATCTGCGCGCCAGCGCCGTATACAGGCTGGGCGAAAGTCAAGGTGATGTCAGGCCCAGCGCTAGCAGTCCAGAGCAACGCGGTTCCGGGAGCGAAGTTTCCGCTCCAACCGCTGTTTTGCTGGTTGGGTGTCAACGAAGCACCCACCGAGGTAACCGTCACCGACGCTCCACCGCCTGTCGTAACAATATACGGGGTAGCAATCGCGGTCGAAATTTGAGACCAATCAATCGTATCGGTAACAGTGCCCGGAGCAGTGACGCCTTGCGCGGCCGCTGACAAAACTCCAGCAACGCTCAAAGCAGCGGCCATTCCTAACATTCGTAAATGAGTTCTGATCATTTTTGCCCCTGAAAATTAAAGTGCCTTCCGTCGATTGGACTGATCCTATAAAATCCGGGGACGTCCGCAATCGGAATTTCGCTTCTGTGGCGGAAGTGCGACCTGCTTGCGGTAATTCATGAAGGAGCGAATAGAAAATTTCCCCATAAAATCAATGCTCATCATTTATAACTAGTTAAAAGATAACTTCAGCTTGCATCTTTGGTTGCGCTACAACTATGCATCGCTAGACATAATGTGCACAAAGTCCGTTCGGATTTGATTCGTGATCGCGGACTGAGACCCAGCATTTCTGCTCCGATAGGACGATGCAAAAATCCTAAACGAACCAAATGGCAACTCCCTGCCTGGTTTGGTGGGGTCAACCAAGCTTGGGGACAGACCTGATCGAGGGCATCCGCGTCGACCTCGCCGAGAAGGAGGACATCGCGGGCGAGGAGTACAACCACTCTATCTCGCGGACCTTGCGCTGGAGCGCGCCCGCCTCGCCAATACAACGTCATCCCGGCCATGCGAAGCGCGAGCCGGGATCGTAAAAGTGTAAGCGTTTCAATGTGATGAGATCCCGGATAACGCGTGGCGCGCGTTTCCGGATGAGTGCGGTGAGGATGGACCGCCGAGGCAGAACACGGTCCGCGCAGGAATTCCGCGAACCGCCATGACTCACGCGCTCTTGCCCCGCAAAAACTTGTTACCTAATTACTTATGCCCACTTTACGAAACGAAGCCAATTTTAATCTCGCGTTAAGCACGTGCGCGTGCTCAGATCTTCTGATTGTACTCGCCTATCTCCGGATAGGTGGAGAGATGGGCGTCAAGCTCCGCGAAGATGGCGCGCATGTTTGCCTCCGAGGCGGGGCTTTCCACCACGACAACCAGTTCCGGGCTGTTGGACGAAGCGCGCACCAGCCCCCACGTTCCGTCCTCCAGCGTGATGCGGATGCCGTTCACGGTGATGACATCGCGGACGGGCTGCCCCGCCAGCGTCTCGCCGCGTTCGGCGATGCCCTTGAAATGCGCGATCACGCGCTCGACCACGCCATATTTCTTTTCGTCGGCGCAATGCGGCGACATGGTGGGCGACTGCCAGGTCTTGGGCAGCTCGCGATAGAGGTCGGCCATGCTCTTGGAGGGGTTGTGCGAGAGCATATCGCAAACGGCGATCGCGGAGACGAGGCCGTCGTCATAGCCTCGGCCGAGCGGCGGATTGAAGAAGTAGTGGCCGGACTTCTCGAAGCCGACGAGCGCGCCGGTCTCGTGGCTGTAGCGTTTGATGTAGGAGTGGCCGGTCTTCCAATAGGCGGTGCGGGCGCCGTTCTTCCGCAGAACGGGGTCGGTGGAGAAAAGCCCCGTCGATTTCACATCCACCACGAATTTCGCGTTCGCATTGTTGGCCGAGATATCGCGAGCGAGCATCACCCCGACCTTGTCCGCGAAAATCTCGGTGCCCTCGTTGTCCACCACGCCGCAGCGGTCGCCGTCGCCGTCGAAGGCGAGGCCGACATCCGCGCCCGAGAGCCGCACGGCCTCCGAGAGGGCGTGCAGCATCTTGAGAGACTCAGGGTTGGGGTTGTGGTTCGGAAAGGTGTAGTCGAGGTCGGTGTTGAGCGGGATAACCTCGAGGCCGAGCTTCGTCAGGACCTGCGGCGCGAAAGCGCCCGCCGTGCCGTTTCCGCAGGCCACCACGGCCTTGAGCTTGCGCTCGAACGGCTCGCGGTTCGTGAGATCGGCCATGTAGCGCTCGGCGATATCCGCGTGGAAATGATAGGAGCCGCCCTCATGCCGCGCGAAGCGGCCTTCGAGGACGAGGTCGCGCAGCGCGCTCATATCCTCCGGCCCGAAGGTCAGCGGGCGCGCCATGCCCATCTTGATGCCGGTCCAGCCATTGTCATTGTGGCTCGCCGTGACCATCGCAACGCCTTCGACCTCAAGCGCAAACTGCGCGAAATAGGCCGTTGGCGAAAGCGCCAGCCCGATGTCGTGCACCTCCGCCCCGCCAGCAAGCATGCCGGACATCAACGCATATTTGATGCTCGACGAATAGGAGCGGTAATCGTGCCCCGTCACGATCCGCACCGGCACGCCGCGCTGGCGCATCAGCGTCGCCATGGCCATGCCGATCGTCTGCATTCCCATCAGGTTGATGTCCTGAGGGAACAGCCAGCGCGCGTCGTACTCGCGAAAGCCGGTGGGCTTCACATAAGGCAGCCGCTCGAAATCGGCGGTGTTGGGCTTCAGGTCCCTGCGCGGCTTCGGAAAGGCTTGGGCTGTCATGGCGTTCTCCCGACTCTTCCGCATGTGGATAGCTTGCCGCCTGGACCATGCCAAGTGCTGTTCCGAACAAACTGGAAATTAAGGTTGCTTCGCTGATCACGGAATTGTCGGAATTATCTGTTTGCCACATTCTCGTAAAAGAGGGGGTCGCAATGTTGCGTTTCGGCTTGTTGGTTTTTTCTATCTTGATCCAGGTGGCGCTCGCGCTGCCAGCCGATGCGGCCAAACGCGTTGCGCTCGTGATCGGTAATGCGGCCTATTCGCAGGCCGGGACGCTGGCGAACCCGGTGAACGACGTGACCGACATGGCCAAAGCGCTGAAGACGTTCAGCTTCGATGTGATCCTCGGGCTCGACCTCGACCGGCGCAGCTTCGACGAAAAGATCCGGGCCTTCTCCAAAGCCCTCGAAGACGCCGATACGGCCGTGCTCTTCTATGCGGGGCATGGCCTGCAAGTTGCGGGACACAACTACCTCGTCCCTGTCGACGCGGGCCTTAGTTCCGAGCGGGATCTCGATTTCGAGACCGTCAGCCTCGACTTCGTGCTGAAGCAGATGGAAGTCGGCCGCGAAGGCAAGACGAACATCGTTTTCATGGATGCTTGCCGGGACAATCCGCTGGCGCGCAACCTCGCGCGCTCGATGGGCACGCGTTCGGCGAGCGTCGGGCGAGGCCTCGCCGAGGTGCAGACCGGCGTCGGAACCTTCATCGCCTATTCGACGCAGCCGGGTAATGTCGCGCTGGACGGCGCTGGGCGGAATTCGCCTTTTACCGCTGCGCTTTCCAGCCGCGTGCAGGAGAAGGGCCGCAACCTGACCGCGCTTATGATCGAGGTTCGCAAGGATGTGCTCAAGGCCACGGGCGGCCGCCAGGTGCCGTGGGACCATTCCGCGCTGACCGACGATTTCTTCTTTCAAAAGGGTGCCGGGCAATCTCAGCGGACAGCCGGGACAGCCGAAGCGGAAAGCCGCCCGCGCCAGTTGAACGACGATAACCCGATCGCCGCGCTCGATGCGCTTGCCGCCGCGCAAAGCTGGAGCGAACTGCACGATCATCTGACCGACGTCAGCCCCACCAAACGCGATGCGCATTGGGAACATTTGGTGGAACAGGCCGCTGTCGGCGAACTGAGCCCCATGACAGCGCCAGGCGGATCAGCGGAAGAACGGCTGGCGATGATCAGCCGGTATTATCCGAAATTCCCGTCGCTTGGCCGTTCGAAGGACTTTCTTGCGTTACGCGCGAAGGTCGGGCTGGACGCCTTTTCGCTGTGTTTCGATGAGCGGGGAAATGGCAGGCAGTGCCGCGACGAGCTTGAGCGGTTCGTCCATGCGGGGCCGATCACCGCTGAGCTTGCGCAGGGCGCTGCGCATGTTGTGGGCCTTGGCTTCAACCGTCAGGCTTCATCGCTTTATTATGCTCTCGGCCTCGATGCGCCCGGCGGGGAGGCGATATGCAGCGATAAGGAACTGCAATACGATATCATCGTCGGCCTTCAGCTCCCGCCGGATTATCGGGATGCGAAGGCGGCGCGCACCGTCGCCGAGAGATGCTGGGACGCAGTGAAGGGCGTTGTTATCGACAACGCCGCCAAGGAAACGCCGTCGAGTTACTATATCGGCAACGCCTGCCCGATCTTGATCAAACACGACGCTCTTGGTGACGTGGCGAACGGCACATGCCAGAAACCTGCCAACTCCTCGACGCCAGGCTCACAATAAGAGGATCTTCACAGCGGCCATCATTCAAAGCTTGCGTCATGATCCCAAGCCCTCCGCTTAAGCTTCGACGCTGGAGCGCTCGCGTAAGACGAGCCTCGGCTCACACGCTCGACTTGGGCTTTGGAGAGGCGGCTAAGCCGAGGAAGACGAGCACGGCGCGATTAAGTCGCAGCACATCCGCATCGTCCAGCCGTCCGACATAAGCGCCAACTTTCGATTTCGGAACGGTGGTGATTTTGTCCACCATCAGTCGGCACGCCGCGCGAAGCCCGTTATCTTCATTCGGCTCGATAAGCAGGCGAATGAGCGGAGCGTCCGTTTCATCGGTGGTGAAAGCGCATAGGGTTACGGAGCCGGTGGCATCGAAGCTGTCATCCTGCAAGATGACCGCGGGCCGAGGTTTGCCCGCATAATCTTTTCCGCCCGCGACCGTCCAGATGTCGCCTCGCCTCATTCGTTGTCCCAGCTGGACACCGCGTCGATAAACGCCTGATCCTCGTGCGCGTGGGTGCTTGAAGCGACGGCCAGCGACTGTCTATGCGCTTCGGATCGAAACGCAGGCGCGCGAACATCCGGCACCCAAATCTGGATGGGACGCAGACCCTGCCGGCGTAGCCGCTCGCGATGTTCGCGCACCTTCAGGCGGGAAAGCTTCGGTCTCGATGCGGGGGGCAACGTCGTTCTCCAGCGCGGTTACATGTAACCTATCATGAATGAGGAGAACGGGCCAGCCCGTTGCTCGCTTAGGTGATCACATCCGGCCTTGACGCGGCCGGTGCGCTGCCCAATTCCGCGAGGTCGCCTGCGGTTTTGATCAGGTCCGCGAGAGCCGTCTGCGTCTCCTGCGCCAGTTTCGCGGGATCGGCTTCGTAGCGTTCGATGTAGACGCGCAGCGTCGAGCCGGTCGTCCCGGTGCCCGACAGCCGGTACACGATGCGCGAGCCGTCGTCGAAGATGATGCGAAGGCCCTGGTTCTTGGAAACGCTCCCGTCCACGGGATCGGTGTAGCTGAAATCGTCGGCCTTGGCGACGAGGCGGCCGTTCAGGTGGCTGCCTGCGAGGCTCGGGAGCTTGTCGCCGATGGCCTTCATCAGGGCCTGTGCGACGGGCGTGTCGAGATCCTCGTAGTCGTGGCGCGTGTAATAGTTTCGCCCGTAGCGCCGCCCAGTGCTCTCGCGCGATGTCCTGCACGCTTTCTTTGCGCGCAACGACGATGCTCAGCCACAGGAGCACGGCCCAGACGCCATCCTTCTCGCGCACGTGGTTGCTGCCGGTGCCCGCGCTTTCCTCGCCGCATATCGTGATGCGACCGGCGTCGAGCAGGTTGCCGAAAAACTTCCAGCCCGTCGGCGTCTCAAAGCATGGGATGCCGAGCTTGGCGGCCACGCGATCCACCGCGCCGCTTGTGGGCATGGAGCGCGCAACGCCGGCGAGGCCGCTGCGATAGGCTGGCGCGAGATGGGCGTTCGCCGCGAGCATCGCCACGGAGTCCGAAGGCGAGATGAAGATGCCGCGCCCGATGATGAGGTTGCGGTCCCCGTCGCCATCCGACGCCGCGCCGAGGTCGGGCGCATCGGGGCCCATCATCAGATCGAGCAGCTCCTTGGCGTGAACGAGGTTCGGGTCCGGATGGTGACCGCCGAAATCGGGCAGCGGCGTGCCGTTGCGCACTGTGCCCGGCGGCGCACCGAGTTCGCGCTCGAAAATGGCATGCGCGTAGGGGCCGGTGACGGCGTGCATCGCATCGAAGGCAAGCCGCAGGCCCGACGCGAACGCCGCGCGCAGAGCCGGGAAATCGAAGAGCTCGCGCATCAGCTCGACGTAATCGGCTACGAAGTCGATGATCTCGACCTGTGTGTTGCCGACGCGATGGCTCGCGATATGTCCGAGGTCCACGTCGGGCGTGTCAAGGCTCAGGATCTCGGTTATTTTCAGCGTCTCGGCGTAGATCGCGTCCGTGATCTTCTCTGGCGCCGGGCCGCCGTTGGCGGCATTGAACTTGATGCCGAAATCGCCGTCCGGCCCGCCGGGATTATGGCTGGCCGACAGGATCAGGCCGCCGAAGGCCTTGTGCTTGCGAATGACGCATGAGGCGGCAGGCGTCGAGAAAATGCCGTCCGCGCCGACCAGAAGGCGCCCGACCCCGTTTGCGGCGGCGATGCGGATCACGGTCTGGATCGCTTCCGGGTTATAATAACGGCCATCCCCGCCGACCACGATCGTGCACGGCGCCGAACCCTCGGGAGGCCGTACTGCGTTGAAGACCGACTGCACGAAGTTCGCCAGGTAGTGGCCTTCCGCGAACTCGGTGACCTTCTTGCGCAGGCCGCTGGTGCCCGGCTTCATGCCGGCAATCGGGGTGGTCGGGATGCGCTGGATGGTCATGGAAGCTCCGGAGCCGCGGGTTTTACTCTGAATAGCCTGCACGCCCGGCTGCTGCCAAGACTTTCGTCTCGACCGGCAGTCTTTCCGCCTGCGGCTTTTAGGTTATTCAAGCACCGTTGAGTGCAACGTCAATCTCGCGGCCCCGCCGGCACCGACGAAGAAGGTCTTGATCTCAGGCCGGCGTTCAAGCTGGAGGCGATAGACGGCTGCGGCGGCGGAAGACAACTCGCCTTTCCGGCCGAGTTGCTCTTCGCCAAACATGAGAATGCGAAGGTTTGGCCATGCCTTGTCGCGGATACGTACGATGTGGGTCATCACATCGCTCGCAGGCGTATCCGGCATCGCCTGCGCCAGCAGCAACGCCATCGCGGCGGTGGATCGCGAAATCCCATGTGGCAATGCACGAGAAGGTGCCTCAGGCTTTCGGGGTCGCGCAAAAGGTCCTGGCCGAATTCCAGCATTTTGGCCACGTCCTCGGGCTGGGGAGCCCGGAACTCCGGCAGTTCCTCGATGACATCGTGAAATTTCAGCTCAAGCCGCGCATGCTCTCCATATGCTCCGAAGGCCTCGGGCTCAGGTTGATCCGGGTCCAGATGGAAAGGACATGGCTCACCTGGCGGTCGGCATGCCCCGCCAGTTCCTCCAGCCCGCACACTGTGATCATGAAGGGCGTATCGACTGGAGGCATCCTCATTCCTTCCGCTTAATGATGTTGTCCAGCTGCTCTTATATCGCAATTCGGACGGTTCGGGATGGTTCGCAAGGTTCGTCGTACTCAAAAAGCCGGGGCGCGGGTGGCAGCATGCCCGACTGTGGCAACAGGTTTGTGACGGATGGCTCGTAAGCGTGTCAGAACAGTACCGCTGATACACAAGGATACAATCATCCAGGCTAAGCCATGGTTGGTGTCGTGAAAGTCTATTTTTGACGCAATTAGACCAAACGTGAGACTTTCAGCAGCGGGTGTTGCAGAGTTGTTTGGGTATCATCCAGAGATTGCACCAAGATGCACTCACTCACAAGTAATAGATGAACGCAATATGAAGAATGGGTTGAGGCTGCATTCAGAAACAATGCGCTACATTCCTGGAACCATACGGGACACTTGAAGGGAAATGAGATGAAAAGTTCAGCTTTGGCGATTGCGATTGTAGCAGCCCTTACCGTCAGCACAGGCTTCGTAGGCAAGGCCACCGCAGAAACGGAGCAGCAGAAGGCGAACAAAGTTCACCGCCTGAATAAGGATATTCGCCATGACAACCGCGACATCCGCTCCGATAAGCGCGACCTTCATCAAGACAAGAGCAAGCTGGCTCATGACCGCGCCGAGCGGAATTACGATCAGATGAGAGAAAACCGCGCCATCGAGCACGGCAATGTCAGGGGCGCCGAAAAATGGGATCAGCGCCGGCGGACCGAACAGGGTGAGGTCAACGTGGATAAGAAAGACCTTCGCCACGACCAGCGGGACCTGAACCACGACCGCGCTGATCGCAAGGCCGATGTTCAGGAACGCAATCGGGCTGCAAGCGGCCTCTAGAAGTGAGAAGTTTCCATGTTTTGCGTGGCCGGGCTTGCCCGGCCATTTTCTTGCGCTTTAATGACAAACGAAACCAAGCTAAGGCGCTTCAATTAGTATCTTGCGAGTCCGTCCTATTTTGCACACTATGCGGCATAGGGAGGACCGTAAAATGAGTACAAATTCGCAGGCGGGTAGCCGGTATTTCGAAGTGTATGAGCGCTGGAAGCGCGACCCGGAAGGTTTCTGGGCCGAAGCTGCACGCGAGATCGATTGGATCGAGCAGCCGAAGAAGGTCTTCGATCCGAGCCAGGGCGTGTACGGGCGCTGGTTTACGGGCGGCGTCGCCAATACCGCGTACAACTGCCTCGACCGCCATGTCGAACGTGGCCGCGCTGACCAGGCTGCCTTGATTTACGATAGTCCCGTCACCGGACAGAAGCGTATCTACACCTACGCCCAGCTTCTGGAAGAGGTCAAAACCCTGGCCGGCGTGCTCCTGGAAGCAGGCGTTGGCAAGGGCGATCGTGTCATCCTCTACATGCCCATGATTCCCGAGGCACTGATCGGAATGCTGGCCTGCGCCCGTATCGGAGCTATCCATTCCGTCGTCTTTGGCGGTTTCGCAGCGAACGAGTTGGCCGTGCGCATCGAAGATACGCAGCCCAAGGTTATTATTTCTGCGTCTTGCGGCATCGAGCCCAACAGGGTCGTGAAGTACAAGCCGTTGCTCGATCAGGCGATTGAACTGTCCTCGGCGAAGCCGGATTATTGCATCATCGTGCAGCGTCCGCAGGAGATCGCGCCTCTCATCGAAGGCCGCGACTACGACTATGCGTCTCTCATGGAGGCTGCGAAGGGCCGCGGGTTGAGCGCACCTTGCGAGCCGATGGCGTCCACCGACCCCCTCTATATTCTTTACACCTCGGGCACGACCGGCCGGCCGAAGGGTGTGATGCGCGACACGGGCGGTCACATGGTCGCGCTTAAATGGACGATGAAGGCCCATTACGACATCGACCCCGGGGAAGTGTTCTTTGTAGCCTCCGACGTGGGCTGGGTGGTCGGCCACTCTTATATCGTTTACGGGCCGCTCCTCCATGGCGCGACAACGATCCTTTATGAAGGCAAGCCCGTTGGCACGCCGGATGCCGGAGCTTTCTGGCGCCTGATCAGCGAGCACAAGGTCAAAGCAATGTTCACGGCGCCGACCGCGTTCCGCGCCGTCAAGAAGGAAGATCCGAAAGGCTCGCTCTATCGGCCAATACGACCTTTCGCATTTCAAGACGCTGTTCCTGGCCGGCGAGCGCGCCGATCCCAACACGATCCATTGGGCCGAAGACCTGTTGAAGGTTCCCGTCATCGACCACTGGTGGCAGACCGAAACGGCTTGGGCCATCGCGGGCAACTGCGTGGGTCTTGGCGCGATGCCCATCAAGTACGGATCGCCCACGTACCCGATGCCGGGATACGAGCTGCACGTGCTGAATGAAAGCAACGAGCAGGTCAAGCCGGGCCAGACGGGTGCACTGTCGATCAAGTTGCCGATGCCGCCCGGATGTCTGCCGACGCTCTGGAACAACGATCAAGGCTTTGTTGAAAGCTACCTGACCGAATTTCCGGGCTACTACAAGACCGCGGACGCCGGCTTTATCGACGAAGACGGCTATGTTTTCGTGATGGCGCGAACAGGACGACATCATCAACGTTGCAGGGCACCGGCTTTCGACGGGCGCGATGGAGGAGGTTGTGTCCAACCATCCCGACGTCGCCGAATGCGCCGTGATCGGCATCCACGACGGCCTGAAAGGGCAGGTGCCGGCAGGCTTTGTGCTCCTCAAGGCCGGCGTCGAGCGCGATATCAGCGTGATCGAGAAGGAGATCGTTGCACTCGTGCGCGATCAAATCGGCCCGGTGGCCGCGTTCAAGACGGTTCTCACCGTGAACCGCCTTCCCAAGACGCGCTCCGGCAAAATCCTGCGCGGAACGATGCGCAAGATAGCCGACGGTGAGCAATACAAGATGCCCGCGACGATCGATGATCCGGCGATCCTGGCGGAAATCACGACGGCGCTGAAGGCGAAAGGCTTCCCCTCCGCCCCCTCAGACGCTTCTTAAACAAACGTTCGGAGAGGCCATGCGCGCTGCAGCCGTCGCGTCCCTTGTTCTTTTCTTGATGGCACTGTCTTGCCCGGCAATGTCGGAGAGTTCAGAGAAGTGGGTCACGAGTTGGGCCGCCTCCGCGCAGGGGCCTTATCCGAGCGGTAATGCGTTGGTGCAGCCTGATTTGCGCCGCCCCTTCCCCGTTCCCGAAGCGGGCGCAAGAGATCAAAGCTTCCGGCTCATCGTCGGGCCGGACGTCTGGGGGCGCGAAGCCCGCATCCGGTTCTCCAATGCCTTTGGAACCAGGCCGGTTACCTTCGATGGCGTTTTCGCGGGCCTGCAACTCGACAGCTCCGCGGTTGTCCCCGGAACCAACCGGCCGGTGACGTTTGCCGGAGCGAAAAGCGTCACGGTTCAACCTGGGGGAAGCGTTTGGAGCGATGCTATCGCGTTGCCTTTTGCCGGCGCTCTCCCAAAAGCTTATCTCCAGTCGAGAAAGCTTGCCGTCAGCTTCCATGTGGCCGGCGAGAGCGGCCCAATGACATGGCATGCAAAGGGGCTCACGCCGTCCTATGTCACCGAACCTGGCGCGGGATCGCTCGGTGAAAACGAGGATGAGGCGGCCTTCCCCTATGGCACCACGTCGTGGTTTTTCCTCGATGCTGTGGACATGAAGGTCCCCAGCGATACACAGGTCATTGTTACTCTTGGTGACTCGACGACCGATGGCACCGGCTCGACATTCAACGGTGACGACCGATGGCCGGACGTGCTTTCCCGCCGTATCCATGCCAAATTCGGAGACAGGTTCTCGGTGGTGAATGCAGGCATCGGTGGCAATCTCATCGCTGGACCGCCTCAATATAGCCTGCAAAAGCCCTACCCCGGAGGTCCGGCGGCGATACAGCGGCTCGAGCGGGACATTGCCAGCCTCTCCGCCGTCTCGGCCGTGATCTGGTTCGAGGGCATCAACGACTTCAGCAAGAACGGCAATGCCAGCGTCGAGTTGATCAAGTCCGCCATGCAGGAGGGGGTCGCGGAGTTGCGCCGGCGAATTCCGGGTGTCCGCGTTATCGGAGGCACCCTGACCTCGGCGCTGGGAAACCCCGGTCCTGCCCACGGTTTTGCCGAACAGGACATGAAGCGTCAGGCGTTGAACACCTTCATCCGAAGCGAAGGCGTGTTTGACGGTGTGATTGATTTCGACAGGGCGACCGTCAGCGAAGAGACGGGAGAGATGCGCCCGGAGTTCGTGCCCGATAACACGACGGGCGGACCGGGCGATAAGCTCCACCCCAATCGTCTTGGCTATCTTGCCATGGGGCTCGCGATTGATCTGGGGCTGTTCGGCCTGCCGCCGTCTTGAACCTGCAAACATTCCCGGCTTTACCAGCAAAAAAACTGCGATTTGTGCCGTTTCAGATGATGTCGTTTTTGCCACTCTCCCAGCGTTTCGAGCCGTCACGACACGTGACTCTTATCGTCGAAAAACGCGCGGCATGCCGTCGATTTTATGCACGGCATGCCGTTAGATTTTTGCGCCCAGTGTCAACGCTCGCTTGTTTGGGTGCCGTGTAAGCGGGAAGCCATCTTTCTTAGGTCGACCATTTTATGAACAAGATCGAGAGAGCCCTACTCCGTCAGCAGCCTGGCGATGTACCCGACGCCACCAAACGTCGCTGCGGTTACGATCAGCCACAGGACAAGGCTCCACGTGGGCCAGCGCTTGCGGCAGCGAGCTTGAGTTCCGTGACGCGCGTCTTGGCAAGCTCAAGCTCCTTTAGCGCTTCATCGCGTCCTGGCCCCTCCGCTTGCACGACCTTGAGGATGGGCTGCACGTTATCGGTCGTCTCATCTTCCAAAGCAGCATCACGCTCGGCTTGCCAGTCAAAATCTTCCATCACTTCCCGAAGGTCCGGACGGTGGCGATGTTTGTGCCTTTTGGACATATTTCCCTCTTCGAATTTAAAGCCCCGTTACACCACTTTACCCTTGGGCCACTTCTTGGACCGGTTCGTCATTTTTATGGCGTGCTCCGGTTCAGCCCCCAGAATGCGGTAGACCGAAGCGCGCCCGATGCTGACCTTCAAGAAGCAGGCTAGATCAACCCGCCATTAATCCGAACCGATTAAAGGCGGAAAAGTTGATCGATTCTGATGGCTAGAGCAGCTTGTCCGCGTCCAAGCGGACGCGGGCTGCGCTAGAAGCTCGGCGCAAATCATGTCCCGTTACGGCCTTGTTCTCGCTGATCACCTTTCCCTTATCCGGCGGTATGACGCCAAGCCCGGCAAGAAAGCTTGTCCAAACGTCTGCTTCGACGGCGTGCTCCGGGGTAAGCGGCAGCGCTCTGAAACGGAGTTTGGGGCGGCTTTCGACCCAAGGCGGCCTCCAGCGAAACAATCGGCGCCGTCGTATTCTGGCGGATGGTCGGAGCCTTCCGTCGGGCTGCGAACCGAGGGCGGGGCCGCCCATGCCGATAAACGGCGGCGCAAATTTGGCCCCTTCGGGTAAACGGATCGGCGGCATTTTCCACGCCCGGCGCGTATTTACCTATTCTTAGTTAACGGGAGCGCATCGGAATTCTTTCCGTTCACCGTCATGCTTACCAAGCATTTAATTCCCGCCACAATTACTTCCCTCCGAGCCATTTTCCCGGCAGGAAGTAATTCCAACAACCAATAGTGAAATAACGAATTTCTTTCGTCTGTGACATCCCATTAAATAGAACTAAATGACGGAATTATTTCATTAACTTGGCTCGCTAATATCCGTTAAATATAATTCGAGATCAAATAGTTAACACGCGTTCGCCCCGACTTGCGCCTCCAGAACGGCTGTCGGAGGCTAAGTTCCGGCGGCGGCGCCTGCCAGAATATCCCTGTAAATACGAGCGTTTTTGCTTGTCGTGTCTCAGGCGCCCCGCGTTAACGCCTCGATAAAGCGCATTCTCGTAAAATAACTAAATGGGGGCAGGAGGCGTTTACAGTGACAGGAAAAAATTGGTACGAATTTCTTCCCGCCGCGCGGTGTATACAAAAAAGGCCCTCAACCGGCCGGATGCAGCGCCGCGCCGAGTTTCTCCGCGATGGTCGCGCAAAGGATCGCGGTCTTTGCGCCCTGTATGGCCGCGTTCGAGGCGACCAAATTGGCTTCCGATTTCAGGATGATCCCGTCGCTCAGAATTCGAAGGCCGTTCGCCTTCAATGTCGCGCCAGTCGAGGTGATGTCCACGATGGCTTCCGCCATGCCCGCCGCCGGTGCGCCCTCGGTCGCTCCGAGGCTTTCGACGGTGCGGTAGTGAACGACGCCGTGCGCCGCAAAAAATCGGCGCGTCAAGTTCGGATATTTCGTCGCGACCCGCATCCGCCTGCCGTGCTCGGCGGCGAACAGCGCGCCCGCCTCCTCGAGATCGGCCATGGTCTCCACATCGAGCCAGCAATCCGGGATTGCCACGATGACATCGGCGTGGCCGAAACCAAGTTTCAGGAGACAGGACACGCGCTCGTCGGCGTCGGGAATCTGCTCGCGGATGAGGTCTTCGCCCGTTATGCCGAGATGAATGCGGCCCGATTGGAGATGCCGCGCGATCTCGCTGGCCGACAGAAACTCGACCGCAGCCTCCGGCATGCCATCCATGGCGCCGCGATAGCCGCGCGCATCGCCCGTCTTCTCAATGGCGAAGCCGGCGGCCCGGAAGATTTCGAGCGTGTCTTCCATGAGGCGGCCTTTTGAAGGCACACCGACGATCAGTCGATCCATGCTGTCACCTTTATGGGACTGCCGCGAGAAGGCGCTCGGTATGCAGGGCGGCGCCTACGGCCGGAATGTTATGCGTGCCGTGGGAGAGGGCGTGGATCAGCCCATCATAGCGGCCGCCGCCTGCGATCTGGCCCGCAACGCCTGCGCCGTCGATCTCGATCTGGAAGACCATGCCGGTATAATACTCGAAATGACGCCCGAAATCGGCTTCGAATACGATGGGTGCCGATCCGGCAAGAGCTTTCAGCCCGTAGAAAAGCGCCCGCGCATCCTCGAGAGCATCCCCGAGGTCTATGTTAGACTGGCGCGCCAGCCCCTCCACGGCTCGGAGCGCGGTGGCGACGTCGCCGCGCGTCTGAAGGTAGTTTTCTATAAGCTGAACCATTTCCGGAGCGAGCGGCGGCTCTTTGGCGTCGGCGGCCTTATCCTGCAAGCGCTGGACGATTTCTGCCGGGCGGCGAAGGCCGACGAGCGGGATGCCGCTTGCATCCAGATGATTGAGTAAGCCGCCTTCGGTCAACGCGTCGGAGGGCAAGGCCAGCTCATCGGCCTTCGTGCGAGAGAGCGTCGCCAGTTCTCGGGCGAACGCGGCATGCCGCCAGAAAGCGCGCCCCAACCTCTCCCGCCAGCGAGGCGGGATATTCAACTGGTCAAGCAGCGCCTTGAACAGGCCAAGATGACCAACTCTTGCCGTGAACGATCTCACACCGCCTTCGCGAACGGCCTGGATCGTCAGCGCAAGCACTTCAAGATCGGCTTCATGGCCGCTCGCGCCGAAGAACTCGATGCCGGCCTGACGGAACTCACGCGGGCTCAGCGGGTCGGGCTTATCCTGAACGCGGAAAGCGGGGCCGTTATAGCAGAATTTCGCGATGCCCTTAGGCGCGCCCCGCTCCAGGAAAACCCGGCAAACGGGGATGGTCAGATCGGGGCGCAGGCACAGCTCTTCCCCGTTCGGGTCGGTAAAGACATAGGTGCGCCCGCGCAGCGTTTCGCCGATGCGATCGAGAAAGAGGCTCGCAGGCTGAATGAACGATGGCGCTACGTGCTCATAGCCTTTGGAGGTAAAGAGCGGTTATCAGGCTGGCCGCCTGCGCCTCCAGGGCCTCATACTCTTTTGCGCCTTCGGCCGTCACGCTTTTTGCTGCTCCCTGAGAAGCCGCGTCACGGCCTCCACCATCTCACTCGCCGGGGCCGCGAATTGGGCCGGGCGGGCGCTGCGCCACTCCTCGCGCTCAGAAATCTCGCCGGAGAGGCGCGCGCCTTCCCGAAGATCCTTGATCGTGACCTCGCCGCGCGCGCGCTCGTCCTCGCCCTGGATGATAACGCAAGGGCTGCCGCGCTTGTCGGCATACTTCATCTGCGCCTTCATGCCCGCGTCGCCGACATACATCTCGGCGCGGATGCCGGCATCGCGAAGCTGGCGAGCCATCTTTTGATAATCACCAACGCGGGCCTTATCCATGACAAGCACCACGACGGGCGCTTGCGACACGGCGTTGCCCTTAAGCTTGCCGAGATGCGTCAGCGCCGCGTAAAGGCGGGAGACGCCGATCGAGAACCCTGTCGCGGGCACGGGTTGCGATCTGAAACGCGAAACGAGGCCATCGTACCGTCCGCCGCCGCCGACCGAGCCGAAGCGCACCGCTTGTCCGCTCTCATCCGTGGCAGGGAAGGTCAGGTCTGCTTCCAGAACTGCGCCGGTGTAATATTCAAGGCCGCGAACAACCGTTGCATCGAAGCGAATGCGGTCCTCGCCGTAGCCAGCTTCGCGCACGAGCCCGATAATGGTTCCCACGGTAGCGTCCGCGGGAACGGCTTCGCCCGAGAGAAGCAAGAGGACGGCATTCGCCTGCTCCGAAGAGAGTTCCGCTCCCTGCGTGAAGTCGCCACTCTCATCCTTGCGGCCTTTGCCGAGTAACTCCGCCACGCCCTGGAGGCCAAGCCTGTCGAACTTATCCACAGCCCTGAGGACAACGAGACGCTGCCGGGCGTCTGTGATGCCTGTGTTGTCCAGGAGAACGTCGAGCAAGGTCCGGCTCGAAACCTTGATGCCATATCCACCGCGAGGGATGCCGAGGGCTTCCAGCGTATCGGCCGCGAGCATGCACATTTCCGCATCGGCGGCCGGGTTCGCCGTCCCGACGGTATCGGCGTCGAATTGCATGAACTGGCGGAAGCGGCCCGGCCCCGGCTTTTCGTTGCGATAGACATAGCCCGATTGATAGCGCCGGAAAGGCTTCGGCAGCGCATCGAAGTTCTGCGACACGTAGCGCGCCAGCGGCGCGGTCAAATCGTAGCGCAGCGAAACCCACTGCTCATCTTCGTCCTGGAACGAAAACACGCCCTCATTCGGCCGGTCCGTGTCGGGTAGGAACTTGCCGAGCGCGTCCGTATACTCAAAAGCTGGCGTATCGAGCGGCTCGAACCCGTACCGCTCGTACACGTCGCTGATTTTGCTCAGCATTAGCTGCTGAGCACGAAGTTCTTGCGCTTCAACATCGCGCAAGCCCTTAGGCAGGCGCGCCTTGACCTGGGTGCGGTTCTTTTTATCGCTCATGCGAAAAGAAATGCAGAGGTCTGCGCCTTAACGCAATAGTTTTATGAGAACATCTACGCGACCGATTGAGCGGCCCCCGGGCAAAATTACTCCAACACCGGGTCTGCCCGGCGGAGCCGCTGTCAGTTTTGTTCGGAAGGGGAAGGGTGGCTTAAGCCACCTGTCGCTCGGCTTTGAGCTTTTCAATCTTCTCTTTGAGACGAAGTTTTTTGCGCTTGAGTTCGGTGAGTTTCAGCGTATCGACGAGGGGATGGTTCATCTCTTCTTCGATTTGGCGTTGTAGGCTTTGATGCTTCTCCGTAAGTTCCTCAATATGCGCAAAAAGGCTCATTTCTTCGGCCTCCTACTTCTGTTTAGCACTATATGGCACCTTTATATTATGGCAAAACGATGACAAAAATAAGCCCTAAATAGGGCGCGGTTGCGGGAATCACCTAAAGCAACTATTCGAATTTTCTGTATTCGTTCGACCTATCAATGCGGTGGCCGTCCCTATACGACTTATGGCTAAGTTCTCCCTTCCAAACCGGCTTGACGGGCGCGCATGTCGACGAGGATGCAAGCGCTTTTTCGCGAGCGCCCCTCTTTACTTTGCGTCAGCGCTGGCGAAAGGTGCGCCATGACCATTGAAAAACGCTCTGTCCGGGCGGACGACGACGGCGTCCGCCTCGACCGCTGGCTTAAGAAATATTATCCGTCGCTGCCCCATGCGCTCGTCCAAAAACTCGTGCGAACGGGACAGGTGCGTGTGGATGGCGGCCGTGTGAAGGCCGAGGCGAGGCTTTGCGTCGGGCAGGAAATCCGTGTCCCGGTGCATTATGCAGCGCCCCAGGCGGAGCCTGCGCCCTCCCTGAAGCCTCCGCCGGGCATGTCGAAAGCCGACCGCGATTTCATCGAGCGCATGATCGTCTTCGAGAACGATGACATCGTGATCCTGAACAAGCCTTTCGGCATCGCGGTGCAGGGAGGCACCAAGACGGTACGTCACATCGATGGCTTGCTTGCGGGGATGGCGGACCGCTTCGGCGGAGAGCGCCCCCGTCTCGTGCATCGCCTCGACCGCGACACCAGCGGCATCCTGGTGGTCGCCAAGGACCGCCAGACAGCCGCCCGCCTCGGCCGCCTTTTCCAGACGCGCTCTGTGCAGAAGATATACTGGGCCGTGACCCAGGGCATCCCAAAGCCGCCGCAGGGCAAGGTCGAAGCCGCGCTTGTGAAGGCCGCCGGCCCTGAAGGCGACCGCGTGCGCAAAGCGAAGCCCGGCGAGCAAGACCTGGCTCAGCACGCCACCACCTACTATTCGGTGATCGACCGGTCCGGCAAAGTGGCTTGGCTGTCGCTGAAGCCGGTGACGGGGCGGCAGCACCAACTGCGCGCTCACATGGACGTCCTGGGAACACCGATCCTTGGCGACCAAAAATATGGGAGTGTATCCGATTTGCCTATGGACGGTATTGAGCAGAAGCTGCATCTTCATGCGAGGCGTCTCACCTTGAAAGACGCCAAACTGGGAGAAATCGACGTTTCAGCACCGCTATCGCCGCATATGGCGAAGACGTTTGATCTGCTGGGCTTTGATGCGCAGCAGTACGGCGAGTAACTTCTCATCCACTATCGTGTGAAGTCAGTCGAAATTGTCTCGGTAACGTTTATCTAGGGGACAGCAAGTGCATGGATGAGATGTCTGGGCGCTAAACGGAACCTTTTTATTTTTGGGGGGAAAATGGCCTCGACACCAATTCTAATCGTTTTCGATTGCGACGGTACACTTGCAGACAGTCAGCACGTTATCACAGAAGCGATGCGGTCCGCTTTCCGAAGCGCCGGTCTTGCCGCGCCGGAGCGAAGCAGTATTGTACGAATCGTGGGCCTTTCGCTCGACGAGGCGGTCGCTGCTCTCGTCCCGGATGAATGCGAGGCGAGAAGGGATGAAGTTGTACGCGCCTTCCGGGAGCGAAGCACGGCATTGCGCCGGATCGCAACCATGCCGGAGCCGATGTTTCCGGGCGCCGCTGCGCTTTTGCACTCCCTCGCCAAGCGGGAGGATGTCGTCCTGGGGCTCGCCACGGGAAAATCGAGACGCGGTGTTGCCCGCATCATCGAGCAACACGGCCTGGACGGCATTTTCGACACGATCCAAACCGGCGACGATGGGCCATCGAAGCCACATCCGGCGATGCTTCTCCAGGCGATGGATGAGACGGGAACTTCGCCTGCAACCGCCGTTATGATCGGGGATACCTCTTACGACATGCTCATGGCTTCATCCGCGAATGTCGCCAGCATCGGGGTTACCTGGGGCTATCACACCAAGGCCGAACTGCGGCAGGCTGGCGCGAAGACGATCGTGCACAGCTTTGCCGAACTGGAGCGCGCGCTCGATGGCGGTGCGATGTTCGCTCGGAATTGCCAGGCTGTGGCCTAACATTGGTCATCTCCTGGGAAGGGTGCCGGTGCGTGAACCGATTGTGTTGACAGTCCGGCAGCCAACCCCTTAGATATGCGCAACTCAGGACACGTAGCTCAGCGGTAGAGCATTCGCTTCACACGCGAAGGGTCACAGGTTCGATCCCTGTCGTGTCCACCATTCATCACATAATGCATTGTTTTTGCTGCCGATTTCTGCGGTGGGACAGTTCCTCAAGCTCAGCGTGTCGCGATAATGAAGAGGCGCGGAAATGGCAGAATTACGGTTCCATCGGCGAGCGGTTTGTAAGTCTTGTTGAGTTCTTCGCGGTAAGCCGCAAGATACGTCCTTCGCTCCTCTTCCGATAGGGGTTTGAGGAAGGGAATGAGGCCGCTCCCCTTAAGCCATTCGGTGACCGCATCAACGCCGCCAGCGAGCGGATGGTAGTACGTTGTGCGCCAGATATCGACGCGCGATGAAAGCGGCTTCAGAAGCGCATAATACCAGCCCTCGTCGCGGAGCGTGGTGCGGGCCTTGGCCGCTTCGTTGAGCTTCGCGGCAAATGGGGCGGTGCGCGCCACCTCACGCATCGCTGCATGAGACGGCTCGTTGAGATTATCCGGCATTTGAATTGCGAGGCTTCCGCCCGGCGCGAGCCGCTCCGTAAGCCGCGGGAGCAGCCGTTCGTGATTGCCGATCCACTGGAAGACTGCGTTCGCGAACAGGAGGTCCCAGGGGCCAGGCTCGTTCCACTCCTCTAACGAGCCCAGCCGGAATTTCACGGAGGGAAGCCGCTTCTGCGCCGCGTCGACCATCTCCGGCGAGCTGTCGACACCGACAATGCTGGCGTCGGGATAACGCTCGACGAGCAATTCCGTGGAGTTGCCGGGGCCGCATCCGAGGTCTGCGGCGGATGACACGCTGGCGGTGGGCACAGCTTGCAAGAGATCGCGCGCGGGCCGCGTGCGCTCGTCCTCGAACTTCAGATAGTGCTGGGATGACCACGTCATCGCCGCCCTCTTTCGCCAGAGCATCGTGCGCTTCGGTTGCGGGCGTCCAGATGCTTCTTTTGATCCAAATTGCGAATGGCGGCCTCTGTTTGTCAACGTGTCTCTGACGCTTTCGTCCCAGTTCCTTCTTCTGAAGATCATCAGCGAATTCGCTTTTACGGTAGGTTAACAAGAGCTCCAGCTCGATCAAAACCTTGATAATGCAAGGAAAATATCGAACGGAACGCCATCGCCGCCGCCTGCGCCGCAGCTGTTCCGGCTGCGCGCTGCGTTAACCTGTTGGTCCAAAAACATATTTAACGGACTTTAGGCGTCCCAGTTAATGGAAAAATTCCGGCATTTAGTTCTATTTAATGGGAGGTCATGAACGAATGAAAGCTCTTCTCCTGCAACGGAATCGCGGAATTGCTTCCGGCCAGGAATCAGCCTCGGAGGGAAGTAATGGCGGCAGGAATAAAATGCTTGTTAAGTACAATGGTGACCGGAAATAATTCCGGCGCCCTCCTGTTAACCATCTTCGGATTAAGCAATCCGCGCGGCAACGAGCCGTTTACGTGCGCCACGAGGGCGCGGACGACCAGTGGAGGAAGGTTCCACCCGGAGAGTAGTTGGTTAGCTCCGGTAGCTGACAGGCGGCTTGGCCAGGCAACTGGGCGGGCCGAAGCCCTGTGACAAAGGCCGCCTCGGGCGGTCGAGCAATCTGACGGGCTGTAACGCGAGTGAACTCTGAGCAGGCCTCGAAAGCGTTAATGCGGATGCTGACCCTCCGTAAATGAGGGGAAAGCTTGTACTGACAAGGAAGCAACCAACACGCGCACTTGTCAGGTCCGCCGGGGTAGTGGAGACGGCACGCCGGGAAGGTCATCCGGGTAACGTGGGAGACCCGTGCGGCAGAGGTTCGCAACCTGAACGCCAGGAGATGGCGGGCCGTGCGGGAGTCGGACAGGCGCATAGTACTGATGAGACTGGGTAACTCCGGTGGAGGGAAGGCGCCTGACTTCTGGCATGCTTTTGAAGAAGGCAAGGATCAGGGGATTGGCGATGAGCCTTGAAACACCGGAAAAGATCAGGAGCCTTCAGAGAAAGCTTTACGTCAAGGCGAAGGCGGAGCCGGCATTCCGCTTCTATCTTCTGTACGATAAGGTCTACCGCGAGGACATTCTCGAACACGCTTACAAGCTCGCCAAGTCTAATCGCGGCGCGCCGGGCGTGGATGGGGTCACCTTCGCCGCGATCGAGGAGGCAGGGGTTGAGGCGTGGCTGTCCGGCCTGAGACAGGAGTTGCAGGAGAAACGGTACAAGCCACAACCGGTGCGGCGGGTGATGATCCCGAAGCCCGGCGGCGGCGAACGGCCTCTCGGCATCCCGACGATCAGGGACCGGGTGGTTCAGACAGCCGTCAAGCTGGTGATTGAACCGGTTCTGGAGGCGGACTTGTCTCCGTATATGTTTGGCTATCGCCCTCAGAAGAGCGCGCTCGACGCCATCAAGGCGGTTCAGGGCATGCTCAAACGGGGGTATGCCGATGTGGTGGACGCCGATTTGTCCAAGTATTTCGATACCATTCCCCATTCCGAACTTCTCAAGTCGATAGCGATACGCATCTCGGACCGGCATATTCTCCGGCTGATAAAGATGTGGCTGAAGGCTCCAGTCGAGGAACGGGATGAGAATGGAGGAAGGCGCATGAGCGGCGGCAAGGCTGCGAAGAGGGGAACCCCGCAAGGCGGTGTGATCTCTCCGTTGCTAGCCAACCGTTACATGAACCGCTTTCTGAGATACTGGGAGAAGACGGACCAGCCGCGCCGCTTGCGTGCGCGGATTGTTTCGTATGCCGACGACTTTGTCATTTTAAGTCGCGGCAAAGCGGCCGAGGCGTTGGACTGGACACGCCGCACGATCACGCGGCTTGGTCTGACCTTGAACGAGGACAAGACCAGGCTCAAGGACGCGCGGCGGGAACGGTTCGAGTTCCTTGGCTATAGCTTCGGCCTGCACTGGCATCGGCGGGATGGCAAAGCGTATCTGGGGGCGAGCCCGTCGCCGAAGAGCGTCGCCCGGCTCAAGGGTCACGTTCGCGATCATCTGAAAGCGTCCCATGGCCGGCCCTGGCCGGACATCCGGGACGGGCTGAACGCGATCCTGCGTGGCTGGGACGGCTACTTCTGCTACGGAACCCGCTGGACAGCACACCGAGCCATTGACGCTCACGTCGTGCAAAACGTCCGGGGATTTCTTGTCAGGCGGCACAAAGCGCCATCGCGAGGCGCTGTTCGCTTCAGCCATGAAGCGATCTTCGGGGACCTGGGCATTTTCAGCTTGGTCGCGAATAAGGAGCCAAGCCGTCGATAGCGTTGACGTGAAGCCAGTCGGAAAGCCGGATGCTGGAAATCGGCACGTCCGGTTTGATGAGCGGGGAGGGGAAACGGGGCGTTGCCGTACGGCCCAAGCTACCGCGCCTCTCCTCGACTCTACCAAAAGGCCTGCGGAAAGCACCGTCCAAGATGGCCTGGCGGGTTGGCGAGCATGCCAATCGTTCAATCGGACGCTGGCGCTGGCGTGATCGTCGCTCGCGGGACCCTGGAAGCACCCGCTGCAAACGGGGCAGGATTTCCAGCGCGGCCGAGCGTGCGTTGGCGGCGGCGCGAGGTCAAGTCTTGCGCAGGAAATGGAGCGTCGTCTCACCGTAAGTGCGGAGGTCAAGAGGCTCGAAAGCCGCTGGAATGGCGACGGCAACATCCGCGCGCTCTTCCAGAACGCAAACCGCGCCGGGCGCAAGCCAGCTCCCGTTCGCCGCTGCCGCGAGCGCCAGTTCGCCGAGCCCCTTTTCATAAGGAGGATCGGCGAACAGGAGTTGAAAAGGCTGCATCGGCGCGGCCGGTCCAAGTTTCGTGGCGTCGCGCCGCCAGAGTTTGCTCGCGCCGGTCAGGCCGAGCGCCTCGATGTTCTCGCGCACTGCGCCCCGGGCATCGGCATTGTCTTCGACAAAGAGGCAGTAGGCCGCGCCGCGCGACAGCGCTTCGAGGCCAAGCGCACCGGAGCCCGCGAACAGATCAAGCACGCGCGCGCCGTCGATCCTGAAGCCTTCCACCCCGTGTGCGAGGATATTGAAGAGGGACTCGCGGACCCGGTCCGATGTGGGGCGCGTGACCGTCCCCGAAGGCGCGGCTATTGGACGCCCGCGAAAGCGGCCGCCGACGATCCTCACGGCGTCTCCTCAGTCTTCGGCTTGGATTTGCCCGGTCCGCCTGGGCGCGGCCTTTGGGGCGAGCCTTCCCGGCGCTTGAAGGGTTTGCCGCCTTGTCCGCGCGCCGGTGCTTCCCGCCTCGGACCCTTGAACCCGGGCTTCCCGAATGACCTCGGTTTCCCGGCCCCGCCCGCGCCCTCGTCTTTTTTATAAGGACGCCTCTCGGGGCGCTGCGCCCCTTCTCCTGGAGCATCGCTCCTAGGGGCGCGCTGTTCACCGCCTTCTCCGCGTGCCGATACTTCGCGCCTCGGCCCTTTGAACCCGGGCTTCCCGAATGACCTCGGTCTCCCGGCCCCGCCCGCACCCTCGTCTTTTCTATACGGACGCCTCTCGGGACGTTCTCCCGGACCATCGCTCCCAGCGGCGCGTCGTTCGCCGCCTGCTCCACGCGCGGGTGCTTCACGCCTCGGCCCATTGAAGCTGCGCTTCTCGAATGACCTCGGTCTCCCGGCCCCGCCCGCGCCTTCGTCTTTTCTGTACGGACGCCTCTCGGGATGGTGCGGCCGTTCTTCCGTAGCATCGCTCCTGGGCGCCCACCGTTCGACGCCTTCGCCGCGCTCCGATGCTTCGCGCCTCGGCCCAGTAAAGCTGCGCTTCTCGAATGATCTCGGTTTCCCGGCCCCGCCCGCGCCCTCATCTTTTCTGTACGGTCGCCTCTCGGGACGCTGCGGCCGTTCTCCTGGAGCACCACTGCCGGTGGCGCGTTGTTCGCCGCCTTCGCCGCGCCCCGATGCTTCGCGCCTCGGCCCAGTAAAGCTTCGCTTCTCGAATGACCTCGGTCTCGCGGCCCCGCCCGCGCCCTCATCTTTTCTGTACGGACGCCTCTCGGGACGCCGCGCCCCTTCTTCTGGAGCACCGCTCCCAGCGGCGCGTTGTTCGCCGCCTTCGCCGCGCCCCGATGCTTCGCGCCTCGGCCCGGTAAAGCTTCGCTTCTCGAATGACCTCGGTCTCCCGGCCCCGCCCGCACCGTCGTCTTTTCTATACGGACGCCTCTCGGGACGCTGCGCCCCTTCTCCTGGAGCATCGCTCCCAGGAGTACGAGTTTCGCCGGCATCACGGTCGCGCCACGAGGGACGGCTTGTTGAATCTCCATCCCGCCGGAAGGGCTTCCCGCCGCCGTGGCTGTCGTCTGTCCGGCGTTGTTGGTAAGGAGGCCGATCCGGGCGGGGGCCTCGCGCGTCCCCACCGCTGCGGTCAGGGCCGCGATCCGGCCGGGAAGGCCGGTCTGCGCCTTCACCCGCGCGGAACCGAGCGCGCGGCCGGTCTTCGCCTTGCTCCGGGCGCGATTTCCAGCGGGGGCGTTCCCCGTTTTCCTGCCCGGTCTCCCCGCGCGCGGCAAATGAGGGGCGATCGCTATCGCGGCGCGGCGGACGATCTCCAACCGCGCGCGTTCCCCGATCCGGCGCCTTGCTCCATGAGCGTTCGCCCTCGGGGCGCGGCGTGCGCTCACGGCTCTCGCGGTCTGGCGCCTTGCGCCACCCCTGGCCGCCCTCGCGGCTGGCGGGCCGATCCCGGTCCTCGCGCCCCGGACGCTCGTCCCGGCGGCGCTCGGGTCTTTCAGAACCGGAGCCGCCCTTGGCGAAGCGATCCGGCCCCCGTTTCTTTTCGGGAATAAGTTCGACCCGCGGAGCCTCCGATCCATCCATCGGCAGAACGCGCCGCCGTTTCAACCGTGTTTCTTCCGCCGGCCTGACAGGTCGTTCGGGTGCGCTCGGCTTTCGCCGCAGATAGGTCGGCTTCGAG
>CAVRSS010000096.1:0-5513 GCA_963723755.1 uncultured Alphaproteobacteria bacterium | reverse complement strand
CCAAAGGTGTTCGTGGCGAGCTTGCGGGTGGCCCCCGATGCAAGATTCAAAAGCCACAGCTCGTTGCGATGGTTGGCGAACGCTATGTGCTCCCCCTTGGGAGAGGCTTCGAGCTGTGTGAACCGCCCCCAATCCACGGGTCCGGTTCCATTCTCCGCAGGCACCGGGACCGGCGCGACGGTATAATCGGCAGTATTCCAAATTTCGAGGCATTCATCACCGTTGTCCCGGTCAACGGCGACGATGACGCGACCGTCCGCCAGGAACCGCGCCAGCCTGCATCTGCTGCCCGGCACGCAATGCGCACTGACCGGGCCGTCCCAGTGCCGCATGTGGTGGATCTGTCCGCGCACGCTGTAGACGCCGCGTTCCCCTTTTGGATCGAGATCGGCCGTCTCCAGAAACTTCGCCGCTTGCACAGCCTTCCGCTGGCGTTGGGTGCGTTGCGAATGATACTCGAGGGCGAGCTTGCGGGACGTCCGCGACGCCACGTCAAAGGCGTAGAGATCGCCGCCAGCGTGGTAGACGATCGTTTGGCCATCGGTCGCAGGATTGCGGATGTAGAAGTCCTGATGTGCCGCTTCCAGGCGCAGATCTCCGCCCTTTGCTGTGCATGAATACAGGCTGCCGATGCCTTCGTGGTCGGAAATGAAATAAACTCGCGTGCCGACCCAGAGAGGCCGCGCCAAGTTGCTATTGAGATCAATCAGAGGCTTGTACTCACCGTCCAGCGTAGGTGCAATCCAAAGCTTGCCAGCAGTGCCCCCGCGGTAACGCTTCCAGAATGTTGGCTCACCGCTCCAGGTCGTGCGCGCCAGGACGGCCTGCCCCGTTTTCGACAACGAAACGCTCGATGCAGGCCCGAGTTGCAAGGGTTTCGGCAGGCCGCCACCCGCTGCCACCGAGCACAGGCCCAGAATGTCGTGCGCCTCGTAAGCATTGGAACGAAAGAGGACGGTTTCTATATCCGACCAGCCACACGGCGTCGAAGCCGCGCCGAGATAAGTCAGCCGACGAAGGTCGCCCCCCTCCGCAGGCATGACGTAGACTTCGTTATAACCTTCCTCGGCAGAGGCGAACGCGAGTTGCCGGCCATCGGGTGAGAAGCAAGGGTGCTGAAACGAACCGCGTCCCGCAGTCAACCGGCGGGCAAAACCACCCTCCAGCGGCACTTCCCAAAGGTCATCCTCGCTCGTGAACACGACCTTATTCTTGAAAACTGCGGGAAAACGGAAATACCCACGGGTCATTGTTTCTCCAAGTTGCGGATATGTTGGAGCGGATGGCGCATTTGCCAGGACGTGAAAAAGCAGGTCAGCAGCGATCGGCGCCCGCCGCGCAGGCCTGAACGGGGCATTAATTTATCTTACTCTGTTCAGTAATGCCAGGGCCGCCTCACCCGCCTGCGCCCGGTGCGGCCATAGGCGCTTCTGCCTCGGTGCGTCCGGCAAGTGTGCCGCGCCAGACGTAGAGGCAAAGGAGCACCCCCGGAATACCGATGGCCGAGGTGATAACGAAAAAGGTGGGGTAGCCGAAAGTGTCGACCATGAGCCCGGAAAGTCCGCCGACGAGTTTGCCGGGCAGCGCATAAAGCGAACTCAAAAGCGCATATTGCGCTGCCGCAAAGGCGGGCGATGTCAAAGAGGACATGAAGGCGATGAGCGCGGTGCCTGCAAAGCCGGACGCGAAGTTCTCTATGCCGATGGCGAGCGTCAAAAGGTCGAGCCGGGCGACGCCAGCATGAGCGAGCCAGGCAAAAGCCAGGTGCGAGGCCGAGGCCGCGATCCCGCCGATCAGCAGCGCGGGCATCAGTCCGAGCCGCAGCACGGCGACGCCGCCAGCGAACACGCCAGCGATGCCGATCCAGACGCCGTAGAGTTTGGTCACGGTTGCGATGGCGGTTTTCGAGAAGCCGAGGTCGATATAGAGCGGGTTCGCCATCACGCCGGAAACGAAATCGGGGACACGATAGATCGCAACGAGCGCGAGGATCGGGACGATCATTCCGCCGTTGCGCCGAATGAGATCGGCGACCGGCTCGGCATAGAGCTTGAGGAAGGATTCGCGCGGGGCCCGCTCAGTTTGCGGCGGATGCGGCGCCAGCAGGCTTGCCGTAATGCCGACGGCCATGAGCGCCGCCATGGTGATATAGGCCGCCTTCCAGCCACCGAAATCGGCGATATAAAGGGCGCCGGCCCCCGCACAGAGAAGGGCGATCCGGTAGCCGAGCTGATAGCTCGCCGACATCATGCCCTGGCGCTCGATGGGAGCAGCGCCGATGCGCCAGCCATCCACCACCACGTCTTGCGTTGCCGACGAAAAGGCGACGAAGAACGCGCAGGCCACCGTCCAAACCACGGAGTGCGAGGGATCGCCGAAGGCGATGCCAATCAGGCCGAGGCTCACGCCCAGCTGGGAGAGCAGCATCCAGGCCCGGCGGCGGCCGAAGCGCGCAAGAAACGGGACGTCGCGCCGGTCGATGATGGGCGCCCAGAGAAATTTGAGGGTGTAGGCGAGCGCGATATAGCTCAGAAAGCCGATCTCCGTGCGCGCGATCCCTGCCTCCCGAAGCCAAGCCGAAAGCGTCGAGAACACGAGCAGAAACGGCAGGCCCGCGCTGAATCCAAGCGCCAGCATGATCGCCAGCCGGCGGTCGGCAACGATTTCGGTGACGAGCTTTCCCCACCGGGAGGCTCGGTTGCTTCCTGTTGTCATTCGCTCTTATAGTCCGAAACCCGCGACGGAATTCGGGCTTTCTGGCGCATCCGCGGCGACAACGCAATACCGCTGCTGCAGTTCGGCGTTGCCCGGCCGGGCGGCCTGTCCTACTTTAACGGCTATGGTCGCCAGCTCCCCAAGTCTCGTCGAGGTTGTTCAGGGTGATATCACCACCATCGAGGCCGACGCCATCGTCAATGCCGCGAACTCCGCGCTCAAGGCGGGTGGCGGCGTGTGTGGCGCAATCTTCCGCGCGGCGGGCGCGGAGGCGCTGACCCAGGCTTGCGACGCGATCGGGACTTGTCCGACCGGGGAAGCGGTCGTCACCCCCGCCTTCGGCATCAAGACCGCCCGCATTATCATCCACGCTGTCGGCCCGGTTTATGGCGACTACCCGCCCGAAAAGGCCCGGACCCTGTTGCGCTCGGCCTACAGGGCGGCGATCCGCCTCGCGGCGGCGCAGGACTGCCGGTCGATTGCCTTCCCGGCCATCAGCACCGGCATCTATGGCTACCCGCTCGACGACGCCTGCCGCGAAGCCGTCGATGTGTGCCGCAGCGAAGGCGCTGCCCACGGGCTCACCGTTAAGCTCGTCGCATTCGATGCTTCGGCCGCCGCGGAACTGCGCAAACACCTCCAGTCACCCGGACAATAAAAGAGGCGTTGGACCGCCCGGCACTTCGTTAGCGAAGCCGAAATTTGTTTGCTTGGTTCGTGTCTTCATTCTCCGGATCGGCTTTTTGGTTGCGTGTGCAACTGGAATGCTTGCCGTGGATCATAGGAAAATGCGCTTTACCAGGACGTTAATTGCGCTAAGGTATTGATTTAAAATGGAAAAAATTCAACGCGATAGGCGCGGCGGCGGCTGCAAAAGGGGCTGTCAAGGTTAACGTGGTGGTCCAAAAACATAATTAACGGATTTCTTCGCGCCACGCTTTTTGGCAAGAAACCCATTTGTGGGCACGATTTCCGGCGGGAGATAATTCCGTCGCGCGCCGGCCGCGTGGAATTAACCATAAGCGAGTTAATTTACCCCCTGCCTCAACGCTTTGTTCACCATATTCGGCCTGAATTGGGCCGCTGTCATACAACGACCAGCGTTTTTGTATACAACGTCAGGTGCGCTTGACACCGAATGGTCCAAAACGCTTTCATGAAGAAGCGGCTTTGCTCTTCAGTGATGTCTTAAATCGGCTTCCCCTATGTAGCGACCCAAGGCCCCCTCACCCCGCCCTCTCCCGCGAGGGGAGGGGAAAATGCCACCGCCTCATTTCGAGCAGGTTGCAGACCTTTGAATTCACATCCGCAGATAGGGCGTTTCTTGCTAATTAGAAAGCCTTGCGCTGAAGCAGGTCGCGCACGGCCTGCACGAGCGTATGATCGCTAAACGGCTTTGCAAGAAATCCCGTGCTGTCCCGAAAGGCGGCCGGAAGATTTTCGCGCCCATAGCCCGATGCAAACACGAAAGGGATGCCACGCTCTGTAAGAATGGCGGCAACTTCGTCGACCCGCTCGCCCCGGAGATTGACATCGAGCACCGCACCATCGCACATGGCGGTTTGCGCGATACTCATGGCTTTGGCAAGCGTACCCGCCGGCCCGATCACGCTCCATCCCGCCCCTCGCAGGACAGCCTCGATCTGCATGGCGACGAGAAACTCGTCCTCAACCACGAGAATGCTTGCCGGTGGCGTCATGATGCGATCTCCGAAGGTTTGACGCTATAAGCGCCGCGCCCTGCTTTCGCCAGGGGAAGGTAAATGTTACAGGTCAGTCCACCAGGGGCGAAGTCAAGCTCCGCCTCTCCCCCCAGTGCATAGTGCAAGCTGCGTTCGATGAGGACGGTGCCAAACCCTCGCTGTTTGGGAGCGTCCACATGCGGTCCGTCGCTCTCCAGCCACCGAAGCCTTAGCATTGGACCCGCCGAGTCGCCATTCAACCACCATTCCGCCGCCAAGCGTCCCTGCGGTTGCGACAGGCAGCCAAATTTTCGCGCGTTGCTTCCGAGTTCGTGCAAAACCAAGCCCAAATGCAGCGCCGCCTGCGGCTCGAGCATGACATTCGGTCCGTTCGCGAAAATTCGGCTGTCCTCACCGGGCATGCCAAGCATGATTTGCTCATTCACGAGCATAGCGAGATCGGCTCCTTGCCAGCCCGACTGGCTTAACAAGCAGTGCGCGCGTCCCAAGGCCTGGATCCGGCCGCTAAAGCTCTCGACGAATGCGGCGGGCTCCATCTTCGCGTTGAGGGTCTGCATGGCGATCGCCTGCACGGTGGCCAGCGTGTTCTTGACGCGGTGATCGAGCTCGGCCAGCAAGAAACGCTGCATGGTCTCGGCCCGTTTTCGCTCGGTGATGTCGCGGACGATCGCGGTGAAGAAGCTTCTCTCCAGCCAGGGAGGTTTGCGAGATCGATGCTTCGATCGGAAACTCCGAGCCGTCCGCCCGAAGCGCGCTCAGAGCGCCAAGATTGTCCATGGCGCGGTTGCTGACCCCGGTTTGGGCAAAGGCATCGATATGCCGCGAATGACGGCTTGCGAACCGCTTTGGCAGGAGCTGCATGAGGGAATGCCCGAGGACATCCCCGGCCCTGCGGTGAAACATGCGCTCCGCCGCTTCGTTGAAAAGAACGACATTTTGGCGGGAGTCGATACTGATTATCGCGTCCATTGCGGAATCCACGACCACGCTGAGGCGGCTGCGGCTCTCCGCAAGCGCGGTGGCGACCTCTTTGCGCGCCGTGATATCGTCGATGACACTCACAAAGTAATCCGTGCTTCCATCAGCCTTGCGGAC
>CAVRSS010000095.1:0-44712 GCA_963723755.1 uncultured Alphaproteobacteria bacterium | reverse complement strand
CCACCGCAAGCCTTCGCCATCGTCGCCGACTCCACTGTGGGTCGCCTCGTGCTGCAGCAATTCCTGCCGCCGCGGCTGCTGATTACGAGCAGCCAAAGCGCTCTGTCGGCGCATTGCCTATCGATTGGCGATGAGGATCTAGCTTGCCTCTGCTAACCCCTACACGGGGGCTGTCGCCAATTTTAACTTGCCTTAGTCTGATCTTTAAGGAAAGATCATGTGACGTGATGTGTTTCGCTAAGGAGACCCCGTATGCTGTCGGGCCGCATGGGCAAAAAGTTTGAAGGTCAGCGTCCCCAAAACGGCTCGAGGCCGAAGGCCGGTTCGTACAGCTCCCACACGATTGGTTCTAGCGCTTCGTTCTCATGATCGACCGGCTTGCAAGGCCTCCCATGCTGGGTCAAAAAAGTGGAAGTGCTTCACCCTCTCCCCGCGATCTTCTATTGCGGTTTGTCGAGGCTCTAGCCCGGCATCAAGCTCGAAAAGATCACGAGGCGGAAATCGAAGGGCACGGAAAAACCTACGACGCAGCGGCGCGCTGCGACGAGGCACCTAATCGCCGTCAGGCAAAAGCCCCTCGCTCCTAAGCGCAAGCGTGCGCTAGCTCCAACACCGGCTCTAGAATCAACGGCGAGAACACTCTATTATCTGGAAGGTCAGAAAGGATGAGAAGTGACCGCCATCACCATTTCCAATATTGATAATGCGATGAATTCCGCCTGCAGGAGCGCGCGGCAAAGCATGGCCATAGCATCGAGGCTGAAGCACGCGACATTCTTCATGCAGTTCTGAATGAGGACGAGGTTACAAGTTCTTCTCTAAACCTATATGAGGCGATCCGCAGCCTCGTCGAGCCGCTTGGCGGCATAGATCTCGTCATCGCGCCACGGCAGCCGGTCCGGCAACCGCCACTGTTCGAGTAACAGCGGCAATGATCGTACTCGACACAAACGTGTTATCAGAAGTCATGAGGCCATCGCCCGCAGCGTCCGTTGCTCAATGGATGGGCAGCAAAGGGGCGGATGAGCTTTTCACGACAGCGGTAACGGAGGCCGAGATCTTGCTCGGCGTGAAGATCCTCCCTGACGGCCATCGCAAACTCGCTCTCGAAAACGCGGCCAAGCGCGTTTTCAGTCTAATGGCGGGTCGCATATTACCCTTCGATAGCCTAGCCGCTCAGGCCTTCGCTGAGATCGTTGCAGAGCGACGGGCGGCAGGTCGGCCAATTATGGATTTTGACGCTCAAATCGCTGCCATTTCCCGCTCCCGCGCCATGGCGTTGGCGACACGCAACGTTTCCGATTTCTATGGCATCGGCATCACGGTAATCGACCCTTGGCGGGCGACGCAAACTTAAGTTCGGGCAACCAAGCGCGAAAAGCTCGGGTTCATCACATATTGCGCCGATCTTTGCAGAACCTGTGTGCCGGGCAGGAACCCCCAACATCCGAGAGGTGCCGGGTTTGTTCTTCGCTGTACGTTTTCATATGTAAATTGACCCAATCGCGCCCCCGCAACCACCATAATCGTGCTGCTCTCGCCAATGAGAGCGCCGAATTTCTCGTGAACCTCCAGCCGGATTGGCGCTCCTGTCGCAACAGGATGGACGAGGAACGCATGAGCAATATCCCTAAGGCTTGTAAAACGCCTCGTTGGCAATCCTCCGTGTCGTGGCACATCACGTCGTGAAGGTTGTCGAGCGCGGATTTGTGGTTGGCGACTGCGGCCGAATGCAAATTGATCTTCGGCGGCGCTTCGGTCCTGGCGAGTCCCGCTTCCGACAAGGCGATATTTCTCTTGAGCTCGGGGCGAACGGCAAGCCAGCTTTCGGTTGTGATGTGTCCGTAAATGAGGTTCTTCAGAGTTCGTTCGTGGGCTGATTTGGCTTTGGCCAACTCCGCCTCGGCGCGGCTTCTCCGCTTCGTGAGGTCACCCACGAGGCGGCGGCGCTCCGCGACGTAGCTGCGTATAAGCGCTAAGCGAGGCGGGATCCTCTAGAAGCTGCCTAACAATGTCGACGACGCCGCGCTCGATCATGTGCAGGTAGTAGCTGCGCTTGTGGTCACACGAGCCGCTTTCGCGATAGCGCGAACAACAACCGCGATTGTTTACAGGCACGCAACGCACCAAGTCTTCATTATCATTTGCAAGCGTCCATGCGTTCTCATCGATCGTCGGCTGCTTCCGCGTAAGCGAACCGCGACACCGATAGACGGTTGCTTCCCGCTCCGGCGCATCAGACATCATCACGCCCCACGTTGCGGTTTTCGCTAATCTCGCATCCCTTTCTGCGGCCTTCGATCTCCTCTTGATGATCTTTCCGCGCTTGATGCTGCGCTAGAGCTCTCACAAACCGCAGAAAAAGATCGTCAGGTTGCAGAGAGGTCCTGCCGCTTTTCTCCTCGACAAGTGCCGACATGGAGTCGGGCTTGATCATGATGAAGCTGCGCTTTTGCCGATTAGGCCGGAAGGGTGATGATCCGTGTTTCGCCTCCGGCTGGCGTTTGCTGACGTTCTTGCTCATGCGCCCCGACGCCATGTGCCGGTCTCCTTGGCGAAACACTTCATGCCACGAGCTTTCCTTAAAGATCAGAAGAAGGCCAGTTTAAACTGGCAACAAGGCGCTCACGCCTGGGCTAGCAGGAGGCTAGCCAACACCCTCATATCTACGCAGCGCTTTGAATGTTCGTAATCCGCAGCTGCGGTGTGAGGTGGACCCCGCCGGTTGGACAGGAAATGGGCGGACTTAAGAGGGAGCGTCGCCAGTTCATTCTCCGGCTATGCAGCCAGAAGAGTGTCACCGCAGGCTACCACTTTTTCTTCGCAAATTAGATCTTTCTCTGTTTGTTGCTGTTGTTCCTGTGGGTATGTGGTCAACGTCCTTCCGTTGTCCACATATCCACAGGTCTGGGCCGCCGCAAAAACTTCGCCGGGCGTGCGATAGCCGTGGGATTGATGCTTGCGCTCATCGTTGTAAAACGCCAGCCACGCGCCGACGCCCAGCCGCGCTTCCGCCACCGAGGCGTAGGCTTTGATGAAGACCTCTTCGTATTTCAGGCTACGCCAGAGACGTTCGATAAAGATGTTGTCCAGAAACCGTCCCTTGCCATCCATGCTGATCTTGACGTCTTGCGCTGTAAGCGTTTCGATGAAAGCCGCCGCCGTGAACTGAACGCCCTGATCGGTGTTAAATATTTCAGGCTTGCCGTACCGGCTCATGGCTTCTTGTAACGCTTCGACGCAGAAGTCTGTCTCCATGCCGATCGAAATCCGCCACGCCAGCACGCGCCGGCTGAACCAATCCATGACGGCTACCAGATAAACAAAGCCCCGGGCCATCGGAATATAAGTAATGTCCGCACACCAGACCTGACTGGCGCGGTCTATCGTCAGGTCCCTTAGCAAATACGGGTATATTTTGTGGCCTGGATGCTTGCCGCTCGTGTTGGGTTTCTGGTAAATCGCTTCGATCCCCATCAGCCGCATCAGCCGCCGCACATGCTTGCGGTTCACCCCGCGCCCTTCGCCCCGCAATTCCGCCGCCAGGCGCCGCGAGCCGTAAAACGGCCACTTCATATATAACTCGTCGATCCGGCGCATCAGCGCGAGATCCTCGTCGCTGGCAGGTTTGCGTTTGTAGTACAGCGTCGAACGCGGTACTTTCAGCAATTGGCATTGCTGTACAATGGAATAGTGTGGATGAGGGCGGGCGATCATTGCCATTCGGGAGGCCAAACTCATCCCCCAGACCTTTCCCGAAAAAAATCTCGCTCCATTGTTAGTTGACCGATCTTGGCGTGTAGCTCAGTCAACTTGGTTTTGTCAGCTGCTTCGGTGCGGGCTGCTTTTTCGCCGCCCTCGAACAAAGCCGTCACGCCATCCTGCACCGCCTTCTTCCACGTATGGATCTGGCTCGGATGCACCCCAAACTTGCTCGCCAGCTCCGCCACGCTCCCTTCCTCCCGGATCGCGGCCATAGCCACCTTCGCCTTAAACTCCGCGCTGTGTTTCTTTCGCGTATTCGCCATCTATTGCCCCCTGGTGGACCACCGTTTTAGGGGCGATGCTCTCTCTTAGCCACCTGTCCAGCTTTTGGGGGCCAGCTCAGTGGCACGCATTGCCGCAAGAGAGAGCGACTCTCAGCGAAGGCGGCAACGATAGCGAAGGTTTCGGCTCCCTGGTCGCTCAGAAGGTGCACGGCAACCCCCTGTCCAGGATAGAGAGGACGAGCTGAACACCCGATAAAAGCAAATCCGTCGATCTATTCCGCGGGAAAGGTCATCACTGATCGCTACTTTGGGACGGAGGGTCAGGAGAAACCACAGAGAGCGCAAGAAGCAAGCCTGATGGCGCCATAGCTCTCGGGAAGATAAGTTTAGGGCGAACGTCTTCCGCCAAGCGCCGTGCCGAAACCGAGGTGCATCTGCCAAAAGGCACCCGCATCGCCTTTTCCGGCGGCACAACTTGCAACGATCACAAGCGCATCTGGCAGGTCCTCGATGAGACGCTCGCCTACTATCCCGGCATGGTTCTGTTGCATGGCGGCACGCCGCGGGGCGCCGAGCGCATCGCCGCCTGCTGGGCGGACAACCGCAAGGTCACGCAGATCGTCTTCAAGCCCGACTGGGATCGCGATGGCAAAGCGGCGCCCTTCAAGCGCAACGACGTGCTTCTCGCCGAGATGCCGCAAGCCGTCATCGTCTTCCCGGGCACCGGCATCACCGACAATCTCGCCGACAAGGCCAAGCGGCTCGGCATCCGCATCCTCGACCACCGCAAGGAGGCTGGCGCTTAAGCGCCAGCCGTTGCCGCCCGTCATTCTCCCGACTTCTGCAGTAGCGCCCCGCCTTGCCGACGGAGCGCAATTGAGGCTTGATGGCGCCAAGCGACGGAGAACCTTCTTTTTCTGCACCCCTTTGTAGTTCGGCTTCGAGGGCATAGAGGGCGTTCACTGGCCGGGTCAGTCTCCCCCGGAAGCCTCCCGACTTTTGCAGTTTTCCCAGCCCACGCCATTTCTGGCCTTTGCGAAGCCCCTTCTCGGTAGCCTTTTTCCTTCAGAGCCGTGAGCGAGCGCTGACATTAGGGTTGTTGGCGACTGCGCCTGAGCGACCCGTATTGGTGGTGCTCAATCGAAAGCCATCGGCCTCCCCATGAGCGGGGCGCCACGCAGCCTCGAAGGACGCGTTAAGCCCGAAAATCGGCTGCGCCTCCGCTGGTCTCGCAATGGCGGTCCTCTCGTGTTTTCCGGCGTCCAGAGCTTTCTCTGGACTTTCCATCGCGAAACAAAACACTCGGGTTCGCCATCCTTCGCGTTGCTCCGGGCCTTGGGCTGCAAGTCCAGCGGTTTCCGTGCCCTGCCACGTCATCGAGGCCGCGATAGGCGCGGCCCGGTCATCAAGGAGACCTCTCATCGCTACGATCGGCAACTTCACCAAATCCGGCGATCGCTACACCGGCGCCGTCCGCACTTTAACCTTGAACGTCAAGGCGCAGATCGCTCCCGCCGAGAAGGAGAACGACAAGGCTCCCGATTACCGCGTATTTGCTGGTCAGATTGAGATCGGCGCGGGTTGGAGAAAGACCTCAGGCACCGGCCGGGATTACCTCTCGGTCAAGCTTGACGATCCGAGCCTTCCGGCTCCCATCTACGCCTCCCTCGTCGAAGCCGAAGGCGAGGGTGAGTTCACCTTCATCTGGTCCCGCCGCCAGGCCGAGTAATCAAGCCTCAAATCGCACTCCGTCTGCAAGGCGGGGCGCTTTTCTCATAACACCGTCATCGCCTGTAATGGCAGGCTCTGCCTAGACGCAGTTTATACGCGGCCTTTCTCATAAGCGGCGGCGATCTGCTCGATGGCACTCCTTGCGACCTCGCCCGCCGTGAAGCCGTAGACGCGTGGACTGCGATTCAAAAGGGCCATAGAGCTCTGCTTCCGCGGCCGCGATCTGAGCTTCAAGGCTCGCCGTAAAGTCGTGCAAGGCACTGCGAACGAGGTTGGCGGCGATGCTGACGAGCTTGCGGCGACGCTTAAGATCGGCAATCGCTGCCGCGTGATGCTCAGCATTCACAACGGTTGTCGCAGCGGCGATGAGGTGTCCGATATTTGAGGACAGTCTGAGTGCCAACCATCTCGCCTTCGAAGAAGGGCATAAGCGTCAGTGGCGTAGCGGACGAATTCGGCTTGAGTTCGAATACGAGATCCCGATGACAGACGGCCGCTTTGCTCGGCTTGCGAGAGGCGGGGTCATCGAGAAACTTCGGCACAAGATCCCGTGGCAGGGCTTGGTTTGGGAGATTGACGTGTTTCAGGGGGAGAACCCGGGCTAGGTCATCGCCGAAATTGAGCTTCCCCACGAAAACACGATTTTTGAGAAGCCGGATTAGCTTGATCCGGAAGTAACGTCCGACCCGCGCTATTCGAACGCCCACTTGGCCAAGATGCCGCTCCGAAGGCGGCCAGTTCCGATGCAAGACGTGCATCTCCTTCGCCAGGAAAGCGGGTACGCCAATCAGTATCCGAAGTTGCAGGCCCAGTGTAGCGTCACACGACGGCATCGATGATCTGTTTGCGGCTTCTTAAGTGCTGGCGAGCCGGGGGCAATCCTCAGGCTACGATGTGAAGACCAGCGTCGACGTGGATCGTGTCGCCGTGCATGCCAGAGGCTCCACCGCCAGCGAGGAAGGCCACCACGCGGCCAACTTCTGCGATATCAACCAATCGATGGGGGGCAACAGCGGGGGCCACGAGTTCTTCGAATTCCGCGATGCTATTTGCTGCGCGGCTTCAACGGGCCGATGAAACGGCGTAGACGCGTATGCCCTTTTTTTCTGAACAGGAGCATGCGTTTCATGTTGCAGAACAACGTCCACGATATTGTGATTATTATTTCGCCCGATAATCTAATGGAGATTAGAAATAGATTGCATTGCGCACCGCGTGCTGGCGCACTTGTTTGCCTTAACTGAAACTCGGCGTCATTTTTCTGTTACAAGGTAATTATAGCCTCAGGCGTGAGAAATTAGGCGCTCGTCAAGGTGCTGAGAGGCGTGCCGACGCGCCGGTCTAAAGAGGCAGTTACCCGAGCAAAGATCTCGCAATCACTTGAAATCACGAGGTCCGCGATGGAGTCGAATTCGGCCCCCAAAATGCTTAAGCACAAATGATGCAGGATGCGTCCAACGCAAATTTGACTATGTCGCCGGGCCTTGGACGAGCTTGGTGGCCCACGATCCGCTTCGGTAAAGTCCCGATCACGCCGAATCATCGAAGTGGAGAAAGCAGCACAAGGCCGCTATCGATTTGCTGAGGCGGTCATTTCTTAGACGCTGACTATGATTATCTCCCCGGTGCACCGTCGTGACATGGGACAGGGCCGCGAGCATGAGTAACGAGAATACCAAAGTCTTCAGACTCCCTCCAACGCCGCATCGATGCCGAGATGCTCGATAGCTTCGACGAAGAGCTCGAGATGGAACTCGACGATGATCGCTTGTCCAAGCTGCTCGAACCGACCGGCGAGTATCACAGGCCCCATGCCATTGATAGACAGGTTTATTTCAAGGAGCTTTTCCGCCTTCAGCGCGAGCTTGTGAAGTTGCAGGACTGGGTGGTGCACCATAAGCTGAAGGTTGTCGTCCTATTCGAAGGTCGCGACGCGGCCGGAAAGGGCGGCGTCATCAAGCGCATCACGCAAAGGCTGAACCCCCGCGTTTGCCGCGTCGCCGCCTTGCCTGCGCCGAGCGAGCGGGAACGCTCTCAGTGGTATTTTCAGCGCTACGCGACACATCTGCCTGCCGGCGGCGAAATCGTGCTCTTCGATCGAAGCTGGTACAATCGCGCAGGCGTCGAGCGCGTCATGGACTTCTGCACCGGGGAGGAGGTGGAGGAATTCTTCCGCAGCGTGCCCGAATTCGAGAAGATGCTCGTGCGCTCGGGCATCAAGCTTATCAAATATTGGTTCTCCATCACCGACGACGAGCAGCATTTCCGTTTCGAGATGCGTATCCACGATCCCATCAAGCAATGGAAGCTTTCGCCGATGGACCGTCAGTCGCGAGTCCGGTGGGAGCTGTACACGAAAGCCAAGGAGGCGATGTTGGAGCGTGCGCACATTCCCGAAGCGCCCTGGTGGATTGTTGAGGCAGTTGATAAGAAGCGCGCGCGTCTCTCAACTGTATGCACCACCTCCTCAGCCAGATCCCTTACGACGAGGTCCATCACGAGCCCGTTATCCTGCCAGCCCGGGTGCACAATCCGGGTTATTGTCGCGAAGACCTTCCAGATGAGCTGTACGTTCCCGCAATTTATTGATTCAAACAAGGTAGAGGGGCAGTTTCCAAGCTGCACCAGTCTACTGGCCCTAAGCTAAGTCCCGTTGTTCGTTAGGCTCGATCTCGTCCAGAACACTTATCTTGCTCAAGCGAGCCGAAATCAGCCCAATGACGTCCGCGTGGCAATTCTTGGAGGCGCAACATGGAATAGTTTCCATCTCACGCATGTTGTTGAGGGGTGAGCGCTTAGATTAGGGTGGGGGAGTACGACATGCCCGGTTTCAAATTGCAATGGCTCAGCGCTATGTTGGCGCTATGCATAGTCGCAAGTCCGCTCTTGGGACGCGCGGAGGGCCAGGCCACGCCAGCCCCGACTATGGACGCGCTGATCGCGCGTGAGATCGCCCTGCTCGAACTTGTCGACGGTGGCAAGCCACTCAGTCCGGACGAGCGGGCGCAGGCCGCGGAAGCAGTCGCCAGCGCCATGCGTGGCAACCCCACAGTTTGGCTCCGCAACGATGCGATCTGGGTCAAGTCCCTGCAGCGCGCAGATGGCGATCGCTCCTACGCCGCAGCCTTGCGCCGGGCCGCTCGGTTGACTGTTGAGGAGGCCAAACCGTCACCGCCGGGTCTCGAGCAGGCCTATGCGATCGAGCAGCAAATCATTCACGCGCATGATGCCACCGTGTTGTTTGATCCAAAGCGCTCGCATATCATCACCGAGAGCACCTTGCGCGATCTTCACACCGCGTCGGCGTGGTTCGCCGAGAAGGCTGGCGTGCCGGGACCGAGCGCGAATTTTACCGACAATGTGGGCACGTGGCTCAAAGCCAATTACGCAGCGACGGACGACCGGGTGGCCAACGCATTGGCAAACGAGGCTCAGAATTTCCCACTGGCACCTCACTTTTTCACCCGCACCGACTCGAAGCGACGCGAAGCCGTTTTGCAGCAGGTACGCGCACAATTCCAGACTGCCGACACGCCTGAGCGCGACGTGATGCTGGTCGTTGCTGTCGCAATCGTGGCAGAACTCTGCGCGGAGCAAAGCCAGCATGGCCCGAAGCCGCTTCCCGTGGACCGCTACATGATGATGATGCGGACGGTCGTTCTCGGAAGCACGACCGTGCACAGCCTGAACCGATTCGGCCCTTTCAGCCGCCATTAGATCAAGCCGCGAATCGATCAAGGGCGGAAAAGTTGATCATCTCTAAAGTGCCAGAGCAGCTCTCACGTTGCTCTTGGGAGACGTCTCGGGCCCCCTTTGAAAGACGCGTTCGAGCGATCCGACCAACTCGATTTTCGGCTGGCCGCAAGAATGGCGCGTTTGCGGCACGAGGCCACGCACAAGCGCTCAGCCGACAGGTTTTAGTCAGGTCGAACAGATACTTTTCCTTTCAAAGCAGCGTCTCTCTTTCCATTAGCAAAAGGATTGTCAAATGGTTACCGGGGTTGCTGGCGCCTTGGAAGGTGGTCAGAGCGCTTTTCAAACGGCTCCCGCCGGCGATAGCGCCGCATTTGAGAAAGCGCTGGACAGGGCAAAGCCCAGACAAACGGCCACATCGTTCCAGCCGGCGTCCCGGGTCCTTTCGCGGGGCAGTCAAGCTGCGCAAAATGAACCCGCCCAGCAAAGCCCGAACCAGAAGACCGAAGATCAGCCGGCCGCTGATCACGGAAGCAGCAATTGGTTCACGCGCAGCATGGGCTTGCTGCAGGCGGGCGTTGGCGTCGCAGAAACGGTTGGCGGCGCAGCCTTTGGCATCGCCACCTCCGAAACGGGAATTGGCGCGGTTGCCGGAGGCGCAGTCGCCGTGCACGGGCTAGACGACATTCAGGCGGGCGTCAGGCAGGCCTGGTCGGGCAAACCGACCGAGAATTTCACCCAGAAGGCAGCCACGGGCGCCGCGGAAAAGCTTGGAGCCAGCCCGACAGCCGCCATGATCATCGGCATGGGCGTGGACATAGCCGCGGGGGGCGGCCTCGGTAGCGGTGAGAAGGCGGCAGTCAAAGGCCTGGAAGAAGGCGGCAAGCTCCTCGAAGATGGCGGTAAAGTCCTCAAGGATGGGAGCAAGGTTGAAAAGGGCCTGGAGGACGCAGGCAAGACCGGGGAAGCGGTTGCCAAATCCGAGAAAACCGCTGCCAAGACCGAAGAAGGGGTTGCGCCGCAGGTTCAACGCAGCCGCCGCGGCAAGAACGCCGTTGCTGCAGGCACCATCGACAAAGCTTTCGCCGGAGCCCTTGACGAATTCCCTGGCGCCATCCCTCCGAAAATTCTCAATCCGAAACTGACGCAAAAGGTTCACGAAATCAGCAACGGCGATTACGCCGTTACCTATTCGGGCGTGTCGCGAACCCCGCTTGTCTCCTCCGAGCGCATTACGAAAGAGGGCGTCGAGCAAGCGGGAAATACGGGGGCCCGGACCAACGATTTTAGAGCCGACCTGCGCCTGCCCGCCGATGAGCGAGCTGAGCTTAGCGATTACAAGGGCTTCATCCACGTCGACCGCGGCCATATGGCCCCTCACGGCGACATGTCGACCAGGACGACCGGCAGTGAGTTTTCTTGCTGTCGAATATGGTTCCCCAGGCGGCCAACCAGAACGAAGGCATATGGGAACGGATCGAAACTGGGGTGCGGGCAGCAACGGGAGCGGGCAACGCCAACGATGCAGGGCGCGACATCTACGCTGCCACAGGCCCCGCCTTTATAGGCGACAACCTGCAAAGTCTGAACGGCCGCGTCTTGATCCCGACAGAGACCTGGAAGGCGGTCTATATCCCAGAAGAAAATAAGATGGGCGTCTACTGGGTGCCGAACAAAAACACCGTGACTGTAGGAGATATTGAAACAATCTCCGTTAATGAGCTACAACGGCGGATAGGGATCGACGTGTTTCCTTCGATCACCGATCCTGCCTTGAGGAACCAGGCTGAGGTTCCGGCCATTGCGGCACAGGGCCGGTTCGGCGGCCGGGTCAAGGAAACTGGTGCGAGCGCGGACGATTTAACGAAGCATAACTAAGCGCCGAGGCGTCATGAAGCTGATTTACCCCTATCAAAATGAGTTTGAGACAGCCTCTTTGGATGGTCTCACGATCGAAAACAGGACAACGCATGTCAGCATCTACGGCGATATCCAGCTCACGCGCGACAAGGCGGGATTGGCAGACGCCCGCCAGCTTCGCGATCTGCTCCACGATATTGTCCATGCGCTTGAAAGCGATCCCGCGTTGCCTGAGAAAATCGTCTCCGCGAAGACCGTTACCGTGAAGAACCCGTTCGCTTGATCTGCCGGTAGCGCGCAGCTTCGAAAGACAATTTGCCTTCCCGCCAGGGCGTGCGCAGCTGCCAGCCCGACTTCTAGGGCATCGTGCGCTCAATCGGACGCGCGCGTCCGGTGTTTTTTGCATGCATCTCGGGGTTCTTGGCATCTCTTGTCATTTTCTTCCTGCCACTTGCGTCCGCATTTCCTTCTTTTGAAAGATCTTCAGCGAAAGCGCCTTGCCAGCAGGTTAACGAGAGCTCCAGCCCGATCAAGCCATTGATAATAATAAAAGTACCAACCGGGACGCCATCGCCGCAACCCGCGCCGGAGCTGTTCGGGCTGCGCGCGGCGTTAACCCGATGGTCCAAAATCATATTTAACGGACTTTTGCGCGCCCACTTAATGCGCAAATTCCGGCATTAAATTCTATTTAGCGGCCAATTTGTTAAGGATAAAAGACTGAATTTTTTCAGTAACTTACGGTAGATGTCTTATCTCCACACCAAAGGCACGGCGGACCACTTTTCGGGGCGTGTAAACGACCTTTTTACCAAACTCACGGGCGGAAATAAATCCGGCGGGCTCCTGTTAACTAACTTCATATTAACGACCCGGCACAGCGACGAACGATTAACCATTAGACTTGCGATAGGCGCCGTCCAAGATGGCGACGGCAAGCGTTACCGTGATCGTCGCCACGACGCGCCTCGGCGCAGTTCCGGGTCGTTGAGAAAAATTGTGTCGCAACCGGTTCCGATTTTGCGCACGCCGCGCTAAGCAGAATTTTTCCCGACGATCCAACGGATCACCGCCGCCGTCGTCCCGGCCAAGCGGAGCGCGAGCCGGGATCGCAAAAAGGGTGGCACGCGATCCCGGATGAGGCTTCGCCTTTCCGGGATGACGAGCGTGAAGCGAGCGGCTTCCGGGATGATAATCCGTTGGTCAGATCAGCGAACTCTGCCTAGATCAACGATGATAGGACCATCACCCGGCGCATGGCGCGCCGCATCAGCCCCGATGGCTCGTCCCATTATTGTTAGATAGTCCACGAGTTCGGGCGCATTGGGACGCAGCACATGAGGACCTGCGCCAAGTGGACAGGTTTTCGTCAGCATGCCGCACCATAATCACCACAGCATCGAACTTGGGGTGGCTGTGAAGAAGGGGGCAAGCTTCCGATGTCTAATGGTATTGGGAACTTTAGCAGCTCAATGACCGCTAATCAGGCAGGAGCTTTTGGGACCAGTTCATCTCGCAACGCTGGTGGCGCATTATCAGCTGCCTCTCAAAATGAGGCTGATTTTCACCGCGCCCTTGAGTCCGCAAAAGACAACCAGCCTCAGAATGCTCTTGTAGCTTCAAATCAGGGCTACGACGCAAGCCAGATTGACACAAGCAATCTATCGCCCGGCCAAATCTCTTTAGCGAACGGCGAGCCCGCCACGTTGGAAGAGTTCTCGGCGACAGCAAGGTAGCCGAGGCCCGCGCCGCAAAACGCCATGCCGTCCGCCTTAAACACCAAGCCAAGCGCAACCGCCTGATCGCGTTGCTCTTTAAGGGCCAAGAGAAGCACGCCCGTAAGATCGGGCAAAGTATTCACGATACGCAGGCCGATTTCGACCGCCAAGCAGCAGCGTTTGAAGGAGGCATCTCATGGCTAATGCGGTCAAGGAGATCGGCGACGTTTCCACCGCTGGTGCAGATGATGCAACAAAAGCGTCGGCATCCAACTCAGCCGGGAAGACGGGTGCCTCGACCGCAGCGCCCCAGTCCTCGGCAGCGTTCGAACGGGCTGTCCAACGCGCGCAAAAGGAACGGACGCAGGCCGACGGTCGCTCCCCCGCGCAACACGGCTATGAGAATGCGTATCGGGTAAAGTCTGGCGACAACTTGGATGCAATCTCGCATCGCTCGGGCGCATCGCTTGCCAATGTCGAAGCGCACAATGCGCAGATCAGGAATCCCAACCTGATTCACCCCGGCGACGTCGTCTTCGTTCCCCGAAAGCCAACGGCTCAGGAGTCTCAGGTCGACCGCGCTGTTAGCGATGCCAATTCCGCTAGCGACAAGGCCACGCAATTGTCAGGTCGGGCGGCCCATAACAGCCAGGCCGCCGCAAAACTGCAGGATGCCAAGGCCGATGCCACGGCCAAATGGCGGAAGGTTAAAGACACCATCGCCGATCAGTTCCGCGCGACTGGCGGCGCCGCGCAGGCTTTCCCCGAGAATGCGATAGCTCCGCGCCTGAACGAATTGAAGGGCGAGGCCGCGGGAAACCGCAACTTCAAGAGCGCCGCAAATGGCGCTCGCGATGAGGTGATGGCGCAGTGGCATTCTGAAGGGCGGACGCATGCGGAACTCGATTCACTTTACAAAGCGGATGGCGCAGTCGCGAAAGCAAAATCGCCGGACGCAAAAGCGCAAGCGTTCAACGATCTGGTTAGGAAGGCCCAGGACAAGCTGAAAGGTGCGGCGGGAAGTGGCTCCGCGGCAGAGCAGCAGTCGCGGATTGACGGCGCGGCGTCGCGCGTGAAGGCGCTTGGGCCGAAGGACCCCACCTTCGGGAAGGCTGTCGATCAGGCGGCGGGAAATCTGAAAGGCGATATCGCCCGCGCTCAGGAAAAGAAGAATGGACAGGCGCAGGGCGGCCAGACGCAAAAGACTCCGCAGCAAAACTCGCCTCAGACTAATGGGCAAGACCAGAACCTAGGGGCGCCGCACACCCAAGCCCCGAATGCCCAGAACGCTCCGCAGCAGCAAACGCCTCCGATTAGCGGGACGACGCAGGTACCCGGCGGGGTGAACACCACAACGCCCGGCGCGCAAAGCGTAACGCCGCAGCAACAGAACCATCCGCTGCCCTTCGTTCCCTTGAAGGTTTCGAAATCGCCCTTCTTCTTCAAGATGGGGGCGGGCGTCGAGGCCGGGGCGAAAATCTCAGGGCAGACAACTGCCTCCGGTGAACCCTACTTCAAATTCAGCCTCGGGTATGGCCCAGCGGCGCTCAATGGCAAGTTGAAACTGACTCCGAAAGCTAAGTTTACCTTTGGAGCCGCTACCGACACCCAAAAGCCTCCTTTGCAGCAGCGCTTGAGAGAGGGCATCAAGAACTCGTTTAGCTATGACAAGGTAACGCTTGAAGGCGGGTTGGTTGTAAACAACGTCGAGACAGGCGGCGCGATCGAAGGCAAACCCTTCAACCCCCTCAAATTCGGAGCCTGGAGGGGGTTCTTCAACGCCGGCACACCCTCCGCCTATATATCGAAAAAAGATCCCACAGATATTCTTACCGATTCGGCCGCGACCAAAATCAGCAAAGTGAACCCGAAGGTGGCGTTCCAGGCGACAAAAGAAGGTGCGCGCGAGAGCTTCGCGAAGTCGCTCCAGGATGGCAAGCCGACCCTGGAGCCGCTGCGTGAGAAGCTTGCGACCGCCACCGCCAAGGGAGAATTCTCGTTCTCCGCGGAAGGCAAGGTTGGAACGGTGCCGGGGGTTCCTGTCGGCGAATATGGAAAGCTGACAGCGAAGACAACCTTTGCTGACCTCGCGAAGGCGGAAACAGCACCTGCTTCGGGTTTCACAAACTTCGGCAGCTTCGCTTTTGGCACCGCAGTTAACGCGAGCGGTTCCTATCTAACCGATAGGTTGGTGGGACATAATATTCAGAATGAACCCGTTCGCCATGCTGTCGACAATTTGGTCGGAGGCGTGTCGGGCGTTGTCGCGGACGGCCTGGCAAAGAAATACGCTCCTAGTGCTATCGCCGGCGTCAAGAGTGCCGTTGCCCCCATTCTCGAAAAGGCTGCGCCGATTTTGGAAAAGGCCGCGCCCGCATTGGAGAAAGCGGCACCCGTTCTGGCAAAGGTGAGCGAAGTCGCCAGCAAGGTCCCGATGGCGGGCGCGCTGACGAAGGTCGCGCGCGTCGGAGGCCCCGTTGGCGTCCTGCTTGCGGGCGTTCCAGATGGGATCAGCGCCGCCAAGAGTTTCAGCAATGGCAATACCACGGAAGGTTGGAAGTCCGTCGGCCGGGCTGCCGTCAAGGTTGGTTGCACCGGCGTGGGTGCTGCGATAGGTAGCGCTATCCTCCCGGGCTTTGGCACTGTCGCGGGCGCCGTCGTCGGTGGCTTCGCAGGGGACCTGCTGGCTAAACTGTTCTAGAAAAGGGCTTCATGCAGATCGTTCAGGGCCTCGTCAACGAGGTCATCAATAGAAAACAGGATGCAGACGATCCGAATGCGCTCTTTTTGGAAGTGAACGGGCGGGCTATTCGCATTGATGTTCCAGACGAACGCGGCGATGTTCTCGCCACCCGCGAAGGCGATAGCGTCGTCGTTGCTGGCTATCCCCGCAAGCCGGTATTCAAAGGCTTGGCCTTCAGGAATTTAAGCCAAAAACAGGCGACATATCAGGTGTCTGGTGTGAGCGACTCCGCGGGCGCAGGGTTCTTCCTGTTTTTCGGATCGTTGTGTCTCTGGGCCGGCTTGACGCCGGAAGAGGCGCCAAATCGCTTCGGCATACCTGCGTGGATTATCACGGCGACATCGCCGCTCTCTATATTGTTCGGCGTCGCTATTCTCCTTTATGTTGTCGACAAATATGCGGCAGCGTTTTTGGTGGACAGCGCGGCGCTCCAAACCTGCACGGGCACGGCCAGGATTGTTCCGAGCGAAGGACAGGAAGGCCGCGTGGCGGATGCAGAGTTGGGCGGATGCCGGATCGCGCTCGACCTTGTGGGGGGGTTTGTCATCGAAAGCGGGGACGTGCTGGCCGTCACGGCCGAGCAGCTTCCGGATCGCCTGCGGGGCCTGAGCTACCGCAACGTCACCCGTTCCGTGAACGGAAAAAGCTGGGTGACGACAGGCTGGTTGCGCCAAATTGCTGTATTCCTAGTGCTTGAGGTCCTCATCGCAACGTTGTTTGTTGACCGATCCTTGACCGATCCCTGGAATATTCCGGCCATCGGATTGGGCATTCTATTTATGGTCATTTTTCTGCAATTCATCTTCCACCGCTTCTACCGCTGGCGCTATTACCGGGAGGCCCGTCGCCGTACCACAGCAGCGGCAGCTGGTCTTGCAAGGCCTTAATTCGACAAGGCTCGCGGATGAAACTCATTCAAGGCGTCGCAGCCGAAGTCCGCAAAAAAAAATAGCGACGCATCTGGCCCTGCCGCATTCCACTTCACCGTAGACGGCCAAGCAATTTTCATTGAGCTGCCTGACCACGATGCGGCACCTTTTTCGCTCTGCAACGGCGATGCAGTCACCGTGGCGGTGAGAGAATCAAATGGAGCTTTGACAGGATTAGCTTTTACGAATTTGAGCCAAAACCAGGATACCTATCGGGCGACAATCAGGGATGAAATATTCGGAGGTTACCTCTTTTGCTGTTTAGCCGCAGTCGCGTTCTGGATGCAATACTCCGATGATGTGAATTCGTTGATCCCCAACATTCCGTGGCTGGACGTCGCCACGGGAACGATCAGCGCACTACTTCTCGTGACTTGTCTTCTGCTGATCAAGGTTAAAGTCGCGGCGGCGTTCCTGGTCGATTCAGCCTCCCTGGTAACCCTGACCGGAGCGATCAAGATCGTGCAGCCGGAAAGCAAGGGGAGGTACCCCAAGGTTCAACTCCAGGCGCGCACGTTTTTCCTCGAAACATCCAAACGGTTCTCCGTGGAAGACGAAGACGTGCTGGCCGTCACAGGCGCCCGAACGAGCGAAGGCTTTCGCCCTCTCGCCTATCGTAATGTAACTCGTTCCCTTACCGGGAAAAGCAGCGCGGTGACGGGATACATATCGTCAATTATATATAGACTGGTACTTTCGGCTGTATTCGCGAAAGCTGTATTCGACGCATTTTTCGATCCTTCAGCAATATTTTTCTTTGCGATAGGGACCGGTTTTCTAGTAATGATACAAACATCCCAAATCGATAACTACTACCGATGGCGGTTCGATCACGAGATCCGCCACCGAATGGCGGTCGCCTGCGCCAGTCTTGCGAAATAAGCGCCCGAGGCGTTGGCTAAACTATGGACCTCCTGCATCGAGCAATCCGAAAATCGCGTCCATTTTTGGGCGCGACCTGGGGCAGAAAATCGCAAAAGCTCTTTATCCGCTTTTGATGGAATAAAAAGCGGGTTCTAAGTTTTTATTTTCGTGCGGTCACCGGAAATCCGCTTCGCACTTTCCGGACGCACTTTATCCGGCGCGCATCATAGCGCGCGCAATTCCATCGAAGTGCTGTTCCCCGACAAATGCGCCGGTTACGGTGGTCTGAAAAAGTTCCGCGGCTAAATCCTCATCCGTAACGGCCGCGATCTGCGCAGCATAGGCAGCCGCCAAGATCCTCTCGGCGCTGTCGCCGCGCCCTTTGCACACGAGAATGGGCACCGGAGTTTCGCCGGACACGTAGCGCAAGGCGGCGACAATGCTTTCCCCAACGATGAGAAGTGTTGCATCTTCAGGCGTATAGTTCTGCCGCTCCGTCATCTGCGACAACCATGTGCGCCTGCGCGAGCCTTTGATCTCGGGAGATCCTTCCTGATCTTTGAGTTCCCGCTTGAGTTCCGACTTGGACATCCGAAGCTTGCGCTTGAAAAGCCAGTTCTGCAGATTGATGTCGAGAACGCCAGTCGCCAAGAGCAGGATCGAGGCGGCCGCAATCATTGCGCCCATAATATTGACGAAGACGGTGATCTCGCAGCCGCTACCGCAAAGTGGCGTGTAAAAGATCGATTTCAGCCCGAACACAATAATATAGAAGACGACAACGTAGAACGCAGTTGCTTTCACCACATTCTTGATCAGCTCCACAAAGCTTCGCAGCGAGAAGATTTGTCCGAAGCCCGTGGCAGGATTGAGGTTGTTCGGATTGGGCTGGATGGCATCCAATGAAAACAGGAACCCCTTGAGCACCGCGACATTGGTAGCGACGCTGGCGGCGATGATTATGACGGTCATTGTAAAGAAGTAGCCGCCCAAATTGAGGGCAAAGGCCGAGACCACGTCAAAGGAAAGTGACTGGAAGTTGCGATCGTCAGGCTCTTCGAGGCTGATCAGCGCATTTTTGAAAGACCTGATAAATGAACCCATGAAGAGGTAGGTCAGCAGGAAGAACAATATCAGCGCGACCGCCATCACGATATCACGGCTTCTGGCGACCTGACCCTTCTTCCTTGCCTCCCTAAGCTTTTTTGCGCTTGGCGGGAGTGTTTTTTCTTCAGAGTTGTCCTTGCTCATGAGAGCAGCGCTTTCACCGTATCGAGGATGCTCTTCGACGACGGAATTTTATCGACGAAGTAGTCGGCAGCGAAAAGTGCATAGAATGGGAGAAGCGCAAAGAATGCGATATTTCGAACCGGGAGAGAGAGATCGAAGGCGTTCAACTGCGGCGCCAATCTCGTCGTGATCATCAGCGCGAAGAGGGTAAGAAGCATCGGCAGCATGAGCGGCGCGGCCAGCAAGAAGGCGATTTTCATGACCGAGTGCAGCATCTTCAGGATCTCCAGCCCTGCAGCAGGATGCAAGGTCGGGTAAAAATCGACGAGAGGCCAAAGATGGTAGCTTTGGTAGAGGAGATCGGCGACTGTGACCAACCCACCAGCGGCGATCGCGTAACAAACCGCAAACAGAACAAAGAGAGTTCCCGTAACGCTTGCTTCCGTCGTGCCATTCGGGTCCTGAACGTCTGCGTTCGGAGCTTCCCTCTGAAACTCAAGAATGTTGCCCGCCATCTCCATGGCCCAGAAAGGGGCGCCGGCGAACAACCCGAGAAGCAGCCCGATCACCGTCTCCTTCACGATCATGCCGACAAGCATGACGTTCGAACTGTTCTCCATGAAGCCAATATCAGCGGCGTGGCTTTGGACAGTCGGCAGCGAGAGAGCGAGAACGACCGCTGCGTTGAGGGAATCGGGAAGGCCGAGCCTTGTAATCAGCGGCAGAATGAAAAACATTCCGCCGGGGCGCGCGAGGGCTAAGGCCAGAATGAAGAGGAAGCTATAGACATCCGTTAGGATTTGAGACGGGTCTTGCATGGCAGCGCATCAGCGGACTAAGACCGGAAACTCATCGAAAATGCGCTGAGACTCCTGCAGAAGCGGATTAGCCAGCATTGGACCAAACAAAATGAGAACCAAAGCCACCGCTACGAGCTTGACGGTCAAAGGCAAAGTTTGATCCTGGATTTGGGTAGCGGCCTGCAAAACGCCCACCAAAAGACCGAGCACCATCGCGATAAGCAAAGGCGGCAGCGCCATGATCATCACCGCTTCCATCAAAATCTGGAAGCGCACCACAAGGTCTGTTTCGGTCATCGAAGAAGGCTCCCCTAGCTATAACCAAGGACCAAGCCGTGCAAAAGCTTTGGCCAGCCGTCCAAGGAAACGAAGAGGAACAGCTTGAACGGCACCGACAAGGTAATTGGCGGCACCTGCGACATCCCAAGAGACAACAAGATCGCGGAGACGATGAGGTCGATCGATATAAACGGGATGTAGATCAGGAAGCCGATCTCAAATGCCCGCTTCAGCTCGGAAATGACGAATGAAGGAACGAGGATCGAAAAATCACTGGCAGTGACATCTGCGCGGGAGTTCTCAGGCCAAAGGCGCTCCGTCGCCGACACAAAGAAGGCGCGCTCGTCCTGGGTGGTGAATTTCGTCAAGTAGTCGCGAAACGGCTGGCCCGCCTGCTGGGCTCCCGCGAGCAGTTCCTGGACATTCGACAGGCTTGGGTTTGTGTCCTTGATGTTGTCGTAGGACTTCTGGATCGTGGGACCGCTGATGAAGAAGGTCAGGATCAAAGCGATCGCGTAGAGTATGACGTTCGGCGGCGTCTGCTGTATGCCCAGCGCATTTCTCAGCAAAAACATGACAACTGAAATTTTGATAAAGGACGTCATGGTGATGAGTGCGAAGGGCACAAGCGCCAACGCAGTAATAACGAGAATAAGTGTTGCGGGGCTCGATAACGCGCTATTCATTATTGAAGAGCCGTGTCACGCGGACGCCTAGCGCGTCGCCGATCTGGACAATCTCGCCCTGGCCGATGCGATGCGACCCGGCAAAGATGTCGACAGAGCTGCTGGGTGCGCGGGAAAGATCGAAGATGAAGCCCGGCGTGATCGTCTTCAACTCGCCTAAGCTGATCTCCTTGCGGCCCATTTCGAACATGAGTTTCACGGCGATATCGTCGAGCGTCGAGTTGTTGGCGTGACCGTCCTGCGGAAAAGGCGGAGTTGATTCAGACATGCTCCAGGTCTCCTCTTCGGTGCCCGATAGTCGGGCCAATGGCGCCAACATTTTCAGGCTTTCATTTTGAATAAGGCCAGCGGCAGCAAGACGCTCGCCTGCCACCACAATAATCCGGTCTTTGACGCACATCGCGTCGGCGACGATCACATCGCCGGGCCTCACGCTTTCAAGAAGCAGTCGCGATACGCGGGTCGCGCCCCGTCGAAAAGCGACCTCAATGGGCAGGCCAGGCCAGGCCCCTGGACGCGTTTCATGGCCAGCTGCCCAACCCGCAAGACAGCTGCCGGCCGACACGCCCAAGGCAACCTCAAGTCGATGATCCCCAGTTTCGCTGGTGGCCTGAAGAACGAGATTTGATCCTGGACTGGCTTGCGCCGAGTATCCGATGGCGTCGAAGCTGATTGCTCGCTGCAACCCGGATTCCAGCTTCGACAGATGCTCCGAAAGCAAATATTCGAGCAGTAATAGCACTGATTGGGGGCGTGTCTGAGCGCAGTTCGATCCGCCTGCTTTCCCGATTATCTCGTCGAGAAGGCTGACGGGTACCAGGACAGCGGCGCTTTCCGATCCAGCTGATAGCGTGACCGTGGCCCGCGGTCCTTCTAAGCCGCAAGGAATCGCGCCAGCTTGCAGCTGAATGCTGACCTCACCGAGTTGAATATTCACGGGCGCCCATCTGCGGTGCAGAAGATTTCAGCCGGGCCACTTCCGATGGATCGAGGACTGCCAGTTCCGCCCTGCGTACTTGGCGTTGTTTGTGCTCGCCGTCTCCCCTACCCTGCGGCAGTATGTCGAGGCTGGCGCTGGTCATAGCATAGCCTTTTTAGTCTTGCTTGAAAGGCCGCCTAAATCAGCGAGGTCAAGCTCTTCATGAACCTCCGAACAGCGCGCGGCTACCCGGAAGCTGCGATCGCTCAGTCTCTCCGTCTTGAAGACCCGATAAGAGGACAGCTTGAGGACGTGGCGCGATTGCTCCACCCCATCTGCAGCCGCCTTAAGGTCTTGCTTCGCGTTCTCGACGCCGGCAATGGCGGCAGACGCGTCACCTATCAACTCGTCGGCACGATAGTGGAGGACATCGATATCGCCGGCGCGAAGTTCCTTGCCAACCGCGCGAGCGTATAGGGCTTGTTGACCGGCGGCGGCTCGTTGAACGCGGTTTTCGCATTCGCGGGCCTTCGCGTTCGCAAAGTCCTGGGCGGCCGCATGAAGTCTCAAGGATTTAACATGCTGCAAGCTGTCCATCCGCTTGCGATACTCCCTCAGCTTGAGCAGCTTTCGTATATCCCGTAGCTTCATCCCGCGATCTCGCTAAGCAAGGAAAGCGTGCCCTCAAAAGACGAGTGCTCAAGCGGGCGCTGTTGGAGGAAATGATCGATCATTCCCTTCTTCTGTATGGCCTCGTCGCCGAGTTGGTCGGAACCCGCCTTGTACTCACCGACTTGGAGAAGAAACTCGATCTCTGCATATTTGGCGATCAGTCGGCGGACTTTTCGCGCTGTAAGCAGATGCTCTTCCTGAACGACGTCCGGCATCACACGGCTGAGGCTCGCGTTGATGTCGATGGCCGGAAAATGATTGGACTGAGAAAGCTTGCGGGAAAGAACGATATGCCCGTCGAGAAGCCCTTGCGTCTCCTCGGCGATCGGATCCGCATAGCCGTCGCCTTCGACAAGCACCGTAAAGACACCTGTGATCGAGCCTCGATCGGACATGCCTGCGCGTTCGAAGAGTACGGGCAGCGCCGCGAACACCGACGGGGGAAAGCCTCTTCGAGCCGGAGGTTCTCCTGCGGCCAGCCCCAACTCGCGGAGCGCGCGCGCGTAGCGAGTAACGCTATCCAAGGCGAGGAGCACTTTGGCGCCCTCCTCCCTGAAAGCCTCGGCGATGGTCATCGCCGTTTGGGCGGCCTTCACTCGTTCGATCGGCGCTCTATCGGATGTTGCCACCACAAAAACCGAGCGCATTCTATGGGTTTTCGGCAACTGCCTCTTGAACAATTCCTCCACTTCGCGCCCGCGCTCGCCTATCAAGGCGATGACATTGACATCGGACGCAGCATTCCTGAGAATCTGGGCCATCAGCTGCGATTTGCCCGCACCCGGCTCTCCGTAGATGCCAACGCGCTGCCCCTCGCCACAGGTCAGGATGCCGTCAATAGCGCGAATACCGAAAGGGAGAGGCCGGCTGATACGCTGCCTCGAAAGCGCCGGGGGCGCTTTGGCCTGGAGCGCACGTCGTGGAAGATGCAGGAGAGCGCCCTCCCCTTCGCCATCCAAGGGGTGGCCAAGACAATCGATCGCACGGCCGAGAAGTGCCCGCCCAACAGGCACGTCGGGAGGCCGGTCCGCAGGCATGACATCACATGCCGTCGACAAGCCGGTGACATCGCCAAGGGGACTCAATAACGCCGTCGCCCCTTCGAAACCGATTATTTCTGCGGCGACTTTGACGGCTCCATGCCGGTCGCAAATATAGCACGACTCGCCGACGCGGGCCTTGCCAACGAAGGCGTAGACTAGGTTTCCGGCGACCTTCTGAACCCGGCCTCGCAACGGCCTGGGGTTTATTCGAATTCAGGGCAGTTTCCAGCCGATCGAACACAGAGACGTCAGGGAACATTGAGGCTGAACCTGTCACTTATGGTCCCCCGCAATTTCAAGGATCAGACGCTTTTCAACGACCTCCATCTGAGCCGGAACGCTTAAGTCAACTGAGCCAGTGTCAGCAGAAAGAAATGCCTGGCCTTCCCCCAGTTCAGGGTCCGCCAGCACTTTCCCGCCTCGTGCCGAGAGCAGCTGCTGCAGCTTCGATTTTATTCGCTCGTACAGCGCCGGCGGCACAAACAAAGTGAGGTTTGCGTTCTCCTTGAACGAGGCGATGGCGTCAGCGGCTCCATGCGCGATCGTTTCGCTAACATCTACAGAGCCCACGATCTTGCGGCTTATCGCAAGCGCAAGGTTGAGCACATGCCCGTCCAGGCCGCTTTCGAAGGTCTTGATGGCCGCCTGCGTCTCATGGATGAGGCGCTCAACCTCCCGCATGCCCGCAAGTTGACCGTCCCGATAACCCTGCGCATAGGCTTCTTCTTTGATCCTTACAGCTTGCTGGCGCGCTTCCTCCAGCTCTTTCCTAGCCTTCTCCAGATGGGCGCTGCCTTCGAGCCAATCGGAGCAATCTTCCCGGCGGATGATTTGGCCGCCGTGGCGAACAGGATTTTGCGGCGTCATCCGATCCTCATTGGAAGGACTGCAGGTGCTTCGAGGCTGCTCTTACAATGTCGCGCGCAGTTTCTGGAGTGCAGCCTCAGCGGGAGAGCCTGTGGCTCGAAGCCTTGCGGAAACTTCAGCCAGAGCCTTCCCGAGAAAGATGCTGGCAGTGAGTTCATCCAACCGACAAGGAGCCGCAATGCCATCCTCTCGCACGGCGGCGACGAGCCCATCCTGATCAAGTCCGTCCGAGCTTCCGGCGCCTCTAAAATCGCCCGGCTCGACCGATCGCAAACTCATAGTGAGCATAACCTAGCCTCGCCAAATAGCTTAGAAAGCGCTGGTTCGGTCGACGGCGCGCCTCAATGCAGGCGCATGCCAGATAGAGCCAGCAATGCCTGCAAGCGTGGTCAGCGCTTGCAAGGACATAGTCACGGTGTGGGAATCGATTTCGTCCAGCGTCTCGGAACAGTCCTCCAGGCCATACGCCGGGGCAATAATGTTTGAGGCTTTTGACCGGAGCCGGGGATTCGCTGCGATTTTGACGGCGATGCTTTCCGGCAAATCCGGCAGCCACTCCCGAGCGCGGCTCGGATGGATATAGTCAGCGGGAAAGTGGATGAAGTCTTCCACCTCGCTGCCGGTGATGTTCGCGAGGCTCATTTGTCGGTCCCACCCTGAGCGTTGCCGCTTGCTTTCACCTCGCGCACGGCTTCAACTGCGACTGCGCGGAAGCGCCTCCACAAGAGCCAGGCGACGCCGCTGATACAGAGCACCGCCACCAGGACGAGCCCATAGGCCCCTGGAATGAGCCTCGGCGTGGTGATAAAGGTTAATGCTTTATCGGGCGCGGACTTGTCTTCTGAGTCGTTCGCGGGAAAAGGGGCTCTGCTTTTCTCGGCCGGAACAAAGACCACCGAAACTTTGTCATAGGTCAGCCCTTCAACGCTGTTGCTGACAAGGCTCTTTATTTGCGGCAGCAGCGCTCTTACGGACGCATCGGGCTCATGCTTTATGAAGACTGAAGCTGACGATGGCTTGTCCTCTTGCCGCAACGGATCATTTTTTGGCAGTACAATATGAACCCGAGCAGAGACCACCCCGTCGATCTCAGAGAGTGTCTTCGATAGTTCTTGGCTGAGAGCAAAGACGAAACGCGCCCGCTCCTCTGTCGGAGACGAAATCAACTTGTTGTCCGCAAAAACGTCGCCCATCGTGATGAACTTCGTCTTGGGCATCCCAGCCGAAGTCAGGATGTCGACGGCCGCCCCGAACGATGCCTGATCAACGCGAACCGTAATTGAGCCATCCTTACTCAATGTCCTGCTCGCAGAGATGCCCTTTTTCTGCAGGATGGCGACGATCTCATTGGCCTCGCGCTCAGTAAGCTTCGTATACAAATCCTCTTGGCATGAGGCCAGGAAAAGACAGAGCGCCCCTACGTAGCAAGAGCTTATGACACGGAAATATCGCACAATTCCCCCCAAGAGAACGAAGCATCGGCGCGAACCTGCGCTTGGACTTATTGGCCCTTCAGCAAAGTGTTGAGCGTTCTGGTCGACTGATGAGAGATGTTCGACACTAAGGACGTCTCAATAGCGAAGGCGAACGATTTCTGTAGCGAATGGACTGTGAGGCCAAAATTGACGCCAGCCTGCGCCTGACTATGGCCGCGTATTGATGCTGGTTGACTTGTTTTCAGCCGGGACCCGACACCTTTGGCGGGAAGCTCTCCTCCAAGCTCGAAGTTCTGAGTGCGCTCGCTGAAACCATTCCAGTAGCCCACCAGGGTCTCTTGGAGAGAGGCGTTCGGGCTGCCGGGCACAATCTGCATTTCCGAGGCATTCACCGCTACATGCGCGTCAGCCATTTCTGTCTTACTGGCTCTTAGCTGAGCCTCCTCGAATTGATGAACAGAAAGAGCGCTTGTTTCACTCGACCTATAAAGGCTTGCCTCCAGATGCTGGAGCATAGCCGCTTGCGCTGTCGTAGCATCGCCCCCCAGGTCCTGTTACTTCCCTGATAGCCGAAACCGCGGCAGACAACACCTCTGAACTCATGCCTGACTACCCTTCAAACTTACTAGGCCAGAACCAGTGTAGACGCGGTTTCTTCAGTTAGTAGATGAGCTTAGGCGCGTCTACCAACCATGGCGTGCAAAAACTACGCGAGATCAAGTTTATTTTGCACGCGCTCTGGAATAAAAATAAACATCGCTATTTTTCATAGCCTTAGAGTGTCGTCATTATGAAATATACTGGACGCACAATGCGGTGAAGTTGCAGCTGGCATGCATTGCGAGTTCTTGATAAGCGCTCTTTACTCAATGTAGATAGCCTTCGGGTGATGTCGAGCTGAGCGTTCAATTGAGATGGTGTCAGATGCGCCTTGCTTCCATACTGCGCGGTGTTAGCGCTTTGATTCTCATCCTGGGCGCGCTCCCGCAATCGCTCTATGGGGCTGACTTCGCATGGCCGGCTTCACCCTATCCCTATAGTGTAGTCGACCAGGACTTGAAGGCTGCCCTGCATGAGCTGGGAAGGAACGTCGGTATCAGGATGCATATCAGCGATAAGGTTACCGGGCGCGTAAAGGGGAGAATTCAGCATAGGACTTCTAAAGAGTTCTTCGCGCAGATCTGTTCGTCCTATGGCCTCGAATGGTACTTTGACGGTTTTACCATGCACATTTCGTCATCCGAGGAAAACCAGAGCCGTATGATCAATACGACGGGCTTCAGAACGAGCGAAATCAAGAGCAGGCTCCAAAGCTCGGGAATCTACGACGAGCGCTTTCCCCTGAGGGCCCAATCGAAGGGGCATTATGTCGTAGTGTTCGGACCTCCGATCTATATCGAGCTCGTCGAGCAAATGGTTTCGTCGCTGACGTTGGCTGACGCAAGAACTGTTCTGTACCGTGGAGAGAGCGTTTCCGTTGTGAAGTTTGGCGCCGTGAAGGAGGAGAAAGAGCACAATTAGTCGAATTCGGCTTTCGCTTCGGGAGCTGTTTGACCGAGTTGTGCACTTTGAAGGACATTGACGATGACCAGCGCAGAAGCCGGAAAAGCCGCCGCCAATATCGCGGTGATCAATGTGCTCTCAGGCATCCACGCGGGGGCTATCTACCCATGCAGCAATGGGGTCTATTCAATTGGCGCTTCTTTTGACGACGATGTCGTTCTGACCGATCCATCCGTTTGCCCGTCACATTTGAAGCTCTCAATCACAAACGATCTGGTCGGCCTTAGCGATGCCGTCGGCCCCACGAAGCTCGGGGCGCGGAGCATGAGTAAAGTCGACAGCATCATGCGCCGCTATCCCGTAGAGCTTTGGGTGGGCGACGCGCAATTGCGGATTACCGCCGCAAATGCGGGGCTTGTCACTCCTAACCGCCTTATTGCCCTCGGCCTGGCTGTGGCGCTTTTCGCGGGCGTCGCGCTCCTTCACTCACGATCAGCCGCTTCGTTTCATCAGCAGCGGTTCGCGCAGAATGAGGCGCATCTTAACACGGACGGCTACGCCACCAGGGGACAAGACGTAGCCAGTGCGTCGGCGCAAAGCGAACTTGTAAAGCAATCGGCAAATCAGTTCGGCGCCTATCTGGTCGAGCGTGATCTTGCTTCGGTAACGCTGTCCAGCGGTTCAGCTGCCATCAACGCAAAAGGCGCAATCCCGGTTTCCGACCAAGCAAAATGGCGGGAAGCGCAAATTTGGTTCGATACAAATTTTGGACAGCGTGTGCAGCTTATTTCGGAAGTGCTTGTTACGGCGAAGAAGGAAGAAATTACCCCCATCCGGGTGCAAGCGATATGGGCGGGGCCTAATCCCTATGTGATCGACGCCAGCGGCAATAAATACTTCGAAGGCTCAACTCTACAGAGTGGTTGGTCCATCGAAAAAATAGAGCAATCCAGGATAACCCTGCATCGCAACAACGACCGCCTCGTCTTGCGACTATAGGCAGACAAAAGTGGGCTTCGGGGGGAATTTGGATGTTGTCTAGCTTAGCGGCGAGATCAAATCTAAGCGCATTTTTGGGAACCGCTTCTGCGAGGCAGGAGCTTGTCGTCATTGCAATTTTGATGACGGCGGTTTCCGCCATGGTGCTTCCTATCACGCCCTTTATCGCCGACATTCTTATCGGATTGAACATTGGCGTGTCCGTGCTCCTGCTTATGGTGGCATTTTACATCAAATCGCCGCTCGACCTTTCCGCTTTGCCTTCGATAGTGCTAATCACCACCGTTTTCCGGTTGTCGATAGCTGTCGCCACGACGCGACTGATCCTAACCGAAGCGAACGGAGGAGCGATCATCGAAACCTTCGGGAATTTCGTGATTGCAGGGAACGTTGTGGTCGGCCTTGTGGTGTTTCTGATCATCACCACTGTGCAGTTCATCGTGATCACGAAAGGCTCCGAAAGGGTGGCGGAAGTTGCAGCCCGCTTCAGCCTCGATGGACTGCCCGGAAAGCAGATGAGCATCGATAGCGACCTTCGCAACGGCGATATCGACCAGGCCGAAGCGCGGCGCAGACGAACCTCGCTCGAGAAGGAGAGCCAGCTTTACGGCGCTATGGATGGCGCTTTGAAGTTTGTGAAGGGCGATGCCATCGCAGGCATCATCATAATTTCCGTGAACCTGATAGGCGGGATCGCGATCGGCACGTTGCAGAAAGGGCTTTCATTCAGCGATTCGACCCATCTCTTCTCCCTTTTGACCATTGGAGACGGACTGATTTCTCAGGTCCCAGCTTTGTTCATCTCGCTTACAGCCGGCACGGTCGTCACGCGCGTCTCGACTGATGGCTCTAAGAACATGGGCTCAGATATCATCACGCAAATCGCCTCGCGCCCGGACGCCTTGCGTATTGCAGGAGTTCTTCTTGTCGGCCTCGCCCTCGTTCCCGGCTTTCCCGCCTTGGTGTTCATCGGGCTAGCCTTTCTTTTTGGAGGGTACGGCGTCGTCAGAGGCGCCAGAGATAAGAGGCGTCTCAAGAGAAAGGGCGAACTGCAACCTACTTTTGAATCTCTTCCCGTGTCCTCTGCTTTAGTGCTTCCGAAGCATGCAGCAACAGCCGTCGAGGTGATCGGGTCTCCAGGGTTTGTCAGTGCGGTGCGCCGAGGAGACTGGTCTGATCAGATACATTCGGTGTGTCAGAAGCTCGCCAATGACTTGGGATTCGCCTGTCCTAATGTCAGCTTTCGCATCGACGACACGCTGACGGACAAATATGTTCTCGAAATTGAGGCCGTGCCTGCACTCGTCCGCTATTTGCAAGTAGACGAAGTATACTTGCCGGAAGAGGCGGCGGCGGCGTTGGAAAAGGCTTCCATCGCTTACGAACGCGTTTCATCGAGCACTGACCCTATCCGCCTCAAGGTTGACGCCGCGTTGTGCCCCAGACTGACTTCCGCAGGCATCGACTTTTTAACCCCGTTGTCTGTACTAGAAGAAGATATTCGAGTAACGCTTTCTCGTAACGCCCATAATTTTGTTGGGCTACAAGAAACGCGCCGTCTATTGAGCTCAATAGAATCAAACTATAGAGACCTTGTCAGGGAAGCGCAGCGCGTCGCGTCGATACCACGTATCGCGGAAATATTGAGAAGGCTTTTGGAAGAAAGGGTTTCTATTCGGAATTTGCGGGCGATATTGGAAACTGTTGTGGAGTTCGCGCCTAAAGAAGCTGATACGAACAACGTCGTAAGCCAGGTCCGACATGCCCTTAGGCGCCAAATCAATCACCGGTACGCGGACGAAAATCGCGCCATAGAAGCGATCTTACTAGAGCGGTCGAGCGAAGAAGTCTTGCGGGCCGCAATTCAAAAGGCCGTTGCAAACAACCAAAAGACTATCGATCCATCAATCGCAGATTCACTTACCAAAGAGATCAAGGCTTTGCTGAGCGAGGACCAGAACTCAAATCTGGTTGTTTTCGTCTCTGCAGATCTTCGACGCTATGTCTTCAGTCTCGTATCCACGTTCTCCCCCGATACGCCAGTGCTCGCCTTTCACGAGCTTTCCCAGGAATACTCGATGCGCGTGCGCGGCACGATAAGGCTGTCTCATGGTCGCGAGCTGAACGGACAAGCCCAGGAATTACAATCTTTTGTCGTTGCAGGGGCAGCAGTCTCCTGAGTAGCTTAAGTGTTTACGTAGTATTGGCGTAAAAGCATGAACTTGAGCGGATGAAAGGATGTTCCCTGTGTATTCATCCTATGGGTCTACCTTGAAGGACGATACACATGACTCCCGATATCGATCGAGAAGGCAAAAGAAAGCTTCTCGATACTCTGCGGCAGGTGGGCGTTCCTTTTGCGATCGCTATGACGGCGGCGATTTCCGCCGCGCTTATTGTGGTGCAGATCACGCGGCCGGTGCCTGAAGCGGCACCTCCAACTCCGACGATCCTCCAGGCTGAAGCCGCGTCTCTTTCCGTCAAGAAGTCAAACACGCTTCGGGAAATTCCCTCGCTCGCTGGAAGTGAAACCATCGTCATTCCTGCCGGCCAAGGCAAAATCATACGCTTCGATGAACCCGCCGAGGCGGTTTTTGTCGGCGACCCAACGGTTGCAGACCTGCATGTGGTGGCGCCTGATGTCGTTTATATTTTTGGAAAGCGCAATGGGATCACCAACCTTCTAGCGATCGCTAAGGACGATGACGCGGAAGGCGGAGACAAGAAGATACAAGTCTCGTCGCTCGTGAAGATCACGAGCGACGCGGAGCCGGCAAATGAAGCGCTGCGTCAGATCCAACCCTCTTCTGCAATCAAGCTGAGCCTCATGGGCAAACGCGCCGTGGCGGAAGGCAGGGTCAAGTCTGTACCGGAAGCCGTAGACGTCGCTCACGTCGCCCAGACCTACTCCGAACAGCATCCCATCAACAACACCGTCATAGAGGGGTCGCAGCAGGTCAATATAAGAATAAGGTTCGCCGAGGTATCGCGGAACAACCTCCAATCTTTCGGCATAGACTGGCACGTCGTGGCCGGAAGCTTCTCGCTTGGCGTCGTGAACAACTCCGTGTCAAGCTCGGGCCACGGCATGGGGTTTCGGGCTAAAGGGTCCGGGTTCGATATCAGTATGCTCATCGAGGCCCTTCAAAGAAATGGACTGGTGACGATCCTCGCAGAGCCGAACCTTACGGCAGTGACGGGCCAGACCGCAGATTTCCTGGCTGGCGGCGAGATACCGGTCCCTATCCCGCAGCCGCAGGGCAATCTGATCACAGTGGAATACAAGCCCTTCGGCGTATCGCTTAACTTCACGCCGACGCTTATCGGCCGCGATCGCATCGCGCTTAGGGTTCGTCCCGAAGTGAGCTCACTTTTGGCGGAAGGATCCATCAATCTCAATGGGTACTCCATGCCAAGTTTTACGGTGAGGAGAACTGACACGACAGTTGAGGTTGCGAGCGGCCAGACCTTCGCAATTGCGGGACTTTTTCAACGGCAGATGTCACGCGATCTGGCGAAATTCCCCATCCTTGGGGACGTTCCGATCCTTGGGCAACTCTTCCAGTCAGAAAAGTACCAAAGAGACGAGACGGAGCTTGTCATCCTCATCACTCCTGTGATCGTTGAGCCAGTTAAAGGTCGTCTGGCGACACCGCTCGACCCGGCTTCCGGGCCGCCTCCGCCCGCCTCCTGGCAACCCGTCGAAAGCGCGGAGCTATCTCTCAAAGACACGCCTATCAGAGAGGCGTCACCAGTCGAGAGCATTCGCTCGCCATCAAACGTTGGCCTTATTCTGAAATGACCCTCGAAGGACGAACCATGACCCGCTTCGCAACTCTGTGCATGTGTCTGTCCTTGACGGTCTTGCCGGGGTGTCTGCCCGGCGATCCGACGCTCCCGAGCGTACCGGCAGGGTATTCTTCCGTTCCTGTGGGGGCGACGCCAAGCGGCGAGGACCAGATACGCTGTCGTGCCCGACGCTTGCCTGCAGGAGCCCGATATCGAGCGACTCGGAGTCGACAATGCGCTTCCGCCGCTTGGGTGCGCAAACGGCTACAATCTGCAGAAGATGGCCGAGAGGAAGTCCGACCTTGTAAATGGCCGGCGCATAGGCAGCGCCCCAGCAGGCCCCTCCGCGAGGGCAGCCGCGAATTACTTGAATGGAACGAAGGAACAGACAACAAATCCCGATCCTAATGGCGCACCGGACAATTCAGGCGCCGCACCCGGAAAGAAAACTGCCCCCGACCAAACTCAGCCAAAGGTTACGGCAGGCATCAAAACTGCACAGTAGTCAAATTGGCACAGCGGACTATTTCGCGCCAACTTCTCTATTCAAGACAAAAGAGCGCCCAAATCGCGCCTCCATCAAGATGCTCGATCAACCCGCCCTTAATCGGGATCGATTAGAGGCGGAAAAGCTGATCATTTTAAAGTGCTAGAGCAGCTTATCCGCGCCAAGCGAACGCGGGCTGCTCTAGGGCGAGCGGGACTCGGCTGGGTCCGCAGAAGAGAGGGGCGAACTTTATGCGACGGTCTTCGCAAGTTCTTCGATCGGTCTTGGTCCTATCATTCGGGGCCGGACTTTGCGGCTGCGTCTCGGTTCCACCTGGCGATATCCAGAGCATCGACACGACGTCGGAGTTTACGAGTGCCGCGGCAGGCGGGAAGGAGCCTCAAAACGGCACTCTCAACGCTGTTGCTGCTGACTTGGAGGCACACGGCGGCCGCCAAACCGCGCTTGCCCTATACCAGAATGCAGCTCTCACATCCGGTGACGTGGCTTCCATGGTAGAGCTCGGAGATGCCTACAACAGAGCTGATATGCACCAGGACGCGATCAAGAGCTATCGCGCCGCGCTGAAAAAGGATCCAGCAAGTGCAACCGCTACGGCGAAGCTGGGACTGACGTTGATGAAAAGCGGAAAGTCCGAAGAAGGGGTGCCTCTTCTGCGGCAAGCCGCAGCATCCGTACGGTCGGCATCAATTTACGCCAATCTCGGAGTTGGGGAACTGCTGAACGGCAGCCCTGACCTCGCAACCGAAGCTCTCCTCAAGGCTCAGGAGCTGGCGCCCGCCGATCTTGACATCGCGACAAACCTCGCCCTCGCACAGGCTGTGAACGGGAACCCCGAGTTGGCGGTGGATGGCATGAGGAAGGTTGTCAACTCCGTCAAAGCCAGCGAGCGTCACAAGTCCAATTACGCGTTAGTCTTGGCTCTGGCTGGACGCACGTCCGAGGCCAAGAGCCTCGCGCCGAAGGACTTGTCGCAAGCTCAGGTCGATACACTTATCAGGCGAGCCACGCGCATCAACGCTGCAGCAGACGCCAAGGAACGGGCCAAAATCCTCGGCACGGCAAGCTAAGCAGATTTCCCAAAAGTGGCCTTCCGGTTCTAGAAAAAAAACGCCGCGCGAACAAAAATTCCGAGCAGACATTCGTTGGTTGCCAGGGAATGTCTGCTTAGATAGCCGGGTGCAAACTCCTGGAAAGCGATAGTGCAGGAGCGGCTGCGTAAGCCGCCTCACGGCACCTTCTCGGCATCAACCTCCGTCTTCAACTTGTGAAAGTGGACAGGTTTTCGTCAGCATAGACCGTTATCTTATGGGCACGGTGGACCAACGCAGCAAGCGAAAGGAAAACGGTCATGACAGCCATCCCCGCACTGCCATCATTGCCCTCACTTTTTTCATCGACGAATGTGACCAACAACTACTATGGCAGCGGCCGCAGCGAAGCGCCGTCTGGCAGCAACTTCGATCAATCCTTGCAATCGGCGCACCACCATAAGCACGATAGCATCAAAGACAGCCTGAACCAGATTAAGGATCTTCTGAGCCAGATCCAGAGCACCCTTGGCGGGAGGCAAAATTCTGGGCAATCCCAAGGCTCGTCGCAGCAAGGCGGGGACATTCAGTCGTCCCTGCAGCAGATCGGCCAGCTTCTGCAACAACTCCAGCAACAGCTCGGCGGCGGTCGAGGGACTGGACAGGCTGGCGGCAACCAGCAGGGAGGTGACATTCAATCCACTCTGCAGCAGATTTCGCAGCTCATTGACCAGTTGAAGCAAACCCTCGGTGGCGGTCAGGGTCAGTCATCTGGCGCGCGGGGTTCCGGGGCTGCCGATAGCGCTCAAAACGCGCCGTCGGGGAACCAGGGGTCACAGCAATCGGACAGCCAGCAGGGCAGCACCCAGTCGCAGTTGCAGCAAATCGCACAGCTTCTGCAGCAAACCATGCAGCAACTCGGCGGTTCGCAGAAGACGGCCTGACCAGCAGTATTAACTGCCAGGCAGTCTTCTGCGGAAGAGTGCTGGGCTTTCAACCGCCAAAAAACTATTCATGCGCGAGACTTGCTCCGGCCGGTCTCGCCATTTTGTTTTCTCAGTCTATTATTATGTAATCGGCGTCGTAATCGCTCTAGATTAATCAGCAAGACAGGTTTTCGTCAGCTAAAATCGCTAAGCTCTCAACCATAGACTTTCGGTCGGCTGCGTCTCGGTTCCGGGATCAGCTCTAAATGGGAGAAATATGGACATGAGTGCGATAAACGGCTTCGGAGCCAGTAACTTACTGGCTGATGTGGGGAAAATGTTTCAAGACCTCGCGAGCCTGGAACAAGGGGGCGGCGGCGCCACATTCCAAGGTCCCCAAACTCACCATTGCTTTCCGTCTCACAATGGCTTTCCGCCCTCTTCCAATGGTTTTCCGCAACCTCCCCATTGCCCCCCACACCACCCGCCTCACGGCGGTGGGACTTCACGAGGGGGAAGAATGGCTATACTGCCCACGCCGACACGACGGGCGACCCGCACAACAATGTCGTAAACAAGGATAAGAACGGGAAGCAGACCTCGGAAGAGAAATATGATTTCCAAGGGCACGCTGGCAACACGTACAACATGATGTACGACCCCTCGACCGGCTTCACCGAAAACGCGACCTTCAAGGCGTACGGCAATGGCGGTGCCACCGTTGTAAGCCAGGAAGGGCTCAAATTTGACGGCAATAAGCTCTTGATCAAGGCAGGGGCCAACGGCGAGGAAGCCTATCTCAACGGCGATAAACTCGAAAAGGGTTCTTACCTTGGCGGCGAAGTGGTCGTCGGAGATAACAAGGTCACAGTGAAAGCCGACAATTTCAGCTACGAGGTGGACGAGCAGGGTAGCGGATCAGGCGCTTATCTGGATACTCACCGCGACGCGTCTAACGCTGGCGATACCCGTCTTGGTTTGGACGGTGTCGTAGGAAGCGTCATTGCGGATCCCAAAGCAAAGACCGATTTTGCCACTCTCGAACAAGACCAGGTGTCTGGGCTGTTCAGCAATCCCGGTGCCTCCCCTTATCAGACCCAGGGTTCTCAAAACGGCTCCAATACTACTCGGTGGCACAGCTTCTCGAAGGCCTTGGCAACCTTTTCCAGCAGCTTGCGCAACTCGAAGGCAATCTGTCGGCTAGAGTTTAGCAGCCGGAGCTTCACGGAGGGATGCTCTTATTGCAGCTCCGTAGTTGCTGATGAAGCCCTCGCCCTGGCGGGGGCTTTTCTATTGTAGCCCCCCATGAAATCTTGATTGCGTTGGGACGCAGTTCGTCGCTTTCAGCGACGTGCAGCGAGGGTCAGGTGTGTCTCATTGAGGCTTCAAATGGCCGGATCGATAAATGATGTTGCAGGATCCAGTCGTTCACCGCGCTTGAATTGATGGTGTTGGAGGCGCGGCCGGATTACCTCCTTGAGACCCCACACATCTGAAGATGATGTCACGCAGGCAAAGCAGACGCCTCTTGGATCGTGATTGAAGCAACTCGCGAATATCCTCCCTTGAATTAAAAATGCTCCCGGCGAGGCAGGAGCATTTCTGAAAGTGTGGGGCTGTACCTGGGTACAGCCCCCGTATGGAAGGTAACGCCTTAGGCGTTCGTGTCTTTCTGAGCGGCGCGAAGCGGCGTCTCGTTCTTGGTCTCGACTTCCTGAAGCTGCATGGCCTGTTGAATAGCCTGGTCGAAAACCTTCTGCAGATTGGCGGCGGCATCGCTGCTGCTGCTGCTGCTCGCCGAGCTGGATCCACCGAAGAGGCCGCTGACAGTCGAAACGATTGAACCGAGGTCCATAGTCTTCTCCTTCACAGTTGTCTGGGGGTAAGCGATTAACAATCAGACGAGCGCGCTTGCGAACGACTTGCCTCGCGCGTTCCTAGATCATCCCTCACCCGGTCGCTTGATTAGTTTCATGATCATGGGCATGATCACCATCCCCCCAATGGCCGCTCCTGCCTGCATCATCATTTGTTCGAATTGAGCTTGGTTCACGTTGCCGCCTGCGCCCGCAGTCGTGTTGGCGCCGCCTGTTGCGGCGTTATTGGCGACTCCGCCGATGGCGGTGACTTGACCCACAGCATTCATATTATCCTCCATGATCAGGCCTTCACGCCTTTTCATATCTTACAGGCTAGTCTTATTTCCTGACGAAAACCTGTCCGTAAGCAGGATTTGAGCCTTGTATTGAGCCGTGTTCCGGAGCCGGGTCTCGACTTCGCGGAGTTCAAATTTCTGTCATATAAATTCCTATAATCACTGCTAAGCTGCTGTCGGCAGGGGCTTTGGCTTTGCGGCTGACATTCCCTTTGGTTGGCCTTTTTCTGTCCTTGGAACCCAGGCGCATGCGTTTACTGATGCTTGATGTCGCGTCGAACGAGCGTAGACCCTGGGTTTCCGCTTTAGAAAGAGGGGGGTTCGGGCTCGATTTTTTCGGCTTTTTCGCTGATGGCAGCGAAGCGATTTCAGTTACTGACTATGCCGCGTTTCTGATTAACAATCGCCTGCCCGATGGCGACGCGATTGGTTGGCTTCGCGAGCGCCGCTCATCGGGCATAAAAACGCCAGCATTGGTTATGGCTCGCGAGAGCGACGTTGAGGAACGTATCAGGGCGTTGGAATCCGGGGCTGATGACTGCGTCACCGACAAGATCGACGGAAGGGAGCTGGTAGCAAAAATACGGGCAATTCTTCGCCGTGCACCTTCGATCAATCCAACTGTTTACTGCGGCGGCAATGTTCGGCTTGACGCGTCATCGCGAGAAGTTTGGGTCGATAAGGAACTGCTTGTCCTACCAAGACGCGAGATGAGCCTGCTTGAGCTTCTAATACGTTCATTCAATCGCACTGTATGCCGGGAATCCCTTGATGCCCAGCTCTATGGCAGCTCTGCCGAAGTCTGTCCAAATTCTTTGGAAGTCCGGGTCAGCCGCCTGCGTCGGTGTCTCGCCCAAGCGGGCGCCAATTCCGAGATCAAGACGATACGGGGAGTTGGTTACAAGCTACAACTTGTCGACTAAAGAGTACTCTTATACATGACATCGTAGACCTAACGAATTGATGTTTTCAGCCGGATGTAGTAGTATTTAAGGTGAAGAGGCGCCATCAGGTGGTAAGATGACCATAGCACCGATATCGGGACCGACTTTCATCGATGCGAACAGCGAAAGCGTTCGTCCCGCCGCGCATGGCGCTTTGAGCTCTGCCGCTTTTCAACAAGCCCTGAGCGCCCAGGCTGAACAGGCAGAAGCAGGATCAGACTTATCCCCTAGCTCCATAATGAAGCTTGCCTCCGCATCGGAAGCCTCGGATAACGCTTGGGTCGGCGTCATGGCGATACTGGAGAAATTGCAAAGCCCCAATCTCGGGCGGGTTCAGACTAAGGCGCTTTTGCAGGAACTGTCCGCGAGCTATCAAAAATTCCAGGTTCAAAGTGAGCCTATCGCGCGCCTTGTGAACGGCGCTAGCGGAAAATAGGCGCACCACTCAATACAAGCATATCGGCTTGCGGCATGCCACTGCCCTCGTCACAGTCACCAGGGCCGCGCGATTCAGTTTTGGGATCACTATCAGTAAGAAGCGAGTGGCCGCCAGCACCATACTGCCTAACGGCGTGAACGTTGTTGAGATGCCCCTTAGCAGTTATCCGGGGCGAGAAGGTACGCCCGCTACAATCCACGCAAAGACGCGCTTCATTCACGCTTCCCCGGTCAGTTGTAGCCTCCCATGTTGCAGTTCTGGCAACGCCACTGCAGCGGCGCAACTATTTTTCCTGCTGCGCTATCCACTAGCCGAGACGATCTGTTGTGAGCAGTCTCAACTGTAATAACCTTTAGCCTTGTTCGGTTCGGAACTTCGTGAGTTTTCCTGCGCCATCGAATTCGAGGACGAAGTATTCGAAGTCGACCGCAACTGGCGACGCGCCTAGATCGTAAGTGAACTTTTCCGGCTTTTTGTCGTCCGGCTCTCCGGGCAGCGCGACCACTTCCTCGCGCGTCATGCCAACACGAAGAAGCCCCTCAACCCCAGACACCATGCCGATGCGTGGATTTTTGTGCGAGGTGTTTCCCCGTTCGGCTTTCCACTTCGCCGAATCGAAGCTCCCGGACCATGCCATATGGATTCCCCCCCGAGCATTGCCGCCAAAATAGCGCTGGCTACCAACGCCTTGAAACCAAGCCGCATTAAGCTCCCCTCTGAAAACAGCTTAGAGCGCCAAGCATCGCAAGACCCGCAGCGCTGCTTCAGTTTTGCTCCTCGTCTCCACTTCAGCTCGAAGTCTTCGCATTTGCATCAGGACGCGGCATCACGCCGGGTGCCGGACGAGCTTTGGTGGAACCGTGCTGACCGTAAGCGACCTGATCGCTCCACGCAACATTGCCCAACTTGTCGATCACGACCATGTCGCCGTTTTTGATCGCCTGCTGTACCAGATCAGCCAACTCTGCGTCGGAAGCGTGGGGATACTCTATTGCGATGCGACGGCCAACGGAGTTGTTGTAAAGGTCCATCGCTTCGCGGTCGGCAGGGTTGCCCAGCGCGCCCTCGTGGGCATTCGTGAAGTTCTGGGTGAAATCCGCGCCGAACCTCTTTGTCAGTAACGCGTTCCAATAGGCGTGCCGGAAAGCGTCGTTGTGGCCGTCATTGCGCGCCCAGGTCTGGAAGGAGCGGTCATCTGGAAAGTCGCCTCTGTGATCTTGAGGCGCTGGATAGTGCTTGGGTCTCGCTGAAAGCTTTTTCCTTGATATCCTTGAAATCGTTGGGTTAAGACGGGCTAAGCCGATCCAGCAACTTGGCCTCGGTGGCCGTCATTTTCACGGAATCAGTGAACCAGCCGGCTTGTACCAACCGCCCTCGCCGAAAAAGAGGGCGGTCTTCTCCTGCGCTCCAGCAACCGAAATCCTGAAGTCGTCATCCTCGCCAACCCCAAGCGGCGCCTCGGCGAGATTGCCGAGCAGGCGTCCGATCTCCTCCTCGGTGACAGGCCTCCCCTGCACATCGCCCGCTTGCCCCGGCTCCTCGCCCTCGAGCAGAAAAGCAAGCGCGCCAACGCAATCACGCCCGACGGCCGCAAGAAGGTTATAGGCATCGATGCCCCCGGCGCCGATGCGTTCTGCCATGCGACGGCGGATGCGGTCACTATCGGGAAGCAGATTGTCAAACACGGCGATGACAGGGTCGCCAATGTAACGATCCTCGCGCAGGGGCAGGGAAAGCGAGACAGGCAAGGCATGTTCCCAGGCGAGCCAGCCCGGATCGTAAGAAAAATCGGTTGCCCCGCTCTTTTGTCGATTCAACCTGCCCACAAGGCGGCTATTCAGGAAAACGTTGAGCGGCGCGGGGCCCCGGCGTCTTCGCAGAGGAGAGCGGGACATCAGAAGATCTCCTCAATGTCCGATGGTGACGCCTTGGTGCGCGGCCGGATCACAAATTCCAGATCAAGCGCACTCATCATGTCCATCAGCGTACGAAGCTGCGTTCCCGGCTCGCCACCTTCCACGGAGGAAATCGTGGCTTGGCGCAATTTGGTTTTCTGCGCCAGGCTCGTCTGATTGATGCCAAGCAAGCGACGCCGCCTTCGCAACGCGTCGCCAATCTGTTTGGGGGTGCGGGCAATCTGCTCCATCTTCGACCTCTGGGATCGAATATACGCCAAAAAGTATAACTTTCAATATACGCATTAGGGTGTAATAAGCGATTGTGCGCCATCGCGTATAATTTCTGCTTATGCGTTCTACCGTATATAAAATGCGGATGGCTGCTCAGAGGCTTCTCGGGCGCTCCAGATGGACGGCTATGCGCCCTTCCGACTCAGTGGTCGCGAATTTCCTACGCGAGTGATTTCGGTAAAGCTTCTTGGCCTTGGGCTCACATCAATTCACGATTTGGTAGCAAACTGCGAAAACGGTCCAGTTCCATGACGCGAAGTTTGGCTCTCGCCCACGCGGCGGCTCGGCCAAACGACGTGCTCGCCAAGAGCCAGTTTGGGAAGATGGCGCCGTCCTGGTGAAGCCACCCTATACGGTCGCGGTGCGATGCCGTGCAAAACCTGTCAGGTCCACAACGATTGTCTTCTGCGGCGGCGTGTCGGCGTACAATGCTGGATCCATGATCCAGCTCACCCCGGTTTTGACGCCGCACGGCGTTCTGGCTCTGATAGAAGCCGATGACGGCGGCGTTCTGGATTCCGGCCGCTCCGCACGTCTTCAACGCGAAGCCGGTGCGAAATCGCGGCCATGGTCAGCGGCTCGGAAGTCTACACGGTGCGAATCGCCATCAAGGCCGCCTCGCCGACCGTATGGAAGGCATTATGCGAGGACTGCGCCGGCAGCATCGACTCGCTGGTCGAACTGCTGCAAGGGCGCTTCTCCAAGGGCGTGATGGAGCGCGCCTGCCTTGCCGGCAAGGGGCTTTTTCCGACTCCCGAAGACATCACGCTGTCTTGCAGCTGTCCCGATTGGACCGACATGTGCAAGCATGTGGCTGCCGTGCTTTATGGGGTTGGCGCGCCTCGACGCCAGCCCCGAACTACTGTTCGTCTTGCGGGGCGTGGATCGCACGGAGTTGGTGGCGAACGCGGGCGAGGGGCTCGCAGCGGCAAAGAAGCCCATAGCCAGCAAGCGTGTTATGGCCGGGGGCGATTTGGGCGCTCTCTTCGGCGTGGAGATGGCGGAAACCGGCGGCCGCGCGGACGCTAAGGCTTGTTGAGAACGCCTCGTTGGCATCCTCCGTGTCCTGGCACATCACCTCGTGAAGATTATCGAGGGCCGATTTATAGTTGGCGACGGCGGCCGGGTGCAAATCGATCTTCGGCGGCGCTTCGGTCCTGGCGAGCTCCGCTTCCGCCAAGGCAATATTCCTCTCCAGCTCGGGGCGAACGGCAAGCCAGCTTTCGGTTGTGATGTGTCCGTAAATGAGGTTCTTCAGAGTTCGTTCGTGGGCTGATTTGGCTTTGGCCACCTCCGCTTCAGCGCGGCTTCTCCGCTTTGGCGGGACATCTGACAATTTTCTGACGCGCACGCGCGGCCCGTTCTGGTCCATTCTCCCCGCGAGGACCCTCTTGATCGCGGTGTTCGGCACGCAAGCGCTGGCCACTCTGATTGCTGTGTACGGGCTGTTCATGACACCGCTCGGCTGGGGTTGGGCCTTGTTCGTTTGGGGCTATGCTCTGGCGTGGTTCCTCGTGAACGATCGCGTGAAGCTGCTTGCCTATCGGATTTTCGATCCCGCCAAAGCCACCGATTTGAAGCCGGCGGCGGTTCTGACGGGCGATCCGCCAAGGCGCTGATCCCAAAGCGGCGGAACGCAATGAACTCGGCCAGCATCGCCGAAAGGACGAAAATGAAGATCGATTCGAAAGATTTTTGGGTGAAGGAGGGAGACGAGGATAATCTCAAGAAGTGGCCGACGGCCGTCGATCCCGTATACAAGTCGAAGGAGCATTACCATGAGCTTCTGAGAGACCATGTTGAGCAGTTTAGTTCGCAACAGCAGCTGCTTTACGCATCCGACCGCTATGCCATCCTGCTAACTTTGCGATCGGAGCCAAAATAATCGTTACGAACGGTCTTACCGCCATTTGAATGCTCACTACCAATATGCAGATGATCTAGAACACGCCGCTCAGTACAGAGCACGTATGAAGCCCCCCAATAGTCTCGAAATTTCGATCAATTGGCTGCTTGGCGGTGGAATGTATTGAGCGTCATCGGCCAGGCTCTGTTCTAGGCTCTCCTTTTTTCTTTTTGGGCTTGCACATATCCGCCACCTCGCATGTGCAGCGCTGGCCTTCGTGATAGCAGACCAGAGCCTCAGCAGGACAGTTCCATCGTTTTTTACCTTCACCCTCGCTGCATTGTCCTCCGCAGGCGCCGTAGCCAAGCTCGCAGTAAGGTAGCTCCTGGACAAGGAGTGGGGACGGCGTAGGTAAAAGATCGCTTCTGGGGACGGCGATCGCGATCCGTGTAAAAGACAGCACATCTTGCGAGTAAAGCCGCGTTGAGGTCGTCACCAGGACAAACAGGATCAATAACCATTGCAGCATTGCGGCCTCGGTTGCCCTTCCCCCGAGGAAGCTTTTCCTAAAATACAAACCCTTAAAGTAACCAGACCGCCATTTCATCATTCTGTTCGCGCCTTGAAGTTGAATACTGTGGCTGCAACCGTCTTCATCGCTGGTCGGGTTCGTCAACCAGTTTCTGTTGATGAGTTTTCCAATAGTTCAACTCCATTTTATACCGATCCCTCACCTGCTCCGATGGAATTAAATCCCAGGTCCAGACTCCGTTAGTATTTTCCGCTTTCACAACCAACAGAGGCTGACCGTTTTCGTGCATATCCGTTAAATATATGAGAACAGACTTGCCATCATTCACACTGAAGAAGATATCCTGAGGCGCCGGGTCGGCCTCAAACTCCTTGTACTCTTCAACAGAGTGTAGTGCGCCATCTTCTCCCTCATAGGTTGACGCGTAAACCTCCTTTGCAGGCGGAATTTGAAGCCTTTGAGCTATTTCCGGATTTAGCGGTAGGAGTTCGCCTTTTCTATAGCAGAGTTCCGCAAGACGGGAGACAAACGCGTCCATTTCGCCACGGTCAGTGTAGGAGCCAACTCGTTGGGGCTTTGAAATTTCCCAACCGTCTCGCGACGCAGCTTGGGCGGAAATGGCAAGGCCCAAGCAGATAACCGGGTATGCGAAAATGCGAACCACGCACTACTCCTACGTTGGTTATCGATCTGATACCACCGCGGTTACTCCTTCCCGCGAAGGCTTTTCAACGGCGCTGATCCAGCCGCGGCCCTGAATAAGAGGGCAGTCCCTATCATCGGACGCAAGCAGGAGCAAAAGGATTTATGGTTGAGAGGGACGCAGCGCGTGCTCAAACCAAACAAGAGTGAAGGCGTCAACAGGAACATGTCGCGATTGCAGGTTTCGTTAGAGTTGGGGTCCGACCTAATGAGAGGTGACAAAAATGTCTCAACCAGGGAATGAGCCTGGAAACTGAAAAAAGCTAGACCGAGCTTGGCAATGCAAAGTGGCGATGAAGAGTGGGTGCGTCGCCGATATGGGGCAGATCGGCTGCGTCCTCGTTTCTTTGTGTTCGCCAGATTCTTTAGCTAAATTTTGACTATGTTGGTTGGCGTGCCTCTGGTATGGTATGGGTTTGGCAAGAGTATCGGTATCAGTAACTGCGTGACAACATGAGAAAAGCAGGCGGACTCTTGGCTTTTTTCTCTGGGTTATACGGTGTCCTTACAGCAATAATTACCTTGGTTGTATTGGGAGGTATTGGGTCTACGGCAAGTGTCGATCCGATAGGTGTTTGGATCGCGTGGGCCGACATCGCGCTTTCTTCCCTGATCAGTGTTCTGGGGCTGATTTGCATGCTCACCATCAGCCAAAAGCCAGTGATTTTATTGCTTTTGAGTGCTCTGACTGGTTTTTTTGTGAGCGAGACGCTCGTCTCTGTTTGCATGATCGGAGCCTTGCTTTCTAGCTTGCTCGTGGCGCATGCGTCTTTGACTTCCTTTTTCAAACGGTCCTTATTAATTTTGCGGCTAGCGCGGGGCAGGCGTGAGGAGAAGGTTGATACCGCGGCCGTCTCCATCGCCGATCAGTCAACCGCAAGCTAGCTCTTCTTATTATGTCGCTTTCGAAATCGCTTGCGTCGGCCTGTGGCCGAGTATGAGTGTCGCCCTGCGCAAGCCATTCGATAGGCGGAGGCTTAAGGCGACTCCTTCTGAGCTCCATGCCTTCCGCGAGAGCTACCGCACCAATGACCAGCATCTGTCCAAAAGAAAGGCATTCGGGACGCCCGCTCTTCGACCTCAATCACAAGGGCGGGCCAAATGGTGATGTCAGTGAGACCGGCAAACGAACCCGCGTGTTCATCCGTCTACATTTGAAGTTTCGGCGCGCCTAAAGCGGCTGCTCGGCGACACCGCTCCCGGAGGCGTGTTTCATGCTCCTTAGAAGCCAGACATTACGGGATCAAAAACCTGACGAGGAATTCGACGGAGGCGGGCTTGGCCTTTTTAGTCTCTCGCTCGTTGCGGTGGTGGTCGGACTCGTCACAGGGCTTGGCGCCGTTGCCTTTCGGGCTTTGATCGGGCTCATCCACAACGCCTTTTTTCTCGGCCAGCTTTCATTTCGCTACGATGCCAATGCCCACACGTCTGAGAGCCCATGGGGCCTATTCGTGATTTTCGTTCCAGTCCTGGGCGGGCTGGTTGTCACATTTCTCGTCAAGAGTTTTGCGCCCGAGGCTCGCGGCCATGGCGTCCCTGAAGTCATGGATGCGATCTATTACAAGGAAGGGATCATCCGGCCAGTTGTGGCTGCCGTAAAATCCCTCGCCTCGGCCTTCTCCATCGGCACAGGTGCAGCCGTTGGCCGTGAAGGCCCCATCATCCAAATCGGATCGTCGCTTGGATCGAC
>CAVRSS010000094.1:0-99702 GCA_963723755.1 uncultured Alphaproteobacteria bacterium | reverse complement strand
ACACCCACACCGATAGAGGTCTCCGACAGAAACGCCAGAGTCAACCAACTGGGTTCTCCTTGGACTGAAGGCAGCAGTTCGGATAGATCGAGAACCGCCATGGGATTAGGCATTTGAGGCTGCGATGCGAAGCAGAACGTAGCACAGCTTGCGAGGAGAACAAACGACTGGTAAGAATTCGAAGTGTTCCGCTATCGTGGCTCATAGGCTTAACCTAAACGGGGCAGACTTGGGATGCCGAGCGAATGTGACACTTTCTAAATTGGCACATATCACTCCGGTAACCTTGAATAGAACCCTCCAGTAGCAGCCCCATCCCTCGGGCGCGATCCTTGAATCCCCGACAGTCGAGTGAAGAACCATCCGCACCGCGTCAAGAAAAGGCCTACGGAATATCGCGAAGCTGCTTGCAGCCATGGCAATGTACCTGGATTATCCGGTTCCGCACCTCCATTTGGTCCTGCAGGAGGCACGAAGTCGAGCGTTATACCAAGGCCAACTACGTACGCCCAGGGATCGAGTACATCTAGAGGGTTGATCACTGTTCTTCCCATCAAAAACAAATCGCACTTTCTCTTTGACAAACTCGGCGGCCCCATGGCGAACAAGGATGTTTGTCCCTGCAGTAGGAATAGCAGATGTCGTGGGTCTGCACACCTTGTCCACGTAACCTCTAGGGTCTTTGTAATAGCCGGGCACATCATGCGAGGGAATGTAGGGTTCTGTCTGCCCGCCGGTCCAGTTAGGCCCGCACCAGTTGCCGTGAATTCGCCTGTTTCCGGAAGGATCGTTGAAGTCAATCGGATCCCCATGAACGTAGGCATAAAAATTGGGGCCTTCCGAAAATCCTACTGGATCTTCGCTGAGGAACCGTCCAAGGCTTTGGTCATAGTAGCGGGACCGATACTCGTAAATCCCGATCTCGGGATCGAACTCTCTCGCCGTGTACTGGAACGGATTGGTGAGCGTGCCCGTGGACGCAGTCAGCTTCCCAAAGGAGTCGAATGTGTACGTATTGGCAAGTGTTCCCGCAGGATTGCTCAGCGACGTGACCGAACTCACTCCATCCTGTTCGTAGTGCTCGCCGCACTTGACCGGAATTCTGAAAGCGGGAGATCTAGTCCCGACTCCTGTGCATAGCGGGAGAGCACGTTACCGATGTTGTCCACCTCTTCGATGACATTGTCGCCGTTCCCGTCGTAGAGGTAGACAGTTGGGGCTGCCGCAGTTCTGCCGCTAATCTGCCAGCTACCCCATTGTGTTGTTTGGGACTTAAGCGTCGCGAAACCCGGCGCAAGCGTGCGATTTTTTCTCTCGGACCCCTGACGCGAGTTTTCGGCTAACTGCGGATCGGCAGCTAAAGAAAAAACTCCGTCTATCTCTGGAGTGGAAGCGTAGCGCGTTCCCTGGCTGCCTGGGGACTGCATCACTGTTGATTGTAGTCAGCAGAGCGGGCGCAAAGAAGTAACTTTGGAGATGTTACCCCGTGGACTGCTTAGTCCTCGCCTTTGTCTTCTTCTGAGCGCGGCCAGCAGTTCGTCGCGCTCGTGCTTGGGCCGCGCCTGGCGCTGTGCGCAGTTGGGCAGGATGGGTTGAGTCATGCACCTGCTTCAGACGCCGGATGGAAACGTGCGTATAGATTTGCGTGGTCGTGATTTTTTCGTGCCCAAGGATTTCCTGGATGAAACGCAGGCCTGCACCGTTCTCCAGCATCAACGTGGCCATGGTGTGACGCAGCAAGTGCGGGCCTCCGCCTTTGCCGATGTTCGCCGCCAGCAGATAATCGTGCACCATGCCGCTGAGATGGTCGCGGCTGAGCGCATCGCCGTATTGCGAGAGGAACAGCGTCATGTCATCCGGCTCGACTGCGAGTTGCAGCCTCACTTCGCGGAGATATTTTTCGATCCACTTGATGGCCCGTTCACCGATGGGCACCACGCGGTCCTTCTTGCCTTTGCCTTGGCGGATGAACAGATTCCGCCGCGCAAGTCGGTATCGTACAGCTTGAGTTGGATCAGTTCGCCGCGTCGTATGCCGGTCGAGTAGAGCGTCTCCAGGATGGCGCGGTCGCGCAGTCCCATGGGATCGGTGATGTTGGGTTGCTGCAACACCAGCTCGACTTCTTCCACGGTCAGCACGTGCTTGGGAAGATGATGGCCCAGGCGCGGCAGTTCCAGCTCTGAGGCCGGGTTGTCAGGATGTGGTTCTGCCGCGTCATCCAGCGAAACCAGCCGCGCAAGGGCACCAGCATTCCGTGCTGCGTGCGGAAGCTCAACGGGCGGCCATTGCGCTGGTGCCCCACCCGGGTCCGGCCAATTTTATTTGTGATTTCGCCAAAAGCTTCAAGGCTAACGCATCAAGCCCTCACGAGATGCCGGTTCAGCCTTCTGTCGATCGCGTTCCAGAGGCGGCGAATAATCTCAACTGTCAGAATGTAGATGAGCGCTGCGGCTATATAAGCCTGGAAGTCAAAAGTCCTCTGAAACGCCAGCTTCGCCGTTCGAGCAAATCGTAGACGGTGACAACGCTTGCCAGCGCGCTGGCTTTCACCATCAGGATCAGTTCATTTCCAAAAGGACGCAGCGCCAGGCGGCCTGTTGCGGCAGAATGATCCTTCGTGCAGTGAGCGCAGGCGTCATCGCAGCAGCGCGAGCAGCCTCGATCTGTCCACGAGGCACGCTGCGGATCGCGCCCGCGAAAATCTCGGCCTGATAGGCGGCGGTGTTCAACGTGAACGTTAAAAGCGAGCAGAAGAACGGATCGCGAAAAAGCCACCATAGCCCGGCTGCCGATAGCGTCGACTGAAATTGAGCTGATCCGTAGTAGATGAGAAAAAGCTGCGCCAGGATCGGGGTGCCACGAAAAATATAGGTGTATCCAAAAAGGGCCGCGCTCAAAGGGCGGGAACCAAAGACGCGGCCAAGCGCAACGGGCGTGGCGAGCAGGAGACCGAGCAACACCGATCCGAACGACAGCTCCAGAGTGACGAGGAACCCATCCGCCATGCGCGGACCAAATTTTTCGAAGAGCGCCCAGTTGATCATGCGGCGGTCCCCCAGCCCTGGCGGCGGCGCGCTCGGCGCGAGCGATCAGCAGCGTGGAGATGGCCGTCATGGCGAGGTAGATCGCGCATGCAACGGCATAGAATTGGAAAGGCTGTCGCGTACTTTGCGCCGCGATGAACGACATGCGCAGGAGGTCGTCGAGCGCGATGACGGAGACGAGCGAGGTGTCTTTCAATAGAACGAGCCAGTTGTTGCCAAGGCCGGGCAGCGCGAGCCGTAGCATTTGCGGCGCTTTCACTCGCCGGAACACGAGAGCGGGGCTCATGCCGAAACTGCGTGCTGCCTCGATCTGGCCGCGCTCGACGCCCCGCAGCGCCGCAAGCAACACTTCGCTGGAATAGGCTCCGAAGACGAGAGACAGCGCGATCAATCCTGCGACGAAGGGCGAGATGTTGATAGAGAACCCCGTGTTCTGAATAAGCATCTGGGCTCCGTAATAAATCAGGAGTAGCGTCAGAAGCTCAGGCAGGCCCCGAAAGACGGTAGTGTAAGCCTCCCCGCATGCTCGCAGGATGGCGGACTTGGAGTCCTTTGCGAGAGCCGCCGCCAGCCCGAGAGCAAGGCCGAAGGGCAGCGTCGCCAGCGCGAGCCCCACCGTCATCGCCGCGCCCAGCGCGAGCGCATGCACCCATTGAATTAATGTGCCGTCCATGTGATCCGTTGCGATCCGGGCGCAGGCCGGTCTTGTGCCTTAGAGTGCGTCCGGAAAAGTGCGAAGCGGTTTTCCGATAAAGAAGCACGACAAAACAGAAACCTGGAGCCCGCTTTCGATTCCATCAAAAGCGGATAGGCTCCCGTCTGCGAGCACATTAGGGGAATTCGCGCCGTTTGCATCGCGAAGTTCAACCGCTCGCGCGTTGCGGCTGGAAAGACGGCGTCTTGTTCACAAAAAACATTGATAGACCTCAAGTGCTAAAGCCGAGCCGCAATTCACTTCACAGTTCGAGCAACTGAAGAATGCGCATGGCCGCGGCCTCATGGCCAAGTTCACAAAGCGGGAGGGGCTGTCGGTAAGAGTGTCTCCGCCATGTCGATCCAGCTTCCATCCGAAACGGCGGTCGCGGCTAATGGGAAGCCATAGCCGTTATTTGTCATCCAGGCCTCGAGGTCCGAGGCTTCAGGCCAGTCCTCCCGCGACAGGAAAAGGCAAGGAACCCCGTAATAGGCGCACTCGACGAAGGTGCCGTAACCGCTCTTCGTGAGCACGAGATCGCTTGAAGCGAGAAGATCGAGCACGCTAAATGGGGCGAGGCGGCGCGCATCGATGATGTCGGGTCGGCCGATGCTGGTGCCATGCCGCGTGCGGCGTGATCCAAATCCAACGGCTGCGTTCTGGTATCGTCACCGCCGGGGACGTCAAAGGAATGCCGCCGAAGGCTACGAGACCGATCTTGAAATCGCCTTTCAATCCAAGGCAGCGAAGGATTTCTGCCTTACATTTACGTCCCCAATGGCGGACAAGCGGCGGAACACGCTCTAAGTTTGAACTCCCTGCAATATCACGCCGCGGAGCAGCAAGCAGGAAAGCTTTTGCCTGTTGTATGTCTCCTCGATCACGCTAGAGATGCGCGTCCCTTCGGCCAAATCTCCGATGTAGTATCGGACCATTTCGCCCCAGTGCAGCGAGGACAAAGCGACGGACGGTAATCCCATCGATGTTGCGGCACGCAACCCCATAAACGCGACGTCAGCCAGCACACCCTTGGCGCCGATCGCGTCCAGGGCCGCAATCTCAGTTCTTGTGATGCGATCAAGATCGGCGAAGAGTTCGCGATAGGCATGCCTTGTCGCTTCCCGATCAGCCAGGTGCGGCGCCGCCATGACGACCCCGATATCGGGTGGTGCAGGGGCTTGTTGCACTGCCGATCCGAGAGCATCCGTTACGATTTCGCGCGGCAGATCACAACGAGCAACCACTCGGAGGCGAGGCCGCAGATGCTGCAGCGCGCGCACAACGGGTGCAATCTGCATCAAATGACCGTAGCCATGCGAGGATATGTCAACAACAAGGGTCATAGGGCCCAGATCAAGACGGGGTCAGAGGACAGGAACTCGCTTCTTCTGAGAAGGGAATTCGCGAGACGCCGCGCTTTACAAAGACCGCTCCGAACTGGAAAGAAAAATACAGCATCAGCGGCCGCGCAGACCGCTAGAAAATCGGAAATGGAAAATACTTGGCGTTGATCTTGGCGTAGGTTCCGTCAGCAACGATGCCGTCGATGGCGGCGTTGAACTTCTGCGCGAGCGCGTCGTCGCCCTTGCGCAAGGCGATGGCGACGCCAGACCCGAAATAGGCCGGATCGTTCAATTCGGTTGGCGCAATCTCGCAGCACGCGCCTTCGGGTGTTCTCAGCCAGTCATAGATCGCGAGCTTATCGTACAGCACGTATTCCACGCGCCCAGCCGCCAGATCGCGGTAGGCGTCGGCCACGGTGTTATAAAGCCGGACGATAGAGCGGCTGTAGACGTCTTCCAGAAAAGCTGAGTGGTTGGTCGCGCTCTGAACGCCGATGGATTTCCCGGTGAGCGCTGTTGGCGATACGTCCTTCACATCGGTGCCCTTGCGAACGACGAAAGCGCTCGGCGAGCGGTAGTACGGCTTCGTGAAGGCGACGACGTTCTTGCGGTCTTCGGTGACATTCAGCGAGGCGACGATGGCGTCGTATTTGCGGGCGAGCAGCGCGGGGATGATGCCGTCCCAATCCTGGGCGGCGATTTCGCACTCCGCCTGCATCTTGGTGCAAAGCGCGCGCGCGATATCGATATCGAAGCCTTCCAGCTCGCCGCTGGCGTTGATGATGCTGAAGGGCGGGTTCGTGCCTTCGCTCGCGATCCGCAACTTCGATTGCTGGGCGGGAGCCGCGAAGGAGAGGGCGACAAGGACACAGGTGAGCGCGACAATGCGCGAGATGCGGGCCTGAAGCATGGTGTTCGCCGGCGGGGTCTTCTATTGAGGGTCAGTCGGCACCGTAGCCCGCTGCTTATCGGTCGTAAAGCGTCCCGTCCGGAAAGACGCAAGGAATTGCTCAAGCCGGGCGCTCTTAGGCGCGTTGAAAAGCTCCGCCGAAACGCCCTCCTCCTCGATCCGGCCCTCGCACAGGAAAAGGGTGCGGGTGGAGACGTCGCGCGCGAACGCCATCTCGTGGGTGACGATGATCATCGTGCGCCCTTCCGCCGCCAGGCCTTGCATCACGGACAGAACTTCGCCGACCAGCTCCGGGTCGAGCGCGGAGGTCGGCTCGTCGAAGAGGATCACGCTCGGATGAACGGCAAGCGCGCGCGCGATGGCGGCGCGCTGCTGCTCGCCGCCCGAGAGCTGGCTCGGATAGGCGTTCGCGCGATGGCTGAGGCCGACTTTCGCCAGAAGCGCCATGGCCTCTTCGATAGCTTCGGCGCGGGGCCGCCCGTGAACATGGATCGGCGCCTCGATCACATTGCCGACCACGGTCATGTGGTGCCAGAGATTGAAGCTCTGGAACACCATCGCGACGCGGCGGCGGATGCGTTCGACCTGCCGCCGGTCGAGGCCGTTCTTGCCTGCGCCGATTTCGAGATGCTCCTCGCCGACGCGGATCTCGCCGCGATCCGGCACTTCGAGAAGATTGAGGCAGCGAAGAAACGTGCTCTTGCCCGAGCCGGAAGCGCCAATGATCGAGATCACGTCGCCCTGCTCGGCCGCGAGCGAAACGCCTTTCAAGACCTGGGCAGAGCCGAAGCTCTTGGTGATGTCACGCGCTTCAATCGCGATCATGATTTGCCGTTCTGCCGCTTCCACCATCGGGAAAGGCGATAAGGGCTCTGTGGCCTCCAATCAGCCTTGTAAGTCATGGCAAAGGACGAGGCAAACACTCGCAGCTTTACCGGCGAAGGCGACCTCGGCCGGAACCTGCCCTTCAACTTCTCAGTTGAGGCGTCTCTTCCTTGGGGGGAAGCGAGCGGCCAGTTTGCCGCGAGCGCATGTGAGCGTGCCTGCGCAAGCTCTTTCGCCATATCCGGCAGGTTCGCTTAACATCCGGTGAAGATTGGGTTCGTTTCGTAGAACGGCCTATAGGTAAGTATACAAGTATCTCAGTTAAAGTTCTGATTTTACAGTGCCGCCATGAGCGCATTTTTAGGTTTTTCCAAAAATTGCGTTTTCTGTTTCTGTTTGAAGTAAAGTTACACAAATCAGATGGTTAATTTTGACGGAATGCGTTAGCCGGGCTGAAGGCGCGCTGCAGGCCCGGAAAAGACATTTGGGTGGTATCGGGAAATGTCTGTTGCCAAGGGCTGAGCCGCTGCTCCGAGATTGGAGCTCTTTAGGCTTTTTCACCTTGGTGCTTTGGTTTTGGCCCAAATAATTCTGATAGCCCATTATCCCCGTGACAGGCTATCCCTGCTACAATAGGGTAATATGCACGTCCATTCAGAGCATGAAGAATTGATCCACTCGCTCCAAATACGGGCATACCGCGGCTTTCGCCGTTCTCGATGGAAGGCTTGGGCCGAATCAACCTTCTGGTCGGGACAAACAATAGCGGCAAAACTTCCGTTCTCGAAGCCCTGTACATACTGACAGCAGGAGGAGATCCCAACGCCTTTTGGCGGATAGCGAGCCAGCGTGGCGAACGCATTGACGTTGACGGCACTACCCGCCGTTGGGAAGAGTTGCGATATTTGCCACCTTTTCTCAGGGCATGAGCTGCGTGCCAACGCAGAGTTTACTATCGAGGCGAAGAACATATCTGAGCAGCACATCAAATGCTCAATTCAGGAAGTTACAACAGACGAAATGCGTTTGTTTGCCGCCGACAGTGATGAACCGTTAAGCCCTCAGTTGGCCTTGAGACTTAATGGCAGCCCGTCGCCTTTGCTTCAAAGTATACCTTTAACAAGACGTGGTGGTTTACGCACAGATGTTCTCGAATTAGGTCGAAGGACTCGGAGGAAAGAAGGCTCTATTGTTGAGTTCATTCCAACCGAATCTCTGACGGTAACCGCGTTAGTGAACGCATGGAATAAAATAGTTCTGACCGAGGATGAAGGATTAGTACTGCGAGCGCTGAGGAACCTAGAGCCGAAGATAGAAAAGATCGCCGCTGTTGTAGACCAACCATCGCCCTATCGGGGCGCTCTCGGCGAGGGGGGGATTTCTGGTCAAGCTTTCCGATAACAGTCAACCTGTTCCGATTGGAAGTCTTGGCGATGGCACATGGCGAATACTTGCTCTCGCTATTGCTCTAATACGAGCGAAAAACGGGGTGCTACTAATCGATGAAATCGACACAGGCTTGCACTACACGATTATGGCGGCGGTGTGGACACTTGTCGCCGAAACCGCCAAGCAACTGAATGTACAATTGTTTGCTACAACACACAGCTATGATTGCGTGAAAAGCCTCGCTGTTATCTGTAGATCAGATCACGTGACCAATAGCCAAGTGAGCATCCAGCGTATAGAACCCAACAAGCTAAAAGCTGTGCGATTTACGGAAGCGCAAATTTTGACCGCTTCTGAGAGACACATTGAGGTCCGATAGGGGTGGCTGCATCGAACAAAAAGCACCTTCTGGTTGAAGGGCAAGATGATAAATTTGCTATTATTGAATTTATGGCCAAGCATGTGGCTTGGGGCGATAACAGGCGGGACTGGCCGGTAATTGTTCAACAATGTGACGGCGCCGAGGCAATGCTTTCGCCAGAGTTTATAACAACCTTCTTAAAAGGAAGCGAAGTAGAAATAGTTGGCATCGTTTTAGATGCAGATGACAAAATTAAGTCGCGATGGAGAACGGTTCGCACAAGGTGCCTTCCCTCATTTCCGAACCTGCCGAAAGAACCTGCACCTGCCGGTGTTATTACGACAAACGATGACGGAATGCGTTTGGGCATTTGGATAATGCCCGATAACTCGGCCAGGGGCATGTTGGAAACATTCATGGCTTTTCTTGTACCTGACAAAGAAGAGCCAATTTACACTCATGCGGTAGCGGCTACGGCCGAAGCAATGAAAAAAGGTGCGTGGTGCCGCGAATGTCATCGAGATAAAGCCAACATATACACATGGCTTGCGTGGCAAGACCCGCCCCGGACAGACCCTCGGAGGCGCCCTGAAGCAAAATATGCTGAATGCGGAGGCCCCTTACTCGGCACCGTTTGTGGAGTGGTTCAAAGCACTTTTCGAATTGCAGGCCAAAAACTCGTAGGTGTCAGCGCAGCCACGGCCTTAACTAGGCGCATCGCCTCACAGCAATCGCGCGGACATTCCCTGTTTATCCAACAAAGCCACGGCTTTCTTATCGAAGGAGACGAAGACATCCCCGCCGAGCCACCCGCCTTCGAAAGCGATGACGCCATCAGCGAAGTCCCCGCCGGCTTCAAGTATTTCCAGTCCCGCCTCGGCGGCGGGGCGATTTACTTCGATATTGGCCGCATTCAGCAACGAGCGGATCGTTTGGGCGATTTCTGGCCCTGGGATTTTATAGCCGCGCGATAAAACCCAAACCAGTTCGCAGAGAGCCGGGATCGTCAGCGCGATTGCCTCGGCGTTCGCCAGCACCTCTCGGGCGGCGGCGCTTTGCAGCTTATCGTCTCCCATGATTGCGCGGACAAGCACATTGGTGTCGGCCGTAATCTTCACGGCTCTCCTGCCCAACCTCTCGCAGCGATCTCGTTCATCTCCTCGATGGAGACGCAAGACCCGCCAGGCTGCTTCAGGGAATTGAAAACATCCGAGATCTTTCCGGCTGGCGGTTCCGCCCTGATCCCGATCCGGCCATCGGGAAGTTTTTCGACGGCGAGCTTGCCGCCCGTTTCGACGCCGAGATGCTTTAGCAAATCTTTGCGGAGCGTGATCTGCCCCTTTGAAGTGACCGTAAGTGTGCTCATGTCCCAAATGTAAGGAGAAAATGCCTTACTCGCAAGACTGAATTTTTGCCTTGGTTCCAGGGGGTCAGCCGCCTCCATATGGTCGCATCGAGACTTTCTCTTAGCGACCCATAAACCGCATGCATTCGTTGGTGCATCCAAGAATGCTGCTCAACTCGGAATATCGAGGCTCACCATCCCGGACTCGCCGTCGAACGCAAGCAGTTCCGCATAGCGCGCCCAGTTGATGACCGTATGGAGCGTTCTCTCGGCTTCCTCCTCCGGCATCCCATCCTCAAGCTCGTCCTTGAAGCGGATGATCGGGGCGCGATGGCTCGGCCTGTCGTCAAGAATGTGCTTAATGTGGGCGGCAAGAGGCACAAAGGCCACGAGATGCTGCGCGAACTGCGCCTTGCGCTCGTCGACGCCCGCATCCACGAAGCGGCGGCCCGCGTCGGTCAGCTTCAGGTCGCCTTCCGCAAGCTCCGCGAAGCGCAAAAGCTGAAGCGTTTCCGCCGCATGAAACAGCTCGTCCACGTCCATTTGCGCGCGTTCTGCAAGGAGCGGCAAATCGGCCTTGCCGTTAAAAGGCGGCTCGGCCAGCGTTTCGAGGAGACCAGCAAGTGTGTTCGTCGACACCTCGGGAATGCTCATGCTGATGCCCGTGCCGGGGAAAATGCCCTCTCGCGCCGGAACCGCCGTGCTTCTTGCTGTCATGCGGGCGTAAATGTCGTCCACGAGCGCGCGGAAGGCGGGATCGACGCGGTTTCGCGGCTGGGGCAGGTTCACCTTAATCTCCGAGATGATCCGGCCGGGATTGGAGGCAAGAACGAGGATGCGGTCGCTCATGAGCACGGCTTCCTCAAGGTTGTGCGTGACAAGCAGAATGCTGCGGATCGGCATGCGGCCTTCGCACCAGAGGTCGAGTAAGTCGGTGCGCAACGTTTCGGCGGTCAACACGTCCAGCGCCGAGAACGGCTCGTCCATCAAGAGCACCTTCGGATTGACGACAAGCCCCCGCGCAAGGCCGACCCGCTGCCGCATGCCGCCCGACAGCTCCTTGGGATAGGCGCTTTCGAAGCCGTCGAGGCCGATGAGGTCAATAGCCTTCAAAGCACGCTTGCGCCGTTCCTCCTGGCGGATGCCTTGGGCTTCGAGGCCCAGCTCCACATTCTCAAGGACCGTAAGCCATGGAAAAAGCGCGAATGTCTGGAAAACCATGGCGACGCCATCGGCGGGTCCCACGACAGGGCTGCCGTCGATGACGACTTTGCCTTCGCTTGGCGTCAAAAGGCCCGAGATGATGCGCAGGAGCGTGGATTTACCGGAACCGGACCGGCCGAGCAGCGCGATGATCTCATTATTGTACAAGGTCAAATCAACATCATCGAGCACAAGCAGATTGCCGGTCACGCCGCGCTTGAAGAAGTGCCTGATATGCTGGACAGAAACCAGGGGCTGCCTTTCGGCGGCCCGCGCTGCGGCTATACCCGGCACTATACCCATGTCTTCCTCCTAAGCAGAGTTCCCAAAAGTGGCCTTCCCGGCTCTTGGGAAAAACTCTGCGGAAACAAAGGACTCCAAGTAGGACATTCGTTGGCTGACCAAGGAATGTCTACTTGGTTCACTGGATCCGCAGACGGCGGTCAGCCAGGACATAAAGCCGCCGCCAAAGCGCGCGGTTCATGGTCACGACGAACACGCACATCACGCCGATGCCGAGCACGACGCGATGATAATCCCCGGCTTCCGTTGCATTAGCGATATAGGCGCCGAGACCGTGTGCTTCGAGCTTGGTATTTCCCCAGCTCACCACCTCGGCGACAATGCTTGCGTTCCATGAGCCGCCGGAAGCCGTCAGCGCGCCCGTAACATAGTAGGGAAAGATCCCAGGCAAAATCACTTTGCGCCACCACAGCCAGCTCCTCAGATGGTAAATCTTCGAGGCTTCCCTCAGGTCGCCCGGAAACACGCTCGCGCCCGCGATGACGTTGAAGAGGATGTACCACTGCGTGCCGAGCACGATAAGCGGCGACAGCCAAATGTCCGGATTGAGGTTATAGGTGACGATGCCGATGACCACGAAGGGGAATAGAACATTGGCGGGAAACGCCGCCAGGAACTGAGCCAGAGGCTGTACGCGCTCGGCCATTGCCGGCCGCAGCCCGATATAAACACCGATCGGCACCCAGATCAGGCTTGCAAGGGCGATCAGGATGATAACGCGGAAAAAGGTCAGGAAGCCGCCCGTCACGGCTTCCTCGACGTCGGGCCAGCCGAGAGTTGCGCTCACATAGGAAATCACCGAGTAAAGCGCCCAGGCTACAACGCCAAGCAGAGCAAGATTGTAAACCCAGTCGAAGACCTTGCCTGCAACCCTGTTCACTTTGGGTTCCGGGATTTGCTTCGCGAGCTGTCTTACGTTCCCGCTAAACATGTCGAGCAGGCCGCTCACGAAACCGGTGATGGCCTGGACAAGGCGGGTCCGTCTTAGAAGGTCCAAGACCCACGATCTCGGCTGCTCTTGCGCAGCCACGAGCTCAACGCTGAATTTATCGGCCCAGGCGACGATGGGGCGGAAGAGCAGCTGATCGTAGAGCATGATAACGACGCCCATCGCTCCGACTGCCCAAGCCACCGCCCCGATATTCTTATCGCTGATCGCCAAGGCAAGGTAGGACCCTATGCCGGGCAGCGTGATTTTCGTGTCCCCGACCGAAATCGCCTCGGACGCCACAACAAAGAACCATCCGCCCGACATGGATACCATCATGTTCCAGACGAGGCCCGGAGTTGCGAAGGGTGCATCAAGCTTCCAGAATCGCTGCCACGGCGAAAGCCCCAAATGGATCGTGATCTCCGACAGGTCGCGCGGGACCGTTTTCAGCGACTGGTAGAACGAGAAGGTCATGTTCCAGGCCTGGCTCGTGAAGATCGCAAAGATGGCCGCGAGTTCTGCGCCGAGTTGGCTCCCAGGAAACAGGTTCATGAAGAAAACGACCGTGAAGGTCAGAAAGCCGAGAACAGGCACGGACTGCAGAATGTCCAGCGCCGGGACGATGACGCGCTCGGCCTTCTGGCTTTTGGCCGCGAGCGGTGCGATCAGGAACGTGAAAAGGAGGGAGAAGCCGAGCGCCGCGAACATCCGCAGCGTGGTGAGAAGCGCATATTGAGGCAGGTTTCGAGGGTCGAGAGAGACGGGATTTGCCTCGAGGACCTCCAGCGGACGATGCATCGATTTGGCGCCGTGAACGATCGCGACGAACATCGCGCCTATCGCGATGAAAACGATGAAATCGTAGAGGTTGGGCTGGGCACGCGCGACGGTGGCGGAGATGGTAGCGATGCGCCGGCGGCTGGCGGAAGTTGGGGCCGTGGTCATCGCTCGCCTCGCTCCTCAGATGATGGGGCGCTTAGCCCGCTGTCATTTTTCGCGCTCGTTTAAAGTCCGCGTGTGCGGAGACTTTGTTTAAAGTTTTTGGGTTACGCGAAGCAGATGTGCTGCGCTCCTAAGCCGATGAACGGCGCAGAGCTTCCTGTCAACACGAAAACGCCGCATTGCGGCTCGTGGATACAATTCGGCTCTTTTGCCGAGGCCTTGGTGTGGTGGCTTGCTTGGACCAAATGTTGAGGCGCGGTCCGGAGATTGAAGCAGAAGAAGGGCGCTGTGCATCGTAAAGGGAAGAAACCCCCCCGCTGGAGGCTTTTTGCTTACGCCGGACTCATTGCGTTTGGCGGCAGCGCGCCCTTAGGATGGACCGTGCAAGCCACCGCCGGGGAGCCTTCCTCGCACGCTGTCCGGGCTCTGGCGCCAGGCATTGATGAGGAGACCGGTGACGCAAAACGCTTTGCGGAGCGCCTGAAGCACCATCAAAGACGCCATTTCACAAAACAAAGGCGCGACTTTCTCAAGCTGCAGGCAAGGCTGGAATCTAAGCGGCGATTGAGAAGGGCTAAGTTGAAAGCGCGCCAATTCGCTGCGGCACGCAGGCATGCAGCGCAGCACGCTCCCAAGCACAAGTAGATGCATACAACCCGAAAGACCAAAATTTAGGGGATCCCGCAAGGCAACGCCCTCCGGGATCCTGCAACCCGCTATTTATAAGACTCAAGCGGCTTCCGTCCATCCCAGTGATAGACGATGCCCACGGTGCCCTCATATTGATGCATGCGGATTTCGATGGGCTGCGCTGGATAAGTGGGATTGACCCCGCTTACCGATCCTTCCGGTGCGTACATTGCGGCAACTTCGAGATCGAGATTGTCGGACCACTTGTAGTTCGCCCCGCCCGCTATGTGGTGCTGCACGACGGCCGGAGCGAGGATGTCGAACATAACGTCGGCGGAGTGGATCGGATTGTCGTTGTAAGAATAGCCCGCGCGGAACGTCCAGCGGGGATCGTATTGCCATTCCACGCCGATTTTGAAAATGTTCATGTCGTGCCAGCCGAAGCCCGGACCGTTGTCAGCGCCAAGCTGAGCGCCTGCGAACATATTGGCCATCGGATTGGCGATTGACGCCACATCGCTGTAGAAGATCCGCTTGTAGTCGAACATCACCGTGAGGTTCGGCCTCACGTCCCAAGCAAGCCCCGCCGTTATAGTCGCCGGAATGTCGAAGCCGCCGTGCTCGGCGAAGAGGCCTTTGTAATCGGTGAAATCGCTCATATAGATCCGGCTGCTGCCGGCAAGCCCAAGGCGCACGGTGGGCGAAAAGTCGTATTGAACGCCCGCGCGGACGCCGCCGCCATAAGAGTAGGCAAACCCACGGTCGGTCACATCCGGCGGAGCAGAAGAACCAAATATGAACGGCGTCAGTCCATAGGTCTTGAAGGTTTGAGCGGCGAGGAGCGGCGCCACACCAATCGACAACTGTCCCATGCGGTACGAAAGAGACGCCGAAACAAACGCCTGCTGCAAATCAACGCCTGTCGGCGCATGCCCCGCGACAAAAGGCGGAACGTTGAAAACCGGCACGCTATAGCGGGTGTCCATACCGCCATTGCCGTATAGCCCGATGCCAAGCACAGTATCCGGCGACAGCCGATGGGTCCACGCCATGTTGGGGAACCCGAATAACTTTGTTTCCGAGCCATGGTCGCCCGGAAGGACTTCGATACTCCCCGCCGGCCCCTGCCATGGTCCCGCCTCATATCCGCGCTGCGGACTGAACAGGGACAACGATACAGCCGTCTGGTCGTCCACGTTCACAAGGCCCGCCGGGTTATCCGCAATTGCCGTCGCGTCGCGACTATCGGCGACACCCGCGCCCGCCAAAGCCTTTTGGCGCGCGCCAAACCCGTCCTGGAAATAGCCGTCCGTCGCGTTTGCGGCCGAACTCAAAAACCCAGTAGCAAGAGCGGCCAAAGCCAAGCCCTTAAGATTGCCCTGCACGATTTCCCCCCATGTGCCGCTGCCTCGCAGCACGTTCATGAACACGTTCTTTTTTTTGTGCTTTTAGACGATTTGGACGAAATCGATTACAAATTTATGCGATTGATGCCGCATAAAAGTCATAAACCGAGCGCGGCGCCATCAAGACAGAGATCGTGCGGCCTCCGGTTCAACGATTTCCGCGCTTGGCGCTGTCTCAAATCGGCCTGTGACACGCGGGGTGAAGGGGTTCAAACCAGTAGACATCGACAAATTGATATGTTCGAATGAGAACTCGGGCTCTGCACTGGGTAACCGGAACCGCCCAGGCGTGTCTGAGGGAGTGAACTCAATCTTGGATGGTAAGATGAAAAACATTTTGCGCATGGCCTCGGTCACTGTTGCAGCATTGGGTTTGGCCGCAGCGGCAAATGCTGCGGGCGTGGCGGACATGGCTGGCAAATGGAAGTGGACTGACTTCACCATCGAATGCAAAGAAGGTGGCCCGAACGGCATGTCGTGCATTGTCGCTGACGGACCCAAGAACACAGGTATGGAGATGGTGCAGTCCAAGCTTGTGGCCAAGGATGGCGCGTTTGTTGGCGATATCAAGCATCCAGCATCAGGGGAGATCTATAAGGCTAAGATGCAGCCCAAAGATGCCGACAACTGGGGAATGGATGGTTGCACTGCGGGAGGCGTGTGCGCCAGCGGCGTCTTTACACGCGTGAAGTAAGGCATAAAGGCAACGTCCCGGGCGTTGCAATGCTTGGCGCGCCGCTCCGATCGGCGAGCGTTTCAAGACCTTAAGCGCGAAGGAGGAAAATAGCGCTCAACGTTGGTACCCCGGCGGCCGGAAACAAAGGCGCACCGCTTTCCGCAAAGCGGTGCGCAGGCACGCTCAGCAAGGGAGTAACGTCTATGAGCGAGGACGAGGCGAGAAATGTATCGCCCGATAATGTGAGTTCAAAGATCCTTCCGCCGGCGAGTTGCGGCCTCGCTGCGGAAACTCTGAGTTCTACGTTGCCGATGGAAGCGCTAGACCGTTTTTCCAGCACTTTCGAGCGAAGCGCGCGGCGATGGGAAATCATCGTATACCCTTCAATCGTTGCGCTGATCGCAATGGTGGGTGGCGCATTTTTCTTCATATATTCGCTGACGCGCGATATGCGCGAGCTGGCGTTGCAGATTCAACCGCAGTTGGGCTACAACATCGACAAGGTCGCGGCGTCTGTTTGGCAGCTATCGTCGAGTCTCGATCAAATGAGCCAAAATATCGACACGATGCGGATCAAGATGGAAAAGATGTCGGCGGACGTCGGCTCGATCTCGACCCAAATGGTTTACATGAAGGCTATGACCGAGCAGATGGGCGCCATGAACGTCTCGATGGTTGCCATGACGGCGCAAACCAGCGCCATGCGCTGGAGCATACAGTCGATGGGCAAGCCAATGTCGACGTTCAACAGCTTTATGCCTTGGTAGAGCCACGCAGCACTCTGCCGTGAACCATCCGCTGGGCCGATTGTTTATAAAATCGATCAGTTAGGATGTTTGATAAGGAAGTAGTTACATGACACGCTTTTGCGACAACATGCCTTGCAAGAGGTGCCCTGAACTGCTGATCCAGATCGTGGTGCTCCTTCTTATTTTTGGCCTGACAGTCTTTGCCAAAATTCTCCCGCTTATTACCGGCTAATCACCGGTTCAAGGACAGCGTCGCCGGCCAAAGTAGCCTGCTGGACGAGGAACACCGCATAATTGATAAACTCTCCGCCTTAAATCGAATGCGATGAAAGGCGGAGTCACGTTGCGATATAAATGCGACTTTCAATTATTTCGCGGTCAAGGCCGTGCGCCCGGTTGGGCGCCGAACCCTTGCTGGTCAGGCCGAGAAGCCTGCGGGCCGGGTCCAAACTGCCAGCCATACGGCGCGAATGGAGGCGGAGCTGGGACTGTGACGGGCGCGCTGCTTGCCTGGGTTTGGGCAGTTGGAAATCCAGCGGGCACCGGGGGCTGTGTTGCCTGAGGCTGAGGCATCGTCCCGGGCCCCATCTGACCTAAAGGCACGTTAGGCTGCGAGACCGGAATGGGCTGACCCGCGGAGGGAGGCTCGACGTTCCGCCCCGGCAGAGGGCCAGCTGGGAAGGGTAAGGCCGGAGGCGCAACATTCACTTTTTTATATCCCTCGGGCACCTCGAAGAGCTTCGCATCAGGCTCGCCGGGGTGAATATTCCGTAGGTCGCGCGAAACACCGCCCGGCTGTCTCTCCGCAACAGCAAAGCCCAGATCCGGGGAGAACAGAGTAAAGCCGCGCTGGTAACTGCCGTTCGGCAACAGGTAGAGAAATTCCCAGTTTTCAACGGTACGGTTGTCGAACGACATGGTTCCGAGCATATTGGCTTGCATCACCCGGCCATCGTGAAATTCCTCCCGCACGGCAAACTTTCGCTGAGGATCCCACCACCGATGCAGTCTAGCGGGTCCGCCCATGCTGGTAATGGTCCACCGCTCTATCTTTTGCGCACCAAGACTTTCAGCCGAAGCGTCAGCCTCTTTTTTGCACTCGACGAAAGGAGAGGACTGACAGGCAACCATAGGACGGAACCCCGTAGGTAGTGGTCCCGGTCCGTTTCTGCTCTCCATGTAGGTCTGGGTTAATGGAAACAGCGTCAGCGCTATCCCATCGCCGGGCTTCACGATTTGAACGATTGGCTGGCCGGAGACCTGGAATTCATATCGTGATCCCTTCTCTCCAAAGAATAGCCGGACATATCTCAGGTCGTGACCTGGCTCTGTTTCAATCGCGTCGGCTGTAAATTGGGGCGCGGCATGCACGGTTCCACTTATGGCGCCGGATAGGAGAACTGCTGCGATGGCTGCTGCTCTCATGGACCATCTCCTTTCAAAAGGGGCTTCTTCGGTGGCCTGAACAGGCCGCTGCTTGTTTTTTTGTCATCCCCATCGTGGCGGACTCGTCTCGCACGGGATGTCCATCGCCTCAGCCGGGGGTGTAACCCCATAGAAGCGGCGGGAAGGGGTAAGCATAGGGGGTTGGCTGTAGGGTAGGCCGCGGCCAATATCCTGTGTTGAACGGATTTGGTGACGCCGCACTGGGAAAGGTCGGGTAGCCGCCTGCCCATGGTGCTGCGTATGGGTAAGCGCCACCGATGCAAAACTGAGCCTGAAACGACATTTGGCTGTTATATGCTCCGGAACGGTTCCATGTGCTGGCGAAACATCGGCTGCCGTTCGGCCCGGGCCACGAACCAATCCAAGGGCCTTCGTTCCAAAATGCCTGTGCCCAGGCAGCGCTAGTCAATGCTAGAGCCACGGTGAAGCCCAGGACACCGGCCAAGGCAAGCCTTGCGGAGCTTGTTCTCATGCCTTAAATTCCACGCCGTCTCTAGATCAACTGCCTTTAATCGAGATCGATGAAGGGCAGAAAAGTTGATAGATTTACAGTGTTAGAGCAGGCCGCTTACACATGGACGCGGGCTGCTCAAGTCGGCGAGCCAAGTTGCCCTCGGGAAAGCTGCTTTCCTTGCGCAGCAGCCCGGCTCACCGGTGTGTTTATCCAGAGGCGGAAGCGTGCTCATAAGGACAGACGTTCGTCCCTTCCGATCTCATGAAGGAACAAGTCGTGCCGTTTTGCGCCGCATCCGCCAATGTAGGCCGTTAGGCTACTTGCTCTGGGCCGGAGCGACAGGAGCGGCAGGCGCGGCTGGAGGAGCATAGCCATACGGTGCAGGAACACCCGCACCATAGCCATAAGGCGGGGTGCCGTAGCCGTTGGGCGCGGTGCCGTAACCGTAGGCGGTGGGATAGCCGTAGCCATACCCGTTATTGCCGCCCCAAGGACCATTGCCGCCCCAGGGACCGTTTCCGCCCCAAGGCCCGCCCCAGCCGTTGTTCCAGCCGTTGTTGCCCCAGCCATTGCCATTGCCGTTACCCCAGCCGCCGCCGCCCATGCTGAAGTTCATGCCGCCGTTGCCATTACCCCAGCCGTTGGCGCCGTTGTTCCAGCCGTTGTTACCCCAGCCGTTGTTACCCCAGCCGCCGTTATCCCAGGGACCCCAGGCGTTGGCGCTACCCGATGTGAGCGCAGCGGCGCTGATGCCGAGAAGGCATGCAACCGCCGTACCTTTGATCAGCTTACGCATTTTTTCTCCCTTCATTGGCCTCGCGGGGAGACCGTTCGATCTTAAGAGTTAGCCTTCGCTCTATCTTGGGATGCTTCGTGGCCGAAGGCGTGCCGCAAAGCTTCCGTCCCTTTATTCACTACCATCCGTACGGGCCTGGGACGCCACTCCCATACGGTATTCCGTTGACGCCATAACCTGGCGCGTATTCACCCAAGGGGCCGGTGAGAGTGCTCGATCCTCCAAACGGTGTGCCGGAGTATCCGCTACCGTACCCATAAGCTGGAGGTGCAGTCTGCCGGTTAGGCGCAGCACCATAGCCGGAAGCGCCTGGTGCTTGCCGTGCAGGCGGCGCTTGAGGAGGCAGGCTTTCGGCGCCTGGCGCACGCTCCTTCCCCTCGAGCGGCGGAAACTCGCCAAATTGGCGGCCGTAAAGGTAACGGGGCTGAACATCGGATGGGATGGTGTAGCCGGGATTGGCATAGTTGCCGTTTGTCTCCGGATAGCCATACCGCCCATGGGATTGATTCCAGTAGGGGGCCGAAAGCGTGGCGCCATAGGCGCCTTCGCCCGGTTTGCCAAACGCGGCATATTGATCGCTTCCGCTTGGCTGGCGCGCATCGCGGCCCGAACTCCATTCCCTCGGGTAAGCTTGAGCGCCAGCCTCGGGCCGTTTGCTCCCGTAGCCACCTCCTTGACTCGGGGGCTGAGCGAATCCCTGCGCATAACCGCCATTCCAGCTATCGCTTCGGGGCGGGGTCGATTGCCATGCGTTATTGCTGCCATATCCTGGCACGCGCCAAGGATTGTCTTGCGCGAAACCAGGAATGGGTCCCAGGCAAAGGAAAATCGCGGCGAGAGAGCGGAGACTGCGCATGGCCGTGGCATATCCTTAGCTAGGGCCTCCCGCTCGCACCAGTGAAGACGCCGCCTTGCACCACGCCTCCCCACCAAGGGGGAGTCTGGCTAAAAGGAGCGCCAGGGGCCTGCCCCCAAGGGGTGCCAGGAGGCGGCGGCATCTGACCGTTCCAAGTGGGAGTTTGCGGGCCAGGAGATGGCTGCTGCGGAGCTTGCGCCGTCACTTGAGCCTGCGGGGCGGGAGATGGCTGCTGCGGACCTTGCGCCGTCATTGGAGCTTGCGGGCCAGGCCATGGCTGCTGCCAGCCTTGCGCCTTCATTGGAGCTTGCGGGCCAGGCCATGGCTGCTGCGGACCTTGCGCCGTCGCTGGAGCTTGCGGGCCAGGCCATGGCTGCTGCGGACCTTGCGCCGTCACTGGAGCTTGCGGGCCAGGCCATGGCTGCTGCCAGCCTTGCGCCGTCACTGGAGCTTGCGGGCCAGGCCATGGCTGCTGCGGACCTTGCGCCGTCACTGGAGCCTGCGGGCCAGGCCATGGCTGCTGCCAGCCTTGCGCCACCACTGGAGCTTGCGGGCCAGGCCATGGCTGCTGCGGACCTTGCGCCGTTACTGGAGCCTGCGGGCCAGGCCATGGCTGCTGCGGACCTTGCGCCGTCGCAGGAGCCTGCGGGCCAGGCCATGGCTGCTGCGGAGCTTGCGCCGTCGCAGGAGCCTGCGGGCCAGGCCATGGCTGCTGCGGACCTTGCGCCGTCGCTGGAGCCTGCGGGCCAGGCCATGGCTGCTGCGGACCTTGCGCCGTTACTGGAGCCTGCGGGCCAGGCCATGGCTGCTGCGGACTTTGCGCCGTCGCAGGAGCCTGCGGGCCAGGCCATGGCTGATTACCGTTCCATGGACCCTGCGAGGCGGTCCCATAAGGGGAAGCAGACGCAGTCGCAGGTGCGCTCGCATCCCCGGGCACAGTTGCGGCCCTGCCCGCATCTGCGGGTTGCGGACGAGCCGGTGCGTTTGGAACCTGATTGGGCACAGTGGGGTCGTAACCCATCGGTGGAAAGAGATTTGAGGCGCCGCCGCCCCAGGAGGGAGAGCTTTGCGCTAGGTCGAAGCGGCCGGCTGATCCGTTGTCCGCACGCCGCTGTTCCAGGCCCGGTCTTTGATCTCCCGGCACCACTTCAGCCATGGCGTTCGTCGCCACTTGCCCCAGGATGCCCCCTATGGCAGGCAGAAGGACAAGCCGCATTATATGAACAAGCATTCCTTTTCTCTCCATGGCTCAATGGCCGTCGCTTCTATCCCCGGATTTGCCGGGTTCATGACTGATTTCAGCGGCGTTCCCCTCCGCAGGCGGGGCAGCAATCAAGGCCGGCTCATCTGTTGTGATTGCGGAAGTGGCTTGAGGCGCAGTTGCGGACGGGGCATCCATGAGTCCCCTATTATGAAGGGCTCCGCTGTCGCGGACGGGGCCCTATTTTGCGACGCATATAGAGTTGCGGGCGCCGGGGACGTGTGGGCCGCAGGGCCACTGGCTGCCGCAGCCTTGGCGCGGTCGCGAGCCACAGCGCCTTCTGTGCAAAGCGAGGCTGCGGCTCCTGCTGGTTTACGGCTGGACTTGCCGGAAAAGAGACCCTGCCAGCCCCTGATCGTGAAGGCCAGGGCTAAAAGCGTAAGGCGTAACACAAGGGTAAAGGGCTTTAGAGGGGTATCGCCGAAAAGGCTGCGGAGCGATTGTTTCGCCCGATTGAACGGCTTGGCGATCACCCTGAAGGCCCCTGACTTGCTCTGGCCGTCCCGAGCCGCACTGTCTTGTGAGGCTGCCTGCGCCCGGCCTTGGACTGCCGCGGCTGCCAGTACCTTGTCGAAGTCGGCGGCGCGGGTCGAGTAGGCGCCTTGCGCTTGCGCGCAGGCCAACGGGATGACAACCAGTGTCAGCGCCGTCGAAACCGCCGCCCCGAACAGGAGTGAGATCGCCATGCCCTGGAAAATCGGATCGGTAATGATGGACGCCGACCCTCCCATAAGCGCGAGCGAGGTGATGATGATAGGCCGTGTTCTCGCGCGGCAGGACTGAATCACAGCCTCCCGAACCGGCATTCCGGCTAGAATTGCATTCTTGGAAAAATCGACGAGCAAGATTGAGTTGCGGACGATAATTCCCGCAAGAGCGATCCAGCCAATCATCGAGGTCGCCGTGAACTCCGCGCCCAGGAGCCAATGCCCAGGAATGATGCCAATGAGCGTAAGCGGAATTGGCGCCATGATAATGCCGGGCAGCGCGAAGTTCCCGAACTCCAGCACCACCAGCATGTAGATGAGCACGATCGCCGCGGCAAACGCGAGCCCCATGTCGCGAAACGTCTCGTAGGTTACAGTCCATTCCCCGGTCCATTCAAAGCCGGAATGGTTGCTATCGGGCGGAGGGCTGATGAGCGTGCCCGCGATGGTCACGCCGTCGGGTGTCTTATAGTTGGCGAGCAGCCGGTCCACTTCGATCATGGCATAGATGGGCGCGGCAAGTTTTCCCACCGCCTCGCCCGTTACGTATTCCATGGCGCGCAAGTCTTTGTGGTAGACAATCTCGTCCTGGGGCTGATGCACGAACGACCCTAATTCAGCGAGCGGAACAAAACTGTTCGAGCCGGTCTTGATCGGCAGCTCGCCGAGTCTTGCGATGTTTCCACGGACCTCGAGAGCGGCCTGAATGACGATGGAACGTGGCTCAAGCTCGTAGCCCAGTTTTGCGTCGCCGAGGCGCGCACCGCCCATGATGAAGCCGAGCTGGCGCGAGATATCGCCGATCGTCACATTGTAGTGCTCGGCCTTCTGCTGATCGACGGCAAAGACCAGTGTGTCATGGGGATGCTGCAGGTAATTGTCGGCATCGCCGATGCTTTCGGCCTTTTCGAAAACCTGGGTGACGTCGCGGGCTACTTTGCGGCGCGTGACCGCATCGGGACCGTAGATTTCAGCGACCACAGTCTGAAGGACCGGTGGCCCGGGAGGCATCTCCACGACAGCGATGTGGGCGCCGAGCGAACGGGCCAGGGGTGTAAGCGCCTCGCGCGCAGCGACTGCGATGGCGTGGCTCGAACGCTTGCGTTCGGACTTATCCAGGAGCTGGATTTGGACGTCGGCCTGCCAAGAGTTGGAGCGCAAGTAATAGTGGCGCACAAGTCCGTTGAAATTATATGGCGAGGCAGTACCCGCGTAGGTTTGGACAGCCGCAACCTCTGGGATTTCTTTGACTTTGGCGACGATTTGCTGGAGCGCGTTCGCCGTAACCGGAAGAGCTGTCCCCTCCGGCATGTTCAAAACGACATTGAACTCCGGTTTGTTGTCCATCGGAAGCATCTTGACCGATACATTTTCGGTGTAAAACAGAGCGCAGCACGCCAGGAACGCGATCCAGATGCCAAGCCGGAACAATCTCGCCTTCCAAGGCTGGTCGATCATGGGACCAAGGAGGCCGCGATAAAAGCGGTCAAGGCGCTTTACGAGCCTGTGCTCACGCTTTTCCATCGCGTTCAGCTCTGCCATGCTGGGCCTGATCCGCATGGCAAGCCAGGGGGTGAACATGAAGGCCGCAAAGAGCGACAGCAGCATCGCCACCGAGCCAAGCACCGGTATGGGGCGCATGTATGGGCCCATCATGCCGGACACGAACCCCATGGGGAGAAGTGCTGCGATGACTGTGAAGGTTGCGAGGATCGTGGGGTTTCCCACTTCTCGGACTGCATCGATTGTCGTTGGCGTGTCGATATGGCCCTGCATCAACCATCGCCGGTAGATGTTCTCAATAACGACGGTCGCGTCATCGACTAGGATACCAATCGAGAAGATGAGTGCGAAGAGGCTGACGCGGTCGATCGTGTAACCTATCAAAAGCGCCGAGAACACCGTCAGGAGGATCACGACCGGGATAATGACGCCCACGACAAGCATCGGCCTGAGCCCAAGAAAAAGATAGATCAACCCGGACACCGCGACCGTCGCGACAGTAAGCTTGAAAAACAGCTCGTTGACCTTGTCGTTTGCGGTCTTGCCGTAGTCGCGCGTAACGGCGACATTGATGTTTCCGGGGATAATCCGGCCCTTGAGGCTGTTGACCTTTTCCAGAATCTCATTGGCGACGGTGACGCCGTTCGTGCCGCTCTTCTTGGCGATAGCAATCGTTACCGCCGCCGCGCCATCCGCCTTTACCACCTTTTCTCCGTGCGCAGCCTGTTCTGCTGCCGGTCCGGAGAAATATTGAACGAGGCTTGAGGCTTCGCCCGGACCTTCGATGACACGGGCGACATCGCGTACATAGACGGGGGCATTGTTTCGCACGCCCACAACCAGGCGCTCGATGTCCTGGGCGTGGCGCAGGAAACTGCCCGTATAAACCTCCATGGATTGCCCGGAGGTTTCCACATTTCCGACGTCGCGCTTCTCATTGGCTGCACGAATGACGCCTGCGAGTTGATCGATGCCGATGCCGAAGCCCCGCAGGCGCTCAGGCGCGACCTCGACACGAACCTGCTCCTGCCTGCCGCCGACAATGAAACTCTGCGAGGTGCTCCTCACCTCTTTGATGTGCTGCATCACTTCAAGAGCAACGAGGCGAAGCCCGGCATCGTCGACGCTGTCCGACCATAGCGTCAGAGTTACGACAGGGACATCATCGACGGCTTTCGGCTTGACGAGGGGTTGCGAGACCCCGGGCGGAATCTTGTCCTGATTGGATGAGAGCTTGTCGTAGAGGCGAACGAGCGACGGCTCCATTTTCTGGCCAACGTCGAACTCGACCGTCACCATGCCAGCCCCGCGCTGCGAAGCGGAGTAGACGTGCTTGACGCCCTGGATCTCGCTCATCATGCGCTCGAGAGGATCGGTTGCAAGCGAGGCGACTTGCTCCGCCGATGCGCCAGGAAATTGGAAGAAGACGTCAACCATCGGCACGTCAATCTGAGGATCTTCCTGCCGGGGTGTAAAAATAAAGCCGAGAACGCCGAGGACGAGCCACGCGATCAGGAATAGCAGCGTAAGCGGTGAGTGGATGAACGCCTTCGTCATGGCGCCCGCAAGACCGAGCCCCTCTTTGTCGTTCGGCGCACCGATCGGAATGTTGTTGTCAGCCCCCGACACTGGACTACCCTTACTTACACTTATTGCTTGAATACATGTGATGGAACGTCGCTTGAGTACGTATGATTTCACGCGCCGCGCAGGCTGAATATTCCCAACTCATCCTCGTCTGCCCCAAAAAGCCATCATCGTGTCCGCAACTGCTCGCCAATTGGCATGGTGGCCAATGTGCTCGGACTTGCCACCACGACCTGCTCCACATCATCGAGCCCGGAAAGCACGCCCAACCGGCTGTTAGCGATTGGCCCACCCACGCGGACAAGACGCAGCGATGTTTTGCCATCCTTGACTGCGATAACCGCCGGTAGGCTCCCTCTCTGGAAAACGGCCGCCGCCGGTACACTCGCGAGCCGATAGGCTTGCGCGTTCGGATCTGGAAGTTGCACCTCTGCATACATGCCAGGCCCTCCCGGCACGCCCTTCTGCAGGTCGAATTTCACCGTAACCGTATGACGTTGCTCGTCGGCGACCGGGAAGATTTGAGCGACCCGCGCCGAGATCTCGATGCCACCGCCAACATCGATGCGAGCGGGCACAACCATGCCAACGGTCAGTGGAGAGACGAGCCTGACCGGAACCTCGGCTTGAATACGGAGAAAAGCGACGTATGCGAATTTCAAGAGCGGCTGGCCGGGCTGCACGGTTGTGCCAATTTCGACCAGGCGCTGAGCGATCACACCGTCGAAAGGTGCAGTCAACTCAGCGTCGCGAATCTTGGTGTCGATCTCCTGGATTTGCGCTCGAGAGGCCATTAACTGGCTCTTAGCCTCGTCGATTTGACGGGCGCGCGTGTACAGGTCGGCGTTACGCTCAACCCATGGATTGCTTGGGCCTGCATACTGGCCGGTGAATGGACTCATAAACTGGTCCATCATGCCCGGCATGCCCATACCAGTTGGTTTTCCGGTGTGAGGCGCCCACATCTCGCGCGAGTACTGGACATTGGCGTCGCGCAAAACTGCCTCCGCCGACATGGCCGCGGCTACAGCTGCATCCCGCTTCGCCCTGATCCCCGTGTCGTCGATCCTTACGAGGGATTGACCGGATTGAAAAGACTTCTCCCTCCCGGCCCGCGAGGAATGTCACTGAGCCTGGGATTTGCGCTGAGAGTACGACTTCCCTATAAGGAACCACAGTTCCAGATACGGTCGATGCCGAACCGCTCTGCTCGATTGTTACAGGAGCCAGTTCGTAATCGGCGGCGTGAGCCAAGCCTGCGGCAACACAAAGCCACAAGACCACTAACAAGAGACCTGATCTCTGAAGCACACTTCCTCCCCTGTTCCCTTTGCGGCCGCGCTTAAGCGCTGTTTTTCAGGGCCTTCACCTTATACTGGACTGGAATTGCCCTGCAGGCAACACGTATTATTAGTCATATTCGAATATGATTAACGTATTGATGTCAAGACGATATTAAGCTTATTTTCGCAAAGGAGTCGTGCGACGGCCGCGCTCGCGAGCCGCGCCTCCACAACTAGTAGGTCCACCCGGAAGGTTTTCCGGGCCGTCGGTCTCAAGCGCTTGCGAGGCGATTTTTTGCTTGCGAGAGGCTATTTCCAATGATCAAGCCACTGATGAAGAACGCCGCACCCGGCTGCCAAAAAGGAACCATCCAGAATTCGAACTTACTGGAGTCGCCGAAATTGAATTGCGGCGCGGCCCCAAGTATCGCGCCCATGCCCTCGCAGGCCAAGAAGAACAACCCCAAAATTGTGGCGATACGTCCACTCCAAAGGAGCCCGCTGAGCCTTGCTTGGCTCATTCCCAATACTGGCTTTGCCAACGCCAGGGCGAAACCCAACGCCACCGCAGTCGCTCCGGTATAAAGGATTGGTTTCATATACGGCATCATCATAACCATCATATCCAACAGAAACGCTTTCATCTCTTCCCTCCCTAGGCCGGTGTTGATACGCTAATACCATCATTGTTTAAGATAACGGAAATTCTAAAAATGTAATCTTAACGATTACACTTACGAATTGGATGGGATCAAAATGGTTATCTGATTATCCCTACTTCCTGCGGACTAGATCGAAGCGTTGCCGTCCAGAATTGAGACGGATTAACACCGAGCTCGACAAGAGCACCATCATCGGGATATGCCGCGTTTTTGTCTACTGCCGCTGAATACCGCTTTAAATGTTCTTTCGAACTCGCCAAAGATGCCGAGCTTTTCCGGCCGGCGCGGCAAGAGCTGCGTCGGCCGCGTTGCGGGTAGTCGCTAACTATGACGCGCGTTCTCATGAGCCGCGTGAATCGTACGGCAGACCACGCTCACGCAACCCTTCACTTCGGCGGCGCCGTCATCGAATCCCATAACGCTTCAGCTTGCCGATGCCCATCATTTGCAGCGCAATTTTTTCGTAGAAAGGCTCGCTCTCGCCACGACGCATCTTGCGCAGGAAGTAGCCCTCGAACGCGATCTTGGCACGGTGAACCCACTTGCCGGAAGACGACCAGTTCACATTGCGGGGCGGGATCTGCGGCTGGGCAACGAAGGCCACGCCTGAATCGCCAAAGTCCGCAAGGCACACCGCGTCCCAGGTCGCCTGGTGCCGCGCGTCCTTGCCGCGAAGCAACTCACCGACATTGAGCGCCGCCGCTGTCACCATGGATTCGATCATGTAGCCCGTCTTTGGCACTCCGCAGGGTACAGGCGAGGGCCCCACGGGTGGGATCGCCACGCAAACGCCGACCGAGAAGACATTCCGGAAAGTCGGATTACGCTGGGTCTTGTCGATGAGGATAAAACCGCGCGGGTTCACGAGGCCATCGACGCCGCGGACAGCCCCGATGCCTCGGAACGCGGGTAGCATCATGGAATAGGCGAAGGGCAGTTCGTGAATCTTCTTCACGGTTCCATCGTCGTTCAACTCCTCGGCGGTCAACTTGCCCGGCTCGACCTTCAAAGTGCGGGCGTTCGTGATCCATTTGATGTGATGGTCGCGCATTGCGCTTTCGAGAATGCCCTTAGTGTCGCCGACGCCGTCGACACCGAGATGACCGATGTAAGGCTCCGCTGTCACGAAAGTCATGGGCACGCGATCGCGGATGCGCCTGCGGCAGAGTTCGGTATCGAGAATGAAGGTATATTCGTAGGCCGGCCCGAAGCACGATGCCCCCTGCACGGCGCCTGTGATGATGGGACCGGGATTTTCGGAGAATTTCTTGAAGGCTTCGGCCGCCTTTAGCGCATGATCCACATGGCAAACGGACTGCGTGTAGCCTTCGGGGCCGAGCCCCTCGATTTCGTCGAAGGCCAGTTCGGGGCCTGTACAGATGATCAGAAAATCGTAGTCGACCCTTTGGCCGTCTGCCAACTCAACGCAGTTTTCCGAGGGATGAACGCGCTTTGCCGCGACGGGGATGAAGTTGATTTTTCGCTTCGCAAAGGTGCGCGTTAGGTCGATCTCCACTTCTTCCCGGTTCCTCCAGCCCACCGCCACCCAGGGGTTGGACGGGACGAAGTGATACTTCGCCTCCTTGGTGACGACGGTCAGTTTGTCGCCTTTGCGTAACTTATCACGCATTTCGTAGGCCATAATGACGCCGCCCAATCCGGCGCCCAGCACGACGATGTGTGCCATTTGTTTTTCCTTGATCGTTTCCCGAGACTGCTTTTGTCTGATTTTTCTTCAGACTTTCGTATATCATGATCTGAAGCGCTGCAGTCCGCAAGAGTCTTTCCGAAGTATTACCGAGCGCTTTTTGGGCTAAAAAGGGTGAAAGCGGCGCGGGTCCGGCCTCGCTCCCAAATGCCCATTTGCCGCTGGCGGGCGTGAGCCGGGTTACCGCAGTCCCGAGAATGTCTACGCGAGCGCATGGAGAGGCGCCTTAGCAGCGAAATCGAGGACCCGCCATAGTGCTCGTTCGATGTCTCTAATGGCGGAGTTGTCCACGCATCATCGCCGCAGTCCGGCTCGTCTGCCCAAGCAGCTAATTAGGCGGATATTGGGCAGTCGACGGCTTGCCGGAGCCGAGCCAAATCGCAAGTGAAGCGGTTGTGGCTGTATTCGTTGATCAGGCCCTGGCGCTTGAGTTCGGCCATCACCCGACTCGCGGTCTCGGTGGTCAGGCCGAGAACCGCGCCCAAGTCCTCGCGGCTGAACAACGTACAAGAACCACCGCCTTCGTTTTCCGACAGCCAGAGGAGAAGCCGGATCACGCGCTCGCGGGCCGTTCCCGTGGAAAGTTCGGTGATCCAGCGCTCGGCGTCGCAAAGCGCGCGACACCAATGAGTCATGAGCATATGAAAGAGCCGCTGATCGGTGAACAATGACTGCTTCACGCTGCTGATCGGCAGGCGGCAAACTTCGGTAGGCTGCAAAGCTATGGCGGTATGCAGGTAAGCGTCCGTAGCCAAACACTCCAATCCCAGAACATCGCTTGCGCGCGAAAGCCTGACGATGCGCTGACCGCCATCAGGAAGGTCGTGGGAGAGCTTCACAAGCCCTTTGCGGATGGGAAAGAGGAAGACGCCATCCTCGCCAGCATTATAAATCGTTGCGCCAGCCGGATAATGAAGCTGATCGAACGGCCCATGAATGTCGCTGCAACACCGTTCCTTTAATCCAATAACGGGCGCGGACCGGTTGACATCGCAGTTGAAGCAGTTGGCGACGCTTGTACAAACATCGGACAATGTAACAGTGGTCAATTGGTGGCCCTTCAAGCTTGCATCACAATTCAATTTCACGTTACCCTTTATTTTGCGTCAATTATTGCGCATTCGCAATGACGTGAAGATAAACATAAGTTAATATTGCGTGAAGACGGCCATTGAAGAGCCGCCTGAGTGAAAACACTCGATCTACAAAAAAACTTACAAAAGGAAACGCCATGCTTCAGACTATAGCCGGGACGGCGTCCTATGTGACGCCGCTCGCAGAGCCGCTCACCTATGCGGGAGTGTCGCTGCTGCTCCTTGGGTTAGCCGGGTTCTTCGTTTGGGTGTTCTGTTGCTGGGGAACTGGCCTGATGCGCTATTGCGGCCGCTCGCTCGTCGTGATCGGCGTGCTGTTTCTCACGTTTCAGGCGCTATGGCTGTTCTCCGGCATCGAGCCCAGCTTTACGAACCCCGGGGGCGTGCCCCTTTGGGCCTTTGGGCTCGCCTTCGTCATACCCGGGCTCTTTATGCGCCTTGTGGGCGCCATTCGACCCACTCATTAGGCGTTCGATACTCCGCAATAGGAGGTCTGCCTGAACGCCGGTTCGGGCAGACTATCTGCACAATATTCCTCTAGGAAGGCGTGCCTGTTAGGGGCAGCGCTTTTCTCGTTATGACCCTTTATTCTCTTGCGATCACAGCCCAGCCAGCATTGGGGAGTTTTGATCGCGGCTATGGGGATGAAGGCGGTCAAAAACAAAAAGCATGACGGTGAAAACGCCGGTCTTGGGAGGAACGGAATGGGTGTGAATCCGCCAACGCGGAGACCGGGCATCATCGCATTGATTGGGTGCTTGCTCCTGGCCAGCCTGACACCACTCAGAGCTGGCGATCTACAGGGGGAAAAGGCGGAGGTCCGCGTACAAACCGAAGATCTAAAAAGGCTTCCGTTGCGGCCTACGAATACGACGGCCGATCACAGCAAGTTCGAAGCGCTGAAGGGGCCGTTCGCTAACGGCTCCGAGGTTACAAAGGCTTGTTTGACCTGCCACAATGAGGCCGGCCATCAGTTTATGAAGTCTATTCACTGGACCTGGGAATATAAGAACCCGAAAACGGGTCAGATTCTCGGCAAGGACAACCTGGTGAATAATTTCTGCACCAATGCGCGCGGCAATGAAGGCATGTGTGCGCAGTGTCACGCCAGCTACAATTGGACAAGCGCAAAATTCGATTTCAAGAACCAGGAGAATATCGACTGCGTTGTCTGTCATGAGCGGACCGGCACTTATTACAAGGTGCCTCCGACAAAGGGCAACGCGGCCTGCAGCATCATGTTCGAGGGGCTGAAACCCATCGAATGGGTGAAAGTCGCGCAAAGTGTCGGAAAGCCGGAACGATCCAATTGCGGCACCTGCCATTTTAACGGCGGAGGCGGCGATGGCGTAAAGCATGGCGATCTTGATTCTTCGCTCGTTAATGCGTCGCGCGATCTCGACGTGCACATGGATAGCAAAGGTCTCAACTTCGCGTGCACCCAGTGCCACTTGTCAAAACAGCACATTATCTCCGGCAGCCGGTATGACGTTCATGCCAAGGACCCCGAAGGCTTGGGCAAGCCCGGTCTGCGCCGTGATGTTGCGACCTGCGAGTCCTGCCATGGGACCGCTCCGCATCCCAACACGACCCTGATCGGCATCAAGCTCAACGGCCATATCAATAAGGTGGCGTGCCAGACTTGCCATATCCCAGCGCTTGCCCGGGGCGGCGTGGCGACCGTCGTCGATTGGGATTGGCGCGAGGCGGGCAAGACCAGGAACGGAGAAGGCTACAGCGAAGAAACCTATGTCCAGGGGAATGGCGAGACTCGCCACACCTACCGGTCGATCAAGGGAAGCTTCGTTTACGGCGAGACCTGGTCCGCGAAAGGCCGCACGCTTCTCCCACACTACGCCTGGTTCGATGGCCAGATGCGTTACACCACGATCGACACGAAGTTCGACCCGTCGAAACAGCCGATCCCAATCAATTCCTACTCGGGCTCGTACGATAATCCGAACGCACGCATCTGGCCCTTCAAGCGGATGCACACCTATCAGCCCTTCGACAAGGGCAACGACACCCTTGTCTACATGCATCTCTGGGGCGAGGACAAGGATGCCTATTGGGGCAACTACGATTTCAACCGGGCCATTCAGGTTGCTATGAAAGAGAACAACAAGCCCTATAGCGGGGATTATGGCTTCGTTGAAACCTACTCCTACTGGCCGAGCACGCACATGGTCGCGCCGAAAGAGAAAGCGCTCGACTGCGGCGAATGCCACGCAAAGAATGGCCGCCTGCAGAACCTAGCGGGCTTCTACATGCCCGGGCGCGACAACCTGAGATGGCTCGATATTCTGGGTTATCTTCTGATTGTAAGTGCGTTTTTCGGGGTGATCATCCATGCGATCCTGCGCGCCTTGTCTCGCCGCTACATAAGGGGTCATGATCATGACTGACGACGCCATCGCCCGCTATCTCGAACCGGAAAAAGGGGGCGTATTCAAACGCGAGGTGATGATCTACTCGCGTTATGAGCGCTTCTGGCACTGGACGCAGGCCATCCTCATCTTCACGCTGCTCTTTTCCGGGTTCGGCGTGCACGGCACGCATAACCTGCTGGATTACCGGACGGCGGTGACCGTTCACACTTACACGGCCATTGCGCTCCTTGTCCTGTGGATGTTCACCACGTTCTGGAATTTCACCACCGGCCAGTGGAAACAATATCTGTTCAAAAAGGGGATCTGGCGCGTTGTCCGATTTTATGCCTTTGGCATCCTGAGAGGCGAGCCTCATCCCTACAAAAAGAGCCTGCAGCGCAAGCAGAACGCGTTGCAGTCGCGCGCTTACATGACCTTCATTGCCCTCTTCGGCCCGGCTTTGTGGCTCACCGGTATCTCCTATCTGCTTTATGATTTGTGGAGCCATTACCCCTGGGCAGGGACGGCGCTGACCGTGACCGCTCATCTGCACACAGCCGCGGCGTTCATCATGGCAGTGTTCGTCATTATCCACATTTACATGACGACGACCGGCAAGACAGCCTTCCACTACATCAGGACGATGATCACAGGCTACGAGGAGATCGAGTTGTCGGAGTTGGAAGAGGCTTATCTCGAACAGACCCAAACGGTACCCATGCGGCCAAGCAAACCCATTCGGTAAAGCGAGTCAGGCTAGGTACACGAGGGCTCCGCTCAGGCGAGTATTGTCACGGAGTCGGCAGATGACGGAAGCGATCCCGCCTCCCATGTCATGAAGTGCGGGACGCATCGGGGATGGAGCATGACGTCCAGTTTGTGACGAGGGCATTGCAGCTCCCCTGTTCAAAAAGACGCTGTTTGTGCTGATCCTATAATTCGTCGTCCGTGGAAAATCGGCCGGTTCCCTGGTTTTATGACGGTAAGTCCATCGTAGCGGCGTGCGATCTGCAAGACGGGTTTTCCCCCCGGTTTTCTTGCATTCCCGCAGCCCCAAATCGTGATTCCCTGTGACGGCACGGCTTTAAGGGGAGCGAACGTCGCCTGGCACGAAACCCGCAGCCAGCTTGCGTTAGTGCAAAGGCGTTCCGCATCCTAACAGGCAAGCATTTTTGCTTACCGGAGAACTTAATACTCATATATCATGATGTCAGAGTATGATGCTGAATCAAGCGGAAAAGGCCTCATGACAAACGAAGCAGCAGGCGCTCTCGCTGATGGCATGGTGCGCAATGTCAAGGCCACGAGCGATTTCCTAAAAGCTCTGTCTCATGAGACGAGGTTTCTTCTCCTGTGCCTCCTTTCCGATGGGGAGCGCTCGGTCACGGACCTTGAAAACGCGTTGTCCCTTCGCCAGGCGACCGTCTCACAGCAGCTTGCGCGTCTTAGACTCGATGGTCTTGTGACTGCCAGAAGAGATGGAAAGACCATCTACTACAGCATTCCCGATGATGACATTAAACGTGTGATCACGCTCCTTTATGAGATATTTCTCAAAGACGAGCGCGGCGCGCAACGTAGAGGCCCTCGCGCTAGGCGTTAGCAGAAAGCGCCTCTTTAAAGAACTGACCTTGCAGAAGGTACCATTGCCTTAGTCAGACCTCGAACCAGTGTATTGCCAGCTTGGCCTTCCCCACATTTTGATCAAATCCACGCCGATTTTTGCTTTGCGCTACAGAATCCCTTGTGCGGGGTCGTTTATCTTTCGCTGGCCCCTCTACGGCTTCGTCAGGCGCGGCGAGTAGATTTCATAGAGCGTCTCCAGCAGACGTCGAGCGGGATCACTGGCAATGGCGTAGAAGATGGTTTGCCCCTGCCGCCTTCTTGTGACGAGCCGATCCTTCCTCAACAAAGCGAGGTGCTGGGATACCGTGGACTTACGCGCCTGCAGAAACTCCGCAAGTTGTCCAACCGACTTCTCTCCATCGAGGAGCTGGCACAGTATCATTAGTCGCGATTTGTGTCCGAGCGATTGCAGAAGCCCTACCGCCGTGTCGGCGGCATTAGACATTTTATCCGCTTCAATTGTCATTTTTTATGAAGTCTTGAAGTTTGACTTCGCCAATCTTTTTTCTCTCCGACTAAGCCTACTGCGTTGGCGGCTTCGATTCGAGGAACTCCAAACAGACAGGATCAAGGGCAGCCTCAAGCGGTGTGCTTGATCACGAAGCGGAAAACGTCGCCGTCCTTCGTCGACTCCAAAAGCTCATTTCCGGTCGTCCGGCAGAACGATGCCATGTCGGCAACCGAGCCGGGATCGGTTGCGAGGACCTCCAGCGTGCCGCCCGCGGGCACCTGGGTGAGCATCTTTTTTGTCTTCAAAATTGGCAGCGGACAGTTCAGACCTTTCGCGTCGAGCGTCGTGTCGGCCATGGTTCCTCCCTGATAAATTTTTGAGTGTCGTTGATGGTGCTGAGCGCGCTTAGATGAAAAGATTTACGTTGGACTGCAGCGCCTGTTCCATATATGTCGCAGCCCCGCCGAGCTCGAGACCGTCGATCATGTCCTCCTTTTTGTACTCAAAGAGGTCCATGGTCATCTGGCAGGCGATCATCCTAACGTCAGCTTCGAGCGCCATGTCGCGCAGTTCCTCGATGGAAGCGACGCCTTTCTTCTTGATCATGTCTTTCATCATGCTGGTCGCCGCCGAATCCACACCTGGGATTGCGGAAGCCCAGTTCGGCATGCCCATGTGCATCCCCGCCATCGGCATTTTCATGGCCGGATTGCCCAAGGGCGAGATTTTGAGGTCGAGCTTCTTCAGAAGAAGAGGAAGACCGTAAAACGTGAAGAACATCGTGGTGTTGACGCCCATCGCCGCCGCTGTCGTGGCGAGGATAAAGGGAGGATAGGCCCAGTCGAGCGAGCCTTTTGTGACGATGATCGTCATCGCCTTCTGGTTCGGTTTAGTCCCGTTCCCTTCGATCATGCCCCGCGATCTCCCGATCTTGTAATTATCATATGCGAATATCCATATTTGAGAAGGCGATGTCAACTTTGCCGCGAATCGCCTTGCTGACTGTTCTGGTCAGGTAACGCGCTTGAGCTTGCCGATGCCGAGTATCTGCATTGCCGCCTTCTCGTAGAACGGCTCGCTCTCACCGCGTCTCATCTTGCGCAGGAAGTACGTCTCGAAGGCGATCTTCACACGGTGCACCCACCTGCCGGAGGCGGACCAGTTCACGTTGCGCGGCGGGATCTTCAAACATGATGATCCACAAGCTTGGCTTTGGGAAGAGCACAATAAATTGCACTTGCGCAAGAATGGCGCTTCACCTGCCTTGTCCGTTTTCTCAAACCAATGACTAAAGCGATGTTGGACCTGCTTCGCTCGAAAAGGGAGCCGCCAGCGCCCGGTCATTGCGGCGCCCTCGAGTACAAAATTGCCCCGCAAGATCAACTACAATGATCGCTGGCACCCGCAGTTCCGCTCGTCAACCCAAGAAGTATTCCCTCTGATGCGAGACAGCAACGCGACCGGCAATAAGTCCTGCCATTCACGAATGTATTATCGTATTCACAGATATGAATGATTGTCGCTATCTAATAAGTATGCTATCGTTAGTAGATTCACTATTGGCAGTGTCTAAAACAAAAAAACCAATATCGAGCAGACGCGGGCAAAGTTTCGACCCCGGACGCCGATGAATTGAGTATGGGAGGCTGAATGACGAGCGACGATGCGCCGAAGGCTGCGCAATCCCAAAAGCATGCTACGCCGCTCCTTGATGAGCTTGAAACCGGTCCCTGGCCGAGCTTCGTGACGGGCCTCAAGAGGCTGCGCGACGCCGAGGACAAGCCCTACGCGCCGATGATGAACGATCTTCTCGGCCAGCTTGAGCATTCCTACGAGGAGCGGCTGGGCTTCTGGAAGGGCGGCACGGTTTCGGTCTTCGGCTATGGTGGCGGCATCATTCCGCGCTTTTCGGAAGTGGCCGACAAGTTTCCGGCATCGAAGGAATTCCACACGCTCCGCGTCCAGCCCCCCGCTGGCTACCACTACACATCGGATCTCCTCCGCAAGATGTGCGACGTCTGGGAGAAGCATGGCTCCGGCCTGATCGCTTTCCACGGGCAGAGCGGCGACATCATGTTCCAGGGCTGCACGACCGAGAACACTCAGAAGGCTTTCGACGAGCTGAACGAGATGGGATTTGATCTCGGCGGCGCTGGCCCCGCGCTCAGAACCTCCATGAGCTGCGTGGGTCATGCGCGCTGCGAAAAGTCCTGCTACGACGAGGTCAGGGCGCATCGCGCAGTCATCAATAACTTCCTCGATGAGATGCACAGGCCCGCGCTGCCTTACAAGTTCAAGTTCAAATTCTCGGGCTGCCCGAACGATTGCGTGAACGCAATCCATCGCTCCGACTTTGCGGTGATCGGAACGTGGCGCGACGCCATGAAGGTGAACCAGGACGAAGTGAAAGCCTACGTCGCCAGCCACGGCCGCAAATACATGATCGACAGCGTCATCGCGATGTGCCCGACGCGGGCGCTGAGCCTGAACGACGACGACACGCTCGACGTGGACAACAAGTCCTGCGTGCGCTGCATGCACTGCATGAATGTGATGACGAAGGCGCTGTCTCCGGGCGATGACCGCGGCGTATCGATCCTGCTCGGCGGCAAACGTTCGCTGAAGGTCGGCGACCTCATGGGCACGATGGTCGTTCCGTTCATGAAGCTTGAGACGGACGAGGATCGCGAAAAGCTTGTGGAGTTCGCCACAAAGCTCATCGACTTCTTCGCGGAAAACGCGCTTGAGCACGAGCGCATCGGCGAGTGCATGGACCGTATTGGCTTGCCCGCGTTCCTCGAAGCCATCGGCGTCGATCCCGATCCGAACATGGTCAACCATCCGCGCACGTCCTCTTACGTTCGCACGGACGACTTCACCGACGAAGCTGAAAAATATTTCGAGCGCAAGGCGAAGGAAGCCGGTTTGACCGTCGCTGCAGAATAATGGGGCAAGGGCGGACCGTTGCGTCAACGCGCGTCCGCCAGCTTCCTCTTAGGCCCAATTCGATTTCGCGGAGACTTCTTGGATGAACGCCCCTGCACAACCCCGCCGCCCCATTGAAACTGGCGTGCCGGACCCCTTTCCCTTCATGCATCCCGTGATGAAGAAGAACTACGGCAACTGGGCGTGGCACGACCGCTTGCGCCCAGGCGTGCTGCATCACGTGGCCAAGAATGGCGACGAGATTTGGACAGTGCGCGCGGGGACGCCTCGGCAGATGGACGTCTTCAGCGTCCGCAATCTGTGCGACATCGCCGACCAGTTCGCCGAAGGCCATGTGCGCTTCACCACGCGCAGCAACATCGAATTCATGGTCAGCGCGAAGGACAAGGTCGAACCCTTGGTCGCGAAGCTGACCGCGGAAGGCTTCCCCGTTGGCGGCACCGGCAACTCCGTGTCGATGATCTCGCACACGCAGGGCTGGCTTCACTGCGATATTCCCGGCACCGATGCGTCAGGCGTGGTCAAGAGCCTGATGGACATGATGTACGACGAGTTCATCAAGGAAGAGATGCCAAACCGCGTGCGCATCACGACCTCGTGCTGCCAGATCAACTGCGGCGGCCAGGGCGACATCTCCATCAACGTGCAATACACAAAGCCGCCCAAGATCAATCATGACCTGGTTTCCAAGGTCTGCGAGCGCCCGGCCGTGGTGGCGCGCTGCCCTGTGGCGGCGATCCGGCCCGCCATGGTGAACGGCAGGCCATCGCTTGAAGTGGACGAGCAGAAATGCGTCTGCTGCGGCGCCTGCTATCCGCCATGCCCGCCCATGCAGATCAACGGCGCGGACTCCACCAAGATCGCCGTCTGGGTCGGCGGCAAGCACTCGAACGCGCGCTCGAAGCCTTCGTTCCACAAGCTCGTCGTCGCCAATCTGCCGAACAACGCGCCGCGCTGGCCGGAGGTCGCCGAGGTCGTTCGCAAGATCCTCTACGCCTACAAGGACAATGCGAAGGACTGGGAGCGCATGGGCGAGTGGATCGATCGCATAGGCTGGCCGCGCTTCTTCGAGCTGACGGGCTTCGCTTTCACGAAGCACCACCTCGACACATGGACCGGGTCGCGCAAGACCATGAACATGTCGGCGCACGTGCATTTCTAGGCGGGAGAAAGACGTGCAATTTGCAATCGTCGTCAATGAAGGGCCGTACACGCATCAGGCGTCCGACACGGCCTACCAGTTCACGAAGGCCGCACTGGAAGGCGGCGCTGTCTTCGTGCTGGCTTCCGACCTGGTGGCCCGGGGAATGGCGTCAAGCTTGTCGATTACGGCGGCTTTGTTGATCTCGTGACACACCATGCGCGCACCGTCGCGTGGCTCTGATCGGTTGCAAACTGAATAAACGAATGGAGTAGAAATAATGGGCATGCAATATAAGCTTGGCGACGTCGTCGCGGACCACGACGAGGAAGGCTACCTCACCGACATTTCCGTCTGGAACAAGGATCTCGCGCTGCTTATCGCCAAGACCGAGAATATCGAATTGACGCCGGAGCACTGGGAAGTCATCGATTTTCTGCGCGAATATTACGAGGAATATCAGATCGCACCTGCCATCCGCGTCCTTGTCAAAGAGATGAAGAAGAATTTCGGCGCAGAGAAGGGCGATCAGAAATATCTGTATCAGCTGTTCCCCTACGGGCCAGCGAAGCAGGCCTGCAAAATCGGCGGACTGCCGAAGCCGACTGGATGCATATAGGCGACCATGTCGTGGCCGGGCTTGGCCAGGCGAACGCCATGTGGGAAGGCCGCGACCGGAGCGGTGGCATAGTCATGGCGCGCGTTCCGAGCGGCGGCAGCGGTCCAACTAGGACAAATCCGCCGCCATCCATTCCCTTCATACGCACGGCCAGCAGCGCCACCAAGCGGCGCGGGACACCGCCGATTTGGACACACCCGAACCGCTGCCGCACGCCTTCCGGCAAGCGGACCGCACGGCCCTACCGGCGCGTCGAGACGTTGATCAGCATCAGGTTCATCGCTGACGAGGACGAAAAGCCAGCTCCGGCTACGAGCGAAAGCATGTCCAAAGCTGCAAGCGCCACGCCGAGAGCGGAGGATGGAAACGCCCTCCACGCCCCCGCATCTTCGACGATTTGCCGTTGGCGAAAAGCGCGTCAGCGCTCAAGGCCCATTTGAATATAGCCCGACGGGCAGACGTCTTTGCAAATATGGCAACCGATGCACTTGGCGTAATCGGTATCGACGTAACGTCCAATGGTGGCTTCGCTCTTCTTCACCCGGAAAACGGCCTTCTGCGGGCAGAAAATCAGGCAATTGTCGCATTCGAAGCAGAGCCCGCAGCTCATGCAGCGGTCGGCCTCGGCGCGGACCTCTTTCTCGCTCAGCGGTTGAAGGCGCGACCCGAAGTCTCCGAGCACATTTCCGGCGTCGATCGTCTTCTCGCTTTGCGAACGTGCCGGGAGCTTCGCGGAAATGCCCGAGGAATAACTCCTTGGAGTTCACGATCAGCGTTTTCGCCCGGTCCTCGAAATTATGCAGCGCATAAGCCGCATGATCGGTTCCCCTCGCCTGGGTGTGATCGTAGTCGGCTGGGGTGTGCCCGGTCTCCTTCAGCTTTTGAATAAGGTCGAAATGGTGGACGTTCACTTTCGGCAAGCCAGGTTGGGCTTCGCCTGCAAGAGAATGATCGATACTCTGTGCCGCAATCCAGGCATGGCCGATCGCCGTTGTCAGGAGGTGGGGGCGGATAACGTCGCCTCCCGCAAACACGCCTTCGCGTTTCGGTGAGCGCTGATACGCATCGACAGCGGCGGCGCCCTTGCCATTGTCGAGTGCCTCGAAGCCCGTAAAATCCGCCGCCTGCCCGATCGCCGAAACGATGAGATCGCATTGATATCGCGCTCGGTGCCTGGCTTGATCGTCATCTTGCCGCTCGTCCAATCCACCTCGGCAACGCGTTGAAGCGCCCTTGCGTGGCCGGGCCTGTCGAGGACGACTTCGATGGGGATAAGGCAAGGCAGGATTGACGCCTTCCTGCGTAACATGCTCATGTTTCCATCTTCGTCGCCGGCATTTCATCCATTGGCCGACGGTAGACGATGGTGATCTCCGCGCCCGGCGCTTCGCTGAGATGGCGACATCGTGGGTGGTTTGTCCGAGGACGACGAATTCGGGATGGTCTTTCTCGTGGACATTCTCGATATGTCCGAGCCTGCGGGCAACCGCGGCCACGTCCATGGCTGTGTCGCCGCCGCCGATCACCAACACGCGCTGAGCGCCATGCTGGAGGCGCCCTTCATTAAATGCCGCCAGAAAAGCTATGCCGCTGATGCAGTTGTTTGATGCCTCTGCGCCCGGAACAGTGAGCGGGGTCCCTGATTGTGCGCCCGTCCCAAGAAAAACGGCGTCGAAATCCATTTGGAGTTGGTCTAGCGTCACGTCCACGCCGATTTTCACACCCGTGCGAACCTCGACGCCCATGTCGAGGATTTGCCGAATCTCACCATCAAGGACGTCACGCGGCGTGCGGTATCCCGGAATGCCGTAGCGCATCATGCCGCCGAGTTCGCTCTTCGCCTCGAAAATGGTGCAGGCATGACCTGAGCGACGCACAAAATAAGCGCAGGCCAACCCGGCGGGCCCGCCGCCAATGATTGCCACCTTCTTCCCCGTCGACGCCCCTGGGGCGGGAAGCTTCAGGCCGTGCTCAAGGGCATAGTCGCCGATATAATGCTCAACGGAGTTGATCCCGACATGGCCCTCGACTTCGTTGCGGTTGCAGCCGTCCTCGCATGGCGCGGGGCAGACGCGCCCCATGATTGCCGGGAATGGATTGGGACTCGGTCATCCGCAGGAATCAGTATTTGCCAGCATGCCAACCGGCGGTTTTTCGATACCTCGCACAATGTCGAGCCAGCCGCGAATGATCCGTACCGGATGGGCAGCTAGCCTGACGGGAGTGCGCGCAAAACGTAAGTTGGGCACTTGTAGTTTTGTCCGCCTGAAAAATCTGATCGCGCAGTTCAGGCTTTATGGTTTCGCCATCCTTGTAACGGCGGAACGTGAATGATGCTTGTGCCATTCTATCCTCCCTGCGTTTCTATCGCACACAGATTTTCTGATTCTGCTTTAATCTCGATCTAATTCATCGAATATATGGTCTATTAAGGAATATATCTAGGAAACATCGTATCGTTACTTTCCGCGTCGGAAGTTTGGGCGGCGCGAGCCACCCTAAACATACGTGCAACAATTCATATATTATGCTCCATGAATACGTTTTATGAAAGTGTGACAAGTCGCATCAATGTATGGCGATGATTTCAATCTCAACATTGAGGTCAGGCACTCCCTTTTGAGAGTCGCCGGCGACGCGGCTGCCAAGGCGCTCTAAGGGCAGACAAAACCACTTCGCGAGGGCGTCCGGCCTTGTGCGATGATCACACCCTTGGCGCCGCTCTCGGGGATTTCGATCTCCGCGGTGATCCTATAAGAGTGGCTCATTACGAAAGGCGCGGTCTGGAAGGGAGCGCGCTTACGTATCTCGGAAGACAAATGGGTTTTTGTCATTCAGTGCCCCGCCGGAAGAGCCGGAAGCGGCGACAGCGGATAGACAGTGTTGCGCGCCTCGCCTCCCTCGTCGCTCAGGCGTGAGCGAATACAAGGCCGGTAGCTCATAGGGCGCGGCGCCCCGCGCGAGGCTTGAACGCGGCCGCGTTTCTAATGTGCTCTCTGGACTTCCGTCGGCAACGAGATCGCTCTTCAGCGGCGGAAGATGAAAGAAGCGGGGTCGCGCGCTTCTGCCAATTCGCCCGTTCCAACTCTGGCGTGTCGGCAACCTCTATCGGATAGCCGACGCAAAAGTAGCCAATGAACTGCCAATGCAGAGGCACTTCAGATATCACGAGCAACAGGCGCTGGATCGAGAATAGAACCCGACCTCGCCGATCCCTTCAGCCCGCGCCGCCAGCCAGAAGGTGTGAATGGCCGTCACAACGGAATAAGCGACGGTCTCCGGCATGGTGCGCCGACCAACCTTCGCGCCCTGCTCAGGGTCGGGAACCGCAAGACGCCGCCAGTTGCACGGGCGCGGCATCCAGCCCTTCAAGCTTGAGAGCCGCGTAACGTGTCGCCCGGTCTCCACTGTATGACGCGAGCGCCTCTGCGTTTGCTGCTCTGAAATTCTCGCGGATGCGCTCGCGTTTTGCCGGGTCCTCCACGAGCACGAAGCGCCAGGGCTCGCTCGAGCCCGACCGAAGGAGCAGAGACACGCAAGCCTAAGAAGGCGATCCATGCTTCCGGCTGGAAGTCGATCAGGCCGAAACTTCCGGACATCCCGCCGCCAAAGCACAAGGTCCGCGAGCTTTGCGCGAAAACCCGCATCGAATTCCGGAACCGCGTTCGCGGCCGTACTGCCGCTCATGACCGGGTCACCGTACCCGACGCAGCAAAAATGGCTTGATGTCGTAGCCGGCCCTGGCAGCTGTCTCGACGATATCTTCCACGGGACGTTTCCGGACTGGCTCAGCGCCCAAAGCGCGGTAGAGCGCAAGCCCGAACGGCAGTAAACAACCAGCGGCTGCGGAAGCTCTTCGAGCAATTTGCCAAAAGTTACCGCATCCTGATCGCTAATCGAAGTGGTCGCGACAGGCTGATAGACGATCTTGATCCCGTTTGCCGCCGCGGCTTTCTCGATCTCCGCAAATTTCGGTTCGACCCGGCGCTTCCCCATCCGGCCGATTGCAGATGATCGCGCGGATACCCCCGGCAGCCAGCTCTGGGACATCGCCCGGGTTGATTTGCCCGGCTACAGCGAGTTGACCGTTGAGCCTGCGCAGTTCCATTATTATTACCCCTTTCGATTTGGTGGCCTTTCAACGTAAGCAAAATGAGAGCAATTTGCTAGTGCTCCAGTACTTTATGCGCCATTTTTGGAATGGTTTTCTTCAATACGAGCCTTTTGGTTCTCTCTCCTCGCGATGCAAAAGAATGCGAGGCTGGCCCCGTTTTCCGTTCCCGCGAGCTCATTTGGGCTCCGCGTGGCATGAAAAATGTTGCCGTGGCTGTGACTAGCAGGCTGCTGAAAAAGCATGAAAACGTGGCTTCATCCTTCGACAGGCTCAGGATGAGGTTTCGATAGGCTCAGGATGAGGTCGAAGACGTTGGCTTCATCCTTCGACAGGTTCAGGATGAGGTTTCGACGGGCTCAGGATGAGGTCGAGCGTTTTCAATCAGTTGATCATGGTGAGCTTATGTTGATCCTCATGGTGAGCTTGTGTTCATCCTCATGGTGAGCTTGTCGAACCATGGGCAACATCGTTTTTGAGCAGCCTGCTAGACAGAGCAAGCTGCTGGCCACATTTTACAGATCGAGACGGGGGTGCTACACCCCAGCAAGAATTCCAAGCAGATCGACGCGGCATTGCGCGCAAAGGGTTTCGAAATGGCCATTATCCGGCAGAAGATGGGGCTTACCTTCGACGATGTGCTGTTGCAGCCGAGCCTGTCCGACGTGTTGCCGTCTGAAGTTGACGTCACGACCAGCCTGACGCGGAGCATAAAGCTCAACATTCCGATCGTCGCGGCGGCCATGGATACGGTTACCGAAGGTCCGCTCGCCATCGCGATGGCTCAAGCCGGCGGAATCGGCGTCATCCATCGCAACTTGAAGCCCGAGGAACAGGCCCAGCATATCCGGCAGGTGAAGAAGTTCGAATCCGGCATGGTGGTCAATCCCGTCACCATCTCGCCTCATGCGACCTTGAAAGACGCACTGACCTTGATGAAGAGCTATCGGATCTCGGGCATCCCGGTTGTCGAGGGCGCCAAAAGCAACGGGCAGGGCAAGCTCGTCGGCGTTCTTACCAACCGCGATGTGCGCTTCGCCACGAACCCCGCGCAGCCTGTCCACGAGCTGATGACCAAAAGCAATCTCATCACGGTGAAGGACAATATCGACCGGGATGACGCCAAGCGGCTCTTACACAGGCATCGCATCGAGAAGCTGATCGTCGTTGATGATGACTATCAATGCATCGGCCTGATCACCGTGAAGGACATCGAGAAGGCCGAGCAGCATCCCTTTGCTTGCAAGGACGAGCAGGGGCGGCTTCGCGTCGCCGCTGCGACCTCTGTTGGCGACGATGGCTTCCAGCGCAGCGAACACCTCATGGACGCAGGCGCAGACCTGATCGTCGTCGATACCGCGCATGGACACTCGCAGCGCGTCCTTGATGCCGTGAAGCGCATCAAGCGGGCGTCCAATGTTGTCCAGGTGATCGCCGGCAACGTCGCCACCGCCGAGGGGACGCTGGCGCTCATCGACGCGGGCGCGGACGCCGTGAAGATAGGCATAGGCCCGGGCTCCATCTGCACAACGCGCATCGTCGCGGGCGTTGGCGTTCCTCAGTTGACCGCCGTCATGGAAGCGGCGGAGGCTGCGGCGAAGCACGGCGTGCCCGTCATTGCCGATGGCGGCATCAAATATTCGGGCGACATCGCGAAGGCGCTGGCGAGCGGCGCGGCTTGCGTGATGATCGGCTCGCTGCTGGCGGGCACCGACGAAAGCCCGGGCGAGGTTTATCTGCATCAAGGCCGCTCCTACAAATCCGTACCGGGGCATGGGCTCGCTCGGCGCCATGGCGCTCGGATTGCAGACCGCTACTTCCAGAGCGAGGTTGTAGACGCCCTGAAGCTCGTCCCGGAGGGCATTGAAGGGCAGGTTCCCTACAAGGGGCCGGTATCAGGCGTGCTGCACCAGCTTGTAGGCGGCTTGCGGGCAGCCATGGGCTACACAGGCTCGCGCTCCATTATCGAACTGCATGAAAAAGCGGAATTTGTCAGGATCACCAACGCGGGCCTCCGGGAAAGCCACACGCACGACGTTACGGTTACGCGAGAGTCGCCGAACTATCCAGTCGGCAACGCTTAAGCCGCGGCGATGCAGCCCGGCGCAAGACTACAGGCAGCAATCGATGTCCTGACCGAGATCACGGAACGCGGGCGGCCCACTTCTGTCGTGCTCGCCGATTGGGGCCGGGCGCACCGCTTCGCGGGCTCCGGGGACCGCGGGTGGATCGGCAATCTCGTTTTCGACAGCCTGCGGCGAAAACAATCCTTATCCTATGTGATTGGCGCGGATACGGCGCGCGCCATAGCGCTGGCCGCTCTTCGCCGCGAGTGGGGTGTTTCCGCTCAGGACATCGCCAGCCTTTGCAGCGGTGAAGGGTTTTGCCCGGCCCGTCTCACGCCCGACGAGGAGAGCGGTCTCGCAAATAACGATCTGGCGGGTGCTCCCCCTTGGATACAAGGTGACTACCCCGAATGGCTTCATCCCTCATTCTCTGAGGTTTTCGGAGATCGCGCCGTTGCGGAGGGGCAGGCTTTGGCCGCACGCGCTCCCGTAGATTTGCGCGTCAATATGCTGAAGGCGACGCGCGAAAAAGTTCTCAAGGCCTTCGACCGGCATGACGCCGCACCCACGCCCTATTCCCCCGTTGGGGTGCGCTTGCCGCCGCGCGAAGGTGGCGCTCGAAGCCCGAATGTTGAGGCCGACCCGGCCCACGGCCGCGGCTGGTTCGAGGTTCAGGACGAAGGAAGCCAAATCGCCGCGCTTCTGGCGGGTGCCGGGCCCGCCTTCAAGTTGCTGATCTATGCGCTGGCGCTGGCGGAAAGACGCTTGCCTTGGCCGCTCAGATGCAGAACACGGGCCAGATTTACGCCTACGACTCCGATGCGCACCGGTTTCGCCCGATCTTCGATCGATTGAAGCGTGCAGGCGCGCGAAACGTGCAAACGCTGCCCCCCGGCGAGGATGCCGCCCTCGACGCACTGGAAGGGCGCATGGACCTTGTACTCATCGACGCGCCTTGCAGTGGAACCGGAGTGTGGCGGCGGCGGCCCGATGCGAAATGGCGGTTGACGAGCACTCAACTTGGCGAGCGCATTGCAACGCAAGCTGCGCTTTTGAGGCGGGCGGACCGGTTGTTAAAGCCGGGTGGTACGCTTGCTTACATCACCTGCTCGATCCTGCCCGACGAAAACGACAAGCAAATCAAAGCTTTTCTGGAGCACAATACCAGTTTCTCCGCAATTGACACGGGACACCGTGCTGAAAAAACCCTCTCCCGTTCTGTAACCAGTAGCGCGAATCACAATAAGCTGGGACTTCTTTTAACGCCCGCTCGTCATGGTACGGACGGCTTCTACCTCGCGCTTTTAATCAAAAGCGCCACATAATGTCTCAACATAGTGGCTCAAATCCGAGCCGCCGCAAAATGGACAAAATTCCTCCATTGCTGCATCTCAGGTCCGGTCAAGAACCTGTTACAACTTGGATTTAAAGGTGCCTGGGGATGCTCATTCGGCAACCCACCCGTCAATGACCAACCATCAAGAAAAGCGAGTTCCGCTATGGGTTTCATCAAGGCCATCTTCTACCTGATCATTCTCGGCTTCCTGGCTATCGGAGGCTACTGGCTCTACGGCGCATTCAGCACAGCGGGCGATGCTCCGTACTGGACCGAAATCAACAAGAGACTGCCGGACCAGGCCAAGAACTTCGCCTGCGAGCAGATCAAGAAGAACCACCCGAATGCCAGCTGCGACTAGAGCCTGCTGAAGAAGCATGAAATCGTGGCTTCATCCTTCGACAGGCTCAGGATGAGGCTTCGACAAGCTTCTCAGGGTGAAGCATTCGATGGGCTCAGGATGAGGCTTGACAAGCTTCTCAGGGTGAAGCATTCGATGGGCTCAGGATGAAGTCGAATGCTTTCAACGAGTTGACCCTCATGGTGAGCTTGGTTCATCCTCATGGTGAGCTTGTCGAACCATGGCAACATCGATGAAATCCCGGCTTCGACAGACTTCTCAGGATGAGGCATTCGATGGGCTCGGGATGAAGTCGAATGCTTTCAACGAGTTGACCCTCATGGTGAGCTTGGGTTCATCCTCATGGTGAGCTTGTCGAACCATGGGCAACATCGATGAAATCCCGGCTTCGACAAGCTTCTCAGGATGAGGCATTCGATGGGCTCGGGATGAAGTCGAGTGTTTTCGATGAGTTCAGGCCACGTGCTTTGAACGAGTTGACCCTCATGGTGAGCTCGTGTTCATCCTCATGGTGAGCTTGTCGAACCATGGGCAACATCGTTTTCCAGCGGCCTGTTGCCGTGCGTCTTTGCCGGAAAACCGCTTCGCGCTTTTCCGGACGCACTTTGGAGTTGAGCGCGGAAAGGGCTCCGCGCTGGACGCTTAAAAAAATCCGTCTATCTTAGGCATGGGTCCGCAATCCGCGGACCCATTCTTTTATTATGACCAGCGAGAGAGGAGCGCCCCTTGCACGGTCTCCCCATAAATGATGTCGTTCTCATTGTTGATTTTGGCGGGCAGTTCACGCAGCTCATCGCGCGGCGCGTGCGCGAAGCCAACGTTTACTCGGAGATCGTGCCCTTCAACGCGAGCGAGAAGGCCATCGCGGAGCTGAAGCCGAAGGCGATCATCCTTTCCGGCGGCCCGGCGAGCGTTTTCGATCCGGCCGCGCCGCAAGTGCCGGATGCGATATTTGAGGCGGGCGTGCCGGTGCTCGGCATCTGCTATGGGCAGCAGGGCATGGTGGCGCGGCTTGGCGGCAAGGTCGAGCCGTCGAACGAGCGCGAATATGGTTCGGCGCTGATCGACATCAAAGCCGCATCGCCGCTCTTCGAGGGCGTGGGCGCGGTTGGCGAGAAGGCTCCGGTCTGGATGAGCCACGGCGACCGGGTTGCGTCTTTGCCCGAAGGCTTCGCCTCGATCGCGACGACCCGCAACGCTCCCTATGCCGCAATCGCCGACGAGCGGCGCCGGTACTATGGCGTGCAATTTCATCCCGAGGTGGTCCACACGCCAAGCGGCGCGGCGATGTTGCGAAACTTCGTGCACAAGATCGCTGGCTGCGACACGTCCTGGACGATGGCCGCGTTCCGCGATGCTGAAATCGCCCGCGTCCGCGCGCAGGTCGGCGGCGCGAAGGTGATTTGCGGACTTTCGGGCGGAGTGGATTCCGCCGTCACCGCCGTTTTACTCCACGAGGCGCTCGGCGACGCGCTCACCTGCATTTTCGTCGATCACGGCCTCCTGCGCGAAGGCGAAGCCGAGGAAGTCGAGGGCCTGTTCCGCGGCGCCTACAACATTCCGCTGATCCATGTGAAGGCCGCGCCTCGCTTCCTTTCCGAGCTGAGCGGCGTCACCGATCCCGAGCAGAAGCGCAAAACGATCGGCCGCTTGTTCATCGAGATCTTCGACGAAGCCGCGCATCAAGTCGGCGGCGCGGACTTTCTGGCGCAAGGCACGCTTTACCCGGACGTCATCGAGAGCGTCTCGTTTCACGGCGGGCCATCCGTCACCATCAAGTCGCATCACAATGTCGGCGGCTTGCCGGAGCGCATGAAGCTGAAGCTGGTCGAGCCTTTGCGCGAGCTGTTCAAGGATGAGGTTCGCGCGCTCGGCCGCGAGCTTGGGTTGCCGGATGCGTTCCTGAAACGGCACCCGTTCCCGGGGCCGGGGCTCGCCATCCGCATTCCTGGCGCGATCTCGGACGAGAAGCTGCGCGTTTTGCGCAAGGCCGACGCGATTTATCTGGAGGAGCTGAGAACGGCGGGGATCTATGACGATATCTGGCAGGCGTTCGCGGTGCTGCTTCCCGTGCAAACCGTTGGCGTGATGGGAGACGCGCGGACCTATGACCATGTGCTGGCGCTGCGCGCGGTCACCTCGGTCGATGGCATGACGGCAGATTTCTATCGCTTTGACCTGGATGTCCTCGGCCATATCGCGACGCGCATCGTGAACGAGGTGAAGGGCGTCAACCGCGTGGTTTATGACGTGACGTCGAAGCCGCCGGGAACGATCGAGTGGGAGTAACAAACGGCTTGCATAACTTTTCTTCCGATTGAACGCAGGATGCTTTAGGCAGCCTTCGCCATCTTGGACGGCGCTCACGGCGCGGCTTATGGTAAACTGTTTGTCACCTTGGTCGCCCTCGTGGCGCACTTAATACAAATGTGGTTAACAGCACCGCGCCGGATTTATTTCCGCTCACCACTGTGCTTAACAACCACTTTATTCCTGCCGCCATTACTTCCCTCCGAGCCTGGTTCCTGGCCGGAAGTAATCCCGCTATCTCGTTGCAGGCAAACAACTTTCACTCACTCATGACCTCCCATTAAATAGAACTAAATGCCGGAATTTTGTCATTAACTGGGATGAGCAAAAGTCCGTTAAATATGTTTTTGGATCAGCGGGTTAACGCCGCGCGAAGCCCGAACAACTGCGGCGCAGGCGGCGGCGATGGCGTCCCGTTCGACGTTTTCCCGCAATTATCCGGCTATTATCAAGGGTTGGAGCAGGCTGACGCTCTCGTTAACCTGCCTTCAAGACGTTTTCACCGACTATCTTTGAGAGTAAGGAATTGGGATGCAGACGGCGGGCAGAAATTGACAAGAGACGCCAAAATCGCTGGATGTATACAAAAGCCACCGGAGCCCCGCGTCCGATCAAGCGCACGATGCTCTAAGAGCTTGGCGTTTGGCGAACCCGTGAAACAAAATGATCGATATGACGGCTGATCAGGAAGCGGAGCGCAGGCTCATCGTGGCGCTCGACATACCGGACGCGGCGCAGGCGTATGATTTTTGGCAGCGGCTGGCGATCCCTAATGCTGTCTGCAAGATCGGCCTTGAACTCCTCATGGCGGGCGGCGTGGACCTCGTCAAAAAGCTCGCTTCGTCGGGGGTTTCCGTCTTCGTGGATGCGAAACTGTTCGATATCGGGAATACCGTTGAGAGGGCAACCGCGCGCGTTGCGGATATCTCGGTGCGGCGTTTCTCACGGTGCATGCCCAGGACAGGCAGACGCTCGAAGCGGCTGTTCGAGGGCGGGCGGGGTCGGCTTTGAAACTGCTCGGGATTACGCTTCTCACAAGCACGAACCCGCGCGATCTGAGCGAACAGGGGATCACGCTCACCTCGCGCGATCTCGTGCTGCGGCGCGCGGCATTTGCGGCGGATGCAGGGTTCGACGGCGTCGTCTCCTCGGCGTGGGAGGCGCGCGATCTGAAGGCGACGTTTCGCGAGCGGCTTGCATTGGTCTGTCCCGGCATCCGGCCCGCATCGGAAACGGGGATTACCGGCGACGACCAAGCCCGGACTGCAACGCCGGGCGATGCTCTGCGGGCGGGCGCGGACTGCATCGTTGTTGGGCGGCCGATCCTCCGCGCGAGCGATCCTTCCGCCGCCGCCCGGGCGGTCATTGCGGAAATGGCGGCAGCGCTGCGTGAGTTGCGCGCTTCCGATCGGGATGGCCGGGTCACGCCCGGCCATGACAATGTATAGCGCTTAATCGAGATCGGCGACGGTAGCCGGGCCGCCGCCATGGACACGCTGGGCGAGCGCGGCTTCGATGAACTGCGTTAAATCTCCATCCAGGACGGCGGGCGGGTTTGTGCTCACGACGCCGGTGCGCAAGTCCTTCACCATCTGATACGGCTGAAGGACATAAGACCGAATCTGATGCCCCCAGCCTATCTCCGTCTTTGAAGCGGCGGCCGCCTGTGCAGCTTCCTCTCGCTTCTTCAGCTCCATTTCGTAAAGGCGCGCTTTCAACATCGCCCATGCCGTCGCGCGGTTTTTATGCTGCGAACGCTCGTTCTGGCATTGGACGACGATCCCGGTCGGAGTATGCGTGATGCGCACCGCACTGTCGGTGGTATTGACGTGCTGGCCTCCGGCGCCGCTCGCCCGGAATGTGTCGATGCGGCAGTCGCTTTCATTCACGGCGATATCGATGGTGTCGTCAACAACAGGATAAACCCAGACAGACGCGAAGCTCGTATGGCGGCGCGCATTGGAATCGTAGGGGGAGATGCGCACCAGGCGATGGACGCCCGACTCGGTCTTCAGCCAGCCATAAGCGTTCAGCCCCTTGACCTGGATCGTCGCAGATTTCAGGCCAGCCTCTTCGCCGGCGTTGCTTTCGATGAGTTCGACCTTATAACGGTGCTCGTCGGCCCAGCGCATGTACATGCGCAGGAGCATCTCCGTCCAATCCTGGCTTTCGGTGCCGCCCGCTCCGGCATGCACTTCGAGGAAGGTGTCGTTGGCGTCAGCCTCGCCGGAAAGCAGCGCTTCAACCTCCCGTTTCTGAACCTCGGTTCGCAGGGTGGCGAGTGAAGCCTCCGCGTCGTTCACGACCTCCTGGTCATTCTCCTCTTCGCCGAGTTCGATCAGGCCGATGGCATCTTTGAGCCGCGCATCAAGCTGTGAATAGGCCGTCAACGCTGTATCCAGGTGCTGCCGTTCACGAAGGAATTTCTGGGCGCGCTGAGGATTATCCCAAAGGCTCGGATCTTCAACGATCGTGTTCAGACTTGCGAGACGAGCCGTGGCTTTGTCCCAGTCAAAGATACCTCCGCAAGAGCGAGAGGGATTGCTTGATTTCGTCGACGATGGCGAGTGTCTCAGGGCGCATATCGAGTTCCGTCTGTGGTCACGGCCGGGATCGCAGGGTGACTTGCTCCGGTCAGCTCATTGTGTAGGTGCGTAATCTTCTTATTAAGCTGCGTAAAGATGATGCCGGCGCACGCTAGTACAACCCTCCTGCGCGCGGCTCGTGTCCGTAGGGCGGGTAGCCCCCTGGGCCAGCAGGAGGCGATTGCGGAGGCGCTGAACCCCATCCGCTGTAGCTGCGGGGGCGCTCCTGCCCCGAATAATCAGCCGCGGTTGCGTACCCGTCGGAAGGCTCCGTGCCCGGCTTGAAATATTCGGTGATGGCATCGGGATCGTTCGGGTCCGTGCGATTGCCCGTCCGTCTGTTAACCCTGACCTGCAGAATATCTGGAGGCGTGCGGAATGGAACCGCGGGCTTGTCCTTGAGCGCCATCTTGAAGAAGTCGGCAAAGATTGGAGCGGCAAGTTCACCGCCGGTCTCGCCATGCCCCATCGGTTGAGGGTTGTCATAACCGATAAATACGCCCATCGCCATGTCAGGCGAGAACCCGATGAACCAGGCGTCCTTTTCTTCGTTCGTCGTGCCGGTCTTGCCCGCCAGCGGCTTGCCGACGCGTTTCCAGACGATAGCGCCGGTCCCGCGGATGGCGACGCCTTCGAGCATGGACGTGACTTGGTAAGCGGTCATGGGGTCTATGATCTGTTTGCGGTCGTCCTGAAGCTCAGGCTCATCCTGCCCTTTCCAGGCCGTCGCCGCGCAACCGTTGCATTGGCGCGTATCGTGGCGCCAGATGGTCTGCCCGAGACGATCCTGGATCCGGTCGATAAAGGTGTAGTTGATCTTCTTGCCGCCGTTGACAAACATGCAGTAGGCCGTCGTCAATCTCACAAGCGTTGTTTCGCCCGCGCCCAGCGCCATTGAGAGCAGTGGCGGCAGATCGTCATACACGCCGAAGCGGCGGGCGTACTCGCTGACAGTCGGCATGCCGATATCTTGCGCAAGGCGAACCGTCATCAGATTTCGAGATTTCTCGATGCCCACGCGCAAGGGCTGCGCACCATGCACCTGTTTGTCATAGTTGTCCGGCTTCCAGATGCCTTGACCGTTTCCCTGATCGACCTCGATCGCGGCGTCGTTCACGATGCTAGCCGGCGTATAGCCGTTGTCGAGGGCGGCAGCGTAAACGATCGGCTTGAACGACGATCCCGGCTGGCGTCTTGCCTGGAGAGCTCTATCAAATTGGCTCTCCGCGAAACTGAATCCGCCGACAAGCGCCAAAATCCGACCCGTATGCGGGTCCATGACTACTGTCGCACCGCCAATTTGCGGTATCTGCATCAATTGCCATCTTGGCGTAGCAGGGTTCGCCTCGCCTCTTGCTGGCTTTGGCGGATTATTCTCCTTGTCAAGCTCGGTTGGGGGCGAAACGTAGACGATATCGCCAAGCGTCAGGACGTCGCTCACGCCCGGAGCGCCCCTGATACGCCCTCTGCGGGCCGCGCTGTCGATGGCCCACCTTGCCCCCTCTTGAACCAGTTCGACTGTCTTCCTCTCCTGATCGATTGTGCCGTTCGGATAACGGATCGGCTGGAGACCGATGACAGCCTTGTCTTTCGCAGACTGCAACACAACCCCGAGTCTCCAAGGTTCGACATCGGAAAGAGCAGGCACCTCGGAAAGTTTTGCGCCCCATTCGCCGCCGGCGACATCGATTTTGGAAACCGGACCACGCCAGCCACCGTGCTTCCTGTCAAAAGCAACAAGCCCGGCGCGAAGGGCTGCGCGCGCCATCAACTGCAGATTGGGATCAAGGGTCGAGCGGACGGAATAGCCGCCCGCATAATAGCTTGAGTTGTTGTCGTTGTCCTCTTGCCCATAAAGATCGATAAGCGACCGCCTGACTTCCTCGGCGAAATACTCCGCCGCGAAGGTGGAAGGACCAACCTGCCGCTTCGTCATCTCAAGCGGCATCTTCTTAGCGTTCTCGGCCTCTTCCACACTGATGAATTTGAAGCGCGCCATGTTGTCGAGGGTGGCGTTCCGCCGGTTGAGCGCTTCCTGAAAATTCTTGCCGCGCGCCGTTGTGAGCTGCAACTTGGAAGGCTCCTTCGGCAAGGAAGCCAGATACGCTGCTTCATGGAGATTCAACTCATGAAGCTCCTTGCCGAAATAACGCAATCCGGCAGCCGCCACACCATAAGACCCGGCGCCGAGATAGATCTGATTGAGATAGAGGTCGAGAATGCGTTCCTTGGTATAGGCGCGCTCGATCCTGACCGCGAGGATCGCCTCTTTTGCCTTCCGCAAATAGGATTGCTCGCTCGTCAGAAGAAAGTTCTTCGCAACCTGCTGCGTGATGGTAGAGGCGCCTTCCTTCTTTTTCTTGGTCGCATTGTTGTAGACGGCGCGAAGAATGCCGCGAAAGTCAAGGCCGCTGTGCTCATAGAAATTCTGGTCTTCGGCGGCTAGAAACGCGTTGATGACCATTTTCGGCATGGTTTGAACCGGAACATAGATGCGGCGCTCTTTTGCAAACTCTGCGATGAGCCTGCCGTCACCTGCATGAACTCGCGTAATGACAGGAGGCTTGTAATTTGCGAGCTTATCATAGTCCGGCAAGTCTTTCGAAATAACCCAAAGGAAATAACCAGCACCAGCCGCCGCAGCGAGGAATAAGAAAACACCAGCGGTAAAGGCAAAGCCAAGAAAACTTAAAAATAGGCTTTGGCGGCGCTTCTTCTTCTTTATAGGCGGTTTCACAGGTCTATTACTTTGCATAAGTTTCACGTTCGGTTATTCGGCCGGTTTCGCGATGAAAACCAAATTGAGCGACAGGAGGAATCTGGCGGGCAATCTCGAACATAATGGCGTAGCCAAATTGTGACAGCAAATAGCAGGCTCCACGCTGGCTAACCACAAGATCATATCCTGAACAAGCGTCAGTTAATGCAATCCATTTTTTTAGTAAACGATTTACAGCGGGATTTGAGCCTGACGCTCGGACAAGAATGCACTAATATTTTCCGCCAAAAGGGCAGCCGTCGCTGCTCGCCATTCACTCGATGTCAAAAGCTTCTCGTCCTCATCATTGCTCAAATAACCAAGCTCAATCAAAACGCCTGGCACGCCCGTAGCCTTTAACACGCGCAAATTGGCGGAACGATGGGGCCTGCTGTTGAATTTCATTTTCTCCTTCATGTGCGCAATAAGAAAATTGGCGATCGCCAACGACCTGTTTTTTTTGCTCCGTGTCTCAAGCTCATTCAATATATCGTTGATTTCTTCGGAGACGGCGGCCGCCTGCGCCTCGCTCGCGACACCAGCCTGGACATCGGCCTTGTTTTCATTTTGCGCCAACGCGTTTGCCTGCTCATCGGAGGCTTCCTCCGACAAGGTGTAGATCGTTCCGCCACGGACTTCCTGCAGACCTTTGACGCCAAGGCGTTTGACATCAAGAGCATCAGCATGGATGGAGACGAGCAGATCGGCTTTCGGCCCAGACGCCATTTGCGCGCGCTCGTCGAGCGGAACGAAAACATCCTGGTCTCGTGTCATGACAACACGAAAGCGGCCAGTCTCTTCGAGCTTCTCCGCCAAGACCTTGCCAAACGCGAACGTGACGTCCTTTTCAGGCGTATTCGTGACCCTTCCATGCGCCCCCGCATCGACCCCCCCATGGCCGGGATCGACAACGATGAGTGGCCGCTTATCTTCGGAATTTTTTGCAATAGCGGCGCTTCTGCTCGCATCTGCCCTTTGAACCAGAGGCGGGATCTTGGCGGCCGCGAGAAACGCCTTATGCGAGGCTCTTACCAGGTCGATAACGAGCCGCGCCGGAAGCTCGTTTTCAGGAGGAAGAACTTCTGCCTTTTCGACAAGCGCCGGCTCGACGAGGTCGATCACGATGCGCGATTTGCCCGCGGCAAGCAGCCCGGAGCGTGAGGACAGAATTAGACCCCTGCCTTTCTCACCCGGAACCTGGATGCCCACCTCGGGTAAATCCACAACAATTCTATAGGGATCGGCGATCGAGAATATGCGGTACTCAACCTTTTTCGAAAGGAAGGCTACGAGCCGTGTCCGGTGAATGTCGCCTCCAATTTGAGCACTCAACAAAATTTGATCGGCGTGCGCTTCGGAACCTGCTGCCATCGCGATAAGGACAATGAGAAAGCGGACCACCCCTTGGAAAGGTCCAGTATTTACTCGGTTCCTTACCATCCAACGCCCTTCAGCTAAGCCTTAGACCTCCGCTTATAGCATCCAATCAAGGCGCGTCTACAGCCAGCTCCGGGAACGAATACACAAGCAGTTTTCACATTTCACAGCCCGGCGCCTACGTCTTGCTTGCGGTGAGTGCGAACAAGACGTATTAGAGGACTGTCAACCCTGATCGGATTAAACTGGCTGCAGGCTACGCATGCGCCGGTGAAAGGGTCAGCGGGCGAAGATTTGACAATCGCTATAAACTCACGATCTTAGATCGGACAGCACACGCGGTGGTCATAAGAGAAAAGCCAGGATGCTGAATCCTGGAGAAAAAAACCCGGATCGTGGTGGGGCCGCCTCATTTCCTATTGAATGAGCTGTCGGCATACCGAGACCAAAAGAATGTCAACTTCGCGCTTGAACTTGCTTTTTTCGGAAGATGCCAGACAGGGCTTAGAAAGCCCGTTGAGTTCCTATTTCGCCGATAGGAGCGCGACCAGCGTCATGCTGCTGGCCGGAGGCGAGTGCGCGATCAACCAACAGTGCGACCGGCAAGGCGGTCCGTTCGATCATGTCGCCATGATCGCGAGACCTTGCTTTGACGCCGGTGCGCCGGAAAGAATTCGTGATGGGAAACAAAATGTTAATCGACGCCACCCACCCGGAAGAAACCAGGGTGGTGGTGACGCGCGGCAACCGCGTTGAGGAATTTGATTACGAATCAGCATCAAGGAAGCAGCTCAGAGGAAATATCTATCTCGCCAAGGTGGCTCGGATCGAGCCCTCGCTGCAGGCTGCGTTCGTAAATTACGGCGGCAATCGCCATGGTTTTCTTGCTTTTGCGGAAATCCACCCGGACTATTATCAAATCCCTGTCGCCGTCCGCGAAGCCCTTATGAAGGAGGAGGCGGCAGACCGTCGGAGCCATTTTCATGACAATCATGACAATGGCTCAAGGGAACCGGAACCGAAGGAACCAGAGAAAGAAGCAGGGGACGCAGCAGATCCTTACGGTTCAGAAGCTGCACCGGTTGTAGACGTCGCCTTCCCGAGCTTTTCAGAGGCTGGTGAGACACAGACCCCCGTCGAAGATCAACCGCTAGTCCCTGAAGAAGCGAGCGACACCCAAGGCGCTTCCGCTGACACGAACCCATCGGCAACCGCGGAACAAGCGAAGCCCGGCGAGGCAACTCCGTCAGAGCCTCGGCAGCAGGCCGAGGAAGGCGATAGGGAGGCGAACAGCCGGGGCGCGCCGATGGCGCTGGAAGCTATTCTTCCCCCTACGATTTATGAGGAATTCACGGCAGCCGTAGCCCTTGCGGAGGAAGTGCGCGATGAAATTCCCGCGCACCCTGACGACGTCGAGGATGCTCCCGCTCATAGAGAAGGAGATAAGGGGGCGGAACCTGCGCCAGAGGTGAACGGCGGCATAGCCGCCGAGCCACAGCCAGAGCGAGCCGCTTCCACAGACGAAGACCACACCAATTGGGAGAACGGTTCCGATTCAGACGACGGGGGAATTATCTCCGTTCCCGAGGCGCCAAGTCCTGCTCCGGTTGAGGTTGTCGGCTCCGAAGACGCCTTGGAAGAATTGCCCCAGCGTCACAAGCGGCGCTGGCGCCATTACAAAATTCAGGAAGTTATCAAACGCAACCAGATCGTTTTGATCCAGGTGGTCAAAGAGGAGCGCGGCAGCAAGGGCGCGGCGCTCACCACCTATCTGTCGCTTGCGGGACGCTATACGGTCCTGATGCCGAATACAGCGAGCGGTGGCGGTATTTCTCGCAAGATCACCGTCCCGGCCGACCGCAAACGCCTGAAGGAAATCGCGCTGGAGCTTGAGGTCCCGGAAGGCATGGGCCTCATTATCCGGACAGCCGGCGCTTCCCGGACCAAGGCGGAAATCAAGCGCGACTTCGAGTATCTGTTGCGGCTTTGGGAAAACGTTCGTGATCTGACCCTGAAATCGACCGCCCCCTGCCTCGTTTACGAGGAAGGTGACCTTATCAAGCGATCCATCCGCGACCTTTATAACAAAGACATCGATGAAATCCTTGTCGCCGGCGAGGAATCGCACCGCGACGCCAAGGAGTTCATGCGCATGCTCATGCCGAGCCATGCGAAAAATGTGCAGCTCTACAAAGAGCCGGAACCCCTCTTTATAAAGTACGAGGTTGAGCGGCAGCTCAATCAGATGTTCAGCCCCGTCGTCACTTTGCGGTCGGGAGGCTACATCGTCCTCAACCAAACCGAAGCCCTCGTCGCCATCGACGTGAACTCCGGCCGCGCCACCCGCGAATACTCGATCGAAGATACCGCCCTTAAAACCAACCTCGAAGCCTCAGAGGAAGTGGCGCGGCAAGTGCGCCTGCGAGACCTGGCGGGACTGATCGTTATCGACTACATCGACATGGACGAGCGGCGCAACAACCGCGCCGTCGAGCGCAAGCTCAAGGAATGCCTGCGCCACGACCGGGCGCGCATTCAGGTCGGCCATATCAGTCACTTCGGCCTTTTGGAGATGTCGCGGCAGCGTCTCCGCCAGGGCGTCGTGGAAGTGTCCACCATGCCCTGCCCGGTTTGCCAAGGAGTGGGCCATATCCGCTCGAGCGAGTCTGTGGCGTTGATGATCCTTCGCTCAATAGAAGATCATCTCCGCACGCAGGGGCCGGCCAATCTCACGGTGAGCGCCTCAAACGAAGCCTCCCTTTACATCCTCAACCACAAGCGCGCCTACCTTCGTGACATTGAAATGCGCTATGGCGTGACAATTGTCATCCAACTCGATGAAAAGGCGCATGGGGCTCACTTCGCCCTCGAGCGCGGAGCGGAGGCCGTCCCCCCTGCTCCAGGCGAAACCAAGGCGGTGCACATGGAAGTGGCCTCCCTCGTCAGCCCCGACGAAGAGGAAGAGGCAGTCGACGAAGGCGACGACAAACGTCCAGCACGCCGCAAACGCAGGCGCAGGCGCAGCCGTGGCGAGCAATCTTTCGAACCTGCGCTGAATGGAAGCGGTGCTCCCTCCTCCGATACGGGAAGCGAAGAGGAGGATGACGACGAAGACGAGGTGGAAATTCCAATCCAAGCTCAGGCCGTAACGCAGCAATCGGTTCAATCTGCCCCGCCTCAAGACGGCATTGAAGGCGAGGGTGAAGGCCAATTCCGGCGCAATCGGCGTAGAGGCAGAAGAGGAGGGCGCCGGCATCGCGACGATGGTGGCGTAGATTTCGCTCGCTCCCAGCATCCCGCTCCCATACCAGGCCTGGGGGAACAACCTACAATCGACCACAATCACGATTTTCCGAAGAATTTGGCGCTCGGTCCAATAAGCCCGCGGCCAACTGTGCCGGAGCCGGAGCAGTTAATCGAGCCGGAGATCGAACAAACTCCAGCGCAGGCTGAACCCATTCAACAGGCTGAGCCTCCCGTCGAGGAGCAGCCTGCGAGCCAAGCGGAGAGCGAGACCGTTGCGAAGGCGGAGGGGTCTTCAGATCAACCGCAGGAAGCGGCAGCCGCATCTGAGCAGGACCAAGCGCTCGCTGTGGAACTGACTGTGGTCCCGCAAGCTGCGGCGCCCGAGCCGAAGCCAAAGCCTGTCAGAACCGCCCCCCCTCGAAAGGGCTGGTGGCAGCGGCGGATCGGCTAAGAGTCAGCTTGCATTGCACCTGCGTTAGGGCCGCTAGAATTCGCGGCCCTTTCTATTTATCCTTGCAGTCGCGGAGCCTCGAACAGCTCAGCGCCTCATGCTCAGGTCTGGCGCGCGCTTTCCGCTTTCATAATCCCAGACGAAATTGATGCCGCCAACATTTTTCCAGAAAGCGAGCAGGGTGGGTGGCACAGGCGCGCCGCTGACTTCCTCGATCCGAGAAAAGATTTCGTCGTTGTCGGCGGACGGCGGCGAGCGAAGGCCGCAAGCCTCAGGCGTGAGCGGACGCCAACCGCGCGCATGCAATCGCTCCGCAAGCATGTCTGTGTTTCTGGCGACGCGGCGCATCGCAGCATCGGCGACAGCAAGCACTTCGTCTCGGAAATCGCCCTCAAGCGAAGTATGTGACCGGATTTCCCGCCAGAACTCCCTCAAACTCGCCTGCCTCGTATCGCGAAAGCAACATTGCTGCGGTCCTGCTTTATTGCCGTCAGCGACTTCCAAAGATTGCGGAACCGACGCGGACAATGCTGGCGCCTGCGCCGATGGCTTCCTCAAAATCCCCGCTCATCCCCATGCTTAACTCAGAAACTCCGATCTCATCGCGAAGCGCCGCCAATTTCTCAAAATGAGGCAGAGGGTCGTCCTCGAATGGCGGAATGCACATCAAGCCGCTGATTTCGAGGCCGAACTCTGTTGTGCACCGCCTCGCAAACGCTGCCGTGCCGGCTGGCGCAATCCCAGCTTTCTGCGGCTCAAGACCAATGTTGACCTGAATAAGAAGCTTGGGCGCTTTTCCCTGCCGCTGAATTTCAATGGCCAGAGCCTCAGCCAGCTTGGGCCGATCCAGAGTTTCGATGCAATCGAACAAGCCGACAGCTTCCTTCGCCTTATTGCTTTGTAACGGACCGATCAAATGCAGCTCGATCGCGGGGAACCGTTCGCGCAGGCCCGGCCATTTCCGCATCGCTTCCTGAACGCGGTTTTCGCCGAAGCAACAGTGCCCTTGGCGAAGGACCGGCACAATTTCGCCGTCCTCGAATGTCTTTGTCACCGCCACCAACTTGACCGAAGCAGGCTCGCGCCCATGCCGCTGCGCGGCGCGCCACACCCGCTCTTTGATCGAGAGATAGCGCTCCTCGATGGCTGTTGCATTGAACGGTTGATCAATTTCCATCATTTGGCGAGCTTCTCTTGACCGGCGCTGGCTTTCAATTTCATATCACGCAAACCTTTTTGCCGCCCTTGGTGCGCAGGATATCCAATCATGGCAGTAGAACGCTACAACGCTCCGGAGCGTGAAAAACATTGGCAGAGGATTTGGGAGGAGCAACAGACATTTCTCACCTCCACGGACCGTGAGAAGCCAAAATATTACGTGCTTGAGATGTTTCCTTATCCATCCGGGCGCATCCATGTCGGGCATGTGCGCAACTATGTGATGGGCGATGTGGTGGCGCGCTATAAGCGGGCCAAGGGCTTCAACGTGCTGCACCCGTTTGGGTGGGACGCCTTCGGCCTTCCCGCTGAAAACGCGGCCATGCAGCAGAAAATCAATCCGCGCGAATGGACCCACGAGAATATCGAGGTCATGCGGGCGCAGCTGAAGCGCATCGGCCTCTCGCTCGATTGGTCGCGCGAGTTTGCAACCTGCGATCCCGAATACTACCATCAGGAGCAGCGGCTGTTTCAGGCTTTCTATAAAGCAGGGCTCGTCTATCGCAAGAAAAGCAAGGTGAACTGGGACCCGGTCGATCATACCGTGCTCGCCAACGAGCAGGTGATCGACGGCCGGGGCTGGCGGTCCGGCGCGCTTGTCGAGCAAAAAGAACTGGCGCAGTGGTTCTTCAAGATCACCCACTACGCCGAAGACCTGCTCAACGGTTTGGACACGCTGGACAAGTGGCCCGAGAAAGTCCGCGTCATGCAGCGGAACTGGATCGGCAAGAGCCAGGGCCTTTTGATGCGGTTTAATCTGTCGGGCGAGAAGCAGCCAGCCGGATTTCCGAAGGTCGAGGTCTTCACCACGCGGCCCGACACGATCTTTGGCGCGAGCTTCATCGGCATTTCTCCAGAGCATCCGCTGGCGCAGGAGTTGGCGAAATCCGATCCGAAATTGCGGGAGTTTATCGAGGAATGCCGCCGGATCGGAACGGCGCAAGAAGAAATCGACCGCGCCGAGAAAAAGGGCTACGACACCGGCATTGTGGCGGCGCATCCTTTCCGCTCGACCACGAAGCTGCCGGTTTACGTCGCGAACTTCATTTTGATGGAGTATGGCGCCGGCGCTGTCTTCGGCTGTCCCGCGCACGACCAGCGCGACCTCGATTTTGCGCGGAAATATCGTCTGAAGGTGAAAGCCGTCGTCGTGCCCGAAGGTACCGACCCGGCCGAATTCAAGATCGGAAACGAGGCTTACACCGGGCCTGGGCGCTTGGCGAACTCATCGTTCTTGAACGGCATGTCGGTCGAGGATGCCAAGGAGGAAGTCGCGCAGCGGCTCGCCAAACGCAACATGGCCGAGAAGAAGACAACCTTCCGGCTGCGTGACTGGGGTGTTTCGCGGCAACGCTACTGGGGTTGCCCGATCCCGATGATCCATTGCGCGAAGTGCGGGGTCGTTCCGGTGCCGGACAAGGATTTGCCCGTTGTGCTGCCGCACGATGTTTCGTTCGACAAACCTGGAAATCCGCTGGACCAGCATCCCACATGGAAGCACGTGGATTGTCCATCCTGCGGCGGGAAAGCGACGCGCGAGACCGATACTTGCGACACCTTCGTCGACAGCTCCTGGTATTTTGCACGTTTCTGCTCGCCACACGCAAAGGAGCCGGTGGAGAAGACCGCGGTCGATTATTGGCTACCGGTCGACCAGTATATCGGCGGCGTTGAGCATGCGATCTTGCATCTGCTCTATGCTCGCTTCTTCACTCGCGCCATGAAGGATTGCGGCTATCTCACGTTGAGCGAGCCATTTGCGGCGCTCTTCACGCAGGGCATGGTGCTGCACGAAACTTACTTCGACGATAAACAGCACTGGCTCGCGCCAGCCGATGTGCGCATCGAGGCGGAGGATGGTCTTCGAAAAGCCTTTCGATTGGATGGGAACCGTGACCCAATCCAAATCGGCGGCGTTGAGAAGATGTCAAAGTCAAAAAAGAACACGGTCGACCCAGATATCTTTACCGAGCATTATGGCGCGGACACCGCCCGCTGGTTCATGCTATCGGACAGCCCGCCGGAGCGCGACGTGCTCTGGACGGAGGAAGGCGTGCAAGGCGCATGGCGTTTCATTCAGCGCGCTTGGCGACTCCTGAACGAGGGTCTGCCGCTGCTTCCGGCCCGTAATGGAAACAACCCGGTTTCCTTCTCGCCTCCTGCACAGGCGCTGCGCCGGGCAGCGCATAAAGGTTTGAATGCCGTCGCGGAAGAGATCGAGGGTCTGCGCTATAATCGTGCGATCGCCGCCGTGTACGAGTTTGCGAACGTGCTCACCGCATCGTTGCAGGACAAAGCGGCCCAAGAGGATGCTTCGTTCGGAGTTCGCTATGCGCGAAGCGCTCGCCTTCTTCGTACACATGATAAATCCGATCATGCCTCACCTCGCAGAAGAAGGATGGGCGCTGCTTGGCTACAACACCTTGCTGGCAAACGAGTTCTGGCCGAAGGTTGAGCAGAGCTTGCTGATTGACGATACCGTGACCATTGCCGTACAGGTAAACGGCAAGCGCCGTGATGAGATCGTCGTTCCCCGCAATGCGGATCGTGCCGTGTTGGAAGCTGCGGCTCTTCGCCTTGAAAGCGTCACGCGCGCGGTTGATGGTCGGCCCATCAAGAAGGTGATTGTGGTCCCCGAAAGGATCGTCAATGTCGTGGCTTGAACACTCGAAAGACAGCAGCCGCCTCCTCAAGGGGGCCGCGGTTGCTGCTATTGCGAGTGTGCTGGGTCTCGGCATCAGCGGCTGCGGCTTTCAGCCCATGTATGCGACGAACGCCAGCGGCGGGAATCTCACTGACGCTATGAAGGCCGTGCAAATCGCTCCCATTGGCAGCCGCACGGGGCAGCGTTTGCGGAATGAGCTTATATTCGGCGCCTACGGGGGCGGAGAATCGTCGGCGCCCGTCTACCGGCTGGACATTGCGCTTCGGGAATCCATCAGGAACACGCTCGTTATGAACACGGGTGCTCCCACCGGCCAAATCCTGCAGCTCGACGCCGAATTTCGACTTGTGCGAATTAAAGACAACGAGACTGTGTTCAAGGGTTACAGCACGGCCGAAGCCGCCTTCGACCTCACCGGATGGTCAGGAACCACCGGCTCCGTTTATGGGGATACACGGGCAAATCTAGACGCAGAAAATCGCGCGGCCCGTTCACTCGCCGACACCTTAAAGACGAGAGTTGCCGCTTTCCTCTCTCGTGATGCCTAGTCTAGCAGGCTGCTGAAAACGATGTTGCCCATGGTTCGACAAGCTCACCATGAGGATGAACACAAGCTCACCAAGAGGATTACTCATTGAAAACACTCGGCCTCATCCTGAGCCTGTCGAAGACCTCATCCTGAGCCTGTCGAAGGATGAAGCCACGTTTTCAGGCCTTTTCAGCATCCTGCTAGAGAAACCCCGCGCCCGTTTGGACGCAGATGAGCTGGTCAACTTTTCCGCTATTAATCGATTCCTATCAATGGCGGGTTGATCTAGAATGCTTCCGGAAAAGTGCTAAGCGGTTTTCCGATAAAGACGTACGACAAACAAGAACTTAGAGCGCGCTCTTGGTTCCGTCAAAAGCGGATAGGCTCTAGTCGGGACTGAGGTTTCCTCCTCGGAAGTGTAATGGTTGCGCCAAGCGCAGCATCAGTTCAGAAGTTTCTATCGTCACCGCCTCATGCGGTGCGCGGCTTTTTATTATATGGCTCGGACAGTCTTCAAATCGCGGCAAGAGCAGACGCTCTTGCAGCCGTGCTCGCGAAGAAAGCCGGCCCGGACGCGGAATTGATCCGGCTCCACGATACAGATGCCGCCGCTGTTCCAGACCGGATCGCTACCGAGTTAAAAACAGGGTCGCTGTTCGGCGGGGCCAAGATCGTTTGGCTGACCTCCCTGCCTGCGAAAGCGCACGCTGCTGTGCTGGAGGCTGTTGCGACGCCAATCGAAGGCGCCTTTCTGATCGCGCAAGCGCCCGACCTCAAGAAAAGCCATAAGCTGGCTCAAGTCTTCGAGGGCGCCGCTTATCTCGCCGCCGTCCCCTGTTATGGCGAGGATCGCGACAGCCTCATTGCCGGCATCCGGGAGCATGTTTCGTCCCTCGGGTGTGAGATCGACGCCGATGCGGCCGCGCTCGTTGCGGCCCGCTGCGATTTCTCGGCTCTGCTCGCGCGAAGCGAAGCCGAAAAACTGATCACCTACGCCGGTCCGGCGCGCCGGATCAGCTCCGCGGATGTTGATGACTGCCTGATCGATCAGCAAACTGCGGGCTTAGCCGAAATCATCGATCATGCCCTCGATGGAGACGGCCGCAAGGCAATCGTGGCTTTCGAGCGTTTCATGGCGGTCGAGCAGAACGTGACCCCGGTTTTCGTGGTCCTTTCGTCCGCCGTGCTTCGCTTGTATGCCCTGCGAAACGCGGTGGACGGGGGCACGCCCGTGATGCAGTCCATCAAGGAGTTGAGGCCGCCCGTGTTCTTCAAGCAGCAAGACGGCTTGGCTGGCCAGGTCCGCAAATGGCCAGCGCACGCCCTCTCGGCCGTTCTTCAAGAGCTGAACGCCGTTTTGAAAGAGACGCGGCTGAAGCCCGCCCTCGCAGACGACTTGGCAGCCAGATTTATTCTCCGGATCGCCAGGACAGCGCGCGGAATGCGTTGAGCGACGCGGGCCATCGCAGAAAGCGCTCTACGCGCCGGTCTAAAGCCAGCCGTCGGAGCGTTTGTCTCATCGCCAATTGCAGCTTTTGCAAGCCTGGATTTATCCTGTGAGGGTTTACGGCCGGTTAAAATTGGGTTCGTTTCGTAAAGTGGCCCCTAAGTAAGCACGCAAGTACTTATATTGCCGCACGGACGGCCATAAGCTAAGGCTTCGTCGCTTATGGCTGTTCGTATAAGAGTTCCCGGATATACGTTGACCGGGCGCCTTAAGCTTTCCTCTGCGCCAGCAAAGCCCGATGGACGACGTCAAACTGGTCCATCGTCCTGTAGCGGATGATGATTTCTCCAGCTTCACCGCGACCGGGATTGATGACGACCGTAAGCCCGACAGCATCGGTCATCTCTTTTTCGGCGGCCCGCGTATCCGCATCCTTCTGAGGCGCAGGCGTCCGAGTGGAAGCTGGTTTTGTCTCCCCAGGATTTCGGCCCATCACGATCGCTTCGACGTCGCGAACGTTGAGCCCCTTCTTCACGATGTCCACCGCGACCACTTCCGCATCCTCGCGCCCGATCAAAGCGCGAGCATGCCCCGCGCTCAGCGAGCCGTCGCGGACAAGCATCTGGACGCTGTCCGGGAGCTTCAGAAGCCGCATTGTGTTTGCGAGGTGACTCCGGCTCTTGCCGATGATTTGCGCCAACTCTTCCTGGGTGTAGCCAAACCGCTCGACGAGATCGCGGTAGCCGCCCGCCTCCTCGATGGCATTCAGGTCGGAACGCTGAACGTTCTCGATAATAGCTAGCTCAAGCGCTTCCTGGTCCGATAGCGAACGAACGATGACGGGAACGAGATGCAGCGACGCCTTTTGCGCGGCTCGCCAGCGGCGCTCACCGGCGACGATTTCGTAACTCGTCCCTGTCGCATCGATGGGCCTGACGACGAGCGGTTGAATAAGACCCTTCTCACTAATCGAGGACGCAAGCTCGTCAAGCTCGGTCTCGTTGAAGTTCTTGCGCGGGTTCAGCGGACACGGGCGCACCCGGTCGATCGGTACCATGCGGCTTTCGCCGAATGCCGGGAGCACGCGGGCGTTAATCGCTACGGCGTCGCCCCCGATGAGAGAAGCGAGTCCGCGGCCAAGGCGGCTCTTCTGTACGGGCGATGGCCCTGCCGCTAATGCCCCCGATCTTGTCTGCATGTCGATCTCCAGTTGAAGAGATTAGATGCTCAAATGTCTTCTGCCCAAGACATACGCAACTGCAACAACGCTGACCCGTCCGGTACGGCTCGGCAAGAGCGAGCCGTCCTTCTTATGCGGCTTTCGCAGCCGCGGCGCGCTCGCGATTGATCATTTCCGCCGCGAGATCCATATAGGCGCGGCTTCCGGCGCTCTTGTGATCATAAAGCAGCAGCGGCTTGCCATGCGATGGCGCTTCCGCGACGCGCACATTCCGCGGGATGACCGTCTCATAGACCTTATGCCCGAAGAAGCTGCGCACCTCGTTTGCGACTTCGTCGGCGAGCTTCGTCCGGGCGTCGTGCATGGTCAGAACGACGCCATGGATTTCCAGCGCCGGATTGAGGCTCGACCGTACGAAGTCGATTGTCTCCTTGAGCTGTGTGATCCCTTCGAGCGCGAAGAACTCGCATTGCACCGGCACGAGAACCGCGTCCGCCGCAGCCATCGCATTCAGGGTGAGAATGCTGAGCGAGGGCGGACAATCGATGAGCACATAGCCAAGCTGCTCTTCATGGATGCGGTCCTGCTCGGAGGCGCGCAGCGAGGCAACCGCGTCACGAAGCAGATAGGCACGGTTCGGGGCGGAGGAGATTTCCGGCTCAAGGCCAGCCAGGTCTCGTGTAGCAGGCGCTACGAAAAGGCCCGGCACCGCCGTAAGCACCATAGCCTGCTCAAGCGCCGCCGCTCCCGCCAGCACGTCATATGTGGAGACGTGCCTGGCTTCCTCGGGCACGCCCAGGCCCGTGCTGGCGTTACCTTGCGGATCGAGATCGATCACAAGAACGCGCTCGCCAACGGCCGCCAAAGCCGTTCCAAGGTTGATCGCTGTTGTCGTCTTGCCCACGCCGCCCTTCTGATTGGCGACCGCGAAGACCCGAAGGCCTGTATCATGGTTTCTGTGTGTCACTGCTCGCCACCCTGTATGAGCATCGGCTTCCTGATCTCTAAGATCTGACCTTGTCCATCGCTGATGCTGGGGTGAACTCTCAGATCGAAGGTCCAGCGCTTCCGTGTGTCAGCGATTTCTACTCCGGCCTCCCGGCCTTTCAAAAACAATCCGGCTGACGCATTACCGAAAAACGGCAGGGCTAGCTCCAACAGAGCATCAAGCGGCGCCAGCGCCCTCGCCGTCACCACGTCGGCGATTGAAGCCACGCCGGAAGACGCGGCATCGGCGATGCGCATGTTATGCACGCGGGCGGGCGCCCCGGTCCGCCGCGCGACCTCCGAGAGGAAAGCGCATTTACGGCTGTTACTCTCAATAAGGTGCACATAACACTCTTTCTGATTCGCGATCATAATAGCAATCGCCAGTCCTGGGAAATCCCCCGCCCGATCCGAGATCGACCCAGGTTTTTGCATGCGGGGCGAGTGGGGCGAAGCTGCGCGGAGTTGCGAAGTGCCTTTGCCAGATCTGCGGAAGCGTTGCGGGCGCCACGAGATTGACCGCCTTTTGCCATTGCAAGAGCAAACGCTCGTACAACTCAAGCTTCTCTACTGTTTCATGTGAAACAGAAAAAGCTCGCCCAAAGTCGGCTGCGTTTTTGATCCCCATAGCCGCTCGCATCAAAAAAAGCCCACCCCGGTAGAATGCCGTTTCCAGCAATTTCATGTGAACCAGAAGAAGGCGCGCGCCTCGCCCTGCGTTCGCACTTCCCTATAAACCGCAGTTTAAGTATTTTATACTTCTGGCTAACGAGGATTTCACAATGGGCATCATATTTTTCGGCGTCGCGTTTTTGTTCTTCGCTGGCGCTTTCTCCGCCTTGGCCGATGAGGCAGCGGCCAAGGACATGCAAAAGCCTGGCGCTGCCGTGCCGAGACAGCTCGATCCCATCGACGCCGAGGAACTTTTCGACCTCGCTTGGAAGTATGACATCGGTAAGGGCGTTGCGCAGGATAAGACCGAAGCTGTGCGCCTCTACCAGAAAGCCGCCGATCTCGACTATGTGCCCGCCCTCTTCAACCTCGCCTTCATGTACGAAACCGGCGAGGGTGTCGTCCAGGACAAGCCCGAAGCTGTGCGTCTCTTCCGCAAGGCCGCCGATCTCGGGAATGCGGAAGCCGTGGCCAATCTCGGCGTCATGTATCACGACGGCGAAGGCGTTGCGCAGGATAAGGCTGAAGCCGCACGCCTCTACCGAAAGGCTATCGAACTCGGACAGGCTGCCGCAATGGCCAATCTTGCCGTCATGTACGTCGCTGGCGATGGCGTCGCGCACGACATGACCGAGGCTGTACGCCTGTTTCGCAAAGCCGCCGATCTTGGGGAGCGAAGGGCCATGGCCAATCTCGGCTCGCTTTACGACAAAGGCGTGGGCGTCGCGCAGGACAAAGCCGAAGCCGTGCGCTTTTATCGAAAGGCAGCCGATCTTGGCCACGCGGCTGCCGCGTTTAACCTCGGCTTGAAGTACGCGAGTGGAGACGGGGTCGCGCAAGACACAACCGAGGCCGCGCGCCTGTTTCGCAAAGCGGCCGATCTCGGAAATGCGGACGCCACGTTCAACCTCGCCTTGATGTACGACAATGGCGCTGGCGTCGCGAAGGATCAGCGCGAAGCTGCCGAGCTGATCGTTTCGGCGATAAAGCTGCAGTATACCCTAACCTCGGGAGAGGGACGTTTTGCCTCGTGGAGCGAAGAGTTCCGAAATGAGCTGCAAATGCTCCTCAACAAGGCCGGCGCTTACAACGGGCCTATCGATGGCAAAGCCAGCGAGGCTTTGGAGAGCGCGGTCGAAGTATTGGCTGCAAAGTTTGGCAGGTAAGATCGCCCCGCCCTGCGAAGGCGGAAAGTTTCATGTGAAACACGCGGCCAACGCCTGTTCTTTGGCTTTGGCTTTTCGTAACGAGCTGCGCCTATGATCCACGGCAGCACCCTGCCGTTGGGGTAGGGAAGCTGCATTGCCTGAGGAGGTTCTGATGGTTCTTTTCCGCGCGCTTGGCGCGCTTTTGTTGATCGCGGCGGCCAGCGCTCTTTTTGATGGCGCGCTCTCAAGGGTGGCCGCGCAGGACGACCTGAGCTCCATGTCCTGCGGCGACCTTTGGAATCGCCGGAACGAGATCTTCGCCCGCAACGGCTATTGTTTCAAAACCGACCGGGCCATTCGCGTCTTCGGCAACCAGGGCTGCCGCTTTTACGTGGAAGGTGACGTGCCGATGTCCCGCGCCGAGCGTGAAGAGGTCGAGTTCATCCGCGCCATCGAGCGGCGCAGAGGTTGCGATGCTTGAACAGAAGGAAAACGCACGGTGAGCGTGTTCGCCTTTTTAACTCTTCTCTTGGGCCTGAGCGGCGTGTCGCCAGCTTCGGCCCAGACAGTGGAGCAGAAAGCGGAGGCGCTCATCAACGCCTATCCCGCTCATCTGGCTAGCTTTGACGGTGTGAGCCTCATCTGGAAGGACGGAACAAAGATGCCGTTCGGCGATGGGCGCGCGGACAAGACGCCTCAAGATCTGCTCGCCCGGCCGGACATCGCGGACATGTTCCGCTGGCATTACGTCTTCGACGGCGCTGCCTCTCCTCCCGGTGAGGAGAGCGACCCCGGCCGCATCCGGAACGAGGCTTTCTTCTCGAAGATGTACGGCGATTGCGAGAAGCACCCGGCAGGAGGATGCGCAAGTGTGAAGTGCGCTTCAAGCGCCCCACTTAAAAGCGTGCCCTGGGTTTCGAAGTTCTCCGGCGGTTCGATGCAGGCGGCATCCGCGAATGGCGTCGATGAAAAGCTGCGGCTCGTCTCGAAGGAGTTGGAAGCGCTCGGCCCATCCTTCGGCAAATACCTCGTCCCGAGCGGAGGCAGCTACGTCCCGCGATGCATTGCGGGCACCACGCGCCTTAGCGTCCATTCGTTCGGGATCGCCGTCGACATCAACCCGCAATATGGCGGCTACTGGCAGTATGGGCTGCCCCACGCCATGAGCGAGGAGCAGGTCAGGCAGAAGAAGATACCGCTGGTCTATAAGAACCGGATTCCCATCGAGATCGTGAAGGTCTTCGAGAAGCACGGCTTCATCTGGGGCGGCAACTGGTATCACTTCGACGGCATGCATTTCGAGTACCGCCCCGAGTTCCTCGCACTCAGGGCGATCATGAGTCAGTAAGCGCGTTTAGGCTTCGGGTCGCGCACCTCACCATAGGTCATGGCCGCACTTGATGCGGCCATCCAGCGCAAGAATTCTCAGCGCAAGCCCGGCCATGACGACACGCTAAGCGGCGCGGGCGGCCTTGCGGATATGGGCAAGGAGCAGCATCAGCGCGGCGGGCGTCACACCATCAATGCGGGCGGCCTGAGCGAGCGTCGCGGGGCGGTGGCGTTCGAGTTTCTGCCGAACTTCATTCGAAAGGCCCGCAATGGCCGCGAAGTCGACGGCAGCCGGGATAGCGGCGGCCTCGTCTTTCTTGAAGGCGAGGATGCTCGCCTCCTGCCGGTCCAGATAGACGGCGTATCGCGCGTCGACCTGCAGGCGCTCCGCCGTCGCCGCCGGGATCGCCAATAGCTCCGGCCAGATCGCCGAAAGCGTGCTCACCGATAGGAGCGGCAGAGACAGGAGATCAAAGGCCGAGCGGCGGCGGCCGTCGCGATTAAGGGCGATGCCGTATCCCGCAGCCTGGTCCGGCGTCAGCGACAGGCTTTCGAGAAGGCGGCGCGCATCGTCAATTGCTTCCGCCTTCGCGGTGAAAGCCTGCATCCGCTCGGAACCCACGCACCCGATCCGAGCGCCCAAGAGCGTCAGGCGCTCGTCGGCATTATCGGCGCGCAGCCGGAGGCGATATTCGGCGCGACTCGTGAACATGCGATACGGCTCGGAAACGCCGCGGGTCACGAGGTCGTCGATCATTACGCCGAGGTAAGCGTCGGTCCGCGACACGACGAAGTCAGCAGGCCTGCCACCCGCCGTCAGCGCAGCGTTCACGCCCGCGACGAGACCCTGGCCCGCCGCCTCCTCATACCCGGTCGTGCCGTTGATCTGCCCGGCCAGGAACAGCCCCGGCAGCCGCTTAACCTCCAGCGTCGCGTTCATCTCCCTCGGATCGACATAGTCATATTCGATCGCATAGCCGGGCCGGATCACGGCGGCGTTCTCCAGGCCGGGAATCGTCTTCAGAAAGGCGCGCTGAACGTCTTCCGGCAACGAGGTCGAAATGCCGTTCGGATAGACGGTATGGTCGTCGAGACCTTCGGGCTCGAGAAGATTCTGATGGGTCCCGCGATCCTTGAAGCGGACGACCTTGTCTTCAATGGATGGACAGTAGCGCGGGCCGATGCCTTCGATCTGTCCGGAGTACATGGGCGCGCGATGGATGTTCGCCGTAATGATCGCGTGCGTCTCCGGCGTCGTGGCCGTGATATGGCAGGCGACCTGGGGCGTCGTGATCGTCTCCGTGAGGAAGGAGAATGGGATCGGCGGCTCGTCGCCTGGCTGCGCGCCCAGCTTCGAATAATCGATCGTGCGTCCGTCGAGGCGCGCGGGCGTTCCGGTCTTCAGGCGGCCCATGCGAAGACCGAGAGCATAGAGGCGATCGCTGAGCCGAATGGCAGGCGCCTCGCCAACGCGGCCCGCCGGGATGCGGGTCTCGCCCATATGAATCAAGCCCTTCAGGAACGTACCCGTGGTGATGACGACCGCCCCGCAGCGGACTTCGCGCCCGCTCGCCGTGATCACGCCCGCCACTGCGCCATCCTTGATGATGAGATCTTCGACCGGCTCCTCGATGACCTCAAGGTCAGGCTGAGAGACGATCGCATCTTGCATATGACGGCGATAGAGCTTGCGGTCTGCCTGCGCGCGTGGCCCCTGGACAGCGGGTCCCTTGGAACGGTTGAGCATGCGGAACTGGATACCCGCCCGGTCGATCACGCGCCCCATCAGCCCATCGAGCGCATCGACCTCGCGGACGAGATGCCCTTTGCCGAGGCCGCCAATCGCGGGATTACAGGACATCTCGCCGATCGTCTGGAATTGATGCGTAACGAGCGCTGTTCGCGCGCCCATACGGGCAGCCGCCGCGGCCGCCTCGCAACCGGCGTGCCCGCCTCCCACAACAATGACGTCGAAAACTCGTGCGCTCATGTCTCAAACTCTTTGTGTTGAGCCAGACATAATCGACTGGCGGGCACAAAGGAAGCCCGCGTTCCGCCGCCTGAGGTAGAGCGTGCCAACGTCACAAACGTAGATCATAAGGAATGCCTTGGTAAACGGCGCCAGGATTGCTAAATCGAGGCCAGATTGAGAGCAAGCCGGTCTATAGGCCCAGTCCGAGGCGAAGGTCGTGTTGAGCGTAAGGAAATGAATTTTTCTTATGCTAGCGGCCTAGCACAAGATAGCGGTCGAAATTAACTTCCTTGAGATATTCCGCCAATCCTTAGGACCCCGATAAGAAGGACCGATCAATGCAAGCGCGCGACGTCATGACGAAAGCCGTCGTAACGGTGACCCCCGAAACGCCGATAGGCAAGATTGCTTCGCTTCTTCTCGAAAAGCGCATCAGCGGAGTGCCCGTGTTGGACGAAACGGGTTCGATCGTTGGCATGGTGACCGAGGGTGATCTCCTGAAGTCGAATGCTCCCGAACGCGAAAAGGGAAGGGATTGGTGGCTCACGCTGCTGGCTGAGGGCGAAGACCTTAGCAAGACCTTCCTGTCGACGATCAGCAACAACCATCGGACCGCCCGAGACATCATGTCCGCCCCTGTCGTGACCGTGAGCGAAGATACAAAGATTGCCGAGATCGGAAAGCTCTTCACCACGCTGCAAATCAAGCGCGTCCCGGTGACCCGTGATGGCCGCCTAACGGGCATCGTCAGCAGGGCCGATCTCGTTCGCGTGGTCGCCAGCCAGCAATCCGAACACCACCAGGAAGAAGGCATGTTCGCCTGGACCCTTCGCTTCGACCCGTTCAAGAGTGCCGAGACCCCTAGCAAGCCCGTTCAAACCGTCACGGTCCCGGAAGAGGATGGCCTGAGCGCAACCTCTTTCCGTCATCTCGTCGACGATGCCGCCAGCCAAAAAGCTCACCAGGCGGAGCACGAACGGCACGCTGCGGAGGAGCAGCGCAAAGCACGGGTGAAAGAACTCGTCGACCACCATCTCACCGATGATTATTGGCGCGGCATCCTTCATCAAGCGCGGATCGCGGCGGAGCATGGCGAGAAGGGAGATCCTGGTCCTTCAGTTCCCGCACGAGCTTTGCAGCGACGGCGGCAGAGCGATCAATGTGGCTGAGCCTGACTGGCCTTCGACCTTGCGCGGCGAAGCAGCCGAGGCCTATCTGCGTTTCGAGCGGGATCTGAAGCCGCGCGGCTTCCACCTTCTCGCCAAAGTGATGAGTTTTCCCGACGGCTATATCGGCGAGATCGGCTTGTTCCTGCACTGGGGCGGCGAGAAGAAAACCTAAGCTGAGTTCGCTGCTCTGACCAACGGATTATCATCCCGGAAGCCGCTCGCTCCACGCTCGTCATCCCGGAAAGGTGAAGCCTTATCCAGGATCGCAACGAATTGGAGTGCCACCCTTTTTGCGATCCCGGCTCGCACTCCGCTTGGCCGTAAGCAGTCCGTCAGCGACCGGAGCCAGCCAACAAGTCTCCCCGCGTGGAACCTTCCTCCACTGCTCATCCGCGCCCTCGCGGCGATCTTAATACAAATGTGGTTAACCGGACCGCGTTGGATTTATTTCCGCTCACCATTGTGCTTAACAACCATTTTATTCCTGCCGCAATTACTTCCCTCCGAGGCTTCGTCTTGGCAGGACGTAATTTCGCGATATCCTTGAGAGCAAACAGCTTTCATCCACTCATGACCTCCCATTAAATAGAACTAAATGCCGGAATTTTCTCATTAACTGAGACGAGCAAAAGTCCGTTAAATATGTTTTGCGATCAGCGGGTTAACGCGGCTCGCTGCCGGAAAAGTTGCGGCGCAGGCGGCGGCGATGACGTCCCGTTTGACGTTTTTCCCACGATTATCAACGGTTGGAGCGGGCTGGCTCTCGTTAACCTGCCTTCAAGGAGTTTTCGTTGAAGATCTTTCAGAAGAAGGAAAACGGACGCAAGCGTAAGGGACAAGTTGACAAACAGATGCCGCAATTCGCAATTTGCATAAAAATTAGCATCTAATAGGCAACCGTCCCAACGTTTCATGTGAAACAGAGGGCGCCGTCGCGCTTCATTTCCCGATGCAGAACTCCGAGAAGATGTGGCCGAGCACGTCCTCGACATCGAGCCGGCCGGTTAGGCGTCCTAGCGCGTCGGCGGCGACCCGCAGATGCTCGGCGGCGATTTCCGGATGTTCACTTGCCTCGGCGCTGCCAAGAAACTGATTGAGGGCGCTTCGCGCGTGCTCGATTTGCTGGCGGTGCCGGACCCGTGTGATGAGCGGGGTCTCGCTGCCACCAAAGCTTTCTTCCGCAAACCGGACAAGCGATGTTCTGATGGCATCAAGACCCTCGCCTGTCTTGACGGAGACCTGGAGCGCTTCTTGATGCCAGCGGGAAAGGTCTGGTTGCGCAATGTCGATCTTGTTCATCACCAAGATCGTTTTCGTGGCCTTCGACGCAAAACCCTCATGACGGAACGCCGTTTCTCCCTCTTCCATAGGGAGAGGGCCGGGTTGAGGGGTGGTCGCGTCATACATCAGAAGAACTACATCCGCGTCCCTGGCGCTGGCCAACGCCCGGCGAATGCCCTCCTGCTCCACGGCACTTTCCGTCTCGCGAAGACCGGCCGTGTCGCGCAACACGAAGGGGAAGCCGTCAAGGTCGAGAGCTACTTCGATGACATCGCGCGTCGTTCCCGGCTCATGGAAGACAATCGCAGCTTCGCGGCCCGCCAACGCATTCAGCAGGCTCGACTTGCCGACATTGGGCGCTCCGACGATGGCCACTTGAATGCCTTCGCGAACGATCTCGCCCCGATGGCCATCGGCCAAAGCGCGCTCCAACTCGCCGACGAGGCCTCCGACCATTGGCACCGCCTCCTGGAATGGGTTCGGCCCAACATCGCCCTCGTCCGAAAAATCGAGGCTCGCCTCCACATAAGCCATCGCACTGAGCAGCGTGGTCCGCCAATGGTCATACTGACCTCGCAAAGCGCCGCAATGTTGGGCAATCGCCTGCCGCCGCTGATAAGCTGTCTCGGCGTTGATCAGATCGGCAAGGCCTTCGGCTTCGGTCAGATCGATCTTGCCGTTTCCAAAGGCTCGCATCGTAAACTCACCGGGCTCCGCAAGCCTCAACCCGAACGATGCGAGCGCCTCCAGAACACCGGCCACGACCGCGCGCCCTCCATGAACATGGAACTCGGCGACATCCTCGCCCGTGAAGCTAGCCGGCCCCGGAAGCCAGAGCACGACAGCCTCATCCAGAACCTCGCCGGTATGGGGATGGCGCAATCGCCGGAAGCTGGCGACGCGCGACGCTGGGAAACGGCCATGGCACAGCGCATCAAGCGCGTTTCTTGCGGCTCTACCGGAAATCCGAATGACGGCGATACCCGCACGCCCAGGAGCGGTGGAAAGAGCGTAAATGGTCATGGCGACCCGTTCCTGGCGGCAAAGGCATGCATGATATATTCCAGGATGCATATGCGAAAAAAGCGTATATTCATATTGACGGGTTGTCGTGTTTCTGGCCACTCCCAAAAGAGCAAAGCGGTGAACAAGGTTGCCTCATGGCATTAAATCGTCTGAGCGAAGAAACTAGCCCCTACCTCCAGCAGCATAAACACAATCCGGTTCATTGGTGGCCTTGGTGCCAGGAGGCCTTCGAGGAGGCGCAGCGGCTCGACAAGCCCGTGCTGTTATCCGTTGGCTATGCCGCCTGCCATTGGTGCCATGTCATGGCGCACGAGAGCTTCGAGAACGCCGACGTGGCCGAGCTCATGAACGAGCTGTTCGTGAACATCAAGGTCGACAGGGAGGAACGCCCCGATGTCGACACGCTTTACATGACGGCCTTGCAGGAGCTTGGCGAACAGGGCGGCTGGCCATTGACGATGTTCCTCACCCCTGACGGGATGCCCTTCTTCGGCGGCACCTACTTTCCCGATCAGCCCCGTTACGGCAAGCCGAGCTTCAAGGAGGTGCTCGTGAACGTGGCCCGCGTCTATGCGAAGGAAAAGGAGACCATCGCGCAGAACACCGCGTATCTGAAGTCACGGCTCATGCCCCGGCTCAACTATGGCGCCGCCCCCGAATTCTCCGAGGAACAGCTTGCCGCCATTGCCAGCAAGTTCATTGGCGCGATCGATCCAACCAATGGCGGCCTTCGCGGCGCGCCCAAATTTCCGAATACGAGCATTTTCACGTTCCTTTGGAGGGCCGGTCTGCGCTACGGGCTGAAGACCTGCCTGGAGGAAGTGAAGAACACGCTTCTCCATATCTGCCAGGGAGGCATCTACGATCATATCGGGGGAGGCTTCTCGCGATATTCGGTCGATGAGCGCTGGCTCGTGCCCCATTTCGAAAAGATGCTGTACGACAACGCGCTGCTGATCGAGTTGATGACGGAGGTCTGGAAGGAGACCCAATCCGACCGCTTGCGCACCCGCGTGAGCGAGACGATCGCCTGGCTGTCACGCACCATGCGAGCGCCCGATGGCGGCTTTGCTTCGTCCTACGATGCGGATTCCGAAGGGGCGGAGGGAAGATTTTACCTCTGGACCGCCAAGGAGATCACGAATGTTCTCGGCCACGGCGAAGAAGCGGCGCTCTTCGCACAGGTCTACGACGTAACCGAAGGCGGCAACTGGGAAGGCAGGACCATCCTCAACCGCCTTAACGCGCTGGCCCTTCTGAGCCAGCACGAGGAGCAGATCCTCGACGAATGCCGCCACAAGATATTCGAGGAGCGCAATAAGCGGAAGAAGCCGAGCTGGGACGACAAGGTGCTCGCCGACTGGAACGGTTTAGCCATCAGGGCGCTGGCACGTGCGGGAGATACCTTTGCGACGCCGGAATGGATCAAGCTCGCGGAAGGCGCTTATGCTTTCGTCTGCAGCCGCATGATCTCCGGCGGCCGTCTTTTCCACTCCTATCGCGGGGGCAAGCTCAAAGGCCCAGCAACCTCAGCCGACTATGCGAACATGATTTCAGCGGCCTTGACGCTTCACCAGGTGACGAACGAGAAGCGCTATCTCGACGACGCCATCGCGTGGACAGCAATCATGAACCGGCATTATGACGCGGAGAGCGGTGGCTATTACCTCACCGCCGACGACACCAGCGACCTTATTCTGCGGCCCCTTTCCGCGAGCGACGATGCGGTCCCCAATCCGAACGCGACCATGCTCCAGAATTTGGCGGACCTTTACACCTTCACAGGCGACGCCGCTTACCTGAATCGGGCGGACGCGCTTTTGGACGCCTTCCAGGGCGCGGCCCAGACGATGGCGCTGGCCTATACCGGTCTTTTGTCTGGCGCGCTCACGCTGATTTCACCGCAGCATATCATCATCGCGGGGGATCGGGAGGAGCCGGAGGCCGCCGCCTGGCGCAGGGCGCTGGCTGAAGTTTCCATGCCCGGCGCCATCATTCAGTGGGTGGGCGAGGGGCTGGGCATCCCGCCGTCATCGCCCGCGGCAGGGAAGGGCAAGGTCGACGGAAAGATAACCGCCTACATTTGCATCGGCCAGCGCTGCTCCTTGCCGCTGACCGACCCGGACCTGGTAAAGGAAAAGCTCAAGGAAGAACGTCACGTTTCCGTGCAGGTTGCCGCAGCTCCGATATAGCCGATACGTAAGTCACGACGTCTTTGCCTTGGGAACTGACAGTGCACCCTTCCACAGGGGAAGACGCCTGGCTCGGCAAATTTCAATGGACCGCGGCGTCAGAGTCGGATCCTCTGGCGCTGCCATAAGACCAAGCCTGCGCAAGGGATAAGCGCCAAATCATATCAATTTGCCAGTAGGTTCTAAATCCACCTGCAAATATTGCCGGGATGCCGTGCGCTTTCCCAACGACAACCTTCCGACTCATCCCCAGGTTGATTATTTGAATAGATGAAATGTTGGCGCCAGCAGGGAGCCGGGTGCCCAGAGGCGTTCTGATGTCTGAGCCTGCTTTCGAGGCGTTGCGCGTTGCGTTTGATCAATTGTCCGTCGCGGTTTTGATCCTTTCAGCAAGCGGACGGGTTCTCTTCGCCAATCAAGCAGCCAGCTCGATGCTTGAAGAGGGGTGGCCCATTCGCCTCTTGGACGGATTCCTTCAGGGAAAAGACCGCGGTGTGAGCGCTGCGCTGAAGCAGGCGATCGAACTCGTAAGCTTGAGCCAGCAAGGCGAAGAAGCTCGCCATTGCGAGGTTTGCCTCGCCCAACCGTCTGCTGACCGGCCTGGAGTGCTCGCGAATCTGCGTCCGCTGACGATTGACGGCGCGGAGCCGGCAATCGCGCTCTTCATTATGCAAGCCGGACAGACGAACCACCATGGCATCGACGGCCTTGCGGAGGCTTACGGACTCAGCAAGGCCGAAACGCGGACCCTGAAAGCTCTCGTCGAGACGCGAGGACCAGCAGAGGCTGCCGCCCAGCTCAACATCGCGCTTTCCACGGTCAAGAGTCACCTGCGAAAGATATTTCAGAAAACCAACACGTCGCGGCAAGCCGAGCTGCTTCGCCTCGTTGAGTGCTGCCGGATGCCATTTCGGAGTGATAAAGGTTAGATCAACGCGCCTTAATTAAAGGCTGAAACGTTGATCGTTTCTAAGCGCCCGAGATGCTTATCCGCGTCCAACCGCACGCTGGCTGCTCCGAACCCCACGATCCGCTCAGCCCCGACGCACTTTGCGGGCTGAGGCTCACGGAACCGCAAGCGCGGGCTAACACGAGGCCTTGCTCCTGCGAGGCTTCGTATTCGTCCAGAACAGTGCGAAGCGGTTTCCCGATGAAGACGCACGACAACACAAAAACTTAGAGCCCGCTTTTGAGGCCATCAAAAGCGGGTAGGCTCTAAGTGTTCATGGAATTGAAGAAGTCGTTGTTCGTCTTCGTCTGGCGCAGCTTATCGAGCAGGAACTCGATGCCATCCATCGGCCCCATCGGGTTGAGGATGCGCCGCAGGACATACATCTTGCGCAGCTGAGCCTGCGGAACGAGGAGTTCTTCTTTCCGGGTGCCCGACTTGGCAATGTCCATGGCGGGGAAGACGCGCTTGTCGGCCACCTTCCGGTCGAGAACGAGTTCCGAGTTGCCCGTCCCTTTGAACTCTTCGAAAATCACCTCGTCCATGCGGCTGCCGGTTTCGACGAGCGCTGTCGCGATGATCGTCAGCGATCCGCCCTCTTCGATGTTTCGAGCCGCGCCAAAGAAGCGCTTCGGCCGCTGTAACGCGTTGGCGTCGACACCGCCGGTCAGAACCTTACCGGAAGACGGCACCACGGTATTATAGGCGCGGCCGAGACGCGTGATGGAGTCCAGCAGAATCACGACGTCAAGCTTGTGCTCCACGAGCCGCTTGGCCTTCTCGATCACCATTTCGGCAACCTGCACATGCCGCGAGGCAGGCTCGTCAAAGGTCGAGCTGATGACCTCGCCCCGCACCGAACGCTGCATGTCGGTCACCTCTTCTGGCCGCTCATCGATCAGAAGAACGATGAGGTAGCATTCGGGGTGATTGGCGGTGATGGAATGCGCGATATTTTGGAGAAGTACGGTCTTACCGGTCCGGGGCGGCGCCACGATCAGACCGCGCTGGCCCTTGCCGAGAGGCGCCACGATATCAATGACGCGCGGGCTCAAATCCTTCGATTCCGGCCGGTCGGTCTCCATCTTCAGCCAGTCGTTAGGATAGAGCGGCGTCAGATTGTCGAAGTGGATCTTGTGGCGGATCTTCTCAGGATCGTCGAAGTTGATTTTGTTGACCTTCAGGAGCGCGAAATACCGCTCGCCGTCTTTCGGGCCGCGGATTTGCCCCTCCACCGTGTCGCCGGTCCTTAGACCAAAGCGCCGGATCTGGCTTGGGCTTACATAGATGTCGTCCGGTCCCGGGAGGTAGTTTGAATCGGGGGAACGCAGGAAGCCAAAGCCATCCTGGAGCACCTCGACAACACCGTTTCCAGTAATTTCAATTTCCCGCGCGGCGAGCTGCTTCAGGATAGCGAACATCAGCTCCTGCTTTCGCAGGGCGCTCGCATTCTCGACGGCAAACTCTTCGGCGAAGCTGAGAAGCTCCGTTGGAGACTTCACTTTAAGATCTTGAAGTTTCATTTCTTGCATGATGGGAGCGATTTCCGGGAGGTGAAAAATTTGGTGCAGGGAAAACCCGCGGGCCGGATGAAATGAGGACTGTCGCTAGGCCGTTTGTCTCGGAGGGCAGATTACGGCTTCTTCACTCAAATCGAGCACCGGCAAGTCTGATCCCGTTGTTATTGGTGACCGCCGGAAATTTACGACATTGTGAATATAGCAGCCTTCTACGCTTTCGGAAAGATAGGAACGTGCGTGGACCGCGTTTTCCAGTGAATTCAGATCAAAGTGGCTGAACAATGACCAGGATTGCGATTCCGATAATGGGAAAGCGCGGGCGCTTCATTGACCCCGAAAGAAACGGGAACTGTGTGGTACGCGATCAGCTTCGAGCTCTTGCCGCCACTGGCAAGAAGGACCTGGACAGCCAGCATGAGGAGGCCGACAAGCAGAATTTCAACCAACGTGCAGCCAGCCAGGAGCCCACCACCCTGTGGCTTCATTCCCAGGTAGGCGATCATCCGCACGCCGATTTTGGCGTGGCAAGCGAAAAGTCTCGCCAACTACAACAAGCGCGCCACCCCAGGCGAAGGCCGCAATCAGATGCGCGGCCTTCATGTGCAAACCCCAGACTTCTCATGAATTATGAGGCTGTTCATGGTGGGCACTCGAGTTGATGCGCGTCTAAGATTCCGCGCGAACGAGACGGATAAGGTGCTCGACATTCTCGATTGGCGTTTCAGGGAGAATACCGTGGCCAAGATTGAAGACGTATGGTTTCGATGCAAGAGAGTTGAGAATCGCCTTCACCCGTCGTTCCATAGCATCGCCGCCTGCGAGCAGCAACAGCGGATCGAGATTACCTTGAACCGGCAGGTGGCTTTGCATCTTCGCCATGACCATCAGGGGAGCTGCCGTGTCGCAGCCGAGCGCATCCACGCCCGTTTTTGCGACATATTCCTCGTATTGCGGCGAGCTTCCGCGCGGAAATCCGATGATCGGAACGTGGGGATGAGCCGCTTTCACCTGCTTCACGATCCTCGCCGTCGGCTCGATGACGAAGGTCTCGAAGTCGTTGTCCGCGAGAGCTCCAGCCCAGCTGTCGAAGATTTGCAAGGCACGGGCGCCGGCGTTCACCTGCCCGATCAGATACGCGGAAGACGCTTCCACAAGCAGGTCGAGAATGGCACCAAAGGTTTTCGGCTCGCGGTAGGCCAAAAGCTTCGCGGCCTTGTAGTCCGAGGAGCCGTGACCCTCCACCATGTAGCTTGCGACGGTCCAGGGTGCACCGCAAAACCCGATGAGCGGGGCCCTGCCTTCGAGGCCGGCGATGGCCTTATGGATCGCTTCGAAAACGATCTCAAAGGTTGATTGCGCTTTGGAAACCGAAAGTTTGGAAACATCGGAGAGGCTCTTGATGGGCTCCAGATGCGGCCCCTCGCCTTCACGAAATTCCACGTGCTGGCCGAGAGCATGGGGAACGACGAGGATGTCCGAAAAGATGATGGCGGCATCGAACCCAAAGCGGCGGATTGGCTGGATGGTCACTTCCGCGGCGAGCGCCGGATTGTAACAGAGGTTGAGAAACGAGCCTGCTTGCGCTCTGACCTCACGATACTCGGCAAGATACCGACCCGCTTGCCGCATGAGCCACATGGGAGGAGCCTTGTGAGCCTTTCCTGACAGGGCTTCCAGGAACTTCGGCGTGGTTTGCTTGGCGGCGGCTTTGGGGGACGTCTTCATCAGAAAAAATTCCACTTAAGATCTGTTGTTATTTCTGGGGGTAGGCAAACCGTGCAAACATTCTGTTGTGCCGCGGTCATCCCCCGGTTCCAGGTGCGGGCCGGGCTTTGGGGTGCAATCCGCTGAGCTCTTGTTTAAAAACAGCGCTTGCATCGGGTTCGTCTTATGCTGTTTAGCCTTGCTTTGCCCTTTTCAGCAATGAATAACTAGAGGAACAAGCTGTGAAGACTTAGCGCAGGTCGGAGGCGGGTGCAAACCAAGAGCTTTTTTTCCTTGGCGCTACGACCTGTGCGCTCTTTTTTAATTAGTGTGGAGGACTCTAATGGCGGATGACGGAACCAAACCAGGCCTGGGTGGCAAGGAGGCGGTTCCATCCCCGGAATCCACACCAATCCCCACCCCGAAGCACTTTCATCTGCACCTCGTTTCGGACGCTTCGGGCGAGACCTTGACGACGATGGCGAAGGCGGCAGTGGTGCAATTACCCGGCGCGAAACCCAACCGGCATATGCATCCCCTGGTGCGTAATCCGAAGCAGCTTGCAACCGTCTTGCAGCACATCGAATCCGCGCCGGGCATCGTGCTTTACACGCTCATGAACCCGGACCTTGCCGAGCTTCTTGAAAAGAGATGTGTGGAGCTTGAAGTTCCCTGCATCTTCGTGCTGAGGCCTGTTCTGAAGGCTTTCGAAGAATATTTAAAAATGCCGGCGCGCGCTGTTGTCGCAGGCCAGCATACCCTTGATGCCGAGTACTTCCGTCGGATCGAGGCCATGAACTTCACGCTGGCCCACGACGACAGCCAGAGCACTGAGGACCTGGAGAAGTCTGACATTGTGTTGGTTGGCGCCAGCCGCACATCGAAGACACCGACGAGCATTTATCTTGCAAACAGGGGATTTAAGACGGCAAACGTGCCGCTGGTTCCGAAAATACCGCTGCCATCCACCCTGGAAAAACTCAAGACGCCTTATGTGGTCGGCCTGGTTGCAAGTCCGGAACGGCTTGCCGAGATCAGGCGAAATCGGTTGCTTGCTTTGAATAGCGACAAATTCGATGATTATATTGATGCCGATGCTATAAAGGACGAGATATCATTCACAAAGAGACTGTGCGCGAAGCACGGTTGGCAAATTCTCTGACGTCACGAGAAGGTCCATTGAGGAGACGGCTGCGGCCATAATCGCTCTTTACGAAGGAAGCCGTCGTTAGCCAAGCTGCTCTCTATATGAAGCTTGAGTTCAAAAAAGGTTACAAGTCGCGCGATGCAATCCGACTACCCAGAGATCATACTTGCGTCCGCGAGTTCCGCGCGCGGGGCCATCCTGGCCCACGCAGGCGTCAGATTTCATCAACGCCCTTCGATGGTGGACGAGGCAGAGGAACAAAAGCACTTCGCCAGCAATACCACGCCCACGGAGGTTGCCTTGGCGTTGGCCCGGCTCAAGGCCGACAATATCCTGGAAATGGAGCCCGGAGCCATTGTCATCGGCGCGGATCAGGTTCTGGCGATCGGCAATGAACTCTTGCAGAAGCCAGGAAGCCGGGACGCGGCGCGTGATCAGCTTCTGAAACTGCGCGGCAGGACACACTACCTCCATTCCGGGGCGGTGCTGCTTTACAAGGATCACGTGGCGACCTTCTCCGATATCGCGACCATGACGGTTCGCGATTTCTCGGATGAGTTCCTCGATTGGTACCTTGAGACCGCGGGCGAAGGCGTCCTTACTTCTGTCGGCGCCTATCATATTGAGGGCCTCGGCATTCACCTTTTCTCGGAGGTGAAGGGCGATTATTTCACAATCCTCGGTTTGCCGATCCTTCCGGTGTTAGACGAGCTGCGCCGGCTCTCGATTCTCATGAAATAGGAAATGCCGGCATGGCACGTGCTTGTGTGATCGGCTGGCCCATATCCCACTCTTTATCCCCCGCGATACATGGCTATTGGCTCAAGACATACGGAGTGGACGGCGAATATGGCAGGGTGGCCGTCGAACCGGCGGCGTTAGAAGGCTTTCTTATGAACCTGGCCGCCAACGGCTTTTGTGGCGGCAACATCACGGTGCCCCACAAGATCGAGGCGCACCGCCTGTGCGAGCGGCGCGACGCGGCTGCGGAAGCCATCGGAGCCGTGAACACGGTTTGGCTCGAGGAAGGCAGGCTGTCGGGTTCAAATACTGACGCCTTTGGATTTCTCGCAAATCTCGATAGCGAAGCATCGGGGTGGGACCGTGGCGGTCCGGCGGTTGTCATCGGCGCGGGCGGCGCGGCTCGCGCGGTCGTCTGGGCGCTTCGACAGCGCGGCTTCGAGAATATCCGGATCGTCAACCGGACGAAAGCACGTGCCGAGGAACTGGCGGCGACCTTTCCGGCCGCATCCTCTCACGGTTTTGAGGAGTTGGGCCGGGTTCTGGAAGGCGCACATTTCATCGTCAACACCTCGACGTTGGGCATGAACGGCGCTCCGCCTCTCAATGTCGATCTTTCCCCTGCCGCGCGGGATGCTACGGTTTGCGACATCGTTTATTCACCGCTTGAAACGGGTCTGTTAAGCGAGGCTCGCCGTCGTAGCTTAAGGGCCGTCGATGGGCTGGGCATGCTCCTTCATCAAGCGGTCCCCGGCTTTGAAGTCTGGTTCGGCGTACGCCCCGAGGTGACGCAGGAACTGCGCGAGGCAGTGCTTGCGGCCATCGAAGCTCGCAAGAATGCGCACGCATGATCGTCGCAGGCCTCACAGGTTCGATCGGAATGGGGAAGAGCACAGTCGCAGCCTACCTTCGCGATCAAGGCATTCCCGTTTTGGACGCGGACAGAATCGTCCACGACCTTTACGCCGGCGAAGCCGCGCCGCTGATCGAGACGGTGTTCCCTGGCACGACCAGAGATGGCGTCGTGGATCGCGCGGCCTTAGCTGCAAAGGTCGTCGCCTCGCCGGCCGAACTAAGGAAGCTCGAAGCCATCATCCATCCTCGCGTTCGCGCTGCCGAATGGGGCTTTCTGCTCGACGAACACGACAAAGGCTCCGATCTCTCCGTCCTCGAAATACCGCTTCTTTTCGAGACAGCGTCGCATGCTCTTTTCGATGCCATTGTTGTTGTGAGCGCTCCGCCCGACGTCCAACGCGCCCGCCTCTTAACGCGGCCAAACATGACCGCAGACAAACTTGGCGCCCTGATCGCGCGGCAACTGCCCGACGCCGAAAAGCGCGCCAAAGCCGACTTCGTTGTGGATACAGGCGTTCCACTGGAAGACACGTACCGCCAAATCGATGCAGTCCTGATGGAGATCCTGAAAAGGCCGCCGCTGGCATACCAGCGCTGGGCCGACCTCCAAGAAGACTGACCGCATCGATGGGGCTCAATGCGCGAACTTGTGCTCGACACCGAGACGACCGGGCTTGACCCCAAGGACAATCACCGCGTCATCGAGCTGGCCTGCGTCGAACTGGTTAACTACATCCCTACCGGTGTTTCTTGGCACTGGTATTTCAACCCCGAGCGGGATGTGCCGAGGGCCGCGACCGAGATCCACGGCCTCACCGAAGCCTTCCTCGCCGATAAGCCCTTGTTCGGCTCGCGGGCAGATGAAATCCTCGCCGTGTTGGAAGGCGCGCGCCTCATTATCCACAACGCAGCGTTCGACGTCGGCTTTCTCAATCACGAATTCGGGCGGCTTGGCTTTCCTCCACCGATCAGCTTCGAGCAAGTCACGGACACGCTGGCGCTCGCTCGCCGGAAGCATCCCGGCAGCCCCAACAATCTCGACGCTCTCTGCCGGCGTTACGGGATCGACAACTCAACGCGGACAAAGCACGGCGCATTGCTCGATAGCGAGCTTCTTGCCGAGGTCTACCTTGGGCTGATCGGGGCGGAGCAGGCCGGTCTGAATCTCATTTCACGCGAGGCCGCGGCTAAGGCGGAAGGCGAAGCCGCGGTGCAGATCCGGTTGAAGCCACTGTCGCGGCGCCTTTCGGCTGAGGAAGAGACCGCCCACGCAGCCTTTGTCGCCTCGCTTGGCCAGAAGGCAATCTGGCTCCGTTATTCGCCGCCCGCGACAGAGCCCGCGCAATCGGCGGCTTGAGCGGCACTTGGACTAGAACAGCCCGCGTCCATTTGGACTCGGATAGCTGCTCGAGCGTTTAAGAATTGATCAACTTTTTCGCCCTTATTGGTTCCGATTAAAGGCGGGTTGATTTGGCGTTAGCCTTCATGCTGGCTATTTCTTCAAATTCTAACTTTTCTGGAATAGAAAAGCAGAATTACTGCAAAGGCAACTCTGTGTGTGTTCATTGTTTTGCCGCTGGAGCAGGGGCCAGGAAGCCAAATGGCTGAGATGATACCGGATCGCTTGCCGAGCGGCGCAAGTGCGGGCGAGAAGCGCGTTTTCGAGGTGCTCCAGCGGTTGCCCGACAACTGCATTGTCTATTATGAGCCAGTTGTCAGCAACAAGTACCCAGACTTCATCGTGATTATCCCTGAAGTGGGTCTGCTCATCATCGAAGTTAAGGGTTGGTATTCCGGCCATATAGAAAGTGGGGACCTCAATCAGGTAAGGATTACCAGCAGGGGAAGAACCGAGACGCAGAGACACCCGATCCGGCAGGCACGGGATTACATGTTCGGATTGCTGAACGCAGCTAAAGCCTTCAACAACTCCACTCCCCTGTTGCGGGGCAGCGGGGATCATGCTGGGCAGTTGATCTTTCCTCTCGGCAACCTTGTCGTTCTCAACAATATCAAGCGGGATCAGTTGGAGAATCTTGGCTTAGCACCGCTCTTTCCGCGCTCCAAAGTCATGACGAGGGATGAGTTCGAACAACTGGCCAATCTTGAAACGGAAGGCCTCGTTCCTGCCCTCAAAAGGTTCTTCGATCCCTGGTGGGATTTTGCAGCCTTGAATGATGCGCAAATTTCCGCGTTACGGGCCATCATCCATCCAGAGATCGTTATCTCAAAAGCGCCGATCGGACGCGATGAGAGCCGTGAAGCATTGAAGACCTTAGACCTTCGCCAAGAGCGTTTCGAACGCAATATTGGTGAAGGCCACCGCATTTTATATGGTGTCGCGGGCTCTGGCAAAACGGTGATTCTGATAGCAAGAGCTCGCCTGCTCGCCGCAGAAGCAAACAAAGAGGTTCTCGTTCTATGCTACAACAGACCGCTTGCTGAACATATCCAGGGTATCTTCGCTAACCAGAAAAATATCGTCTGCCACAACTTCCATATGTGGGGATCACGACATGGGGTCTGCTTCAACAAGGAGGAGGATGTGGACGATTATGGTCAACGCCTTCTTGACCGGCTGCAGCGTGGGGAAGGAGATGCGAACCGTTTCGACGCCGTGCTGATCGACGAGGCACAGGACTTCGCCAAGACTTGGCTCCAATGCGCGAAGCTGGCGTTGAAGGAGCCCGATGACGGCGACCTGCTCATTGTCGGTGATGGAAGTCAGGCAGTCTTCGAAAGGAGACCATTCCGATGGAAAGATGCCGGGATAGCAGCAGTCGGCCGCACAATTTACAAAGATTTTGATCTGCATGTGAATTACCGCAATACCAGAGAGATTATCGAGGTTGCTTCCATTTTTGCAGGTGGCGTCAAGGATGGTGACCCGGAACAGTGCTTCTCGGGTATGAAGCCTGACGCAGGTTGCGCTATCCGGTCCGGTCCACATCCGGTGCTTCTAGAGGCGTCAAGCCGGGGTGCTGAATGCGATTGCGCCGTTGAACAGATCCAGGCTTGGCTGGCCTCCGGCATCAAGCCCGATGAGATAGCCATTCTCTACCGCGCCTTGCCGCAGGACAGCCGATCCATCTTCAATCAGTTCGTTCACAGGCTGGAAGGTCTTGCCCCTGTCTATTGGCGAAAAGGAAAGGTGGGCGCACCGCAGGGAGCCTTAACGCTCTGCACCGCCCATTCCTGCAAGGGGCTGCAATGGCGCGCCGTGCTGATCCTTTGGGCGGATTTGCTCCCATTCTCTGCCGACCCGGAGCAGTGGAAGCTCGAACGCGGCCTTATGTATGTCGCCCTGACTTCGCGCGGAAGACGAACTCGTTCTCACAAGGTCGGGCCATTCGCCATTCATCGATGAGATCGTGGCAGCGCTGTGCCGCCCAGATGATAAAGACCTCTTATAAGAGGCGCTCGCGTTTTTGTGTGCATCCCGTGCCGCAACTGTTCCGGCTGCGCGCAGAACGGAAGAGAGGCAACGTTTCGCGTCCCTGCGCCGGGGCGAAGTCATCGAGGCGCGCATTACGCCGTTGCGCCGGCCTGAGTAAGCATCCGTCGAGTCAAGGTGGCGGGCGCGGTCGAAACGTCCGCCGCGCACGCAAAACTTTCCGCTTTTTCTGCCCATTAAGTTGAGAAGATAGAAAGCGATACTCCGTATTCTAGGGATACGGGGGAGTTGGCGATCGAGCCTCGCTCACCAGGTATTTCCTATCGTCTCCGCCCTCATCTCAGGTGGATTTATCAATGAACGCAATCAGGCGGCCCGCGCGGGGGAAGCAAGTTTTGAGAAAGTTCTGGCGCGCTTTCATCGCGGATGAGTGCCCGGACGAGAAGGAGCGCATCCGCCGCGAACGGATCAACAACATCATGCAAAACGTGGTGTTGCTTGAGGCCATGCGGCGATGGGAAATTAAGTCTGGAAGGCAATGAACATCAGCAGGCCAGCTCCGGAGAAAGTCTCGTTCGCATTGACGAATTGTAAAGCCCATTCTTCGAATTCGGCATGCTCAAAACCGCATTGCCGGCATTTGCGACGCACTTCGCCATCGGCCCCGTAGAGGTCGCCGCTCTCTTTGCAATGTTTTGCCCGCGCTTCAGGTGTACTGAACGCATTGCGATCTCGCTGACGGCGACGGGGCGGGCGGCATCATTCTTCTTATGATTGTACTGGATATGATCTTCGAGTTCGCGGATCAGCGGAATGTAACGCACCGGAAATTTTGGAGGCGCTCGAAGAAAGGCGAGATGGCCTTTACGCTCGTTCTCTTGTTGGCGGCTCAGGAAAATTCGCGATCGGTCTTGGCGTGACGCTCAGAAAGTTGTGATGCGCGTTTTCGGCATCCTTCTCAGCGCTATCGCTGTTCAATCCGTGTTCGACGGAATTTCCGGGAGTGGGATTTTACTGCGCTCGCTGTAAGTAACAACAGCCGGCAGGAGGAAACGATGGGCGGCTTTGCAGAGTACGATCAATACGACGCGGTCGGTTTGGCGGAACTTGTGCGCAAACGGGAGGTGAGTGCAGCCGAGCTTCTTGCGGAAGCACGCGCTCGTTGCGATCGCGTGAACCCTGAACTCAACGCAGTTGTGTATCGATTGGACGCGGAGGCGGAGCAAGCGGCAAGCGCGGTGGATACGGGGCTGCGCTTCGCCGGTGTCCCCTTTTTGGTCAAAGACCTCGGACCGGCGCTTGCGGGCGCGCCGCTCACATGCGGCAGCAGGCTTTTCGCAAACTACGTGCCTGAGGAAGATGGGGAAATCATAAAGCGCTTCAGGGCTGCGGGCCTCGTCGCTTTCGGCAAGACCAATGTTCCCGAGATTGGGCTCGTGCCTTTCACGGAACCCGAACTTTTCGGCCCATGCCGCAATCCGTGGGACCTCGATCTGACACCGGGCGGCTCAAGCGGTGGGGCAGCTTCGGCTGTCGCAGCCGGCATCGTGCCCCTGGCGCACGCCTCGGACGGCGGCGGCTCAATCCGCATTCCAGCGAGCTGCTGCGGCCTTGTTGGCTTGAAAACTTCACGCGGACTCAACCCTAGGGACCCGCAAATCGAAACCATCGTTTCGGACTTCGTCGTCGATCACGTTGTAAGCCGCAGCGTCCGCGATTCCGCTTCCGCGCTCGACGCCGTCTGCACCTGTCCGAACGCGGGCTTTTTGTCTGGACTCGAAGCTGCCCCGCGGCCTTTGAAGGTGGCGGTTGTTCGAAGCGCCATGTTCGGCCCTTCAGTGGCGCCGGAAGTGCGGGCGGCGCTGGATAGCGCGGTCAGGCTCATGGAGTCGCTTGGCCATCATCTGGAGGACGCTGAGCCCCAAGTCGATTACGCCGATTTCGGCATTGCTTTCCTTCTCTATTGGGCCGTCAGTGCGAAACAGGCGCTTGATGGCGCCGCGGAGCTCCTTGGGCATGCGGCCTCGCGCCAGGACCTGGAACCCGCCACTTGGACGCTCGCTAGCGTCGGCGGCGTCGTGCCGGAAGCCGAGAAGGCCTGGGCGAAGTCCGTCATTCAGCGAGCAATAAGGGTATTTCTTGAGTTTTCGGAGAACTACGACGTCATCATGAGTCCCTGTCCTGGGTTCACTTCCACTGCGTATCGGCCAGAACAGTCCCACGGCCAGCGAGAAAATTGCCATGAGGGTTGTTGATGGACTCCAATCGCCCTGGCTCATGAAAGCCCTCATGAGGGCGATCGCCGCGAAAAGCTTCGCCTTTGCGCCATTCACAGCGCAATTCAATATGACGGGCCAGCCTGCCATCTCGGTTCCGCTTTGCTGGTCGCCGGGTGGGCTGCCGATCGGCATTCAATTTGCGGGAAAAGTGGGAGCCGATGGGCTATTGCTTCGGCTGGCGCGTCAGCTTGAGCTTGCCCAAGCCTGGGCGCACCGCCGTCCACAGCTGGCCAAGGTTTCAGACATCATACCTTGCGGGGCAGAGTTAGGTATTGCCCATTAGCTCCTGGCGACACCCTTTAACGAGTTCCGCCGCCGGGCCGGCGAATTCGCCAGAAACCGCCCGCTGTGGCTGCTCTCAAGCGTTCGCCAAACCGTCAAGCGTCATGGCAAATTCCTGTCTAACAGTGCGTACACACTTGGACGCATAGCTTGTTACAGACTTGCCCAGGAGTGCAACATGGGATGGTGTGGCAGCACTGCATGGGAGGGTGATTAGGCCCGCCTGGGAAGGGTGGAAATGGAAAGACCGTTGGAGGGGGCACCCTTCTTGATGCCGATGATTTGGCGGCCTGAACGGCCCCCGAGACCGCTACGCTCATAAGAACAATAGCTCCAAGCGTTCGAAGAGAAAACATGTCAACCTCATTAAGACTGGACCAACCAAAGCGGGCGGGTGCGCCAAATTTTCTCGCCCAGGTTTTCGTGGTGCGGTTTCTGGCAGCCTGCCTTAATGATTTCGTTTTATTCGAACCGTTTAGTAGATGGCTGGATGGGTTATGCGCCCGGCTTATACACAAAGGCATTGCCGTTTGCAGAAATGATCAGGTCGACCCAGCCTTTCGCGGCTTGATGGCATTGCTTCCTGCAATTGTCACTTGCTGCCCTCGTCTGGTGTGGTCCGGCGAAAACGTCAGGGAAGCTGCTTGATCGTTGCGGCATAAGCGCTAAAAGGAAGAAAAAGGATCAGCCTATGGAAAAATTCACTTCGCTCACGAGCGTTGCCGCGCCGCTGCCCATGATCAACGTCGACACAGACATGATCATCCCCAAGCAGTTCCTGAAGACCATCAAGCGCACGGGTCTTGGCAAGTCACTGTTTTACGAAATGCGCTTCGACGACGGTGGCAAGGAGAACCCTGGTTTCGTCTTAAACAAGCCCGCCTACAGGAATGCCAAAATCCTGGTTGCCGGTGACAATTTTGGCTGCGGATCGAGCCGTGAGCACGCGCCCTGGGCGCTTCTCGATTTTGGCATCCGCTGCGTGATCTCCACATCGTTCGCCGACATCTTTTATAATAACTGCTTCAAGAACGGCATTCTTCCCGTCGCGGTCTTGCCGGAAGACCTTGCAAAACTGATGGATGATGCCGAACGCGGATCGAACGCAACACTCACCGTCGATCTTGAGAGGCAGGAAATTCGCGGACCAGATGGTGGCGTCGTGCGCTTCGAGATCGACCCCTTCCGCAAAAAATGCCTTTTGGAGGGGCTGGACGACATCGGGCTCACGATGCAAAAGGCGGATAAGATTCAAGCCTTTGAGGAAGTGGCATCTCTCTCCCGGCCATGGGCCTGACGCCAGCCTCTTGCTGCGGCCTAAGGATAGGCCGCGGCGAGCAAGCAAAACTCAGACAGTCATCACAATGACTATGCTGGCCGCGCGAACCGGCTCACAATAATTTCGGCGGCGGCGAAAAGGCGCCTTCTGTTTTTCCTAGAGTCCGCTTTAATTCTATCTATATTTTTGTTTTGTCATGCATCTTAATCGGAAAACCGCTTCGCCCTTTTTCCGGCCACTCCAGCTAGCCAAAAAAACGCCACCTGCGCTTCCGTTGGCTATCTTCCACGGAGCTGCCTTCGTCTTCCACTTCCTCGATATTGAGGCAGGGCTGCGGAGAAGGCAACTCTCGGGGCGGTTTGTTCATGAGCACGCCCAAAGGCCGGGTGACGACGAGATGCTCGGCTTCTTCCGTTCCAACGAGCCGCTCCGCCTCCCTCTTTCCTTTTGCAAGATCGGGTGGACGCCGGATGGTGTCGTGTGCATCGGTTGCGAGGATTTGGACAATCCCTTCCTCCAGCATGCGCTGCGCCCAATAGCGTGGTCGCCTGCCGAACCTGCCAGTCAGCGATCCGGATGTGAGTTGCATCCAGACCCCCTTCGAGGCGAGCGTTTTCATCACATCGTATTTGCTCTCGATCCACGATAGCCTTTCGGGATGTGTCAGGATCGGAATGTAGCCGCCCAGAAGAATACTGAAAAAGAGGTCTTCAAGCCTCGCTGGCGCGATGTGGTGGGGAGGCTCGACCAAGACGTAGCAGGAGTCTCCCAGCGGGAGCAGGCGACCCTGCTTTAGGCCTTTGACGAAGTCCGGTATGATGTGGTTGTCGGCGCCAGATACAAGCCTCAGTGGAATCGCGGCGTCATCGAGCCGTTGTTGAAGCTCTGCGACCGCAGCCCTTATCTGAGGGCCTGAGTTGTGGTAGAGGCCGGGCAAAATATGCGGTGTGCAGGCGACGCATTGAACGCCCTGGTCCACGAAGATTCGGGCCATCGCCAAGCTGGTGTCGTAGTCTGGAGCTCCATCGTCAATGCCGGGAAGCAGGTGACTGTGCAGATCATACATGGTGCAGCCAGTCCCAAACGCACATAATCATGGGTATTCCTTACTATGCCGCATCGTTAAGACGCAAACTGAGCTTGCAACCTATCACAAGAACCACCTGTGATTGTGGTAAATACGACACATTCACAACCTAAAGATGTACTTGCTTGTAATGCATCCTTGTTCGAACTCGGTCGCCGTGGATAAGTCAATTCATGGAATTGTTGAACAATGGGGGAGTGCAATGCAAGGCTTTAGAAATGCGGCGCGCGTCTGTGTATCGGCGGCCGTGATAGCGACAATGTTCGCATCAAGCGTGGAAGCCGTTATGCTTTCAAATGTTGAAGGTACAGTTTCCGTCAACCGCGGCGATGGTTTCCAACTGGCCTCGTCTGGCGCGGCACTGACGTCAGGCGACCGGGTGCGCGTAAGCTCGGGCGGTTCCGTAAACATCGTTTATGACAACGGTTGCTCGACACGGATTGGGCCATCTCAGGTTGCGGTTGTGCTGGCCACGCCTCCGTCGTGCCAGGGGGCCCGCTTGAAGGACGGTGGGCTTGTTGTTGGAGCGGGAGTTGGCATCGGGGATGGAGCACCCGTGGCTGGCGGGTTCGGTACCGAGACGCTTCTTGCTGGCGGACTTGCTGTTGCAGCTGGAGTTGGCATAGCTGTTGCCGTCTCAAACAATGACAATAATCAGGTTAGCCCATAACCTTCTTTACAAATTTGGGACGGTTGCACGTGCTTCTTTGCGCGAGCAACCATCCTGAATAACATTCGCTGACCCGTCAATGGTCAGCGCCCGAAGACAATAGTATATCCTGGACATACTGACTGATAGCTCTTTCTTTTGCAAAGCATGTTTGGTTTGCATTATTAACACAACGAGAGTCTGGTTCATAATTTCAAGAGTATATTTACTCATCACACTTTATCACTACTCATAGTCTTTGACAAATTCCCATTGCAATCTGACGCATGCCGTCAACAGACAGCGCGGCATCAGTGCGGGATTGTTTATTTCCTGGGGATAGATCGTGGAAGAACGGCAATTACCCTGGTTCAAAAGTCAGAAAAAAGCCTAAGAAAACAAAAGGTTTAGGATGCTGAGCGATGCCGGCTAGCCAGAACTTTTGAGGCTGATAATTACTCCCGTTTGAGAACGGGCCGGGGCATGAGTGACAGCCTTCACCGCGTTGCCTGATGCTGAATCGATAAGGCTATTGAGTGCCCGACGGAGAACAATGCGTCTTACTAAACCCCGGCTTCCGACAAAATCCGCTCGACCATCGGTCTGTAGCCGCTTCCGAACAGACGCACATGCACCAGAGCGGGCCAGAGCTGGTATATGATCAGGCGCTCCTTCCAGCCCGGCTCCAGCGCGCCGTACGCGCCGTAAAAGGCGGGCGAGGGCCCATCGAAAAGGTTCAGCATCGCAATATCGACCTCACCATGGCCATAGTAGCAGGCTGGATCGATCAGCGCGGTAACCTCATTGCCCGCAGCGAGGATATTCCCGCCCCATAGGTCGCCATGCAACAAGGAAAGCTCAGGCAGTTCCGGCAGGCGGTTCGCGAGGTCCGCGGCGAGTGCCTCGATGCGGCGGGCAAGACTTGATGCAACATGGGGGCAATTTGGCCGCAGCCTGCGTTCGGCCCAGAAGCTAGGCCAGCTCTTCATCCAGCCGTTTTCGATGGCGACGGTGTTGAAGGCGTAATCGTCCGCCCAGCCGCAAGCATTTCCCGTTGCCGCATGAAGAGTTGCGAGTGCTTTCCCGAGGCTGTCCCATGTGTTAGCGACGCTACCATTCGCTGGCATGGCCTCCATAACGAGGATGCCGTTAGCTTCTGCCAAAACTTGAGGTGTAGGGGCGCCGCTGGCCGCGATCGCCCGAAGCATCGCGGCCTCTATGCGCGAAACGCCGCCGCCCTTGACGATCGCCTCGCGCCCATCGCTCAGTGTGATGCGAACGATCTGCGAGAGACAGCCTCCATGAACAGGTTGTGCGTTTCGCAGCGTGCCGCCAAGCAAGATCGCGGCGGCTTCTGCGAGCGCCTTCATCCACGTACCGAGATGTGTCGTGCCAGCGCCTTTGCGCCCTCGGTTACCTCTGCCCAGGTAACGTCGAAACCGTCTTCCTCGCTATAATAGGGATCGGCGACGGCTTGCCCTTGCCGTCCTTCGACATGGTCGAGAAGCAAGCTAAGCTCCACGGTTGCATCGGCGGGTTTCATCGCTTTGAGCACCGCGAGATTATTGCGGTCGAGTGCTACGATATGGCTGAATAGCCGGAAATCTTCCAATGTGACGAGCCGGGCGCGGTAGCCGCTGATGTCCATGCCATTCCGCTTGGCGACAGCCTGCGCACGCCGGTCCGGCGCCTCGCCGATATGCCAATCGCCTGTGCCCGCGGAGTCGGCTTCCGCCTCGAGGCCGATGGCTTTCAGTTCTTGCCGGAACGCCGCCTCAGCAAGCGGAGAGCGACAAATATTCCCGAGACACACGAAGAGAACCGCGAGCTTATCCGCCATTGTTTTCGCCCCACACCGTCGCACCATCTTTGCGTGCTTCCGCACGTCCGCGCACCTGTATGTATTCTAGGAGCAGGAAGCAAACAAGGTGACTTCTTGCACCATCTCCCTTCGGCGTAAGCGCTTACGCGCCGCCTGGTGGCGCGCTGTGCGTAACTAAGACTTGCAGCGGCGCAAAAACTGCCGCATTCTCCGCTCGCAACTTTGCGCTGGCGCTCGTGTTCGCCCGTTGAGTTTGGGGAATAGTTTAATGGTAGAACAGCGAACTCTGACTCCGCTAGTCTTGGTTCGAATCCAGGTTCCCCAGCCAACCAAAAGCCCTTACATTTCAAACACATAACGCCTTCGCAACCGAAGGCGGTGCCTTTTTTGTCGGTAAACAAAGCCTTTACGAAATCTGTTTCGTTTCAATGCGTTACATGGGGTTACCGTTGGTTGTCGAATAATCCATGCAACACGCCTGCAACACGAAAAGCTCAAATGTTCCTGCCATGTTCCATGCGCACGCGTTCGTCGATCAGGGGTGCGGCGTACTAAGGAAAGACGTCAACAAAGCGGAACGCCAAAGGCCCCCGCAATGGGGACGAGGGCCTCATGGTTTATGGGGTGGGGTTTCCCTTATGTGTGTCGCCGGAATGATTCGAACAAGCGTGGGCGTTGTCGGAAATTGTAACGGCCTCGGTTTGGCCGGCGCCGCTCATGCACCGTCGTTGGAGCGTTGGCTGTTCTCCGCAAGCCTTCGGTCTCGGCTCCGATCCTTCACTAGGCCCTGCCCGGTAGGGCCGCTGCGATTGCCTGCGAGCCGACGGTCGTTCTCAGGCTGATGACGCAGCCTTGTCCTGTTGGGCCTTCCCGGTTGCCAGCCAAGCACCGATCCGCTCCGGATTCTTTACTCTGCCTTCCCCTATAGGCCCTTCACGGTTTCTGGGCAAAACGCCGATCTCGATCCTCCTGCTTGACGCGGCCGTGGTAGCGCGTCGGATGTGCGCATCACCGCCAGAATCATTGGATCGCCTTAGCGTCGCCGCGCGATCGTGGCATGGAGCACGCACGTGATGCAGCTTGTGAGCGCAGAAGAGCAACCGTCGAACGTGGTGCCGTTGCGGGTAGCCTAGCACTTTTGGTGAGGCGGGTGGCCTAGCGCCTCATACAATGTCTTGCAAATCTTCGGGTTGGCCGCACAGCTGTCCTCCAATGGGCAACCTAAGCAACTGAGAGCGTGCTGCTTTGGAAAATGGACTGTCTGGCAGAGTGAAGCTGCGAAGCTGGCTCGTCATTCTCTGCACCGCTGGCAGGTCCAGCGGGCGTGGATGCTCCATATTTGCATCCAGGGTGTCAACTAATGTCTGATACGTATCGTTAATGTGCCTCATCACGCGCTTGCGGGCTGCGACAAGTCGGGCAAGTTCAGCCCATAAAGTTCGATCGACCGCTCGACCCTCGACAACGAAACTCCAACGCAGAGACAACTTGGCTCCATCATCCCCTTAGCGTTTGCCTCGATCGGATCGACGTCCGGGCGGAACGTAGATGAGCAAGAGAGGCTGCTCCCTGTCCTCACAACGATCATTCCAGCAAGCCTTTGGACTATTCTGTAGTAGAGGAAACCAACTAGCTTTCCCGCTTAGCTCCTCGGTTTCTTCATTTTTGTTAGGCCGGTTTGAACGCTGAGAAGAGAGCAGAAAATTCTCCCAGGAAAATGCTAGCCACTCGTAACCTTTATCCACTTCCGTCTCTGACCGGCGCGCCTCCGCCTTCGGACGGAAGTGATCCACGTCGAAGAATGACTGAGGGTCGTCACTCTCCGAGTACCAGCACTTACCGTATGACATCTTCGACAAGTAGCGTGCAAACAAACGCCAGAGTGGATTTATTCTTTATGAAGTCGGCTCTTTCTCCGGGCGGGAGTGCTTCAAGGACCAGCTGAGCTCGCTCAGCGACTTTCAGCAGCTTGTCGGGAATTAGCGCGGGATTACGTCGGACATATATCATACAACGCCCTCCCTCTTTGTCATGAGGTTCCTGATAAAGGCCTTCATGGTGGCGTGGCGCTTTTCGACTTGCTCCGGAGACATTGGTGGCTGGTCGGCGTATCGCACGTCCTGCCAAGCGCGCAGAAAATCCTGATATAACGGCTCCCGATCCTCGAACATGAAGCCGAGACGATTAAGCTTGTCGTTGATTTCGATGAGCTGCTTCTCTTGCTCCTCGCTACGCAGTTCGATCCGCGCTAGCGCGTTGCGATCATCGACTTGCCGCTGTGTCTCTGGATCGAGACTGGACGATAATCCGAATATCTCAGTCAACGTCGCGGTGAAGCCCATACCCTTAGGGTCAGCGTATGGCGCGGAGACGCTGACCCTGCCTGCGTCATCGGTGAACATCACCCGGACCTCGTGCCGATCCAATGCCGCGATCGTCAATGGATTGTGAGAGGTCATCACGACGTGGTGGCTGCTTTCGTCGGAAGTCTGCCCTGTCCACTCGCGAATGAGATCGAGGTAGGTATGTTGCCAGACGGGGTTGAGGTGGGTATCAGGCTCGTCAAGCAAGAACAAAGCCCGCTTTCCCCGCGAGATCCGGATAAGGCCCAGCACCATTAAGAGCTGTCGCTCACCGTCAGAGAGATCAGCGAAGCTGACATCACCTGTGTCGTCGTTCGTTCGCCTCAACCACAGATGGAGATCGCGGAACAAATCAGAAATATCAATGGCCTCAAGCGCCGCAAACATCTCCTGCTCATTGAGGTAGTTCGATTTAAGGCGCCCGAGCGCCTCGATATCCTTCAGGAAGCAAGCGAATTGAGCTTCACTCTGCTGCTTGTCGCGATAATCGTCGATCGCGTTTCCGAGCAGGCGCATGGGATGGAACGCTTCATCGCGAAAATATCCTGCGCACGCTCCAGCTGGTCCCTTCGCATTCCACAAAGCGCCTGCTTGGCCGAACTTTATCGATTGTCCGCCTTTTGCGAACCATGGCGCTTTGAAGTGTGCGAGCGCGGAATGGAAGCCTACAATCCCGAGCTTCTCCTGAAGCAACCGGTGGACGTTGGGGTCGGGAAAGGCGAAGAACGAGAATAGAGCAAAACTGCCATGGATCGGACGGCAGTAGAATAGCCGCCGTTCTGCAAGAGCGCGCCGGCACGCGTCAAGGTCATCGCTAGTCTTAATGGCGTCATAGTAGCGGCGCTGGTGGCTATCAAACAGCTTCTCAAGACGCCGGCTGCCACCAGAGTAGTACCCGAAAACGAGGTCCGGAAAGACTTCGCTCTTGTCACGATCAAACGCCGAGCGAGTGATC
>CAVRSS010000093.1:0-12045 GCA_963723755.1 uncultured Alphaproteobacteria bacterium | reverse complement strand
CACTGGGTGACTGCCAGCTGGGGCTATGGCGACAAAACGCTCGCTGAGGATTACATGAACTGCGGTCAGCCCGATCTGGAGGCAGCGGGTAGTCGCTGGGCCAGCAGCCGGGGCTATTCCGTCGGCCAGAGCGGGAGTTCCGACCGTGCCCACCTGGGGGCGATGAATTAGCGGCGTTTCGTTGCACGAAGTCAGGACAGAGGTGGCTCCACAATTTCGGACGGGGCGGTAAGTGGAATTTCTGCCTGGCAACGGGCACGCTGGTGCCCGCGAATTAGGAGAGACGATGAGCAAGAGACCGCGCCGGAACCACACACCGGCCTTCAAGGCGAAGGTGGGCATTGGCCGCAGTGAAGGGGAAGAAGACGCTCGCCGAGCTGGCGCAGCAGTTCGACCTCCACCCCAATCAGATCACTCAACCAAAATCCGGCAGTTGACGGGGCCATTTTCGCCTGAAGAATCGCGCATTCTCAGGGCCGCCTGGCTTGAAAACAACGTTCCTGAGGGCATTGCCGTGTTCAAGCTGCCTCGGCCGCATCAACGCCCAATGCGCACTTCCAACCCGATCGAGCGCTCGATCCAGCAAGAGCTGAAACGGAGGACACGCAAAATACGGGTCTTCCCCAACGAGGCCTCCCTGTCCGTCTCGTCTCCGCCATTCTCGTCGAAATCGACGAGGGATGGGCCGCATCACAGAAACCCTATGTCAACTTCAACAACGCCGATGCCGATTAATGTCCACAGAGGAAAATCCAGACGTCAGGTTGCGTAATCAGGAATTCTATTTAATGGGCACTTTGTTAATCACAAAAAAATGATATTTTACTGCGTTGTATCCGTGAGAGCGTGCGTCAGGGCCAGCTTGCTGGCTTGCGGTGCGATGATGCGGCCTGCGACCATCGCCACAACGAGATCGCGCTCGCGCGAAGCCTTGCTGTCGATCAGTTTCTCGAAGCCGAGCCGGCGCATGGCGATGCGCACAGCCTCGACATTCCCATGTGGCAGCGAGCGGATGCATTCAAGGCCGCCGCCTGAGGGCGAAAGCTGCTCGCCCTTGAGCACGAGCCGGATCGTCTCCGCCTGTTCCAACGTCAGGGCCGACAGGTTGGCGATGGTCCGTTTCTTGATGCGCTTGCCTTCCCGGATGCTTTCGCGCAGCAGGATGGCGGGTTTGGAGCCGCGATTGGGCACGAAGTCGATGTACATGCAGCGAAAAATGGCTGATTTGCAACGCTATGCCCTGAGTCATACTGACGCAATACATGGGTACATAACGGCGTCCCCTAAGCCATATAGCCTTGAAATGCCGCGACTATCGCCATTCCGGCGCCAGAACTTCAGACTAACCTGAAGTTCCAACAGCCGAACTGACTTTTCCCCCGACGTTTCAATCGTTTGCGCTTGAAACGGGCGGCGCGGCGGTGTCTACGCCGCGATTGCGGCGGCAAGATCGAGGGCTTGCCGCTGCTTTGGGTTGGCCTCGGTGGCAAGGGTGAAGGTCCCTGTACCGGGCTTTGCGTCTTTGGGGCGCATGACATTGCGCACGATTGTCGCCAGATGCGTAAGCAGGCCGCGAAAGCTCAAGGCGGGCGAGCCGTCGGCGAGACGCCGGTTTTGCGCCTTTGCGAGCGCGGCGGCGGAGCGCTTGGCTGGCGCCACGGGATCGCATTCACGCGCCTCACCTGCTGGGGCCTCATCTGCAAACAAGAGCGGCTTCCAGGCTTCGGCCAGATGCCATTGCACGTAATAGGCGAGCATGCTGAGGAAGATGTGGGCCTTGACGCGGCTCTCAAGCTGGTGGCGGATCGGGCGAACCTGCAGGTCCACGCCCTTGAGCGTGCGGAAGGCGCGCTCCACCTCGGCCAGGCGCTTGTAATTCAGGACGGCGGCTTCGGCGCTCATCTCGTCGGCGGAGGTGCGGATCACATAGAGGCCGTCGAGCGCAGTCTCGGCGGCGACGCGTTCTTCATTGACGCTGAAAGTGAGCGCTGCATCCTGGATATCGAGATCGAAGTGCTTGGCCATCTTGTACTTGCCGATGACCTTGCCAACGCGCAGACCAATCTTATCGCGTCCGCAGAGCTTGCCGCCGGCGACCATGCCGGCAACCTTCTGAAGCTCGCGCTTCGTCGCGGCGATCAGGTCCTGGCGTTTTGCCGCGCGCAGCTTGGCAAGGTCCAGATTACGGCAGGCGACAAGCCGCTCGCCCGGATAGTCTTCGCTTGTAAAGCTGATGAGGTTGCGCTCGTCGAACAGACCGAGTTGCAAGTGCCCAGTATTGGCAAGATTGGCGATGGCGCCGCTTTTGAGCGCCGTGATCCAGTCCACGCCCTCCATGTTGCGCATGGCCTCGATCTGCACGTTGGAGATCATGCCGCGGTCCCCAACCATAATCAACGAGGCGATGCCGAACGCGTCGCGCACCTTCTCCACCTGCGGCAAAAGCGTTTTGGGATCGGCCGTATTGCCCGCAAAGACGGAAACCGCAACCGGGCAGCCGCGGCTGTCTGTGAGCAGGCCGTAGTTCACTTGCAGCGTGCCGGGCTTGCCGTCGCGGCTATAGCCGATCTTGGCCAGCGGGCAGGTCACGCCCTCGAAGCTCGACGACGTGAGATCGAAGAGCACCAGCCCGCCTTCCTTCAGATGGCGCCTGGCCATCCTCTTCTCGATCTTGTCCTGGCGTTCGATCAGCCAGTCCATTGCGGCGTAAAGCTCGTCTTCATGGGCGTCCGCAACGCCCAAATCCTCCGCCAGCGTTGTATCCGTGAGAGCGTGCGTCAGGGCCAGCTTGCTGGCTTGCGGTGCGATGATGCGGCCTGCGACCATCGCCACAACGAGATCGCGCTCGCGCGAAGCCTTGCTGTCGATCAGTTTCTCGAAGCCGAGCCGGCGCATGGCGATGCGCACAGCCTCGACATGCCCATGCGGCAGCGAGCGGATGCATTCAAGGCCGCCGCCTGAGGGCGAAAGCTGCTCGCCCTTGAGCACGAGCCGGATCGTCTCCGCCTGTTCCAGCGTCAGGGCCGACAGGTTGGCGATGGTCCGTTTCTTGATGCGCTTGCCTTCCCGGATGCTTTCGCGCAGCAGGATGGCGGGTTTGGAGCCGCGATTGGGCACGAAGTCGATGTACATGCAGCGAAAAATAGCTGATTTGCAACGCTATGCCCTGAGTCATGCTGACGCAGTACATGGGTACATAACGGCGTCCCCTAAGCCATATAGCCTTGAAATGCCGCGACTATCGCCATTCCGGCGCCAGAACTTCAGGCTAAGCCCTCAACGCGTTGCGATGTCCACTCACCAACCGACCGTCAACCCGGCCGATGACGCATGCCTGCTCCCTCCGTGAGCGTTCTTCGCGAATAATTCGGGCTAAACGGCTCAAAGCCTTCGTCGGCCTCAACATCCTCGATGACGATACGCTGGCCGAGGCGAAGCGCCCGCCCGGACGCGCTGTCATCCACAGCTGACACCTCGCTAAAAAACTCCAGGAAGGGCCGCGCAAAGCCCTGCTGGACAGCGATTGTGAGCACTTGGCGCGAGGCATCCAGAAGCTGGACGATGCCTTTGTCTGCCCCTAAAAGCTCAATCGCAGCCGAGAGCATTTCCTGCAAGCCTTCGCAAAGGCTGCTCGCTCGCCACAAGCGTAAACTCAAATCATTCAAATCCGCAGCGCGGTAGCTTCGCTTGCGAGCCGGTCTTCGGCCTCGCGCAGAAGAGCCTCGGCCACGGACGTCGCTTCGTCATCACGAGGTTGGTTTGGCATTCCGGTTTCAACACTCACGATATGATGCAACCAACAATCCAGGATGCCGAAAATTTAGTAGAAGTCTAGCTTATTCACAAGACGGAGCGTCATCCCATGCCGTAAGCTGAACCGGGCATTTCAAATAACTGGATAAGCACTTGGTAAGACCCAGTCGAACTTAATAACCGCGCGTTCCCTGAAACCACGCAAGAGGCCGAGAAGAGATGTTTGTATGTCTTCAAACGTTGCGGAGTTACTGTTAGATACACGCTTGGTTGAATGCATTCGCTATAAGTATATTCCGAAGCTATCCTCGTATGAACAAAACACCGAGTATGCCCGTTTTCTTCTTGATGAACGGAAACAGCGAATACGCACTGACCGAAAATAACCAACATAGCCGATGAGCCCGGCATCAGAAACACGGTCGTAACATGCATCTTCTAGGAGCGCGCGTCCTCATTGTCGAGGATGACTGCGTGGTCGCGATGGCGGCTATCGATATGGTGACGTGTCTTGGTGGGGTTGTTGCAGGAACAGCCCGCTCAGTTGCCGCCGCAAAAGAGAAAATCCGGCAACCATGGCTCGATTGCGTGATGTTGGATGTCAACCTCAACGGTGACCTATCGCTTGGCGTCGCAGCCGAGCTGCAAGAGCGTGGAATTCCCTTCGTTTTCTGCACCGCCTACAGCCATGCATTTGACGGGTTTGAACACGTCCCTCGCGTTATAAAACCCTACTGCGAGCACGATTTGGTCGAAGCGTTCAACGCGGTGCCCGTTCAGAATGCGTGTCCTCGTAACGTCCACGGGACTTCCGCATCTAAAGATCAAGCAGCCGCTTCTGGGCGGAAAGTCTAAAATCGACCCTCTTGGGACGAGCGTCCTTCAATTGAGCCTCACTGGCTGATGGGGGCTGTCGAGGGAAAAGGCGGGGATCTCGACGTCGAAGCTTTCGCCGTCCCGGTTTTCCATTTGATAGCTGCCCGTCATGATGCCCGACGGCGTCGTGAGCGGCACGCCGCTAGTGTATTCGAACTCGTCGCCGGGCTCAAGACGCGGCTGCTCCCCCACGACGCCGGGGCCGCGCACCTCGCACACTTCGCCGCGCGCGTTGGTGATGCGCCAGTGGCGGCTGCGCAGTTGCACGGTCTCGGGGCCGCGGTTTTCGATCAAGACGTGATAGGCCCAGACAAAATGATTGTTCTCTGGCACCGATTGGTCATCGAGATAGGTGGGGCTGACGGTCACCGAAATCTGCCTGGTTGTCGCGCTGTATTTGGCCTTGGCCGCCATGCCTGTCTCCTTGATTGCCGTAACCAGCTTATCCAAGAATGGTTACATGCGCATGTAAAGGACGCGCGGAAGACGTCCGCTATCTCCAGAGTACGTTAAAACTCAAACGGGCGCCCCATTTGCCGCGATGGCGATGGCTGCTTGGGCTCAGGACCTTAATCACCGGACGGCATTCGCGGCGCGCTTTTCAAAAATCCATATATGTTGTTGTAGCCTTCGGTCGTCGAATGGCACTTTCTCATTACCGAAAGGTTAGGCAGACTGAACGCTGATCATCGATTTGTTGACGCGCGCGTCTGAGGCTCTCGATATGCCTACTCGCATTTATCTGGTTCGTCATGGGGCGACCCAGCTGACACAAGAAGATCGCTTCGCCGGCTCCTCGGACGTCAACCTGTCGGCGGAAGGTCAAAGGCAGGTTGCGAGCCTCGCTGAGCGGCTCAAGAACGACAAGCTAGATGCCATTTACGCAAGTCCCCTTGCGCGCACGGTTGAAACCGCGCGCATTCTGGCATCGCCGCACGGTCTTCAACCCATCCCGGAGCCCTGCCTCAGGGAGATCGATTACGGGCGTTGGGAGGGGCTGACCCGCAGCGAGGTGGAACGCGATTTCGCGGCCGAGTATGCAATCTGGCAGGAGGATCCGTTCACCATCGCCCCGCAGGGCGGTGAATCGGGCTTGAATGTCCTCAATCGCGTGCTGCCCGTTGTTCGCCGCATCGTGGAGACCCATCGGCATAAGAGTGTGCTGGTGGTCTCGCACAAGGGCACCAACCGATTGCTGATTAGCAGCCTGTTGGGCTTCGATATGCGCAGCTACCGGGATCGGCTTGATCAAAGCCCGGCGGCGCTCAACATTCTCGACTTCATGAGCGAGGTGCGTCCACGCCTGCGTCTCTTCAACGATATCTCTCACTATGAAGGCATCCCGACGCGCATCCTGAGCCGACGGCTTTCCAAGTGGTGGGACCCTCCGGCGCAGGGTGAATAATTCGCCAGCCGTGTCTTTTTCTGTCCTAGCTGACCTTCAAGTGCTGCCAAGCCGGGACCGCGCTGCCGGCTATTGCTTGCGTTAAGCTCGAAGCATTTGCTGGTAACGCCTGGAATCAGTCTGGCAGGCTGCTGAAAAAGCATGAAATCTTGGCTTCATCCTTCGACAGGCTCAGGATGAGGTGGACAGGCTCAGGGGATGAGGTGGAGTGTTGGCTTCATCCTTCGACGGCACCGCAACGGACAACCTATCCGAGTCGGCAGAATGCAAGTTACAAGGATGAGGTCGAGTGTTTTCAACGAGTTCGAGCCTCATGGTGAGCCTGTCGAACCATGGGCAACATCACTTTTTCAGCATCCTGTTAGAGCGTGATGAAGTTGGAGTTGCCCTGCCTGGGATTAGTGCGCCCTTACGTGGATGCGATGCCAGAACGCGGCGAGATAATCCTTGAAGTTCCAGGTGTGTCAGGAATTCGCGCAGCACGATAGCAATGAGCCGCGGGCTATCAGTCTCCGCCCCCGTTTAGGCGGCCAAGAATTCTGCAGGCGGATGCCCTGGCTTGACCGAGAGCACACAGTTCCTCCTACGGCAGAAGTGCGACGGGGCAACATTCCGGCAAGCGCATCCGCCTCCCATTCGGCCCGCTCACGGCGCGATCGTACTTCCATCCCATGCGAGAAGCTGACCGCTCTGCGTCGCGCCGAGACCACCGATAACGGCGAGCAAACGTTCCGCCGCGAATACCGGCGTGAACAGCTGGCCCGCGCCGACGCCCGACTGAAAGGGGCGGGACAGCGCGCTGTCGACGGTGCCGGGATGCAGACCGACGCAGATGGCGTCCTTGCGCTGGCGGGCGAGTTCGATACTGAGCGTGCGGACGAGCTGGTTCAGCGCGGCCTTAGAGGCCCGGTAGCCGTACCAGCCGCCGAGGCTATTGTCGGAAATGCTGCCGACGCGCGCCGACAGTGCGGCGAACACGGCCTTGCCCTCGCGTGGCAACAGCGGCAACACGTGCTTGGCAACCAGCGCTGGCCCGACCACGTTGATCGCAAAGCTCTCCATGAGCGTCGCCTTGTCGAGCGAGCGCCACGACTTCTCGGGCTTCATGCCGCCGGGCGCGTGCAAACGGCCCGTTGCGACGATCGCGAGGTCGACCCGCTCGACGCCAGCGAGCGCCGTCGCGATGCTGGCCTCGTCGAGGATGTCGATCGGCCGAGACGTGACCTTGAAGTTGGGGCGCGGCCGCGGCGTGCGTGAGCAGGCGCGGATGCTCTCGACATCGGGGCAGCCGGAAAGGATGTCGACGAGGGCGCCGCCGATGGCGCCGCTCGCGCCAATCACCAGTGCGCGAACAGGGTTGCCGAACGAACTCAGGGCCGACACGATCTCTCCATCGATGCTTGAGGGACTTTTGCCCCCGGCGCGGTCGGTTCCGGCGTGATCCTGGAGCCCCTTCCGAACGTAACGCAGGATATCCCGATCCTGGATATTGTTGTCGCCCATGCAAGCCGTCTCTGATATTCCTCGCCCTGCCTTCGTGCTCGGATGGCTCGGCGTTCTTCCCTTCGCCGCGTTTACGCTGCTGGTGGCCATAGGAGGCATACTGCCGCGCGGCGACGCCATGAGCGGGCTCGTCCTCTATGGCGCGATCATCCTGTCGTTCATGGGCGGTGCGCAGTGGGGGCTGGCGATGGTAGGGACGCCCGGCGGATACAGCGCCATGGGGGCTCGGCTTGCGATCAGCGTGTTGCCGGCGCTGGCCGCGTTCGGCCTGTTGTTCGTGCCGCCCACCTCGGCGCTGCTCGGACTGGCCGCCGTCTTCGTGGCCCTGCTCCTTACGACATCGCGACCGCGCGCGCAGGCGCGGCGCCAGCCTGGTACCCGGCGCTGCGCATCCAACTGACGAGCGCCGTCGTCATGTGCCTGCTCGTCGCCACGCTCCTGGGGAGCCGTTGATGCGCGCGCATCAGGCGTCGTCTGGTTCAAGCGCGATCTGCGTACAGTCGATCATCGCCCGCTCGCCGAGGCAGCGGAGCGCGGGCCTGTGATTTCGCTCTTCGTCGTCGAGCCCGAGTTGAGGGAAGAGCCCGATGCCTCGCGTCGCCATTACGCCCTAAGCCATGAGCCTCACTTGCGAGGTTGGACCGAGCCTCAGCGCGGCGGCCGACATGCGAGGGTCGCCGAAACAGATTTTTGGCCCTCTGGCCGGCTAACCTAACAAATTTATGTCGTCCGGGCCTCACGGCTTGAGGGAGGCCCGCGCCCTCTTGGAAAACCCACCGCTTTGCGGTTGAAGCTGTGTAAGCTGGGAGCTGCCGCAAATCTGCTGCGGCCTAACATTTATTGAGAATTTTCCGTTCCTTAAGCTGGCGGATTTGCATGGCATAGCTCTCATGGAGAAATCTTGAGCTGAGCAATCTGCTCATTCGCGGCTAGGAGCTCATTTTTTAGCCGTTGGTTTTCGCCCTCTAATTCTTCGATGCGTTGTTTTTGTCTGGTCATGGAATTGGCTTCCTGCCGCAGCGCTGTAGGGCCTGCGGCCCATCTTCCCGTGATTGGTTGGCGAGCGCAACCAATGACCCATTTTGACGCGGCGCGCTCGCCTCTGCGCGCCACTATATAGTAAAAGAACCTTGTATAAATTGGAATAGAAAGTATTGCCGTATCGAACTGCTATATCGTCGCAGGCGTGACTGTAAATACAACCTTCCAGTGTGAGCTTAAGGGGTTGGTATCATACCGACTTCTTGCTGCCACGGTATCCCGTGCCGATGGATGCGCTTGTTTCGATTTGTAATTTTGGTTGCGGGTGACCAGCGCGTCTGCCGCCGTCCTCCCGGTGATGTGTTGCCGCGGGTCACGATCAGTTCGAGGGTGCTTGGGTAAGCACAGGGTTGGACCGATAAATTTCTGGAAAGAGGCGCTTGAGCTCGCCGATCTTCGGAAGATCGTTGATCGCGATATAGGGGTGGTTCGGGTGCTGCACCAAAAAATTCTGATGATAGGCTTCGGCCGGGTAGAAGACCTTGTTCGGCTCGATTTTGGTTACGATTGCTCCATCAAACACATGCGCCTTGTTAAGCTGGGCGATGTAGGCCTCAGCGACGCTCGCCTGTTCCAAATTTGCGGGAAAAATTGCTGAGCGGTATTGGCTGCCGGTGTCGGGCCCTTGCCTGTTCAGCTCCGTTGGATTGTGAGCGACTGAGAAATAAATCTGGAGAATCCGTCCGTAGCTGATCTTGCGGGGATCGAATGTTACGCGCACCGACTCCGCGTGGCCGGTTGTCCCCCTGCCGACACTATAATACGCCGCCGTTTCCTTCTCGCCCCCAGCATAGCCGGATACGGCGATCTTAACACCCTCGACGTGCTGGTAGACGCCTTGGACGCCCCAGAAGCATCCCCCGGCCAGAACTGCTGTCTCCGACGTTGCCGCGCCGGCGGCCTCGTCGATCATTGGCGCGGGGATCTGGTGCGCTTCCTCGGCGGAGGAGAGTGGACCTGCCAGGAGCGCCATCAGAGCCGGCAACAAAAGCGCCGCTGCGAAGATGGAGACACGGGAGGATAGTCTGATCGCTTTGGGCATGAGATGCTCCGATTCTAGATCAACTCGCCTTTAATCGGAATCGGTCAAAGGCGAAAAATTCTAAAGTGCTAGAGCGGCTTATCGGCTTATCGCCTCCGAATGGACGCGGCCTGCTCTAGCCGAAAGTGAAGGCGTAGGCTTCGACGCCTGCGTCCAGGAACTGGATCTCGAACGTGTGGTCCGTTATCGGTCCGCTCTGGCGGACAAGCTGGTAGAGCCTTTGCTCTGTCACAGCGCCTTCGCCTCCGGGGTCGACGTCCGAGCCGTGGCTCGCGCCGGGCGCCTTGCCGTCGATCTTGACGTGGAAGCGGATCATTTTGCCGTCCGCCGGTGGACCGAGAACAAGATGCAGGTCGCGTGCGTGGAACTTGAAAACGATGCTGCCGTCTTTTTGATCGAGCACGGCGTGTTCGGCCTTGATCGTCCAATCTCCGAGCAAGCCCCATTCATTCAATCGCGGAGAGCCCTCTGCATAGGAGTGCGGCTTGTCCCGCACCGCGCCACCCGGCGAGACGAAGTTTTCGGCTCGCTGATAGCCTATATAAGTCTCGGGCGACCGGACGCCCGCAGCATCCGACGCAGCTTCCGCGCCCGATGCCCTCACCGAGACAACACCCGAGGAGACAGCCTTCTCACCGGCCTCCCGCAGAAGCGTCTGAATGATCTTTTCAGACTCGTCGTAGTCGCCTTCGCCGAAATGATGGTGACGAATGCGGCTCTCGGCATCGATGAAATAGTGTGCAGGCCAGTACTCGTTTCCAAAGGCGCGCCAGATGGCGAAGTTGCTGTCAATCGCGACAGGATAGCCGATCTTCAGATCGGCCACGGCGTTCTTTACATTGGCGACGCTTTTCTCAAACGCGAACTCTGGCGTGTGCACGCCGATGACGACGAGTCCCTGGTCTTTGTATTTCTCGGCCCACGCCTTGACGTAGGGGATTGAGCGAAGGCAGTTGATGCAGGAATACGTCCAGAAATCGACCAGAACCACCTTGCCTTTGAGACCCTCCCGCGTGAGCGGCGGCGAGTTCAGCCATTCCACAGCACCCGAAAGCGGAGGCATAATCCCTTCAGGAGGAAGCGAGCCGGGTTCGACCCCGGGCTTGCCCGCCATCATCATGCCGGGTCCGGGGCCATCCATGACGACCGACGCTTCAGGGTTTGACGGCCGCAGTTTATCGACCAGGCTCTGTTCGAGCGACGCGGTGTTTCCGAGCGAAAGTTGCGTGAGGAAACCTGTGTCGAAACCGAACGCGATGGCGACGACGCCAGCCAGGACGGCCGCGCCCAAGCCACGCCTGATCCATTCCCCGGCCCCGAGAAAGCGCTTCATCGCAGCGAAAATTCGTCTCCCGGCGAGGAGCGCAAGCGCAAGCGACGTCGCCGCACCCGCGGCATAGGCCGCCAGCAGGAACGATGTCTTGAAACTCGCCCCCTGAAGCGCGGCCCCGGTCAGGATCAAGCCTAAGATCGGCCCGGCGCAAGGCGCCCACAGAAGGCCCGTTGCAACGCCAAGCACGAGCGAGGCCGCAATGCTCGATTTGCCACTCTGGTCGGCGGCCTGCGAAAGCCGGTTTCCCAAGGCGACAACCGGTCTTGTGAGCCTGTCGGACAGCGCCGGGAAAAGCAGAATGAGGCCGAAACCCGCGAGAAGAACGATGGCTGCGATGCGGCCATATCGATTGACCTCTACCGCCCAGCCGCCGCCAACGGCGGCAAGCGTGGCGACAGCGGCGAAGGTCAGCGCCATGCCAAGAAGCATCGGCAATCCGTTGCGGAGGAACGGCCGGCCCGCTCCCGCGAATACGAAAGGCAGCACCGGAAGGATGCAAGGGCTGAGGATGGTCAGGACGCCACCCAGATAAGCAAGCAGAAACAGGATCATGGCCGGGCCCCCGGTTACGCCGCCGCAGGTTTGAAAATCAATGCAACGCCATTCATGCAATATCGCAGACCCGTCGGCTTCGGGCCGTCATTGAAGACATGGCCGAGATGACCGCCGCAGCGCCGGCAATGAACCGCCGTGCGCACCACTCCGTAGGACGTGTCTGTTTCCGTTCCGATGGCCTTATCCAACGGCGCCCAGAAGCTCGGCCAGCCCGTGCCGCTGTCGTATTTGGCAGCCGACGAAAAAAGATCGAGATCGCAACCCGCACAGGCAAAATTGCCTTGGCGATGCTCGTGCAAGAGGGGGCTCGTAAAGGGCCGCTCGGTCCCGCTTTGCCGCAAGATCGCATATTGATCTGGCGTCAGCAGCTTGCGCCATTCCGCGTCGCTACGGGCGACTTCAAAAACGCCATCGCTTTGGGATTTCGCAAAGAGACCAGCCGATGCATGCACTCCCGGCAGAACTGCTGCGGCGGCTATAAAAGTTCGTCGTGTAATCATGACGCAGATCTCCCGTCCTGGGCTTATGAGCTGTTCT
>CAVRSS010000092.1:0-31687 GCA_963723755.1 uncultured Alphaproteobacteria bacterium | reverse complement strand
ATCGCCCGCCGCCGCCGCCATCTTCAAGAATCGCGGCATCGAGACCGACACGAAGATCGGCCTCGACAAGGATCAGCTGGCGGACATCATCAGCCAGTATGACGGCCTAGCAGTCCGGTCAGCCGCCAAGGTGACAGAGAAGGTGCTCGCCAAAGCGGCGGCGCTCAAGGTCATCGGCCGCGCAGGCATCGGCGTCGACAATATCGACGTTCCGGTCGCGACAAGCCGTGGCATCATCGTGATGAACACGCCCTTCGGCAACTCCATCACGACCGCCGAGCACACCATCTCGATGATGATGGCGCTCGCCCGGCAAATCCCGGAGGCCGACCGCTCCACGCAAGCCGGCAAGTGGGAGAAGTCGCGCTTCATGGGCGTCGAGGTGACATCCAAGACGCTCGGCGTCATCGGCTGCGGCAATATCGGCTCGATTGTCGCCGACCGCGCGCATGGGCTCAAAATGAAGGTCATCGCCTATGACCCATTCCTCACCGACGAACGCGCAATACAACTGGGTGTGGAGCGCGTCAGCCTCGAGGAACTCTTCCGCCGTTCGGACTTCATCACGCTGCACACGCCGATGACCGAAAAGACCAAGCACATCATCAATGCGCAATCGATCGCGAGCATGAAGAAGGGCGTACGCATCATCAACTGCGCGCGCGGTGGGCTGATCGTGGAAGAAGCGCTCGTGGAAGCCATCAAGGTTGGACACGTCGCCGGCGCCGCCATTGACGTGTTCGAGGTCGAGCCCGCGAAGGAAAACCCGCTCTTCGGCCTGTCGAACGTGATCTGCACGCCGCACCTGGGGGCAAGCACGAGCGAGGCGCAGGAGAACGTCGCCCTGCAGATCGCGGAACAGATGGCAGACTTCCTTCTTCAAGGGGCCATCTCGAACGCCGTGAACTTCCCGTCGATCACGGCTGAAGAAGCGCCAAGGCTGCGCCCCTTCGTGAAACTCGCCGAGCAACTCGGCTCCTTCGCGGGCCAGCTTACGGAGACCGCTCCGAGCCTGATCCGTCTCGAATATGCCGGTGATGTCGCGGAGATGAACACCCGCGCGCTCAGTTCGGCCGCGATTTCGGGCGTGCTGCGTCCCTTCCTGCATGTCAATATGGTCTCCGGCCCAGCCGTCGCCAAGGAGCGGGGCATCAAGGTCGAGGAAGTTCGCCGCGGTCAGGAAGGCGCTTACGAGAGCTACATGCGCGTTTCGGTGAAGACCGAGAGGCAGGAGCGCGCAGTTGCGGGCACCGTATTCTCAGACGGGAAGCCGCGCATCATCCAGATCAACAAAATGCCGGTCGATGCGGAGTTTGCGCCAAACCTGCTTTACACGGAAAATGACGACAAGCCCGGCCATATCGGCGCGCTCGGCACGCTCCTTGGCAGTGAAGGCGTGAACATCGCGACATTCAACCTTGGGCGCGATGAACCGGGCGGCAAGGCGATCGCGCTTGTCAGCGTCGATGAGCCGGTTCAGGAGTTCAACTCTGGCTAAGGTGCGTGCGCTGCCTCATGTCGTTCGTGCAGCGCGGCTGAGCTTTTAGCCTCGTCATCCCGGAACGGCGCTTGCGCCGTATCCGGGATCGTTGCTCACCTGTCATGGCCGGGCTTGACCCGGCCATCCAGAAAAACACGAGGTATTTCAAGTCAAACTGGATGGCCGGGTCAGGCCCGGCCATGACGAAATTGGCGGAGACATCCGGGTAATCAAGTTCCGGGACGACAATTTTAAGGACATGAGCGCAAATCCGGTTTTCATCGAGGTAACTCGGGGCGCGGCGGTGGAGAGCCGTCACTGCGGCGCCTTTGTGGTCGTCGATGCATCCGGGAAAATCGTGCACAGCGCGGGCGATCCGCACATGCCGATCTACCCGCGCTCGGCTGTGAAGCCGCTCCAAGCCATCCCGTTGATCGAAACCGGAGCCGCCGACCGGTTCGCCCTAACGACCAAGGAACTGGCGCTTGCCTGCGCATCGCACAAAGGCGAGCCCGCGCATGTCGAAGCCGTCGCGAACTGGCTCGCGCGCATCGGCCTCAGTCCCGCAGCGCTTGAATGCGGCATCCAGGCGCCGCGCACGCCCGACGCCGCAAAAAGAGCGATCCTCGCGGGCGCTCCTCTCAACGCCGCCACCCACAACTGCTCCGGCAAACATACCGGATTTCTCACCGCCTGCGTGGCCTGTGGCGACAACCCGTCCGGCTATATTGAGCCTGGCCACCCCGCGCAGAAGCGGGTGACGCAAGCGCTCGCGGAGATGACCGGCTGCGATCTGAGCGCCGCTCCTTTCGGCCGCGACGGATGCGGCATCCCCACCTATCACATGCCCCTGCATAGCCTCGCGACAGGGATGGCGCGGCTTGCCGACCCATCGAAACTGCCGGAAGCGAGAGCAGACGCTGCGAGGCGGCTTCTGAACGCCATGGCGGCGGAACCCTTCTACGTAAACGGCACTGGCGGGTTTACCACGGAGGTCATGACGGCTGTGCCCTCGGTTCGCGTGAAAGGGGGCGCCGAGGGCGTCTATGCCGCCGCCTTGCCGGAACTGGGTCTCGGCATGGCGCTCAAAATCGACGATGGCGCCGCCCGCGCCGCGGAATGCGCCGCCGCCCACATCCTTCGCGGGCTTCGATTGCTTCGGCGCGGCTGAAGAGCAGCGGTTGCAAAGCTTTCTCAACCCGGTCATCAAGACCGATGCGGGCCGCGATACAGGAACGATCCGCCCCAACGCTGCGCTTGCGTTCCCGCTCCTACCCTGACAAAAGCGCGATTTTCCTTCGTCCGCACGCGAGAGGCGTGGCCGTGACGATGACGGAGCTTACTCAATAACCTCCGCCAAAATTCTGGCCTTACGTGGCAAACCGGCCGGCAAGTTGTCAGCGCAATGCCCAGGGCAGATGCTACATTGAGCTTCACCCATCTCGATCACGGTCTTGACCGCCTCCATAAGCAGTGATGGATTCGGGAAGGAAGATTGGCAGAATTGATCATCCTCGCCGCGAGCTTGAGCGCCCTTCGCATTCCACCGGGGTCATTCGTGCGGACAAAAACATGGTGTTGTTTGCTGCAACGCCTGAGCGCGCCCGCTTGAAAAGCAAGGTTCAAAGCTTCGTCAGCGAGCGCCATAGGATAGCGCTCCATCTCTCCCTCCGCTTCCAGGGCATTCAATGTACCGCATGCTCGTTTAAATTGTCCTTCGCGACACGGCCAGGGATTTCATGCCTGCTTCGCGCAGAAAACAAGACCACGCTGCGTTTGCCCCATAAGGCCGCAAAGACCCCACAGTCCTGACACCTTACGAACACGAGAAGTCCTAGCTTCGCGATCGTAAATAGAGCGCTTTCAGGAAAAGTGTATGCGGTTTTCCGCCCCGAAAAGCGCGCCAAAATAAGAGGCTAGGGCGCATTTGGCGACTCGAAGATCGCCGGATGCGCCCTTGCGCAGCCATAGGAGGACGCCATGACGGATGTGACCTCATACAAACCGCAGAGCCCCCGGATCCCGAGCATATTGAGGGCCGCCAAGCCCCTGATCCCGGTGCTCGTGCTCCTTTTCATCCTCAGCGATTGCTTCTTCATCGTACAGCCGACCGAGATGGCGGGCGTCAGGCGCCTTGGAACCGTTCTCAGCAAGGACCCGTATCCGCCCGGCTTCCACTTCAAGGCGCCTTTCATCGACATGGTGGACAAGCTCCAGGTCTCCATCGATACCTTACGCATCGATAATCTGCGTGTGTACACGATCGATAATCAGTCCGTGCAGATCAGCGTCGGCGTGACCTACCGCATTCCGCGCGACGCGGTTTTTAAGCTTCTCTATGACGTCGGAAGAACCGGCAATGTCGACATCAATCACAACATCGAACAGATCATCGCGGACCGCACGCTCCGCCTTTTTGCGAAGCGCAACACCGTCAAGATTTCGGAGGAACGCGAGCAGATCGCGGCCGACGTCCGCGTCTCCGTCAGTCAGTCCGTGCGGGAACTTTTTGGCATCGAGATCTTTGACCTACAGATCCCGGCGATCAGATATTCAGATACATTCGTTGCATCCGTGGAGGCAGCGGTGAAAGCCAAGAATGACGCAATCGCCGCTGAAAACACGGTAAACCGTATTCGCTATGAAGGTGAGCAGAAGGTTGTCACAGCCCGCGCCGAAGCCGAAGCACAGATTGCCCGCGCTCAGGCGCAGAAACAGTCTCAAATCCTTGCCGCGGAGGGCGAAGCTCGCGGCATCGAACTTCGCACGGCGGCGGAAGCGCTGGGCATCCGCGTGCGCGGCGAAGCCTTGAAGGAAAACGCTCGCGTGATCGACCTGACGCTTGCCCAGCGTTGGAGCGGGCAGCCACCGCAAACAATTCTCGGTGAACACGCAGCGGTGCCGTTTTTTAATCTTGGGAACAATGGCATGGCGCCGCAACCAGCACTGCCTTCGCGTTAAGGCTATGTTGCGCTTCGCTCTAAAAAGCGTCATGCTGCACTGCAAACAAGACCAGCAAGTCGAGCTATACGCGCCAAGGAGCGTTTTATGAGTGAGGTCATTGCGATCAAGCAATCCACAACCTCGAATTCAGGAGGCGGCTTGAAGGATCTTTATGAAGTCGGAGAGATTCCGCCCCTCGGCCACGTTCCGGAAAAGATGTACGGCTGGTCCATCCGCAAGGAGCGCCACGGTCCGCCGGATGAGGCGATGCAGATCGAGGTCTTGCCGACCTGGAAGCTCGACAGCCATGACGTGCTGATCTTCGTCATGGCGGCAGGCGTCAATTATAACGGTGTCTGGGCTGCTCTGGGCATTCCCGTTTCCACGCTCGATGGACACAAAAACCCTTATCATATTGCAGGGTCGGATGCCTCCGGCATCGTGTGGGCGGTCGGCGCGAGAGTGAAGCGCTGGAAAGTCGGCGACGAAGTCGTTGTGCACTGTAACCAGGACGATGGCGACGACGAGGAGTGCAACGGCGGCGATCCCATGTTTTCGACCTCCCAGCGCATCTGGGGGTACGAGACACCGGACGGCTCTTTTGCTCAGTTCGCACGCGTGCAGGACCGCCAGCTCATGGCTCGCCCGCTGCACCTGACCTGGGAAGAAAGCGCCTGCTACACGCTGACTTTGGCAACAGCTTATCGGATGCTGTTCGGGCACCGGCCGCATATCCTTCGCCCCGGCCATAACGTGCTGGTTTGGGGCGCGAGCGGCGGTCTTGGCTCGTTTGCGGTGCAGCTTTGCGCGACTTCGGGCGCGAACGCGATCGGCGTCGTCTCCGAAGAAGACAAGCGAGACTTCGTCATGTCGCTCGGCGCGAAGGGAACCATTAACCGCAAGGACTTCAAGTGCTGGGGGCAGATGCCGAAGGTCGGCACGCCCGAATATGGCGAATGGTTCAAGGAAGTCCGCCAGTTCGGGGCTGCAATCTGGCAGCACACCGGCAAAGGCAACAACGTGGATAGCGTTTTCGAGCATCCGGGCGAGGCGACGATCCCTGTTTCGGTGTTCGTGGTGAAGCGCGGCGGCATGGTTGTCATCTGCGCGGGCACCACAGGCTACAACCTCACACTGGACGCTCGATATCTCTGGATGCACCAGAAACGTCTTCAGGGGTCGCACTTCGCGAACCTGTTGCAGGCGAGCCAAGCCAACAAGCTTGTCATTGAGCGTCGAATTGACCCGTGCATGAGCGAAGTTTTCCCCTGGACCGACATCCCGAAAGCGCATATGCGCATGTGGAAGAACGAGCATCGGCCGGGCAATATGGCGGTTCTCGTCAGCGCGCCGCATACTGGCTTGCGTACATTCGAGGATGCAATCGAGGCATCCAAAGCGCGGTTCGGTTGACGACCCGGCTTCGTTCTGAGTCCGCGCAACGCGAAAGAGAGACGGAGCCAAACATGACGCGTGCAGAGGATTTGTTAAAGGCGCTGAACGGCCTCAGGAATGCGGCTGACAACGAGCTGAGCGGCGAAGCCTACGACGTGGCGATGCAGCATATCAAGGGCTTGTTCCGCCTTGCCGATTTCGACGGCGAAGACACCGGCGAGGGTGCAAACGAAGCGTCCATGCCCTTCGCGCAGGCGATTGCCGAGGTTCGAACGCAGGCCGAAGGGGAAATGTCGGGCAATGCGTTCTATCTCGCATCCAAGAGCCTCGACGATCTGGCAAATCTGTCACCCTCTCCGGTAAGCGCGCCACCGGAGCCTGCGAGCCGGAGCCGGTAATTCAGAGCCTGTCGCCCCAGCGTTTCCGAGCCGCGGGCCGAAGCTGCGCCGGCGGGACCCAGTTTTGACGAGCTGGCCGCAAACTCGAAGACGCGCGTCGAAGAGGTTGCCGCAGGCCTTGGCTTGGAAATCGTTCACCACCAGGAGTCGACGCTTCACGATTACCAGGAAGCGTTGGAATTGGAGAAACGCAGTTCCGAACCGTGTTCCATGCCGGAAATCGAGCCGCTCGCCGAAGAGGTGGCGCCGCCCCCCGTTCCAAGCCCGGAAGCGCCAGCGGACGTGGGAGTGATCGAAGCCGCGTCGGCCCGCGAAGTGGCCGAGGCCACGCATGATTTCGGAATCCCGGCTGCGGTAGCCGAGCCGGTGCCGGACTATGCCGCGCCTCACGAGGAGCCCGCGCCCCAGGCAGAGGCCCCCGTCGAAGTCAAGCCGGAACCAGCGGCTGCCGCCGAACCGGCGCCCGAACCAGCCCCGGCGCCTGCGCCATCCGTGGTTGTAACCAAGGCCGAGCCGCGGCGATCCGCACCCCAGCCCGATGCGCCGCCGGTTACGGCCGTAAAAAAGACCGATGCCGCTCCAAAAGAGCCGAAAAAAGAGCCGGAGAAGACGTTCTTCAGCATATGGCTCGACATGGTATTCGGCCGGAAGAAATAACGCCGGCCCTCTGGTGGCGCTGCCCTTGACGATGAGCGCCTCCAAAGCCGGACATCGCGCGTGACGCGAACGCAGCAGCCGCAACCGGGTGTTTCGAAACCCGGCTGCGACATGGTACGTTCGGGACTATTCGGAAAAACTGAAAGGATAAGGCAAGCATGAGCCTCGCCGCCGACATGAGCCACGCCACCTCTTCCCTCTTGGCTCCCGACCTGCTTCGGCTCTGCGACGAGGCAGCGGAAAACGCCGAAAGGTTTATCCGGCGTGCCGTTGTGGCCGTGCGGGCCAAGGTCAGCGCAGGCGACGCTCTCTCGAGCGAGCTGATGGAGCGCGAACAGCACGCCTGCCACGGCCTCGCCTGGCTCGCGACCTATTGCGAGGGCATCAAGCAGATGGCGTCCTACGCGCGGCGCCTCAACGAAACTCATCGCTTCGGCGAGATCGAAGCCCTTCTCACGCAAATCGGTATTGGCGAATACGCGGCGCAAGTCCTCGGCGGCATCCCCATGAGCCAGTCCGAGTTCATACGCTCCTACGATCTCGGTCTTGAGGTCAGCGACCGCGAGATGTTTGCGAGCGAGGCGGTTGTCACGCTCATAAAGGCCAATAGCCCGAAGGCGCGGGCGCGGCTCGTCGAGCTGGTGCAGCACGCGGCGGGCACAGGCCATTTCGGCGATGGCGGCCTCGACGACACGCTGGAGGCAATGCGGGGCGAGATCATCCGCTTCGTGGACGCCGAGGTGAAGCCCTATGCCCATGAGTGGCATATGAAAAACGAGTACATCCCGCTCGCGACCATCGCGAAGATGAACGAGCTGGGTGTCTTCGGCCTGACGATCCCGGAGGAGTTTGGCGGGCTCGGCCTCGGCAAAGAGGCGATGTGCGTCGTCTCCGAGGAACTGAGCCGGGGTTACATCGGCGTCGGCTCGCTCGGCACCCGCTCGGAAATCGCGGCCGAGCTTATTCTTGGCGGCGGCACGCCTGAGCAGAAGGAGCACTGGCTCCCGAAGATCGCGAGCGGCGAAGTGCTGCCGACGGCGGTCTTCACCGAGCCGAATACGGGATCGGATTTGGCGTCGCTCAAGACACGCGGCGTGCGCGAGGGCGATGTCTACAAGATCACCGGCCAGAAAACCTGGATCACCCATCCCGTGCGCGCGGACCTGATGACGGTGCTGGCGCGGACCAATTCCGCGGAGCCGGGCTATCGCGGGCTTTCCATGTTCCTGGCGGAGAAGCCTCGCGGCACAGACGAAAAGCCATTCCCCGCGCAGGGCATGACCGGCGGCGAGATCGAGGTGCTTGGCTATCGCGGCATGAAGGAATACGAGCTGTCGTTCGACGGGTTTGAAGTTCCCGCCAACGGCCTCCTCGGCGGCGAGGAAGGGCAGGGCTTCAAGCAGCTGATGCAGACGTTCGAATTGGCGCGCATCCAGACGGCGGCGCGAGCCGTCGGCGTGGCGCAGTCCGCGATGGACATCGGGTTGCGCTATGCCATGGACCGCCAGCAATTCGGCAAGCCGATCATCAATTTCCCGCGCATCTCCGACAAGATCGCCATGATGGCCGCCGAAACCATGATCGCCCGCCAGCTCACCTATTATGCAGGCCGGGAGAAGGACCAGGGCCATCGCTGCGACCTCGAAGCCGGGATGGCGAAGCTGCTCGCGGCCAAGGTGGCATGGTCGTGCGCCGATAATGCGCTGCAAATCCACGGTGGCAACGGCTTCGCGCTCGAATATCCCATCAGCCGCGTGCTCTGCGACGCGCGCATCTTGAGTATTTTCGAGGGCGCCGCCGAAATACAGGCGCAGGTTATCGCTCGCCGGCTTCTTGAAGTGAAGAATTAGGCACCGCCCCTCACCCCAGCCCTCTCCCCACGGGAGAGGGAGCTATAGGCGTCCTCTCTCCCAGGGGGAGAGAGACAGAGTGAGGGGCCACAACCTTGCATTCAATCGCTGGAGACCAGGATGGACGACGTTCGCGGCCGCACTGCTTTGATCACCGGCGCGTCGGCGGGCATCGGCAAGGCGTTCGCCGAAGTCTTCGCGGCCAAGGGCTGGAACGTGGTGCTCACCGCGCGAAGGCTGGAGCGGCTGGAAGCGCTGGCCGAGGCGCTTACCAAGAAGCACAAGGTCGCGGCCACGCCCATCGCGGGCGATCTTGCGCAGCCGGACGGCGTCAAGCGGCTCATCGAGGCGATCAGCGCAAACCGGCTGATGATCGACGGCCTCGTCAACAACGCCGGTTATGCCGTTCCAGGATATTATGCCCGCACCAAATGGGAGGATCAGGAAGCCTTCCTGCGTGTCATGGTGACCGCACCGTGCGAGCTTGCGCATGTGCTGCTGACGCCAATGGTTCAGCGCCGTTTTGGGCGCATCATCAACGTCGCCTCTCTCGCGGGGCTGGTGCCCGGTTCGGCGGGCCATACTCTCTATGGTGCGGCCAAGGCGTTCCTGATCAAGTTCTCGCAGTCGCTTCTCCTCGAAAACCGCAAATCAAATGTGCTGACCACCGCGCTTTGCCCCGGCTTCACTTATACGGAGTTCCACGATGTGCTGGGCAACCGGGCAAAGGTGTCGCGCTACGGGAAACATTGGTGGAGTTCGGCTGAGAATGTTGCAACGGCGGGCTATGACGGCGTCATGGCGGGCCGGTCCATCGTCATCACCGGCCGGCGTAGCAAACAGATCGCGGCCCTGATGAAAGTCTTGCCGGATAGGGTCGCGCTTGGCATGGTGGAAAGACAGACGAAAACCTTTCGGGCAAAGTAGAGAGTTCCCATGACCGCCGCCATTGTGATCCCGGCGCGATATGCTTCGTCGCGTTTCCCAGGCAAGCCGTTTTGCGTTGTTGCAGGCGTCTCCATGCTCGAAAGGGTGTGGCGCATCGCCAAAAGCGTGCGGCAAGCCTCCCGCGTCGTGATCGCGACCGAGGACGAGCGCATTTGCGCGCATGCGCGCACGTTCGATGCGGAAGCCATCATGACGTCGCCCGCCTGCACCAACGGCACCGAGCGGGTTTACGACACCGTCAAGCGCGTGGCGATTTCCGAGGACATCATCTTGAACCTGCAGGGCGATGCGCTTCTGACGCCGCCCTGGGTGCTGGAGGCGATGATCGACGAGATGATCATCGACAGGGCGCCGGAACTGGTGACGCCCGCCGTTCGCCTTGTTGGGGCGGCGCTCGAAGAATTCGTGGAGCAGAAGAAGCAGAGACCCGGCAGCGGGACAACCGTTGTTTTCGATGTGAACAAGAATGCTCTCTACTTCTCGAAGACCATCATTCCGCATATCCGCAACGCCGGTTATGCCCACATCTACCGCCATATCGGGCTTTACGGCTATCGCAAAGCCGCGCTCGACCGGTATATGACGCTGGCGCCCACGCCATTGGAGCAGGCGGAAGGCCTGGAGCAGCTTCGCGCGCTTGAGCATGGCATGGTGGTGCGTGTTGCCGCCGTCGACTATCGCGGGCGGACGCACTGGTCCATCGACGCGCCAGGGGACGTGGCGATCGCGGAAAACATCATCAAGCGCGAGGGTGAACTTCTCGAAGCGCAAGCTGGTGGCAGGGCCTGATGCTGCTTCTTCTCGCGCGCCACGGCAACACGTTTGAAGCGGGCGACAAGGTTGTCTGGGTCGGAGCGCGGACCGATCTACCGCTGACAGCGAAGGGCAGGGAGCAGGCGGCGGCGCTGGGCGAAGGCTTGCGGCCCCTCAAGTCAGCCATCAAGCGTATCGTTTCAGGGCCGCTTATCCGGACGCGCGACCACGCCACCATTGCGGCGCAGGCGCTCGGTTCAAATCAGCGCGTCGAGGTTGACGAGCGTCTTCGTGAAATCGATTACGGGCTCTGGGAAGCCAAGTCCACCGAGGAAATCCATGCGTTAGGTGGCGCCGATGAGCTGACGGCGTGGGATAAGAGCGGCATATGGCCAACATCTCCGGGCTGGTCGCCGCTACAGGAAATCATTGCCGCGAATGTGGCGCAGCTCGCACAAAACCTCACAATGTCGCTCGACAGTAATGATGCCGCGCTTCTTGTCACCAGCAACGGCATCCTCAAATTATTCCTGAAACTTGTTCCTGGAGCATTCGAGGACTTGGCGGCGAAGGGATTGTTAAAAGTTTCGACTGGCAATTGCTGCGCGCTCGCCTGCGATGCAGGCACTTGGCGGGTTGTGTTCTGGAATCGCCGGCCGGACTGCTTCGCGTTCGAGTAGCAGGGCCGAGAAACGATGTTGCCCATGGTTCGACAAGCTCACCATGAGGATGAACACAAGCTCACCATGAGGTTTAAATCATTGAAAACTCACCACCTCATCCTGAGCCCGTCGAAGGATGAAGCCAACACTCGACCTCATCCTGAGCCCGTCGAAGGATGAAGCCAACACCCGACCTCATCCTGAGCCCGTCGAAGGATGAAGCCAACACCCGACCTCATCCTGATCCTCTCGAAGGATGAAGCCAACACTCGACTCATCCTGAGCCCGTCGAAGGATGAAGCCAACACCCGACCTCATCCTGAGCCTGTCGAAGCCTCGGCTTGAGCCTGTCGAAGACCTCATCCTGAGCCTGTCGAAGACCTCATCCTGAGCCTGTCGAAGGATGAAGCCACGTTTCAGGCTTTTCAGCAGCCTGCCAGAGTGAGTATATCCCGGCCACGCGAAGCGCGAGCCGGGATCGAAGAAAGCCACCCATTCTGCGGCGGCGATCCGTGGGGGCCGCAAAACCGCCGAAAAGTTCGAAGCGACAAAACCAAAACTTCGAGCCCGCTAGCCTTTAAGCCTGTGTCTTCGCAAGGGCTTCCTCGGGCTTGATGGCAATCAACCTCTGCATCATGCGAATTTTGCGGTTGGCGAAGAGCACATTCGGGATGTCGATTTCCTCTTTCTTGGCGCCCGTGGTGATCAGAAACAGGTCGGCTGCGCCAAGTCCCACAATATGGCGGAAGAAATCGTTGGCACGCTGTTCGAACAGCATTCCCCTCGTGTCGTAGCTCTGCTCGCCGCTTCCAATCAAGTGCTCCTCGGTGAGCTGCCCAGGTCTGAGACGCCAGAACGTAAGGCGGTCGAAGAAGAAAAATCGCGCGAGCCAGATGATCAGAAGCAGGGTGGAGAACGTCAAGTAGAAACCAAAATTCATATAGACGGTAAGCTGAGGGATGAGCCTGAGAATGCTGTCCCACCACCCAAGCCACGCGAACAGAACAGTCACGAATGCTATGGAAAGCAACCCCACGACCGAGTAGATGCCCCGCGCTCTCTCATTCGTGAACATCATGATAAGGGCCAAAATCACGATGAACGTGATACCAAGACCCGTGTTGGGGTGGACAAGAATTTTTGTTCCGTTCGATACAGAAACTGTCTCACCGAATAAATAAGTAATCGCCGCCAGAATGTAGCCGGTCACCCAAACCGGCCACCAAAAGAAAATCGTGGATCGGCTGTAGATCCGAATTTCGGGCATAGCAGCGGGATCCGGCAGGTCTGAGGGCTGCAGGTCGACTTGGCTACTGTGATCCTCTTGGACCTCATCATGCAGCCTGGGGTTGGCGGCGTCCTCCATTACATCCTCCGAGAAAAAGCCGGCAAAAGCCCGGCGCTGGCCCAACGAGTACGCAACACGACGCTGTTGCTTGATGTTCCTCAGCCCGAGCATCGGAAGAGTTGTTAGAATTCGAAATAACTTCTCCGCGACCATTCATTCGGATGACGCATTAAGCCCTTACTTTATTATAAGTATGCCGCTATATCTCGCAGGCCTGACAGGACGTGAGAGTTGATCCCGCCAAACCATCGCGAAACCATCACCGCCATGAAGGCGGAAATCCCGCGTCTGCGGCGCTTCGCGCGCTACATGACCCGCGATGCAGATTATTCGGACGACCTCGTCCAGGAGTGCCTGACACGAGCGATCGCCAACATAGGGTCATGGCAACCGGGTACAAACTTACGCGCTTGGCTCTTCGTCATTCTCAAGAATGTTTTTCGGAACGACAAGCGCCGCGCGCAGCACGACATGGCCTACCGCAGCGGCCTGGAAAGAGATTTGCCCCTTGTCGCGCCCGCGCAGCAACATAATCACCTTGTGCTGTCGGAGGTCCAGGAGGCCTTTCTTCTGCTCACGGAAGATCACCGGGAGGTGCTGATGCTGATCGCCGTGGAGGGCCTGCGTTATGAGGAAGCGGCGACGATTTTGAACATTTCCGTGGGCACGGTGAAATCGCGGCTTTCGCGGGCGCGGACTGCCCTTCGCGCGCTCATCGACATCCCGTCCGAGTCCGATCGGGATTAGATCAACCCGCCTTAATCGGAAACGATAGAGCAGCCCGCGTCCGGTTGGACGCGTCGCCTTCGCCTCAGAGTGTTTCGCCCGGCACGTGACCGCGCTTGAAGACAATGTTCTTCGAGGTCATCACCTGCACGATTTCGCCATTCTGGTTTGTCGTTGTCGTCTTGAGCGTCGCAACCGCGCGGCCGGGTTTCGATGATGACGGCGTGATGTCGATGATTTCCATCACGACGGAAAGGGCATCGCCGGGCCGCACCGCCCGTGGCCAGAAAATCTCGACGCCCAACCCGATCGCGCCCCCGCCGAAGGGCATCGCGCCGTCGACAAGCATCCGCATTGTCACAGCCGCTGTCTGCCAGCCGCTCGCGACATGCCCTCTAAAGAAAGACGTCGCCGCGGCCTCAGGGTCCGTGTGGAAGGGCTGCGGGTCGAACTCTCTTGCGAAAGCAATGATCGCATCCTCGGAGAGCGTGATCGGGCCGGCTGTAAAACGCATGCCGGGAGCAAGATCGTCGAGGTAAAGCAAATCCTTGGACATCGTGGGTCACCTTGCGGGAAGCTTGCGGCGTCGAACCGTTCGAAAATAGTGAACGACTATCTCAAGGCAATAGGGACGCAATCCGCGTTTCGACGCAGCTTGTTCAGAACTTGGACCCCCTTGGAGCGCTCGCCCGGCGGAGACGGTCGTTAATCGCTTCGCCGAGTCCGGCTTCTGGAATGGGCATGACCGCTATCCCGGAGGGCTCGAGCGCGTCGAGCGTTCGCAGAGACGCAAAAAGATTGGCTGCAGCTTCGCGCAGGTCCCCCGCCGGACTGAGGTTGAGGCGGTCCCGGGCGCGAGCGGTCCGAACCCCAAAAGCGCCTCGCCCGGCAAAGCGGCCACAGCATTGACCCGCAGCGCGGCTCGCGGCGCATAGTGGCTGAGAAGCTGGCCTGGCGATTGCACCTTACCTTCTCGAAAATCCGCGAGACGGCAGCCAAGAACCGCTTCGATAGTCTCGCGCGCAATTGCTCCCGGGCGAAGAAGCGTGGGCTGCGGCTGGAGCGTGACAATCGTGGATTCAAGGCCCGCTTCCGATGGACCACCATCGAGGATCATGTCCACTTCGCCACCAAAATCGGCTTCGACGTGCTCCGCCTGCGTTGGGCTCACGCACCCGGATTTGTTGGCGCTAGGGGCAGCAATCGGGACGGCGGCGGCTGCAAGGAGCTCGCGTGCCACAGGGTGGGCCGGAATGCGGATCGCCACTGTTTCGAGGCCTGCGGTCACAAGGTCGCTGATGGGATATTGAGGGTTTAGCGCCAACCGTAGAACGAGGGTCAGCGGCCCAGGCCAGAGTGCGCGGGCGAGCGCGAGCGCCTTTTCGTCAAACTCTGCAAGGCCGAGGGCCGCTTCGAGATCCGCGACATGCACGATGAGCGGATTGAAACGCGGGCGGCCCTTTGCCTCAAAAATGCGCGCGACGGCCTTGCCCTTCGTGGCGTCCGCGCCGAGCCCATACACCGTCTCGGTCGGAAACGCGACAACGCCGCCAGCGCGAATGATCCGCGCGGCCTCCGTAATCGCCGCCTTGTCCGCCTTAACGATCATGTCCGCTCAGTGCAGCCGCCAAATATCGCTCTCCGATCGCGGCCCTTCTTTCCCGCAACCTACTACAAATCCGAAGCGGATCGAAATGCGTCTTCGACGCCGCCATGGTCTCTGACGATCCGCTGGAATCGAGAAATCGCTGGCACTCTTGGTTTGCCATAAAAATGCCACCGTGCAACCTCGATCTGGTTACAATTGCGGCATGACACTCCACATTGCCTTTAAGAAGCGAGAACGGAGACACCCAAACATGGCAGGCATTCGGTTATTGAGCGTGGCGTTGGCTTTGATCGCCACGATTGCGTTTCAAGTCAGCCAGGCGGATGCGCGAATTGGCGGCGGCAGCAGTTTTGGCAGCCGAGGTAGCCGCACCTTCAGCGCGCCGCCCAGCACAGCCACAGCTCCGGGACAAGCTGCTCCGATGAACCGGACGTTCTCGCAGCCGGGGGCACAATCGCCCCTCGGAACTGCGGCGTCACCGTCGCGATTTGGTGGCGGATTCGGCGGTATGCTCATGGGCGGGTTGCTCGGAGCGGGCCTGTTCGGCCTCCTGTCCGGCGCCGGCCTGTTTGGCGGAATGAGCGGGTTTGCATCGGTCATCGGCCTCCTCCTCCAGGTGGCGTTGATCGGCGGAGCAATCTATTTCGTGATGGGCTTTTTCCGCAGACGCAATCAGCCCCAATATGCAGGCTCGGGCGCATCTCCTTTTGCCACCAGAACCGCGGCTCCGAACCAGATGGCGGGCAACGGGGCTTGGGCAGGCGGCGGTGGATCCGCGCAAAATCCGTCAGGCCCGATTGAGATCAAGCCGGAGGACTATCAGGCCTTCGAGAAGCTTCTGACCACCGTCCAGGCCGCTTATGGCCGCGAGGATGTCAATGCGCTTGGGGCCTTCACGACACCTGAGATGCTTTCTTATCTCAGCGGCGACCTGGCCGAGAACAAGCGCAAGGGCGTCCGCAACGAGGTCTCCGACGCGAAATTCATCCAGGGCGATCTGGCGGAGGCCTGGACCGAAAATGGAAGCGATTACGCGACCGTGGCGATAAAATACACGATCATCGACGCCACGGTGGACGTCGCAACGGGACGCGTCGTTTCAGGCGATAGAACCGCGCCGCAGGAGGTGGTGGAGCTTTGGACGTTCCGCCGCGATCACCGCTACGCGACGCAGGGCTGGCAGCTTTCGGCCATCCAGCAAACCGACATGCAGCGGGCGGCCTGAACCGCCCGTCATTTGGTTTTCGAGGGCTCGCGAACTCCGGTTCGCGGGCCTTTTTGATATCCGGGAGAGGTCGTGCCGGGATCCGACGCCTCAAACAGGCCCGGATCAATAGCGAGCGGTCGTGCCGGCGCGCGTCTGATCGTAAAACAAGATGAGCCGACAGCAGCCACGCGCCCAGCGACGATCGGCCGTTGCCCTCGTCGCGGAGGTCGACGCCAATGCGCGCCGCAAGGGTATCCTTGGATTTCTCGGGCACGTTGGCGTGGATGCGTGCCGGCCGGATCTCGTCAATGACCCAGTACTTGGACACCACCTCGCGCAGTTCATCCTCGGTGACGGGGTTCGGTAGCTCCCCTTCGGGCTGGCTGCGGCGGGCGAAGACGAGAACGAAGTAGGAAGCGCCCGGAGCCGCGGCGCGCACAATCGACTGCTGATATCCGTCGCGCTACCCGACGGGCATCGAGTGAAACAGCGTGCTGTCGACAATGGTGCCGAAGCGCCGGTCATAGCCGGTAAAGGACGAGATGTCGGCGACCTCGAACGAGGCGTTGGTCAAGCCGCGCCGGACAGCCTCCTCGCGGGCCATGTCGATGGCTGTTGGCGACAAATCCAGGCCGACCGTGGTAAATCCCCGCTTGGCCAGATACAGCGACGCCTCCGCCTCACCGCAACCCGCGTCAAGCACCTCACCGTGGAACTTGCCCTCTTCGATCAGGGCCGCGATCTCGGGCTGTGGCTCCCCGATGCTCCATGGCGGACGATCGCCTTCGCCCATCTCGGAAGCCTCGCCCCGGTAAGCCTTTTCGAACCTGTCTTCAGTTGATTTTGTCATGCGTCGGATCTATCAACCGGCGTAACGCGTGTCAACGCGGCTGGCGGAAAGCTTTCGGCGGCGAGTGCATCGATCTAACAAAGCCCTTAGGGCTACTCCATCCGTTTTCGGGCCCCAAACCCCACGCTAACGAAATGACGCCATTCATGTTTTTTATTTCAATTTATGTCAAGAGGAAGCAACTTCTGCGAAAACAAAAAATGCTTACATAGTTATTTAACCCCGTATTACGAAACAAACCCAATTTTCATCGAATTTTAAGCAAGGCTGACAGAGATCCGCTGATCTGACGACGGATTATCATCCCGGAAGCCGCTCGCTCCACGCTCGTCATCCCGGAAAGGCGAAGCCTTATCCGGGATCGCAACGAGTTCGGGAGCCACCCTTTTTGCGATCCCGGCTCGCGCTTCGCTTGGCCGGGATGACGAAGCGCGGAGCGCTTTGCTGGCCGGGATGACGGCGGCGGTGATCCGTTGGCGCGTCCGCGAAATTCTGCCTAGGCGGGTTAGGAGCCCGCCTGCGGAAGCACGTCCCTTGGCCGCTTGCGGCAGTCGGGGATGGACGAGCCGTGAGCAAGCGTAACGCGAAATCAGCGATATCATATTTCACGCAGGCGCGTTTCGGATTAAGGTAGGCATCTTCCGCGCCAGCCGCTGACAGGATAAATCCGGCTGCCACTAAGCCTGAAAGCAAGCGGATTCATGGAGGATCAATGACTTATCGCGCGCCCGTCGCGGACATCGCCTTCACGCTCAATCATATCGCCGGATTCCCGCAACTCATCGAGCGCGGCCTGTTCGAGGATCTCGACATGGATACCGCGCTGGCGATCCTGGAGGAGGCGGCGCGGTTTGCGAATGAGGAACTCGCCCCCACGAACCGGGCAAGCGACCAGCAGGGCGCGCAGCTCGTGAACGGCGAGGTCACGATGCCGGACGGCTTCGCGGACGCCTATCAAAAGTGGGTGGCGGGCGGATGGGGAAGCGTGGCCGTGCCGCGCGAATATGGCGGGCAGGGCCTGCCGTTCTCGCTGTCCATGGCGCTGACCGAGATTTGGAACAGCGCGAACATGGCTTACGGGCTCAATCCGCTGCTCACCCAGGCGGGCGTGCATGCCATCATCGCGCACGGCTCGCCGGACTTGCAGCGCAAATATCTGCCGAAGCTCGTGACCGGCGAATGGACCGGCTCCATGCAGTTGACCGAGCCGCAGGCAGGCTCCGACTTGCGTTTCGTGAGGACGCGCGCCGTGCCCGCGGGCGATGGCAGCTACAAGGTTTCCGGAACGAAGATCTATATCACCTATGGCGAACACTCCATGACGGAGAACATCATCCACATGGTGCTCGCGCGCCTGCCGGATGCGCCTCCGGGAACGAAGGGGCTGTCGCTGTTCCTCATCCCGAAATTCTTCGTGAATGACGACGGCTCGCTAGGGCAGCGGAACGACGTGACCTGCGCCAAGCTCGAGCACAAGCTCGGCATCCACGGCAGCCCGACTGCGGTCTTGAACTATGGCGACCAGGGCGGCGCGACTGGCTGGCTGGTCGGCGCCCCGCACGAGGGCTTGCGGGCAATGTTCACGATGATGATCGAAGCGCGCCTCGGCGTTGGCGCTCAAGGCGTGGCCATCGCTGAACGAGCTTTCCAGCAAGCCCTGACTTATGCGCGGGAGCGCAAGCAGGGTACGACGGAAAGCGCTGGGCTGGACAAGTCCGTCGCCATCATCGAGCACCCGGACGTGAAGCGGATGCTGCTGACCATGAAGGCGAAGACGAGCGCCGCGCGCGCGATCTGCTATGCGACATCGGTGGCGATGGATATCGCCCATCGCTCGCCCGGCGAAAGCGAGCGCAAGCGCGCTCATGCCGAAGCGGCGCTGCTCACGCCCGTCGCCAAGGCCTACTCGACCGATATCGGGGTCGAGGTCGCCTCCGAGGGCATCCAGGTGCATGGCGGCATGGGCTATATCGAGGAGACAGGCGCTGCGCAACATTATCGCGATGCGCGGATCGCCCCGATCTACGAGGGAACGAACGGCATTCAGGCCATCGATCTTGTCACGCGCAAGCTGCCTTCGAACGGAGGGGAGACGATTTACGGCTTCATCGCGGGGCTTCGCGAGACGGTGCGCGCCATCAAGGCCGCGAACGAGCCTGCATTCGGCCAGATGGGCGACCGCCTGGAAGCAAGCGTGGCCGCGCTGGAAGATGCCACCGGCTGGCTTCTCGGGCGGCTACCTGACAACAGGAACGCGGCGCTCGCGGGCGCCACGCCATTCCTGCGGCTGTTCGGGATCGCCTGCGGCGGAACATATCTTGCAAAAGGAGCACTTTCGGCGATGCGGGGGTCGGACGTGCACGGAACGAACCCCGAGGGGAAGGTGTTGGAAGCGCGACATTTCGCCGAAAGCCTGATGGGCGAAACGGAAGGGCTGAAACACGCCGTTTCGCTCGGATGCGACACAGTCAGTCAGGCTGAAGCCGTTCTGGGATCGAACTAGGACACATGCCTCATACGCTACCGGGCACTCCCCCTCATCCTGTCCTTCTCCCGCAAGGGGAGAAGGGACGCTGTTGCAACGGGCACGGCCTGCTCCCTCTCCCCTTTGCGGGAGAGGGCTGGGGTGAGGGGTTGCGACGTTTGATCAATGATTCGAGGCACTAGCATGAGCGAGCACGTTCAAATCAGCCGCGAAGGCGCTGTCCAAATCCTTCGCTTGAACCGGCCTGAGAAGAAAAATGCGCTGACGGGCGAAATGTACGGCGTAATGGCAAAGGCGCTTAACGCCGCGAATGCGAACGATGCAATTGCCGTGACGGTCATCCTCGGCCAGCCCGGCATCTTCTGCGCCGGCAACGACATTATGGACTTCCTGGCGGCGAGCCAGGGGGAGCATTCTGCACGGCTTCGAGTTTCTGAAAGCCCTCGTCGAATGCGATAAGCCGCTTATTGCGGCGGTTGACGGCCCTGCCGTCGGCATCGGAACGACGCTGATGTTCCATTGCGACCTGGTTTTTGCCAGCCCGCGCGCGGTGCTGCAGACGCCCTTCGTCGATCTCGGCCTTTTGCCGGAAGCCGGGTCGAGCCTGCTCGGCCCTCGGGTTATGGGCCATGCGCGGGCCTTCGAACTCCTGGTGATGGGCGCGCCCTGGTCGGCCGAACAAGCGAAGGAAGCGGGTCTCGTCAACGCCATCGTTCCGCCGGAAGAGCTGGAAAGCACGGCGCTTCAGGCGGCGCAGGCGCTTGCGAAGAAACCGCGCGAAGGCGTGCGTCTGGCGAGGCGGCTCCTGCGAGGCGACCCGGCCGCGCTCAAAGCCCGGATGGAGGAAGAGGGCGCGCTCTTTTTGCAGAGAATAAGGTCGGATGAGGCCGCGGCGGCGTTTACGGAGTTCTTGAAAAAAGCGCCCGCCCTGCGTTGTAAGATGGCATAATACTAGCTCTTGGCAGACCGTGACGGGGGGAGAGGCGGATCGCGACTGCCAGGACAAAGAAAAAAGAAGGCAGTAGAATGGGAACGCTCCATAAGAAGACGCTCTTCATCACGGGTGGAAGCCGGGGTATCGGCTTGGCTATCGCTCTTCGCGCGGCGAGAGACGGCGCGAACATCGTCATTGCCTCGAAAACATCGGATCCGCATCCGAAACTGCCAGGAACAATCTACACCGCAGCCGCCGAAATCGAGCAGGAAGGCGGCAAGGCGCTTCCCATCGTCTGCGACATCCGCTTCGAGGATCAGGTGGAGGCAGCGGTCGAGCAGGCGGTCAAGCAGTTCGGCGGCATCGACATCTGCATCAACAATGCGAGCGCCATCAGCCTGACGCCGACGGTTCAGACGGATATGAAGCGCTACGACCTGATGCATCAGATCAACGGGCGCGGAACGTTCCTGACCTCGAAGACATGCATTCCGTATCTCAAGAAAGCGGAGAACCCCCACATCCTCACGCTGTCGCCGCCGCTCGATCTTAACCCGCGCTGGTTCGCCCCTCACGTCGCCTACACCATTTCCAAATATAATATGAGCCTATGCGTGCTGGGGCTTTCGGCGGAGCTGAAACGCGATGGCATCGCCGTGAACGCCCTGTGGCCCCGCACAACAATCGCCACCGCGGCGGTTGCGAATTTGCTTGGGGGCGATAGGCTCGATGAGGGCGAGTCGGAAAGCAGACATCCTGGCGGACGCTTCGCATGTCATTCTCACAAAGCCGTCGCGCGAGTTCACGGGCAACTTCTGCATCGACGACACTCTACTTTGGGAAAACGGCAGGCGCGAGTTCGATCATTATCGCATCGATCCGAGCGAGGATCTGACGCCCGACTTCTTTGTACCCGAGGACAGCAGAGCGCCCGTACCGTTGAAGGCGCTCGTCAGCAAGCAGGCAGGGTGAAAGCACTTTCATGACCACGCTGCAAATAACGCACTCTTCGTTCTTGAATCACGACACCGGAGAGTGGCACCCCGAACGGCCCGACCGGATGAGGGCCATCGAGCAGTCTTTGTCGACCGCGCAATTCCAGAACCTGATCACGGTCGAGGCCCCGCTCGCAACACCCGATCAGGTGTCGCGGGCGCACCCAAGAGCTTACTTCGATCTGCTGGAAAAAAAGCAGCCGAAAGATGAGCTCATCTCGCTGGACGATGGCGACACCATGGTCTCGCCGGGAAGCTGGGAAGCGACCCTGCGTGCTGCCGGCGCTGCGATCTATGCCGTCGATGAGGTCATGGAAGGGCGCGCCAACAACGCCTTTTGCCGTGTGCGCCCCCCCGGTCACCACGCCGAGATCGCCAAGGCGATGGGGTTCTGCCTGTTCAACAATGCGGCGGTCGCGGCTTTTCACGCGCAGGCGGTGCACGGCGCCGAGCGTGTCGCCGTCATTGATTTCGATCTGCATCACGGAAACGGGACGCAGGCGATTTTCTGGAACCACCCGTCGATGTTCTATGGGTCGACGCACCAGATGCCGCTTTTTCCGGGCACGGGCGGCATCACCGAGCGCGGCGAAACCGGCAACATCGTGAACGCCCCGTTGCGGGCAGGCGACGGGAGCGCCGAATTTCGCGAGGCCTTCGAGTCGGTCATTCTCCCTAATCTGCGCAAGCACGCTCCCGATCTTTTGATCATTTCCGCGGGCTTCGACGGGCATCGCTCGGACCCGCTTGGCAATCTCAATCTTCTCGATGAGGACTACGCCTGGGTGACGCAAAAGCTCATCGATGTGGCACGGGAACGCTGCGGCGGGCGTGTGGTTTCTGTGCTCGAAGGCGGTTACGATCTGGCCGCGCTCGGCCGCTCGGTGGCGGTTCACGTGCAGACACTTTTGGAAGCTTTTTGAGGGACGATCATGCAAACCGACATCAGCCAGGAGGCGGCGTCGCGCCAGCCTCGCGTGCCCTTTGCTGACATCAGGGCAATGAGTTTCGAGACAGCTCTGAAGGAACTTGAGCAAATCGTGACGCGGCTTGAGCGCGGCGATGTTGAGCTTGAGCAATCGATCGACATCTATGAGCGCGGCGAGGCCTTGCGCGCGCATTGCGACCAGCTTCTGAAGCGCGCCGAGGCAAAGGTTGAGCGGATCACGCTCAGCGCTCAAGGGGTGCCATCAGGCGCCGTTCCCTTCGACGCCGAGGTGTAATCGGGCGCACCCTCCCTGGCGGCAGGTTGTCGCCAACCCCCTTCTGGCCTTAAAAAAAACTCTCCATCCTGTCACATTTATGTCATGCATAACGGCGCAAGCGCTTCCCCAAAATGGGAGCGCAATTTTTTTGCCGTGTTGTATTGTGGCAATGCGACGCGTTTGTTGCCCGAATGCGACGAAAAAATGCGTGTCATTACAGAACTATTCGGCTTAGGTTATTGACCAAGTGAATTTGAAGGAAAGTGTTGAAGTGACTATCAGCAACCGCACCCCTCTCCTCGACACCATCAAAAGCCCTGAAGACCTTCGCAAACTGGACCCCGATCAGCTTGGCCAACTCGCCGATGAGGTTCGGACGGAGATGATCGACGCGGTTTCCGTGACGGGTGGCCATCTGGGGGCGGGTCTCGGCGTCGTCGAGCTTACGGTTGCGCTCCACTATCTTTTTGATACGCCAAACGATCGCTTGATCTGGGACGTTGGGCATCAGGCCTACCCCCACAAAATCCTTACGGGCCGCAAAGACCGCATGCGGACCATTCGTCAGCCGGGGGGCTTTCCGGCTTCACCAAGCGCTCGGAAAGCGAGTACGATCCTTTCGGCGCGGGCCATTCCTCGACATCGATTTCCGCCGGCCTTGGCATGGCGGTTGCGCGCGATCTCTTGAACCCCGACGACAGCCGGCATGTGATCGCCGTCATCGGCGATGGATCGATGAGCGCGGGCATGGCCTACGAGGCCATGAACAACGCCGGCGCCATGGATAAGCGCCTCATCATTATTCTGAACGACAACGACATGTCGATCGCGCCTCCGGTCGGCGCCCTGTCGCAGTATCTTGCGCGCATCACGTCGTCGGAGACCTTCCTCAAGGTCCGCGATATCGCAAAGTATTTCGCGCACAAGCTTCCCAAGGTGTGGGAACGCCGCGCGGCGCGCGCCGAGGAGTTCACCCGGCATCTGTTCACGGGCGGCGTGCTGTTCGAGGAACTGGGGCTCTATTATATCGGCCCCATCGACGGACACAATTTCGATCATCTCTTGCCCGTGCTGCGCAATGTTCGCGACGTGCATGAGGGGCCGGTTCTGATCCACGTCGTGACCCAGAAGGGCAAAGGCTACGAGCCAGCCGAGAATTCGCCCGACAAGTATCACGGCGTGACCAAGTTCAATGTCGTGACCGGCGCCCAGGACAAGGGCAAGGGCGGCCCGCCCAGTTACACGAAGGTTTTCGCGCAAAGCCTTATCGAAGAAGCGCGCAAGGACAGTAAGATCGTGGCTGTCACGGCGGCTATGCCCGCCGGCACGGGGCTCGATCTGTTCGAGAAGGAATTCCCGGACCGCTGTTTCGACGTCGGCATTGCGGAGCAGCATGCCGTGACGTTCTGTGCCGGAATGGCAACCGAGGGGCTCAAACCCTTTGCCGCCATCTATTCGACCTTCCTGCAGCGCGGCTACGATCAGCTTGTGCATGACGTGGCCTTGCAGCATTTGCCGGTCCGCTTTGTGCTCGACCGGGGCGGGCTCGTGGGCGCGGACGGCGCCACTCATGCAGGGTCCTTCGACCTCGCCTATCTCTGCTGCCTGCCCGATTTCGTGGTGATGGCGCCCGCCGATGAAGTCGAGTTGAAGCACATGGTCGCGACCGCTGCCGCCATCGACAATGGGCCAAGCGCGATCCGTTATCCGCGCGGCGAGGGATATGGCTACGAGATGCCGGCCGAGGGCAGCGTACTCCCCATCGGCAAGGGCCGCATTGTACGCGAAGGCTCAACCGTCGCGATCCTCTCGCTAGGAACGCGACTGTCCGAGAGTATGAAGGCCGCGGACAAACTCGCCGCAATGGGGTTGTCGACGACGGTCGCGGACGCTCGCTTCGCCAAACCTCTCGATCACGATCTCATTCGCCAGTTGGCGCGCCATCACGAGGTGCTGATCACCGTCGAGGAAGGCTCGGGCGGTGGCTTCGGCTCGCATGTGCTCGAATTTATCGCCCGCGACGGGCTGTTGGATCACGGCCTGAAGGTGCGTCCGCTCGTGCTGCCCGATGTATTCCTGGATCACGGCAAGCCGGAAACCATGCTCGAAAACGCTGGGTTGAATGCGAGCGGCATCATCAAGGCCGTGGTTGGAGCGCTCGGCACGTCGGCCTCCGTGACGCGGGACGGGCGCGCGTAGATGCCGCGCTCCGGCTAAGCAAACTACGCTAATCCAGACAACGGATCATCTCCGTCATCCCGGAAAGGCGGAGCCTTATCCGGGATCGTAACGACTCGAAGCGCTTACCGTTTTGCGATCCCGGCTCGCGCTCCGCTTGGCCGGGAAGACGAAGCGCGGAGCGCTTCGCTTGGCCGGGAAGACGGGGCAGCGATCTGCTAGCGCCCATCAGTCACAAGTGGACGGCGAGCATGTCCAGCCAAGCCGATGCTACTTCAAGCCAGTTCAAGCATGATCTCGTTTCGGCGGAGCATTGGCAACGTCCACGGCGGATTGTAGAAGGCAAGCACCGGCTCCCCCGTCGTGGCAAGCTTGTGAGACGCCGCGTACTCCCGCAACTCCGCCGTTCTGCTCTTGATGGCGTCTTCGCGCGCCAAGCCGGAGAATGTCACAACGAGGAAGCGCCGTGGCGGCAATGGCTCGAGTTTTACGCGCGGGTCCGATGGGGCAGGCAAAGTCTGCATCGTCCATGATTTCGGCATGATGAACCGCACGGTCCAGGAATTCGCCTGGCCCTGCTGCGTGACGGGCGCGGTCATTGCGATCTTCTGGCTCTTCTGCTGCTCGACCGGCGCGGTCATCGCGATCTTGGCCTGCGGCTCGTTCTTCCCGAAGATGTAGCCCGCGATCAGGCCAAATCCTTCGTTGATCGCGGACTTGCGCTCGCCCTCGACCACCGCCTCAGCCGCGATCATCGGCCCATAGGAGCGAATTTCGATCGAGCCATCCTGCTTCTCAACCTTATAGTCGGGCTGCTCGACACGGCTCATGACGGGTCCTGCTGCGATACCTGCAACGACAGCGGCGGTAACTCCGCCAGCGATCCAGAAAAGGGCTCGGGGTAGTGTCATGCATGCGGCTCGGTTAAAGTGTCTGTCATGGTCCGCAGATGTTGCTTTTGGCGGCGCATCACAAGGCGGCGAGGCAGGCCGTCGGCCCTCCGTTAGATCACATCAACACCCCCATGGATCACACCTGCGCGAAGGCATAGAGCAGCCCGCGTCCATCCGGATGCGGATAAGCTGCTCTAGCACTTTGGAAGCGATCAACTTTCCGCCATCAACCGATTCCGGTTGATGGCGGGTTGATCTAGCAGGATGCTGAAAGAGCCTGAAAACGTGGCTTCATCCTTCGACAGGCTCAGGATGAGGTCTTCGACAGGCTCAGGATGAGGTCTTCGACGGCTTCGCCCAGGCCTTCGACGGGCTTGGATTGGTTCTTCGACAGCTCGGATCAGGTCTTCGACGGCTCAGGATGATGGGGTGGATGGCTCCCTTCCACGGCATCGATGTGCCAAAAGGGTGTCTGATACGACACGGATGAGGGAGCCACCCATGGGTGAGATTAGCATAGTCGGTTTGGATTTGGCCAAGCAGGTTTTTCAGGTTCACGGCGCCGATGACAAAGGCCGCTGCGTGGTTCGCAAGCAGCTGAAGCGGCACGAGCTTTTGGGGTTCTTCGCCGGGCTTGCGCCTTGCGTCGTGGCGATGGAGGCCTGCGGTTCGGCCCATTTCTGGGCGCGCGAGATCGCCAAGCTTGGCCACGAGGTTCGGCTGCTTCCGCCGGCCTACGTCAAGCCTTACGTGAAGCGCGGCAAGAGCGACAGGATCGATGCGGAGGCGATCTGCGAGGCGGCGAGCCGGCCCACGATGCGCTTTGTGCCGGTCAAGACCGTCGAGCAGCAAAGCCTGACGGCGTTGCATCGCTGCCGCGAACTCCTGGTCAAGAACCGGACCATGCTGGTGAATGCGCTGCGCGCGCATCTGGCCGAGTTCGGTTTCGTGGCGGCCAAGGGCATCGGCAAGCTGCCGGACTTGATCAAGATCGTCAGCGAAGCCCCGGCGGAGGCGCTGCCGGAGATGGCGCGTGCCCCGCTTTCAGGCTTTATCGACGCGATCGCGCAGATCAACCGGCAACTCGATGACATCGAGAAACAGCTTCGAGCCTGGCATAAGGGCAATCCGCAAAGCGAGCGCCTGGAGACCGCTCCCGGCATCGGGCTCATCAGCGCGACCGCGCTGTGCGCGCTCGTCCCCGATCCGAAGCTGTTCAAGAACGGCCGCCATTTCGCCGCCTGGATCGGGCTTACGCCAAGGCTCGACGGGACCGGCGGCAAGATGCGGCTGGGGCGCATTTCGAAAGCGGGGGACCGCACTTTGCGCCGTCTGTTCGTGCTGGGCGCGACCTCGCTGATAAAGTCTCTGGCCAACAAAACCACGCCGCTTGCGCTCTGGGTCCAGGCGCTTTTGGCCAGGCGTTCCAGGCGGGCCGTCACGGTGGCGCTGGCCAACAAACTCGTACGCATCGCCTGGGCCATCATGGCGAGCGGTGAAGCCTTCAGGCCGGCCGCGGCTGCGCAACGCGCGACGGCGGCACGCGCATGAGCGGCCCGGCCCCAAAAGTCTGGCGCTGTGCTCGCAGCCGTCAACACCGCGTTCCGCGCCGCGTGCCGCGGCAGCCTTCGGCTTGTGTTGACCGCCGCTGCGCCCAGCGCCTCCCTGGAAGCAGGCCGGGACGGAGAAACGCCGTTCAACCGAACAAAGAAACTGCCTGACAGAGCCGCGGAAGGCGTGCGGCGCCAAAAAGTCAGGGTCAACGCGTTCGCAGGGGTGAAAAAAGGAGTGATGCTCAAGGCTCGGCCAGACCGGAAAAACCCGCAAGCCTCATCGGGCGCAAAGCTTCACCAGGATGATCGGGAGCCGGTTCGCGGATCGCATCAAGGCAGCGGTCGTATGTGCCGCAAACGCCGTACACATGAGCGCACCCGCCGAAAAGCATCACGCTTAAAAAAACCCTTGCAACTGGGGAGCCATCCACACATGAGGTCTTCGACGGCTCAGGATGAGGCCTTTGACGGCTCAGGATTAGGCCAAGTGTTTTCAACGGCTTAAACCTCGTGGTGAGCTTGTCGAACCATATGCAAAATCGCTTTTCAGCATCCTGCTGGAGCAGCTCGCGGCCATCCGGATGCGGATAAGCTGCTCTAGCGCTTCAGAAGCGATCAACTTTTCGTCTTTAATCGATCCGACGAATGACGTTGATCTAGCGTTTGCGTCGACGAGACTAGGCGGATAACATCCGGTCGCCCCTCCGCCGCTCTCTGGTGCCCCATGAAAATCCTAAGAACGCGCATCGAGTTCGAGACCGTAGAACCGATCCAAATCCTCGACATCACAGGACAGGTCCGCGATTGGCTGAAAACGACCGGGGTCCGCGACGGGCTTCTGACCGTGACATCCTTGCACACGACCGCGCGCGTGAATGTAAACGAGCGCGAACCGCAGCTGCAGAAGGACATGGTGACCTGGCTGAAGCGGTTCGTTCCCGTGCGATGGAGACTGGCTGCACAATCTGGCCGCCTTCGACGGACGCGACAACGCGCATTCTCACATCCTCGGGCTTTTCATGAATTCGTCCGAAAGCATTCCGGTCGCGGGCGGCGAGATGATCCTGGGCGGTTGGCAGTCGATTTTCTTTATCGAATTGGACGGTCCGCGAGATCGGCGCGGGCTTGAGCTTCAGATCATGGGCGAGGCTTGATACATGACGCCGGACGATATTGCGGGCTTCTACGCCAAGCGGCAGGATCTCAATCCCGAAGACTACATCGAACTCGACTTCACCTTCGAATGCGCCGGAGACCCGCGCGAGGCCGCCGCGCATCTTTGCAGCGAGCAGTCCACGGCGCAGTGGCGGCGCGTCGGCGTGGACGAAGACTTCCGCCCGCGCTTCGGCGCGAAGGTGCTGGAGCTGGAATCCGAGCCGCGTCCTTCGGGGTTTAGCATCCCGGTGGAATGCGCGGTGCAAGGGCCGGTGCATGCGGTGCGCGTCACGATCGCCCATCCGCACGGTAATTTCGGGCCGCGTATCCCGAACCTGCTTTCCGCCGTGTGCGGCGAGGGCGTTTTCTTCTCGCCCGGCATTCCCTTGATCCGGCTGCAGGACATCCGCTTCCCGGATACTTATTTGGCCGCATTCCAGGGACCAAGATTTGGTGTCGCTGGCTTGCGCGAGCGCCTACACGCCTTCGATCGTCCAATCTTTTTCGGCGTCATCAAGCCCAATATCGGGCTGGCTGCCGAGCCATTCGCCGAACTGGGCTATGAGAGCTGGCTTGGCGGCCTCGACATCGCCAAGGACGACGAAATGCTCGCCGATGTCGGCTGGTGCCCGTTGAGCGAGCGCGCCGCGGCGTTGGGTGAAGCACGCCGCCGGGCCGAGCACGAAACCGGTGTACCCAAGATTTATCTGGCCAACATCACCGACGAAGTTGACCGGCTGACCTGCCTCCATGACATCGCGGTCGCGAAAGGCGCGAATGCGCTTCTGATCAACGCCATGCCTGTGGGCTTGAGTGGCGTGCGGATGCTGCGTAAGCACGCGACTGTGCCGCTGATCGCGCATTTCCCGTTCATTGCCGCCTTCAGCCGTCTTCCAGGCTATGGCATCCATTCGCGCGTGCTGACGCGGCTGCAGCGGCTCGCCGGGTTCGACTCGGTGATCATGCCGGGCTTCGGCAGCCGCATGATGACACCGGAGCACGAGGTCTTGGATTGCGTGCGGGCCTGCCTGGAGCCGATGGGTTCCATCAAGCCCTGCCTGCCCGTGCCGGGGGGAGCGACTGGGCGGGTACTCTGGAAGGCGTCTATCGGAAGGTGGGGAGCGTCGATTTCGGGTTCGTTCCGGGCCGTGGCGTGTTCGGCCATCCGCTGGGGCCGCGCGGCGGCGCGGCCAGCATCCGACAGGCCTGGGATGCCATCTCGCAAGGAATTCCTCTCGCTCAACATGCAGCGACCCATGCCGAACTTCAGGCGGCTTTGGAGGCGTTCGGCGGGCGGGCTTGATCATCGGCAGAGTTGCATTCCGCTCGCAAGGTTTCCCGGCGGAGTTGTTCGTAGCCTTCTGTTAGCAGCCATTTTCGCGTTTTTCAGCGCGGGCATGACTTCGGGAGCACCGCTTAGCACGTACTCAGGAAGAAGAGCGTGCAGAGTGGCCCCAGGGATTATTCTTAACACCGACTTCGCCGATTTGACCGCCTTTGGCTGTTGAAAAGCGGCTTTTGCGACCGGAAAGCCTTTATAAATCAGCGACTGTCGCCGGAAACGGCTGCAGTGCCGACCTACCCCGTTGCGGGCTGGGTAGTTTTCTGACTCACTTGCCGCATGTTTTTGCGGGCGAAAACATTAATCAAGGACGGCAAGGAGCACCGCTACTGGAGCGTTGTCGAGAACCGGCGCGTGAGCGGCGGCAAGACCATCCAGCGGCAGGTGCTGTACCTGGGCGAGATTGCCAGCGGCCAGCAGGCGCAGTGGAGCCGCGCTCTTGAGGCTTTCGACGAAGGGACGGGCGGATGACGCAGATCGCCCTGTTCCCGGACGATCGCGCGTCGCCGGAGGCGATGCCCGAAGCGGTGCAGGTACGCTGAAGGATTTCGAGCTTCACCGTCCGCGGCAATGGGGCGCCTGCTGGCTGGCGCTGGATCTCTGGGAGCAATTGCAACTCGACGCCTTCTGGCAGGGGCGCTTGCCGCCGAGCCGGAAGGGAACCTCCTGGCTGAACGTCCTGAAAACGCTTTCCTGCTACCGGCTGATCGATCCCGGCAGCGAGTGGCGGCTGCACCGGCAGTGGTGGGACAGGAGCGCCATCGGCGATCTTCTGGGCGAGGACGCCGGGCTGGCGGAGAGCCACAAGCTCTACCGCTGCCTGGACAAGCTTGTGGAGCACAAGGAGGCGCTTTCACCCACCTGACGGAGCGCTGGAAAACCCTGTTCAATCCGCGCTTCGATGTGCTGCTTTACGATCTGACCAGCACGTATTTCGAATGCGATCCACCCAGCGAGGGCAAGCGCAAGCATGGCTACAGCCGGGACAAAGGCCGGACTGCATGCGGGAGGTGATTGGGCTGATCGTAACGCCCGAGGGCCTTCCGTTGGCCTACGAAGTGCTTGCCGGAAACACCAGCGACAAGACCACGCTTGGGGATTTTCTGACGAAATCGAGGCGCAATACGGCAAGGCCGACCGCATCTGGGTCATGGATCGCGCATTCGAACCGAAGAGACGCTGGCGCAAATGCGCGCTTCGTCGCCACCGGTGAGCTATCTCGTTGGCACGCCGAAGGGACGGCTGACGCTGCTTGAGAAAGATTTTATTGGCAAGCCTTGGAGCCGGCCAAGGAAGCGGTCAGCGTCAAGCTTCTGGAGCAGGAAGGCGAGGTCTACATCCTCGCCAAAAGCGAAGGCCGCGTCCTGAAGGAGCGCGCCATGCGGCGCAAGAAGCTCAAGAAATACTGGGCGCGGCTCAAAGTACTTCTTGGACAGGCGCCGTCGCGCGATCACTGCTCCTGAAACTCGGGGCGGCGCAAAAAGAAGCCGGGCGCACCAAAAGCCTTGTCACCGCCTCACGCTGCCCAAGGCTGGCCAGCCCGTTACCCCGGAAACCTTCCCTTCACGCTGAACCGCCAGCGCCTGAGCGCCTGCCGCTCACGAAGGCCGATATCTGCTGCGCTCCAATCTCACAGGAAAGGCGCCGGCGGAGCTGTGGGCCTTCTACATCCAGCTCACCGAAGTCGAGCAGGCGTTCAAGGAACTGAAGGGCGATCTCGCAATCCGGCCCGTCTATCACCAGAGCGATGGGCGTATCCAGGCGCACATCTTCGTGGCCTTTCTGGCCTATTGCCTCCAGGTGACGCTGAAGCAGCGCCTGCGCGCGCTGGCGCCGGGGCTGACGCCCCGCGCCGTGCTTGAGACGTTCGCCGCCATCGAGATGCTGGACGTTCACTTCCCCACGACGGACGGGCGCGCGCTCATCTTCACACGTTACACTCAGCCCGGGAAGGATCATCAGCTCCTCCTGCAGCAGCTCAAGCTCCGCTTACCGCCACAGCCGCCGCCAAGGATTGCTAGACACGAGAAGGCTGCTTAGCCAGTCTGCTGTGGTGCCGACTTCAGAAAACCAGACCCAGCTATTTCAAGTTGTTAGCCTGTCACAATCGGTCGAATGGGC
>CAVRSS010000091.1:0-153779 GCA_963723755.1 uncultured Alphaproteobacteria bacterium | reverse complement strand
CTGAATGCTCAGCGCGGCCTTCTGCTCATCGGTCAGCGACGCGTAGAACTCGCTCACGGCGGGGCGAACCGTATCGACCGCCGTGATCAGCGCCGTCACGCGCTGCTGCGCCGCATCGAGCCGCCCGTCGAGCGTATCGGGAACAGCGGCCGGGCACGAAGCCTTGAGGCCATCTGACGCCTTCGCCGAAGCAGCCTTCAGTTTCTCAAGCTCCTCCTTCTGCGCATCGGTGAGCTGGATCGAGCTTGCGATCTGATCCGCGGGCACATTCGTGAACCCGGCCTGGCTCGTGCACAGCTCGGTGATGTTCACGTCCTTGGCGCGGGCGGTCTGGACGCGCCTCACATTGGGGTGCGCGAGCGCGTCGAGCCGCTGCTTCTGGACATCCGAGAGAAGGCCGTAAAGGCGCTCAAGCGGGCCTTTGACAACCTCATTCGCATCCGCCATCGCCTGCAGGCGGTGCTGCATGGCGTCGAGCCTTGAGGCAGGGGTCAGCGGCGTTTCTGACGAGCACGACTGCTTCAGGATGTCCGAAGCCTTGACGGTGGCGGCCTTGAGATCGTTCAAGGCTGTGCGCTGCTCCTCGTTGCCGTCGGCGACTTTCTCAAGCTCCTGCATGGGAAGCTCGTTCACGCCCGGAGCGAAGCCCGAGCATGTCTCCGAAGCGGCCGCTGGATCCGCGACCGTGCGCGGCCGGGGCGTGCCGCCGGTAAGGACGGTAGATCTCGCCATTATAGGCGCTGTCATAGGCATAGTTGTCATCGTAGGGGATATTCGCCATAAGGCCAGAACGCGCCCCACATGATCGCGTCGGGGCCGTACCCCCAGTATGTATCGTAATAGTCGTAGGGCCAGAAGGCGTAGGAGTAGTAGTCGCCGAACCAGTAAGGCCAGAACACCCCGCCCGCCCAGCGATAGCCGTACCAATGCCCATTGTGATCGCGCCAGCCGCCGGAGATCCCCCTCGCGCCAAACCTGCTATTGAAGAAGGCATTGTCCCGGGTGAGCGCCGCCGCCTGCACCGATCTGTTCGAGGACAGCTGACGGAAATTTCTTGTGGCGATCGTACTTTTCTGGGTCGAGGCGATGCCGACGGTGTTTCTCGATATGTGCCGTGCTCGTGATCCTGTTGGCGCCCCTGGAAATATGGCCTGCGGAATAGCCTCGTTGAATCTCATGCTCCCGGCGCCGGCGCGAAGACCTTGGCTATTAAATGTCGAACCGTGAGCGACGCCGCCAAATCCCCGGTTGCCCATTCCGGAACGCGAGTACGACATTGCGCCTGGCCGCGCATCCCATGCCGCGCATCCCCATGCCGCCGCCACCTCCGAATGCGCCACGCGCCCCGCGCCGCCGCCGCCCCCGAAACCCCCGCCATGTCCGCCGCCGCCGCCATGACCTCCGCCACCGCCGCCGCCGCCGTGTGCATCCGCGAGATCCGGCAGGCCCAGCACCGCAACCAAAGCGCCGGCTGCCAGAGCTATTGTGAGATGCCTCAGTTTCAGCTTCATCCTCCACCTCCCGCTTTCCTGAAAAGGCCCAGGCTGAATCATATAACGTAACAGTCCCGTTCACCTTCTCGCACTCCGCGAAAAGGCTTAGTAAACCTTTGCAATCCTGATCCCAGAAACCGAAAGAAACTCTCTCGCTGTGCCTTGGAGGCCACAGTCTTTGGCTGTGAAAAGGGCGCGGTGCTTCCTTTGCCGGCTCGCGCGCCGTGCTATATCTGTTTCATGGCAACGAGTCTTAATATCGCAGCGAAGGTCGCCGCTTCACAGGCCCTTGCGCCGGAAGCCCCTTACCTCAAAGGTCTGAACGCCGAGCAGCGCGAGGCTATCGAGCGGCTGGATGGCCCGGTGCTCGTTCTGGCGGGCGCAGGCACAGGCAAAACGCGGGTGCTGACCACGCGCATCGCGCACATCCTCTGGACGCACCGCGCGCGCCCGAACGAAATTCTCGCCGTGACCTTCACCAACAAGGCCGCGCGCGAGATGAAAGAGCGCGTGGGCAAGCTTGTGGGCGGCACGGTGGAGGGCATGCCCTGGCTCGGCACGTTCCACTCCATCGGCATGCGCATTTTGCGCCGCCATGCCGAGCTTGTGGGGCTTTCGTCGAACTTCACGATCCTCGATACGGACGACCAGATCCGGCTCATCAAGCAGCTCATCCAGGCGGAGCGGCTCGACGAAAAGCGCTGGCCCGCGCGGCAGCTTGCCGGGCTGCATCGACGGCTGGAAGAACAAGGGCCTGATCCCGGCGAAGGTGCCCGCGAGCGACGCTTTCAGTTTCGCGAATGGGCGCGGCATCGAGCTTTACGCGGCGTATCAGAAGCGGCTGAAGGAGCTGAACGCGGCCGATTTCGGCGATCTGCTGCTCGAAAATTTGCGGCTGTTCATGGAGAACCCGGACGTTCTCAAGCCAGTATCACCGCTGGTTCACCTACATCCTCGTGGACGAGTACCAGGACACGAACATCGCGCAATATCTCTGGCTGCGGCTGCTCGCACAGGGGAACCACAACGTCTGTTGCGTCGGCGACGACGACCAATCCATCTACGGCTGGCGCGGCGCGGAAGTGGACAACATCCTGCGCTTCGAGAAGGATTTCCCCGGCGCGCATGTGATCCGGCTGGAGCAAAATTACCGCTCCACGGGCCATATCCTCGGCGCGGCCTCGAAGCTGATCGCGAACAATCTCGGCCGCCTCGGCAAGACCTTGCACACCAACTCGGGCGACGGCGGCAAGCTCACCGTGCGCGGCATCTGGGACGACGACGAGGAGGCGCGCCTCACCGCCGAGGACATCGACCGCCTGCGCCGCGAGGGCGTCGCGCTGAACGGCATGGCGATCCTCGTCGCGCGCCAGCTTCCAGATGCGCAGCTTCGAAGACCGCTTCGTGACCATGGGCATGCCTTACCGCGTCATCGGCGGCCCGCGCTTCTACGAGCGGCAGGAGATCAAGGACGCCATCGCCTATCTGGAGGTGATGCAGAACCCCGCCGCCGACCTCAAATTCGAGCGCATCGTCAACGTGCCGAAACGCGGCCTGGGCGACCAGACGCTGCAAACCATCTTCCAGCTTGCGCGCGCCGAGGGGATCAGCCTGTTCCACGCCGCGCGCCAGATCACCGAGACGGAGGAGCTGAAGCCCGCGCCGCGCAGGTCGCTTCGCGCGCTCACGGACAATTTCGGACGCTGGCGCTCGCTCATGGGCGCCATGCCGCACACCGAGATTGCCGAACTGATCCTCGACGAGTCCGGCTACACCGAGATGTGGCAGAAGGATAAGTCGCCGCAAGCGCAATCGCGCCTCGAAAACCTGAAAGAGCTGATCCGCTTCATGGAGCAGTTCGACAGCCTCGGCGCTTTCCTGGAGCACGTCTCGCTCGTGATGGACGCGGACCAGGCCACCGATGGCGACCGCGTCAGCCTCATGACGCTGCACGGCGCGAAGGGGCTGGAATTCGACGTCGTGTTCCTGCCCGGCTGGGAAGAGGGGCTTTTCCCGCATAAGCGCGCGCTCGACGAGAGCGGCCAGGAGGGCCTGGAGGAGGAGCGCCGCCTCGCCTATGTGGGCATCACGCGCGCCAAGCGGCAGCTCACCATCAGCTTCGCGCAGAACCGGCGCATCCACGGCTCGTGGCAATCGGCGCTGCCGTCGCGCTTCCTCGACGAGCTTTCGGAGGAGCATGCCGAGGTGGTGATCGAAAGCGGCGGGCATGGCTATGGCCGCTACGGCGTGGCGAATGGCGGCTATGGCGCGAGCCGCTTCGACGAGGCCGCCTCGCCCTTCGATTACGAGCAGCGCGAGACGCCCGGCTGGCGGCGCGCGCAGACGAACTGGCGCTCGGAGGGCGCGGTGCGGAACCGGGCGCGGCCCATCCCGTCGGAGATCGAGGGCGAGCTTGTGGCGGCGAGCACGGCGGAGACGCCGAGCGCGTTTGCGCTGGGGCAGAGCGTGTTTCACCAGAAGTTCGGCTACGGCACCATCAGCGAGATTGATGGGAATAAGCTGACGGTGGAGTTCGAGAAGGCCGGGCAGAAGAAGGTGGTGGCGAGCTTTGTTGAGGCGGTTTGATGACTTTCCCTAGCTTTCCTCGGATAACGACACTGACTGCTTTTCCTTGCCTTCATCAAGCTGCCTTCGCAAGCCTGCGGATAGTCTGATCCGGGTCTCCGATTTCAATAACGTTTGCGGTTCGCGCCAACACTGTTAATCGTGTACCGAGCGCAGGCTTACTTTGTACTACTGCGATCCGCTCCGGAGATTTGGGAAGCTGCGCAATGTCTCCAAACTTCGTTACGGCGGAGGCAATTGAGTTTGGATGCTGGGAAACGTAATCAAACAAGGACACATGCCCCTTTACCTCCACCCGAGCCGCTATTGGCCAAGACGTTGCAGATGCACCCGTTACTTCAACCTCTCTCGCCACCGCTGACCGACCAAAAACGTTGGACAGTCGATCGTAGAGACGATCTATGTAATCGTCATTCTTTTTCTGGGCGATGTTATGGGCAACAATAGTTGCCGCCTCACTTGAACAATTAGCAACTGCGATCACAGCGCCAACGAGCTGATCTGCCTCAGCCTCTGCCACGAAGAATGCTTGGTGATCGAAGCCAATACCAGCATTCTTAGCAATTATTGGAGCGTGATGCTTAAATATGCGCGGCGCACCCATCATTTCCGCCTCTTGTAATGCTTGAGCCATATCGCTTACGAAAAAATGACCATTTAGGCTGTCAATGCGAACAGGAACTGTGGAATTGCTAGGGTAAAGAAGCGGGGTCTTCACAAGTATGCCACGCGCATCTGTCCGAGCAGATACAAGCGCGCTTGCTATTTCTTTTGCTATCTCAGAAAACGCCTTCTTCTCTAGCGTAATCATGAGCTTCCCCCGAATAGGTTGCCTTGCCATTTCGGCACAGGGCAACGTGATAATTTGCTGATTTTAAACCAATTCTCCGCAAAAGCAAAAAGCTCTGATTGGCTCATTAATTTGGGCTCCATCGGAACGGCTATTGGAAGATTCCCTGATAGCATCCTGTTTTCCGGTTCATACCAATTTAACAGAAACTGATGATGGTGGCAGCCCTGGATCACCTTAAAGCGATACTGATCCGGTCCTTTTCCTTTGTTCGGATGATCATGATGCGGCCGCCAATCGATCCTGTCGAGACCACCAACTCGCCTGCCCACGGGACAATACTCGAGTTGCAGCATATAATCCTCGTCTGATACGAGCCTTGAGGCCTTACCACGCAACCGCAATCCCTCCAGCGTCACTCCGCCAAGGTTGAGTGGCACCTCAAATCCATCGTCAAATGCCGATATTGGAGCCCAAACGATCTCGGCAGCTAACGTCTTTTCGCCTTCGATGATTTCGCGGATGTCAACAATCATTCTATGTGGTTAAACCACACAGCTTGGGGCGGCAAGGCAACTTACCACCCTACCAGGTAAGGTGTTTCTCTTCTGTGGACGCTACGAGCTTAAGCGAGCCATAACGACATCGAATCGCATAGACTATATAGCTCGATAAGGTCGGCGGCGCTGCCCCGCGAAGAACAGGCCCGGGTGCCGATCAAGACTGCGGCAGCCAGTCGAGCGCCTCGCGCACTACCTCGGGCTCGCGGGCAATCACGCGCAGATAGGTGCGCGCCGCCCGCGTCCGGCTCCTTACGTCCTTGCTCCCAATCCCTAAGCGTCCCGATTGGAATATGATACGAAGCTGCGAACTCCTCTTGCGAAAGCTTGAGCGCACGCCGGATCGTTTTCACTTGCGCGACGCGGGGCGCTTCGGCCCACTCTTCATCGGTCATCGGGATCGGCCATCGCGGTGGCGCGCCGCTCTTGCGTTCGCCTTCTGAGGAGCGCACATTTAAGCCATGAACGAACGCGCGAAAATCATCACAGAGCAGGCCCTGGCGCTGCCGCGCGAGGAGCAGGAAGCGATTTATCGCGCCCTGGCGGAAAGCCTCGGCAAGTCCGATGAGTTTGTCGACGAAGCATGGTACGACGAGGCTGAAGACCGGCTCGCCGCGTATGACCGCGGGGAAATCCCCTCTGTGACATTAGACGAGATGATCGAAGCGCGGAAGAATCGGTGAAAGCGCGATTTATCGCGCCCGCTCGACAAGAACTCGACAAGGCGGTCGATCGTTACAATGCGAAGGCGCCCAGGCTGGGCGACGCTCTGTTTGACGAAGCGGTATCTGCTTCTCGGCGGCTCTGCGATTTTCCCGAACTCTGGCCGAAGGTCCGCCAAAACATCCGGCGATGCCGTCTTAAGCGGTTTCCTTATTCGCTGCTTTATCGAGCCGATGCCGAAGAGATTGCCGTTATCGCGGTCATGCATCACCGGCGGCGGCCTGATTATTGGCGCTCGCGGCTGAAAGGCCTGTGATTTTCGGAGCCTGACTTGCAGTCATGGCCCGTCGTTATCTTCGCGCCCAGAAAGAGCCTTAAAAGCCTGATCAAGGCTGCGGCAGCGAATCGAGCGCCTTGCGCACGAAGTCCGCCATGCTACAAGACTTGCGTTCTCTCTTCTAACAGAGCAAATTTAAACCATGAACGAGCGCGCGAAAATCATCACGGAGCAGGCGCTGACGCTGTCCGCCGAAGAGCGGGAGCGCCTTTACGAAACTCTGCTGCTCAGCTTGCAGGAGGGAAGCGAACGGGACGACGCAGAGTTTCGAGACGAAATACGCTCGCGGCGCGAAGCCTTCTTGTCTGGCGAAATATCCGCGCGGCCATTTGAAGACATTCTGCGCGAGCGTCTGGACAAGTGAAGGCGCGGTTCATCGTTGACGCCGAACTTGAACTCGACAAAGCGATTGCATTTTACAGCAAGCGCCAGCCGGGCCTCGGCCGCCATTTCCTGAAGGAAGTGGCGCATGCGGTTTCGCTGATTGAGGAATTCCCCGAAGCTTGGCCCCTTGTGTCCGATGTGGATCGAGCTTGCCGGGTAAGGCGCTTCCCCTTCAGGCTTGTCTATTTCGTGGACAATGGCGCTATCGTCGTGCTCGCGGTCGCTCATTTCAAGCGGCGCCTCCATTATTGGCGCGACCGCGTCCGTAACTGAAGACTTTGGCATCAACAAATGCTAGCGTCTTACGGCATTTTGCCGTACAATACGACGATGCCCAAGACCGCAACCACAGCCCGCCTCGAAGCCCGCTTGCCCGCTGACGTGCACGCGCTCTTGAAGCGCGCCGCCGAGATAGAGGGGCGCTCGCTGACGGATTTCGTCGTCTCCGCCGCGCAGGAAGCCGCGCGCAAGACCATCGAGGAAAGCGCGGTCATCAAGCTCTCGGCCGAAGATCAGCAGCGATTTGCCGAAGCGCTCATCGCGCCCGCGCCGTTGACGCCCGCTATGGAGCGCGCCATCTCGCGCCATCGCCGCCTCATCGGCCGCGAGATGTGACAGCGCCTTTCACAGTCGAAGCGCTGGCGAGCCATCACGGCCGCGCCTCCTTCACCTGCGGCGTGGAAGCGCTCGACCGCTATTTGGCCGCGCAGGCCATGCAAGATCAGCGGCGGCGCATCGCCGGGTGTTATATTGCGCTGGACGCGGCCACGGGCCAGATCGCGGGCTTCTACACAATCGCCGCGGCGAGCATGCCGCTCGAAGAGGTTTCGCCCAAACTGGCAAAAAAGCTGCCGCGTTATCCGGTTGTACCCTGCGTCCGGCTTGGCCGGCTTGCGATTGCCACGGCGCATCAAGGCAAGGGCTTAGGGGCGGCGCTTTTGATCGACGCCATTGAACGGTCGCTGCGCTCAGAGATTGTAGCCTTCGCCATGATTGTCGATGCCAAGGACGAAAGGGCCGTGAGGTTCTACCGTCATCATGGCTTCGAAGCTTTCCTGAGCGTGCCGATGACCCTTTACCTGCCTCTGGCGGAAGTCGCTAAGCGGCTGGCGCCGTGAGGTTGTCTGCGCACAGTGTAATGCAGGAGTGACCGCGTGCCGAACCTGCCGTTTGGCGGCAGCGGAAAGACCGGTGACGCGGGTCAGTCCAGGCTCAATCCATTCCACCACATGCCGGGCCAAGAAAAAAAGGAGCGGCCTCGCGGGCCACTCCTCCTGAACGGGATACATCCTGCTTTACGCAGCTTTCGACGCGTGATCGGCCGTGACTTGCTCGGCGAGCTTGCCGGTCAGCTCCACGAGATGATCAAACTTCGCCTCAAAGCTGCCCGCGCCCGCCGTGACGGACCTCAGCTCGATGATAAGGTCATGAAGTTCGGCTTCCGGAATGTGCGAATTGATGACGTCCCATCCGGACCAGCCCGGCCTCGCGTCAAAGCCGAGGATCTGGCCGCGCCGCGACGAGATTATGCCGTTGATTTTCGCCGTTGCCTCGGACGGAACGGCAATCTTGACCGCCATGATGGGCTCCAGGAGCACCGGCGAGCATTTTGGCATGCCTTCGACCATTGCGATACGGCCCGCCATGCGGAAGGCTTGCTCGGATGAATTGACCGTGTGATAGGAGCCGTCCTTGAGAATGACCGCGACATCCACGACCGGAAAGCCAAGCGGCCCGCTCGAAAGATAGTCGCGCACGCCGGTTTCCACCGCCGGGAAATAATTTCGCGGCACGGCGCCGCCCGTTATCTCCTCGGAGAAAGCAAAGCCCTCGCCGCGCTCCTGCGGCTTGATCTCCACCACCACATCCCCGAATTGACCGTGCCCGCCGCTCTGCTTCTTATGCCGGCCGCGGATTTCCACGCTCTTGCGGATGGTCTCCTTGTAGCCGATATCGCGCTTTTTCGTTTCCGCCTTGATGCCGAAGCGCCGGTTGAGTTGCTCCAGCGCAACGCGCAGATGCATCTCGCCCTGTCCCCAGAGAACCATCTGGTTCGAATCGCGATCCTGGATGAGCACCAGCGATGGATCTTCGTCGATCAGCTTATTGAGCGCGGCGGTGAGCTTGATCTCGTCCTTGCGCTCGCCCGCCGCGATGGCGAGACCGTAAACAGGCTTCGGCGGGACCGACGTCTTGATCGACAGCGGTGCTGATTTTTCACCTGTGAGCGTCGTGCCGGTTGGCAGGCTCTCAAGCTTCCCGAGGGCGACTGTTTCACCGACAGTCCCTGGGCCGCGTTTCTTGATGTCCGTTCCAACGACGGAAAACACGCCGGAAATCCTCTCTTCGCCGTCGGGGGCGTAAACAGAGCCGCCATCCGCGAACTGCCCGGCAAGCACGCGCGCCAGCGAAAGTTTGCCCGCGTGCGACGTGTGGTGCGTCTTCATGATGTAGGCCGCCGATTTCGCAGACCCGAGGCCCAGGCGCTTGGCTGTCTCTTGCGCGAACGGCACTTCATGGCGAAGCGCCTTCAGCAGCCGTCCGACGCCGTGGCCCTCCTGGGCCGAGCCGAAGAAGACAGGGACAATCTGGCCTTGCTTGAACTCGGTGATGAGGTCCTGGAAGACCTTGTCGCGGCTCGGTACGACATCGCTCAAGAGCTGCTCCATCAACTCGTCGTCGTAGTCGGCGAGCTTCTCGAGCATGGAAAAACGATGATCGGCCTCGAATTTGGCGAGTTCGGAGGGAATGGAGATCACTTCGCTCGGCGCATGCTCGCGATAGACGAAAGCGCGCTCAAGAGCGAGGTCCACATAGCCGCTCACGACCCCTTCTTCCCAAATCGGGATTTGCCGAAGCACGAGCGGAAGCCGGCTTGCAGGCTGCATCATCGTCAAGATTTCGCCGATGTCGCCGCCGACCTTGTCGACGCCAACCTTGTCGATCTTATTGATGAAAAGGCAATGGGGAACCCCTGCGGTCTCAAGGCTTTTCAGGACGATCTGCAGGGAGTGCAATTTTTTCTCATCGGCCTCGCAGACCACGATGGCCGCATCGCACGCTGCGATGGCGCCCGTGCCGTCATACTGGAACTCGACCGAGCCCGGACAGTCGAGCAGCGTAAACTTGTCGCCAAGGAAGTCGAAACTGGCGACGTTCATCTCGACGCTCATGCCGTGGCTTTTCGATTCCGCGGATGTGTCGCCGACCGTCTTTCGCATATCGGCGGCTTCGTGGACCGCTCCCGTGCGGAGTAATATAGCTTCGAAAAGGTTTGTTTTGCCGCTTGGATGGGGACCAACCAATGCGACACAGCGGGGACTTCTGCCCTCCGCATTTCCATTTCCGCTCATGCTGCTGTTCCTTACGCGGAATATCTTCTATTTTTGGTGAGGCGCTTCGAACGAATTCCGAATAGGCCATGGTGGCAAGAGGGCTCGTTCTTTGCAAGCCCCATCATAAGAAATCGACACATGGAGAACGGGGGCTTATTGACGCCATAGGTTCCGCCGTTCGGGGACCGTGCGGCAGCCTCGCTTCCGCCCTTGGAGCCCACAATCGGAAGCTGAAACCGTCGAGCGGGCTACAGTTTCTGGTGCAAATTCCCGAAGGGCAGGGGGTAGGGGCGGAGAAGCACATGCGCGTGCGTCAGGGTGACGAGGCGCTCGGAACGCCCCCCGCGCCCCACCGCAATCTCCTCGCTTGGATCGAGCTGCTGGAAATAGGGTGCGAGCGCCGCCAGAGCTTCCTTGGACCGTTCCTTTGGGATGATGATGAGGGCGTCCTGTCCCAATAGCGCCTTTTCGTGACAGACAAATGCGAACTCGCGGGGGTCCTGGGAGAAGGCGCAGACCGGCACATCCGGCCCGAAAGCAGCGCCTGTCTTGCCGCCGACGCGCCAATTATCGACGACAACGAAAGCGTGCGTTTCGGTGCTCAGGCCGCGCCACGCAGGAGAGTCTTTGAGCCCGAGCCAGTTATAGCTCCACTGCGTGGGATCTTGCTTCGAAGCCCTTGGACTTGCCGTTTGCCAAAAAGGACCCTCGGTGACGTAGGTGACAAATAAGGCAAAGCCCACGGCACTCAGCACCGCACTCGCCGTGCCCCAGGAGCGCAGCCATTTTGTGCTCCTCTCGCTCAGACTATGGCCAAGCAAGGGGAAGGCGAACAGCCACGCCGAGTTGAACCAGTGCGGGATTGTGGTCTTCCCCATGAACGGCATCGACAAGAAGAGCACGAGCGGGATCGCGACAAGCCACAGGAGGAAACGGCTGGCGCTGGCGGCGCCCGCGGTCCACACGGCATGCGCCAAAGCGATGACGAGCGGCACGCCCACCCATGGCGAGAGCAGCGCGACTTGCGCGCCGAGCAGCCCCGCTGAAAATCGCGAAGGCCGACGCGCTCAAGGCTGCGCCAGAGGCTGTGCGGCCGGACTGGAAGGCGAAAGATACCCAGTCATTCTGGTAATTCCAGATCAACGCGGGGGAGAATATCGCAAGCGCCAGCGCCGCCGCGAGGTAAGGCTGAGGACGCGAGAACCAGTGCCTGTGCCGGGGTGAGAAAGCGAGAAAGCCGAACAGGCCGACGGGCACAAAAATCGCCGCATATTTCGAAAGGCCCGCTAAACCGAATGCGGCGCCCGCCGCCAGCCAGAGACCCCAGACTGCACCGGGCTTGCGCGCCGGCCCAAACAGGATTTCCGCGACGGCCCATACGCCAAGGGTGAGGAACAGGAAAAGCGGCACGTCCGGCAAGATCAGCCCGTCGGGCCAGACAGCGAAATAGGCCGTGGCATTGAATCCGAACAAGGCCCACAGCGCAGCATCGCCGCCGAACAACCGGCGCGTCAGGCCGTAGAGAGGAAGGTTGATCGCCTCGGCCATCACAAGAAAGGGAATGCAAAGCCACCACCCCTCGCCGAACAGCGCGCTGAAGCCGTGCACGATCCATTGATGCAGAGGGGGATGATCGAAATAAGAGAGTTGGAACGACCGCGAGATGACGACGGTATAGGCCTCGTCCCCAGTAAATCCGCTTACACTGGCGGCAAAGAGCTTGGCCAGGGCGCAAGCGCCAATAAAGGCGAGAATGATCTTCGCCGGGGCGGTGGTCTTGTTCTGACGATCGCGGGATATGGAAGTGAATGCGCTTGGAGCGGAAGTCGTAGCCTGATTAAGCGCATCCATTTAGATGCAGCCAATGAAGTGGTTCAAGTCATGGTCTGCAACGGGAGCGTGCAAAGTACGATTCCTCTTTGATATTCAGGAAGAGCGCAGTCGCACTTCTCTAGAAGAGGATCAGCTACATCCGAATGATTGCGGCAAAGATGCGGCATTGCCTGCAGGCGGGAAAATTTCGTGCCGCGGCCTTTCGAAGTCATGGCCGGCTCGCGGCCGTCAACGCCGCATTCCGCTCCGCGCGGCGCTTCATGGACATCAGGCCGGGACGGAAAAACGCCGCTCAACCGAACAAAAAACTGCATAACAGCGCCGCTGGGTAGCGCGCAGCACCAAGAGAGAGGTTCAAAACATTTGCAAGGGTGAAAGAAGAGTGATGCTCAAGCCTTATGGAACAAACGCACCAAAGGGGCAGATTAAAACTCATGCAGCCCGCATTGGAATGCGCGAACGGCCAAAGGCGGGGCAAGTTGGCGCGCTACAGGGGCACGGCTTGTCAGGGTTGCAGCCAGTGGTGAGCTGGGCTCGATAAGCGCGAGTATTAGCGCAACAGTGACATTCATCTTCCGCCAATTCGATCATACTGGTAATCGCCACCACTAATTGAGACGGCTCGGACGAAAAGAGGCCTCGATCTATCTTGGCCACCCCGATTTCGTAAGCTTTGAACCTCACCAACGGATTAGCTGTGGTCCGGATTAGATTATATTGATGCTTAGGGCAAGGTTCGAGCGCCCCTGCCTCAAAAGCGGCTTCCAGGGCTTCGTCGGCGGTCATCATGGTGTACGCTACTGGCATGTTGTCACTCCCGCCTCAGTCGCTGACGCTAAAGCTTCCCTGTTTATAAAGTCTTTAAGCCGGAAACTTCATACCTGGGTTGTTTGTGACGGCGGACGCATCAGCGAAAGGGCCGGGTCATTATGCCAACTCTCCTCGCCGTCGGCGCGGCAGTCATGGACTGCGTTTACACCATGGATGAGCTTCCGGTCACGGCGGAGAAATACAGGGCGAGGGGCCTCGCCTTGTGTGGGGGCGGAACGGCCGCGACCGCTGCTGTAACCGCGAGGCGGTTAGGGATCGACGTGGCTTTGGCCGCGCGTGTCGGCGACGATGTCTTCGGCGCCGCCATTGTCGATGAGCTGGAAAAAGAGGGCGTGGACTGCAGGCTGGTCCGAAAGTGCCCCAACCGCCAGTCCTCCGTCTCCGCCGTCATGATCGACAGCCGGGGTGAACGAATGCTCGTCAACTTCAAAGATCCCAACATCGACAGCGGCACAGACTGGCTTCCGCAGAAGCTACCGGCTGAAATCAAATTCCCCGCGATTGCCAGCCCGCGCTTTTGCGCGGCGATAGCGGCTTCGGCACGGAAGCGGTGATCAGCGGGGCCGAACAGAGAGGGCTGCCCTATCTGTTCAAGCTGCGCCTGACTGCCAACGTCAAGAAGCTGATCAAGAAGACTTTTTCTAAAAACGATTCGACCAACGCCGTCAAGGCTGGCAGGGAAGAGAGGACACATTGAGGCTGGAGGGCTGGACCGCCAGCGCCAGGTGGTGATCTTGCGCCGCCGGTTGAAGACATCGCTGACCGTCTCCGGGCGCGATGACGCCGGTCAGCTGGCCCTCGGCTTCGTCGAGATAGGGCCGGGTGCGGAGGCCTACGAATACGGCGTACCGGTCACCTCACTCGACGAAGAGGTTCTGACGCTCGCCCAGCTCTACCGCGACCGGGCGGACAGCGAAAACCCCTTCGACGAACTCAAGAACCAATGGGGATGGGCTGGCTTCACGACACGCCATCTGCCTCGCTGCCAGCTGATGGCCCGCTTCATCGCGCTTGTCTACAATTGGTGAAGCCTGTTCGTGCGGCTGGCCGAACCCAGCAAGCACTTAGAGGCCATCACCAGCCGGCCGTCGCCTCTCTCCGCTATCGCAGAGCGCAGCCGCCACGCGCGACAGACCACGCTGCGTGTGGCCAGCTCTCACGCCAAGGCCGGATTGGCAGCGAGCGTGCTCTCTGACATCGCCCGCTTCCTGGGTGAGCTTACTCAAAATGCGGAGCAGTTCACCGCACACCAGCGCTGGCGTCGAAATCCTCTCCCATGCTGTGCGATCTTGGCTCGGTGGCCGACAACTGCGCGCTCCGCCACGCCTTATGGCGCCGGCATGACCGGCAGAACCCACATCAATAGGTTGAGAGGACGCTGCGAAATTACGTTGCGCAGAGGTCAACTGCCGAATTATGGTGTTTTGGGCGATCATCACTGGGAGGCCGGAACAGAGCACTTTTTTCGTCTCGCCCGCGAGGCAGGCAAGCTTGCGATCCTCGATGCGGATCGTCAAACCTCGATGGGCATTTTAGCCAGCGCGACCCATATCGGATTCTCGGCGCGTGGTCTCCGGGAACAGTCTGGCATGGAAAGCCTGCCGGATGCGTTGGCGTGGTGCCAAACTCAGGTGCAGGGCTGGCTAGCGGTTACCGACGGGGCAAACGGTGCGCTGTTTACTGAGCAGGGCAGTATCGCCCATGACCCCGCATTGAAAGTTTTCGCGGTCGACACGAATGGAGCGGGTGACGTCTGGCACGGAGCGCTTGCTGTTGCTCTTTTGGAAGGGCAGGAGCCGAGAAAGGCGGTGCGTTTTGCAAATGCCGCCGCCTCGATAAAATGTTCCCGGGGTGGCGGGCGCTCTGCAATCCCCGGCCGAAGCGAAGTGTCGGCTTTCCTATAGATAACAGGCTGTTGAAGCGATGTTGCCCATGGTTCGACAAGCTCACCATGAGGGTTTCCAAGTTCGCCATGAGCATTCGACAAGCTCACAGGGGGTTCGACAAGCTCACAGGGGTTCACTAGGTTCGACAAGCTTGCCAGGAGGAAACCATAGAAAACACTCCGCCTCATCCTGAGCTTGTCGAAGCCTCATCCTGAGCTTGTCGAAGGATGAAGCCACGTTTTCAGGCTTTCAGCATCCCGTCAGAGGGACCACAGACGGTCTTGTGCGATGACCGTCCCGTAGCAAATCCCATACCCACTCCTTATCCAGCCACACATTTCCTATGAATGGCGGATCAGCGACCTGGGTGTCCGGACGACCGCATCAAGTGCGGCCAACGCCCGTCTTGCTTATTCAGTCGGCCGATAAACACCGGCCACTGCGTCGAATGCCAGGGGCGTGATGTAATGCGGATTTCTGCGGATCCGGCGATCCGTCCTGCGCAGCGCTGCCTCTACACGATCGGACTCACGGCGCACCCAGCGGTAAGCGTAGTACAACGATATGGCGCCAGCAGCGACGGCGATGATATGCGGCATGACTAACAACCTCAAACTGTTAACATGACAACCAACGCATTACTTTCGGGCTTACAACCCGAAACGCGCCCAGATAGCACGCTCTTCGAGAGCGGAGATCAGGTCATCAGCGAAGCTTTTAGCAAAACTGATGCCAAACTCCGTACCGGAAATCGAACTCCCAAGTCCGGCTCTCCGGCGGAAGAAGCCACGCTCCATGGAGATGAGTTTAAGCCTGATATCGTCTCCATAGACCGAACGCATCTTCGTTCTCATGTCCATAATGCCATCAATCAGCCCAAGCTCAAGGGCCTGTCGGCCCGACCAGAACTCGCCCGTGAACAAACTGTCCCCAGCTGCGGCTATTCGGTCACCACGGCTTTCCTTCACAAGCGATATGAAATCTTGATGGACGATTGCCTGAATGCGCTTAAGTCTCTCGATTTCCTCCGGTTTTTCAGGTTTGAAAGGATCGAGCTGAAATTTGTTCTCACCTGACGTGTAGACGCGGCGCTCGACACCCAACTTGTGGATAAGATCGACGAAGCCGAAACCCGAGGACAAAACGCCGATCGATCCGACCAGCGAAGACCCGTCCGCGTAAATTTCATCGGCCGCGCAGGCGAGCATGTAGCCGCCCGAAGCCGCGACATCTTCAGCGAAGGCGTAAACCTTCTTATTCTTCTTCCGGGCCAGGAGGCGAATGCGCTCATAAATGAGGCGGGACTGCACCGGAGATCCGCCCGGCGAATTGATCTGAAGGACCACGGCAGGCGCATTTTTGATATTGAATGCGCGCTCGATCGCGGTTGCGCAGCCGGCGATCGACAGTCCCTGCCTGAGCGGCGTCGCGGCGCCGATCGTGCCGAACAATCGCAAAACGGGAATGACCTCGGTTCGGGAGAACAGCCTGCCTGGGCTTAATTTGTCCCAAAACGAGGTTGGGCCTATGTCTGGAATACGCTCGCTATCGACTTTCATGAGAAACCCGCAAGACAGAGATAAGGAGCTGAACACGGGCAGCCCCGTAACTTTCCTGGGTCATGTGTGTACGGGTCTGCCGTTAACAAGACATACCCTTAATGTTCATTTTCCGTGATGTGTGTTGAAGAGCGCACACCCGTTCCTGAGGATGGCCTTGGCGGCGACAGTGGGCGTTCCGTCTTGTTCGTGCAGCATGATGCCGGGCGTGATCGCAACGGGCGCGCGGCTTCCCTTTATGCCGCATATGATGACGCGGATCGCGGGCGCATCCGCCTTCGGATAAAGCGGGGTGATCCTCAGACCGCCGAAACGCCTGTCGAATGCGGAAAGCAGCTCGGGCAGGGCTTCCGCCGTATGAATGACGGTGCAAGTACCGGATGGCTTGGCTGAGGCGGCCAGAAAGCGAAGCCACGCTTCAAGTTCGCCTTCGGGCATGGCCCGTGCTCTGGCGTTGCCCTGATCCTTGGCAGGCCTTGAACGGCCGTGGGAGAAAAACGGCGGATTGGCGATGACGTGGTCGTATGCATCGGGCCGAAGCCCGGCGGCGTGAAGCTCCGACCACGAAGCGGTAACATCGGCGGCGACGCTTTCGAAGCGCTCAGTCATGCCGTTGGCCGCCGCGTTCTCACGTGCGAGGAGCGTCAGGCCGGGATCGATCTCCACGCCGGTCACTTTCGCGTCCGCAACACGGGCCAGCAGGCAAAGAGAAGCGGCGCCTGCCCCGCAACCAGCTTCAAGCACATGATCCCCCGCTTTCGCCGGGCAGGCGGCGGCAAGGAATACAGCGTCCAAGCCGGATCGGAACCCGGCTCGCGGCTGGCGCAGGCGCACGCGGCCATCCAAAAAAGCGTCACACGTAAAGTTGAAATGACTGGCCATGCTGAGGCCGGGATATTAAAGTGGCGCTCGAACGCGGGGCTGGGGCTGGGCTGGGTCGATCAAGTGATCGCCGAGACCGGCTGCTGTCAGGACGGATATGCTTTCGTCCCAGTCTTCAGCAGCGACAAGGACGCGCCGGGGAAAAGCGCCAATCGATCCTTCAACCGAGCTGACGTGAAGGTCGGCGATGAGCACAGGGACATTTGCATCGTTCAGCAAAGAGTTGACATAGGTGAGCAGCACAATATCGGTCGTGCGAAGCAACTCTTTCATAGAACAAGCCTTTTTCAAACAGGGCCGGCATCAGGGACATTAAGCCACGTGGCTAAATTATCAAAGCAGTGTTTCACTGGGAGACTGCAGGCGCACTCCCAGTTCGTCATTTTGCCCAATCACCAAATTCGGAGGAGATCATGAACTTGGCCGCTCAAGTTCAGGAGCGCGGCGACCCGGCTGTGGCGCTTGAGCCTTTGATGCGGCTTGTGCGCGATGAAATGGGGGAGGTGAACCAGATCATCCTCTCGCAGGCGCGCTCCGACGTCGCTCTGATTCCCGAGCTTGCCCAACATTTGATCAACTCCGGCGGAAAGCGGTTGCGCCCAATGCTGACGATCGGGGCGGCCAAGCTGTGCGGCTACACCGGCGAAGGGCATATCAAGCTCGCGGCTGCCGTCGAATTCATGCACACCGCAACCCTTCTCCATGACGACGTCGTGGATGAAAGCGACATGCGGCGCGGCAAGAAGAGCGCCCGCATGTTGTGGGGCAACCAGGCCAGCGTGCTTGTGGGCGATTTCCTTCTGGGCCAGGCGTTCCGCATGATGGTCGACGTGGGCTCGCTGGGTGCGCTGAAAATCCTGTCGGAAGCTTCGGCGATCATTGCGGAAGGCGAGGTCATGCAACTCGCGGCGTCCAAGAATATGGCGACGACCGAGGACAATTATCTCGCCGTGATCCAGGCAAAGACGGCCGCCCTGTTTTCCGCCGCCGCCGAAATTGGCGCGGTGATCACCGGCCGTAGCGCAAGCGAGCAGGCGGCGCTCCGCCTTTACGGTACAAATATCGGCCTGGCCTTCCAGCTTATCGATGACGCCCTCGATTACTCCGGCGAGGCCGCGATGCTTGGCAAGCGCGTCGGCGACGATTTCCGCGAAGGCAAGATAACGCTGCCGGTCGTGCTCTCCTATCGCCGGGGCAATGCGGCAGAACGCGCCTTCTGGACGCGTACCCTGCAAGACGGCGCGATCGAAGACGCGGATCTCGAAGAGGCGCTTGCGCTCATGGTTCGCCATAATGCTATCGAGGAGACGATAGAGCGCGCCTGCCTTTACGGAAAGGAAGCCCGCGAAGCGCTGCATGTCTTCCCGAAAAGCGAGGCTCGTACCGCTCTCCTGAATGCGATCGATTTCAGCATCAGCCGCTCGCATTAGCCGCCATCTGCTCCCGGCTTAAGGCGAAGCCTTATCCGGGAGGCGTCGCTTAATATTTGGTGAAGATTGGGTTCGTTTGGTAAAACAGCCCATAAGTAAGTATACAACTATATCCTGCGAACCCCCTGATTTACGGCTTCGCAATTCCGCGTGTTTTGCAAGCCACTTCTCGTTCCTGATTGACGCTCCCAAGCCGATCAGACGTACAAATCAGCCCGAGTCGGCGGCAAGCCGGAGGCGCCCGGCGCGCGCTTGGAAGCCAGAGTCTGAAAAATGGCCGATGCGCCACGTTCGAAAGCGATGGCGCATCGAGCCAAATAGAGCAGCCATAAATGCGTCTTGACCTCGCCAATCATCGCTTCCGCCTCATGCCGGCGGGCATAAAGGCGCTCAGCCCAGATCCGGCAGGTCTTCGCATAATGCTCGCGCAAACTTTCGACATCATGGATATCGAACTCATGAATTTCGAAGTTGTCGAGCGAGAGGCCTATATGGTCGAGTTCCCCGCCCGGAAAAATATAGCGCGTCATTGCGGAATATTCGGCCGGCTTGCGCCTGAAATTTGCGCGGCGCGCCCGCCGCACGATGGCGTGATGGAGAAGGAGGCCGCGCACACGCAGCAACGAAGACATCTTCGCGAAATAGGCATCATGATTATCCATGCCGACATGTTCGAACATGCCAACCGAGGCAATCTTGTCATAGCTGCCGGTCAGTTCACGAAAATCCTTTAGTTCCACTGTCACGCGATCCGTGAGACCGGTTTCCGCAATCCGGGCCTGGGCGAAATCGAATTGAGCTTGCGAGAGTGTCACGCCATGTGCTTTGACGCCGAAGTTTTGGGCCGCATGAATAACAAGACCGCCCCAGCCGCAGCCGATATCCAGAAATGTATCGCCCGGCTTCAGCCGCAGCTTACGGCAGATCATATCCAGTTTGGCAAGCTGCGCATCCTCCAGGCTTGCCTCCCAGGAGGGGAAATAGGCACAGGAATACACCATCAAGGGATCGAGGAATAAGGCGTAGAAATCATTCGACAGATCGTAGTGGAACTGGATCAGCGCCTTGTCGTCGCGACCCTTTTCCGCCTGGTCCGGGATGGCGCCTTCGAATGCGAGTTTGGGCGCACGTGCTTGGCGGCTCGCAAAAAGGAAGGGAGTCAGCGTCTTGAAGGCGAGCCATTTATCAATCTTCCGCAGGAGGCCGGCTCGAACCTTGTTCTCGATATCCTGCCGCCTTGGCTCCATCTCAAATAATGTGCCGTTAACAATGCGGATGCGCCCGTTTAGGAAAAGCTCGATGTAGGTCGACCGGCGCGGCGAACTCAGGATGCTCGCGACAACGCCTGGATCGTACAAACGCAAAGCGAGATCGCTTGTGGGGTGCTCGCAGAGGGGTATGCGATCGCCATCCCAGAGGATGACGCTAAAATCAACGTTGAACACCTGCCCGAAATGGCGAAGGAACCGCTTGAAATTTGAGAGAGTTTGCCCCTGACTGCCCACAGGTCACCTCGCGATCTGAGATGTGATAGCGATTGCGATCCGTACGTCGTATTTGAACAAAGTCAAATTTGGGGCAACTTTTAAATTCACGGTTTCGAAAATGGGATGATTGAACAGCTATTTGTGCAGGCTGCGAAAGCCCTGTCGACTGCACAATGCGGCAACGGCGCTGGTCGCGACAGAGGTTCAGAAACCACGTCACATTTAATGAGGTGAGGCACCAGAGCCCATAAGCTTTTGATGGAATCAAAAGCGGGCTCTAAGTTCTTGTTTGTGTCTTTATCGGAAAACCGCTTCGCACTTTTCCGGAGGCACTGTAGCCGGGTTCGGCGCCGAGAGACACGCCGCAGAAGCAAACGCCTTCTGCCGCTCCCCCAACTCAAACCTCGACGTCTGCCATCCTTGCAAGCGCCTGCAAGCCTTCCCTGTATGTCGGGTATCGCAACACAACACCAAGCTCTCGTTTGATCTTGGTGTTATGGACGCGCTTGTTGTCCTCGTAGAAACTGCGCGCCATCGGGGAGAGTTCGGCATCCTCGAATGGAATTTCCGGGGGCGGCGGCGCGCCAATCAGGTCCGCTGCATAAGAGAGAACATCCTGCGGAGGCGCGGGCTGATCATCCGCGACATTATAGATGCGGGTACCTCCTCCGCGCCGCTCGCGGCGGATGGTGGCGATGACGGTTTGCGCGATATCCTCGACATGAATGCGGTTGAAGACCTGGCCGAGCTTCACGATGCGCCGGGCGTCGCCCGCGCGGATGCGGTCGAGGGGGCTTCGCCGTGGGCCATAGATTCCCGCCAGCCGGAAAACCTCCAGCGGAAGCCCGCGCTCTTTCGCGATCGCATCCCACGCCTCTTCGGCTTCCACGCGCGCTGACTTTCGCCCTCGCGGCGGCGTTGTGGGCGTGTCTTCGTCCACCCATTCTCCGTGATGATTTCCATAAACGCCGATCGTGGAGAGGTATCCAATCCATTCCAGCGCCGGGGCGTCGCGTACCGCTTGCCCATAGGCGGCCAGCGCCGGATCGCCAGTGCTGCCCGGCGGTGTTGACACGAGAAGATGGGTTGCGGTCTGAAGCGCATGCTCCACTGCGGCGCGGTCGCTGAACACAATGGCCGAAACGCCGTCCCTCGCCATTTGCGCCCGCCTTTTCCGCCGAGCGGACTGTCCCCGAAACGTGCCATCCGCCAGTTTGAAGAATTTCAGCCACGGCCTGTGCCGAGTATCCGAATCCGAAAACGAAAAGATTGCTCATGGCGTCCCATCCCATTCCGCACACACCAGAACGTCGCTCTCTTGAGGAGCGTATTTCTCTTTCAGCTCTGCCTCGCGATCAGCGTCTGCAAGCCGGCGGCTGGCCCAGACGGCCATGCCTCGCACCAAGGGCGAAGTATCGCTCAGGAGCGGCATGATGTCATGGAGAAGAGCCGGATTGCCAGAATTGCCTGCAGCGACGAGAACATTTCGAACGAAGCGGTCGCGCCCGATCCGCTTGATGGGCGAACCCCTGAACCGCGCGCGGAATTGAGCGTCATCGAGTTGCAACAACTCGGCGAGCGGCGGATTATGGGCGGCTTCGCGCGGTCTGAACCTCATCTCGCGAGCCATTTTAGCGAATTTGTTCCACGGGCAGACTGCCAGACAATCGTCGCAGCCGTAAACGCGGTTCCCCATCGCAGCACGAAACTCATGCGGGATCTGCCCCTTATGCTCGATGGTGAGATAGGAAATGCAGCGCCGCGCGTCGAGCAGGTACGGGGCAGGGAAAGCGCGCGTCGGGCAGGCTTCCAGGCAGCGGCGGCAGGACCCGCAACTGGCGGCCGCCGGGGCGTCCGGTGTCAACTCCGCAGTTGTGAAAATCGCTCCCAGAAACAGCCACGACCCGAAGTCGCGGGAAACAAGGTTCGTATGTTTGCCTTGCCAGCCAATCCCGGCCGCCTCGGCGAGCGGTTTCTCCATGACGGGGGCGGTGTCGACGAACACCTTCACGTCCTCGCCCGTCCGGCGCGCGAATTCTCCCGCGATCGCTTTCAGCTTGCCTTTGATGACGTCGTGGTAGTCCGCGCCGTGCGCGTAGACGGAGATGGCCGCGTGGGATAGCCTCTTGGTCGCCGCGAGCGGGTCCGCCTCGGGCGCATAATTCATGCCTGCCATCACAATCGAGCGCACGTCAGGCCAAAGCGCTTGCGGGTCTGCCCGGCGGTCGGCGTTCGCCGCGAGCCATCCCATTTCGCCATGAAACCCGGCTTCGAGAAAGGCAAACAGGTTCCGCGAGGCATTTCGGACGGCGGATGGCGATGCAATTCCCACCGCTTCGAAGCCTTCCGCGAGAACGCGCTCTTTGATCCAGCCCGTAAAATCGGACGGCACAAGGAAAGCCGCTTCTCCCTCAGAAATCGAGGTTTGCATAATGCTCCGGCGGGCTGAAACCCGGTATGCGGTCCTGAAGTAGCGGACGGAAGGACGGTCTCGATTTCAGGCGTTGGTACAAGGCTTTTGCCTCGGGAAAATCCGCCCAGGGCATTTCATCGAGGTAATCCATCACCGACAGCTGTGCAGCGGCGGCCAAATCCGCAAAGCTCAAATGTTCGCCGCCGAGCCATTTTCGCTGATCGCTCAGAAAGCTCACATAGGAGAGATGATAGCGCAAATTGCTTCTGCCAGCCCTTATCGTGCCGAGGTCAGGCGCGAGGCGGCCCCGAGACATGGGCTTGTAGAACTTTTCCTCGAGGATGGTTTGTGTCACCTCGGCATCGAACTTGCGCAGGAACCATTCGGCGACGCGCCGCTCCTCTGCTCGCTCGGACGGCGTCCCCGTCCAAAGCGCCGACCGCGCGGAAGGCGGCCCGTCTCGCGTGACCGTCTCCGACAGATACTCGACAATAGGGCAGGCTCCGCACAGGGTCTTACCCTCGATCATGAGAACGGGCAGCGTTCCGGCCGGATTGATGTTGAGAAAATCCAGCGTGACGGCCCAAGGCTTGATTTCGGAAAAAGCCAGCTCGATCCCGCTCTCGACAAGAGCAAGCCTTACGGCGCGGGAGGCGGGACAAAGCGGGTAATGGAGGAGAGTCGCCATCGATCAAAACCCGCTCTGACGCGCAGCGCTAAAGGACGCTGGCGCGGTTCGCTGAGAACTCGCCCTTGGGCCGGTAGCGCTGCAAGTAGGATGGCACGATTACCTCGACGCTGCGAGGCTCGTCGACGCCAAGGCCCTCCAACGTCCGCTGATCCCGAATAGCGGCAGAGCTGACGATGTTGTCGCTCTCAAGCATCCTGATCTGGTCGACGGTGATGGGCGCACCCGGAAAAAATTGCAGGATCGAGGCCGGGATCTTCGCTGCCCAGAACGGTATTGGCAGGAGGAAGCGTTCGTGCTGCGTCCACTCGCAGACCTTCTGAAGAATCGCGCGGAAGCCGTAGATGGTCGGGCCTCCAAGCTCGTACACCGCGCCTTCGGTGGCCTGCCCGGATATCGCCGCCGTCACCGCTCGCGCCACGTCTCCCACATAGACCGGCTGAAACCGCGTCTGCCCCCCGATCAGGGGCAGAACAGGCGAAATGGCCGCGAGCCCGGCGAAGCGGTTGAAGAAATTGTCCTCGGGACCAAAAACAAGCGATGGCCGCAAAATAACGGTTTCGGGGAATGCAGCCAATGCCCTGGCCTCGCCCTCTCCTTTTGTCTGGGCATAGACGGATTGCGAAAGCCGGTCCGCGCCGATTGATGACATGTGGACGAACCCGCGCGCACCGTGCGCCTTTGCGGCTTCGGCAATCGTTTCCGGCGCCTCTGCGTGAACGGCTTTGAAAGTCTGCCGGCCCGACGGCTGCAGGATGCCGACGAGATTGATGACCCAGTCGGCGCCTCGCACGGCCTCAGCGACAGACTTTTCATCGCGAATGTTGGCCTGCAGGAGAGCGATCTGTCCCACCGCGCCGAGGGGCTGCAAATGAAGGGCAAGCTCGGGACGGCGCACCGCAGCTTTGATTCGACAGCCTGAGCGCGCGAGCGCTTGCACGACATAGCGTCCCAGAAACCCTGAGCCGCCAAAAACGGTGACAACGGTCGAATTGCCAAATGTTGCAGCCATGCCGATCCTGACTTGGAGAGCGCGTGAGAACGAAACTGTTCATTCATGCATAACCCGGCTTCGGCCGAATGCAAAGGCGCGGCTTGCCGCTCCGTCGTATATTTGACAGAGCGAGCAGGACATCGCGCTTCGATTGACAAAGCATGCGGCGGGATTTACCTGTAAGGCCATAGCCCAGATGGCGGAATTGGTAGACGCACTAGTTTCAGGTACTAGCGCTCACAAGGCGTGGAGGTTCGAGTCCTCTTCTGGGCACCATCTTCTTTTTTAAGTCATTGTTTTTTCAAGTTTTTATCTCGAGCGGGACGCGCAGATCCCCCTAAATGATGACCTTAGGCATCTTCGCCGCCGCGCTGACCTCCATCTCCTTCTGTGCCGCTTTTCGTGTGCAATTCGCGCCATTCATCCGAACAGCGCCGTGACCTCGTGTTCGCACCGCTCTGATTGTGCGGAGACGGTGGGCGCCACATTTTCGTCAACCCGGCTTCACGCGCCGGAAGAAGTCGAAGCGAATAATCACGCTTCCCATCCTGCCGCCCTTGCAGTTCATCCGCCTCTCGGCAACGAGACTTAATTTGAGACCGCATGCCTTAGGGTTTGTCTTAAATCAAACTGAACGACGGCTTTAATCAAACTTAATAGACAAGGCGCATTCGAAACCGGAGAATGCAAAGGCATGGTGGAGTGATCGTTTCTTTTGCGCAGAGCGCGTTGATCACTGGATAATTACCAAAAAGTGAGCAAATAATGCGCAAACGCGCTCTTGCTGCGTTCGTTGTGATCCTGGCTGGTCTCGTTGCTCTGCCCTCGCCGCGGCACGGTAAGGCGGAAGCGGCGGGGGCCGATACCTCCAAGCATTTCCAACTTTTCAGTGATGTGATCGCGAAGGTGCACGCCAATTATGTGGTGAACCCGGACGATTCGAAACTCCTCGAAGACGCAATTAAGGGCGTGCTGACGGGGCTCGACCAGACACGCGGCGGCCTTATCGCTCTGCCCTCGCCCAGGGAGGGGAAGGCAGTAGCGTTTGGAGATGTGCTCGCGCAGACCCTCGCGAATTATTCCGTGAAGGCCGATAATTCGAAGCTGGTCGAATACGCAATTCAGGGCGCAGTGACTGGGCTCGACCCGCATTCGTTCTACCTCTCGCCGAAAGAAGTCGAAGAAGAACAGGTGGAGGAGCGCGGCGGGTTTGGCGGTCTTGGCGTCAACGTAAAAATGGAGAGCAGCGGCGCGAAGGTCATCGAGTCCCTCGATACCATGCCCGCGGAACGGGCCGGCGTGCTCGCGGGCGATACCATAACAGCCATTGACGGGAAATCCCTCAAAGGCCTCAGCATGAGCGCCGCGGGACAAAAGATGCGCGGGCCTGTCGGTTCTTCCGTGACGCTGACGCTCGCCAGAAACGGCGTCGTCGCGCCGATCACCGTCAAGGTCGTCCGCGACATCATCCGGGTTAATCCCGTGCAATACAGTGTCGAAGGAGACGTGGGCTGGATCAAGGTCAAGTCGTTCGAACATCGATACACCGCCGATCGTGTCCGGTGGGCGGTAGAGGACATAAAAAAGGCTCTCGGCTCCAAGGTTTCCGGCTACGTTCTTGATCTCAGGAACAATCCAGGCGGCCTTCTCGATCAGGCTATCGCCGTCGCGGATGCTTTTCTTGACGGCGGTCCCATCGTCATGACGAGAGGCCGTAACGCCTCCGATAGTCAACGCGCCGATGCGAAGTCCGGAGACATCACGGATGGAAAGCAGCTTGTTGTGCTGATCAACGGCGGATCGGCTTCCGCTTCGGAAGTCGTCGCAGGCGCGCTGCAGGATAACAACAGGGCTACGCTCCTCGGCACCAGGTCATTTGGAAAGGGCTCGGTTCAGGCACTGATCCCGCTCGTGAACAAGGGGGCTATACGCATCACAACCGCGAGGTATTACACCCCCTCCGGCCGCTCGATCCAGGCGACAGGCATCGAGCCGGATTACGATCTCAAGCCCGAAATTCCGCAGCACTTGAAGTTAGAGCTTGCATCGCTTCCGATCGAATCCGAAGCGCAACTGCGCGGACATCTGAAGAATGACGGCGTCCAGGAAAGAACCGGCAGCAGCACCTATGTGCCGAAAGAAAAAGCGATGGACGATCAGCTCAATGCGGCCATCGCCCTTATTCATGCCCAGCTCCCGGATACGGACCAGAATGCAAATGGCGGCTCTAACAGCAGCATTTCCCCTGGATCATCTCGCAGCTAATACAGCGGTGCGGCGTCGCCCTGCTTCCGAGCCAACGCAAGCAACCCCTTGATGCCGAGGGCAAGCGTGACTGCGCTGATCGAGACATGATCAGCCTTGAAACCGGCCCGCATGAGAAGACAACCCAGGTCATCTTTGCTGAAAAGCGTATGGGTATCCGGGCCGGAGAATTTCCAATGCGCCATGGTGGACTTGTCGGTGGCATAGACCGCCATCAATCCGCCCGGCTTAAGGACTCGCCATGCTTCGCGAATCTCGCGCGCGTCGGGGCTGAAGAAATAGACGACATTGACAGCGAGAACCTTATCGATCGAAGCTTCCGGCCAGGGCAGCGAGCTGAAATTTCCAAGACGAAGCTGCACCCTATCCCGCTCTATCTCCCGCCGGTTGCGGCGCGAGGCTTGAACGAGCATCTCGAGGGACTGATCGACCCCAAGCACGAGGCCACGCGGCGCCAAGGCTGCCATGGCCTTGATAGCCCCGCCAGGACCGAAGCCCAGTTCCAAAACGGTATCGCATGGCTGCAACGAAAGAGCTTGGATTGCGAGATGGTTCGGCTGCTTGTTGACCACGCTCATCACGCGCCCAGCCAAGCGCCCCTGAGGGCCGGCGGGGCATTTGAGTTGATGGCCGATTGCGCTCCAGATAGCGGACAAGACTAGACCTCATGGGAGGGCGTTCGGGGGATCGCGAGTTGAAAGCGCCGCCTCGCGGTGATCGAGACGGCGCCCCCAGATCAACCGCCTCTGACAGGATGCTGAAAAAGCCTGAAAACGTGGCTTCATCCTTCGACAAGCTCAGGATGAGGTGGGTTGTTGGCCACATCCTTCGACAGGCTCAGGACGAGGTGGGTTGTTGGCCGCATCCTTCGACAGGCTCAGGATGAGGTGGAGTGTTGGCTTCATCCTTCGACAAGCTCAGGATGAGGCCGAGTGTTGGCTTCATCCTTCGACAAGCTCAGGATGAGGTCGGGTGTTTTCAATGGTTTAAACCTCATGGTGAGCTTGTCGAACCATGGGCAACATCGTTTTTCAGCAGCCTGCTAAAGGCGGAAAGGTTGATCAATTCTAAAGAACTAGAGCAGCTTACCCGCGTCCAAATCGACGCGGGCTGCTCTAACAGGATGCTGACAAAGCCTGAAATCTTGGCCGCATCCTTCGACGGGCTCAGGATGAGGTGGGTTGTTGGCCACATCCTTCGACAGGCTCAGGATGAGGTGGAGTGTTGGCTTCATCCTTCGACAGGCTCAGGATGAGGTGGAGTGTTGGCCACATCCTTCGACAGGCTCAGGATGAGGTGGAGTGTTGGCCGCATCCTTCGACAGGCTCAGGATGAGGTGGGGTGTTGGTTTCATCCTTCGACAAGCTCAGGATGAGGTCGGGTGTTTTCAATGGTTTAAACCTCATGGTGAGCTTGTCGAACCATGGGCAACATCGTTTTTCAGCAGCCTGCTAGGCCTAGGGATACTGGCGTCGGCTAAGACCTCAGCTTGCTTTGAACCTTTTGCATAAGACCCTCCATGACTTTCGGGAAATAGAGATCCCAGACGGGCCGCTCGGGGTGATGGGGCAAGGACAAGGCAACTTTCAAGACCTGCTCTGCCTTCTGGTATTCCCCCTGCTCATAGAGGAAGTCTGCATAGAAGTAGTGGGCATCCCGGCCGTTGGGCGCGCTTGCCACCGCTTGTTCGAGATACTGACGGGCTTTGCTGTTGTCGCCCCAGCCGACAGGGAAGCCTGGAACGCGATAGTAAAGCACGCCAAGGCTCGTGGCTGCCCCGGCATCCAGCGCCTTCGGGGACAGCTTTTCGGCCTCGAGGAGAACATCCCGCGCGCGTGTCGCATAGTTGAGCGCGCTCAGGCCCCACGTCAGAGAGGCACGCTCGCTTGTTATGATGCCGTCCCAGATCAGCGCCTCGACCCGGCCTGGATAGCGCTTCACCAGCGCGTCGGCCTGGTCGCCAAGCGCGTCCATCTTCGTCTGCCGTTCGGAATCGCTGCTGCTCAGATATTTGACCTTTGCCCAATCTTCGGCGATACGAAGGACTTCCTTATCGAGCGCAGGATCTCCCGCAGCGATGGAGGCCGGGGACCCTGCGGCGAGCATGATAAGGCCTATGCTTGCAGCAAAAAGGGCACGCATTTTCACTGGCATGATCGTCTCCATGTTTTCAGAGGAATTTTTTCAAGCTGATGCAGCGGCAACCTTCGCGAGTTGCTTGGCAACGGACTTGTCCACGATGTTCGGGAAGAGGCGCTGAACGAGCACGAACATCCTTTCGGGGCCGGCCGGGTAGATGCTCTTGGCGTCGCGGGCCACCGCATCCCAGATGCGCTGTGCAACCGCCTCGGGCGCGTCGAACTTCAGTCCAAAAGCCTCGACGAGCGGACCAAGCGCGTTGGCTGCCGCGGTTCTGGTCGTGCGCGGAGCAGCATAGGTGACGCCGATGCCAATCGGTTCGAGTTCACGGCGCAAGGCAATCGAAAATCCCCGAAGCCCCGATTTCGTCGCGGAGTAGACGGCCATCAGCGGATAAGGGATATCGCCTAGCAACGAACCGATGTTGACGACGCGGGGCGTGTCTCCTCTTTGAAGGAGCGGCAAGGCTTGGCGGATCAGCGAGATCGGCGCGACGAGATTGGTGGCGACCGCAGTTTCCAGTTCCTCGTCCGTGGATTTCGCGAGCGCTCCGATGGGAACGACGCCAGCATTGTTGACCAGGATGTCGAGCCCGCCCCAATGCTGGTCCACGGCATCCATGAGAGCCCTACGCTCTTCCGCTTTTGTAACGTCGGCTTGGAACGCGTAATGCGTGTTGCCGGGGAGTTTCGCCAAGGTCGCGTTGAGGGCCTCTGGCCGCCGCCCTGTCAGGATCAGGCTGACCCCGCGTTTCGCTGCCTCGATCGCCAGCCGCTGGCCGATGCCGGAGCCGGCGCCTGTGATGAGTGCGCGTTTTCCTTCAAGCTGCATGGGCGACCTCCATATGACGATGGCCCATATCCACGAAAATCTCTCCGTAGAGGCGGTAGAAAACCCGGGCGGCGTCGATGATGATGTCGACCGTTTTGGGGTCTTCGAAGCCGTTCACGAGGCCCTTGAACAGGGCGACATGCTCGATGTCGAGCGAGCCGTGCGACATGAGGTAGGAGAATCCTTTATTGTCATCGAGCCTGAGCGAGCCCTTGACGGCGCTCGCCACGCTATGGGCGAGCATGGTCGACAACCCTTCCAGCACATGGACCATGCCGAGGATGGCATAGGGGCTGATGTGCTCGATCCCGTAGTAGGCATAGCCGACCATGATCTCGCAGGCCGTGTCGGGCTTGCTGTTCGCCACCCTGTCGGCATCTCCGCCGAGCGCCCGGATATCGTCCAGGATCCATTTGTCGTGGCCGCGCTCCTCTTTCATGTATTCGAAAAGCGCGTCCTGATACCGCTCGTCTTTTGTCAGCGCCGCAGCCAGCGAGAGAAGCGGGAAGGTATGCTTCACATGATGGTAGGCCTGCGTCAGGAAGTCGAGATAGACGGCGCGAGAGCCTCCTTCCGCTGCGGCCTGCCGAACAAGCGGTATGGCCAAGAACCGGTTCCGAGCGGAAGCCGTCTCGGCATACAGGCGGTCGTAAGGGGTCATGCAACTTCCTTTTGCATTGCTTCACCAATGGGATACGCGATGTGGTCCTGCAAATATTTCATCGCTTCGTTTCGCCGGATGCGGCCATTCGGGGTGAAGAGATTGGTTGCGGCAGCGTCCTCCAGGCCAAGCACCAGCGCATGCTTCGGGCGGGCATAGGCGGGCGCAGCTTTGAGCGCCTGACCCAGATGCATGACGATCTCCTCCTGGGACGCAGCCTTGAACCACGCCTCGCCCGCAGGGGACGGGATCAGAAGCACCGCAAGCTCAGCGGACTGCCCTCGTTGTGCGAGGATGCAGGCGCGAAGCCTCGGATCGCCCAGAAGGATGGTCTCGATCCACTCCGGGCTGAGGTTGCGGCCATAGGGGGTGATGATGAGATTGTCGCGGCGGCCATAGATGGTCAGAAAGCCGTCCGCGTCGAGGCTGCCGACATCGCCTGTGTGCCATCTGTGCGAAGGCGCATCGGCATAAAGGTAGCCGTCCATGACCGTCGGGCCTTCGACGACGATCTCGCCGTCTTCGATGGCGACCTTCAAACCGGGAAGCGGTTTGCCTGCCGTGCCCTCGCGGCATGCCCCAGGTCGGTTGACCGAGACCACCGAGCAGCATTCGGAAAGACCGTACCCCTCGTAAACCGGGATGCCCAACAGTCTCGCGCCTTGCGCCAGGACGGGAGGAATGGCCGCTCCGCCCACGGCGACAAAGCGGAGTTCCTCATGGGGGCGCTTGCCCGAAGCCATCAATTGCATCGCATAAAGACCGAGCAGTTGCGGAACAAGAACGCTTGTCGTCGGCCGCGCCCGCTCGAAAGCCTCGGCGATGTTGCTGGCGATTCCCGCGCCAGCGTTGCGGGCCACGTCACCGTCATAATGGACCGGGCCACCGACGAGGACCGGGATCATGACGCCGCAAATAAGTTCGAGCAGCGTCGGCAGCGGCAGAAGCGAGAGATATTTGTCCTCGGGCGTTGCGCCGATCGCCTTGGCGAGAACCTCGGCCGACCACAAGGCTTGGCCGCTCACCAGCCGGACCCCCTTGGGAGTTCCGGTGCTACCCGATGTGTAGATGATGAGGCCGCCATCGCGGCGATCCAAGGGAAGCGTCCCTGTGTGGCTTTCAGGCAAATGATACGCGGCAACCGGCAAAGTATGGTCGGCCGCGGCTTGGGCGTCCGTCACGATGACGCGTTTGATTCCGGCGTCCCTGATGACATGGGCGCGCTGCTCGCCGCTGAAGAAAACGGGTATGGGAACGATGGTTTTGCCTGCCGCGCTCGCGGCGAGAAAAGCCACTGCCCATTCCACGCTGTTGTGACCGAATAGGCCGATTGTTTCCGGCTCGGATCCGAGATCCTCCGCGATGCCTCCGGTCCACGCGGCGAGCCTGGACCAGGTCAGCGACCGCACACCGTCGCTCATGGCGATCCGCTCGCCGCTCGTTACCGCATGGCGGACCAAGGCCTCGGCAAGCTTAGACATGCGCGTGTACCTCGTGGGCCTGCGCGGGCTCGAGCCAGCGCATGAGGAAGGGCTTCAGGTGCTCGCGGCCAAATGCCAGGACTTCTTGGATCGGTGTCGTAGTAGGAGCCCCAGATCTCAGGTGACGGGACCCGGTCGGCGCTGGCCGCGCCGAGATTGAGAAGGGGAAGGCGCATGCGCCTCAGAAGCTTTTCCAGCCGGCTCGTCGCGGTGAAAAAGGTCCAGTCGTAACCAAGGTCCTCTCCGTGGAGCACCAGGGCCCGCATGAAATGCGCGGAAATCGCGGGGGTCCGGCTTGCGAGGCAAGACACCTCGACGACGGACGAGCGCTTGACCCGACGCCCTGAAGCATCACTGAGCAGTTCATCAATGGTCTGATCGAGATAGTGCTCCGAGAAGAACGGCTCGGAAGCGTCCCTCAACCCGGCAGCCGCGTGGACCTTATTGTCTTTGTCAACGACAGCAATAAGCGTCCTCGGCAGATTTGCGACTCGGGCATCGTAATTGAGAAGATAGGTCGCACGAATGAAACGCGAAACAGTAGGCCGCAAAGGATGATCAAATGGGATCTCCAGGAATTTCATGCGGTCGTCCTCTCATGCGAGGCTAAAGTTTCTTCCATCTCTGAGGGCGTCCTTTTTGATTGACGTCTGTCAATATTACTGCATGTTCGCAGAAAATAGGACAGATTTATGGCCAAAGCGAATGTATATCTGGCTTTGTGCAACATCACGACAAGTTACGCAGTATAACTTGTACACCTAAAACTTTAATAAATCAGACTGCAATCCGCCAAGATTGTGACATTGAGCAACAAAGCTTCCACCGAGCGGAGCGTAGTGGAGTTACGCTTACAAAACGCTTGCTGAAACTATCGGGGGCCGCATATCACAAGCCCCGCACAGGCTAGGCGGCGGCCAGGCGCGCCTTGGCGTAAGCGAATGCGATGCGGGTCAATTCCCGGGGCCGGTAGCGCCCGCGGAGATTGCAGCTGTCGCAGATCGCGGCATCCGCTTCTTTTGATTCACGCACCCTCAAGGCCTGTCGCAGCGACAAGCTCGCGACGTGGCCAATCGAGTGACTGTGGCGAATGTCGTTGAAGCAGAAGGTGTAATAGCCCTGCGCGTTGATCAGCATATTCGTGTTTCGCGGGATGCACTTGAAGCGGTTGGAGCGCCACTGCCCGGCGAAGTCGCTGACGCCCGCGATGAAGCCCATCTCCTGGCTGGTCAAGCGGTGCTCACGGATCTTCGCCCTGAGGTCTTTTTCGGATGGCATGCCGCGCGTATTCATGGCTCCGGCCCGGTCGTAATAGGTGGGAGACATGTGCAGATCGCGAATGCCGTTCTCGTGGAACCACTGAATGGTGTTGTCGAGCGTCAGCAGGCATTCGGGCGTCGGCGACAGGTTGATGATCAGCTTCGTTTTCTTCAGCGTCCGGTGCGCGAGCAGGATGTTGTCCATGACCTGCCGCTGATCCAGATTCGTGTGCACCGCCTGATACACCTCCGGGTCCGTGCTCGAAAACGAGATCATCAGCTTCGTCAAAATGCCGTCCATCCGCTTGAGGCGATCCTCATCCAGGATGCTGCCGTTGGTTGCCATGTCGAATTGCAGATGGCGACCGCGCATGGCATCGACAAAATCATCGAATTTCGGATGGGTGGTTGGCTCGCCATAACCGGCGATGATGACGCGAAACACGTCTTCTGCTGTCAACCGTGACAGCACCTGCTCAAAGGTCGAGAGCGCCATCAACTTCGGTTCGGAAATCATTGAGCGCGGGCACATGGCGCAACGCGCATTACATTTACTCGTCCACTCGACATTTACCGCGATACGGTACGAGGATTTGGACATTAAAGCTTTCCCTATCGATCTTGCTTCGCCGCATGCGGCTAGATATGAACCACCGAAGAAGTGATGGCATTGATATCAATTATAAATCAGTCGTAAATATGACAATCTAAGCGAGCTTATTTATTTTTACTTCTGGATGCATTAGATTAATCTGTACGTGACTTATACAAAAAAATAATATACAGGCAGCCCATCGAGACGAGCCTATAAGGCTTCCCGAGATGCTCTTCAATTTTGACCCTATCGATTGTTCGCTTACAGAACGCTTACGGCTTCGGCGGTTTCACAAGCGCCGCCACTTTACGGCAGCTTTCGCTGTGGCAGGTGAAGCCGCGACTTTCCTAACGAAGGACGGGAAGGTCACCGTGAACATCGCGCCGCCGCCCTCGCGGTCGCCGACTTCGATCCGTCCGCCATGGGCAGTAACCGTGCGCGAGATGATCGCCATGCCAAGCCCCGCCCCCCCGCCACGGTCCCGCCGCCCCTGCCAAAAGCGCCGAAAGATCGCATCTCGCTCGGCAAGGGGAATGCCCGGCCCGCGATCGGACACAGAGAGCGTTGCGGGATGCTCGACGGTGACGAGAACGGCGGTTCCTGCCGGCGTATGCTCGATGGCGTTTTCCACGAGATTGCGGACGGCTCGAAAAAGGTAATCGTACGATCCGTTCACCAAAGCTGGCCGTTTGGTTCGGGACACTTCAATCGTCTTGCCGCGGCGGATGGCGCAAGGGCAATAAAGGCCGCAACGTCGACGGCGAGGGCATTGAGGTCGGCAGCTTCGCCTGGATTGATTGTCAGGCCCTCGATCCGAGCATTGTCGAGAAGCTGATTAACGAGCCTTGTCAGTCCGCCCAGCTCCTCTTTCAGAGCGGCCTTCCCCTCGAAATTCGGAAGGATGTCCATATGCGTCGTCATGATCGCGATGGGCGTTCGCAGCTCGTGCGCGGCGTCCGCAATGAACGCTTTCTGTTCCTTGTAGCCTTCCTCCAGGCGGTCGAGGGCACGATTCATGGCTTTGACAAGGCTCAGGACCTCGTCCGGCATCCCCGTTTCGGTGAGCCGTTGGGAGACGGCCTTTGGCCCAATTCGCGAAGCCTGCGCCGAAACCGCCACAAGCGGCTTCAGGCTGATCTTTATGACGATCATATTGATGAAGAGCAGGATGCCAACAAAGGGTAGCCAGATCCAGGCGATATCGATCACGAACTCCTCAAGAACGGAGTCGAAGATGACTTCATTATCTTTGAATGCGACCTGGATCCAGATCGGGGGCAACGAACCCTGGAGCTTGAGCGAGATCCCGTGAAAGGGTGGCTGGCCGTTGGGCTGCGCATAGGAGAAGAACTCGCGTCCCACTTCAGGGTCGATCGGGTGAAAGGCGTGGCTTACCCCGGATGATGCCGCGAGCAGGGTTTCATCCTGAAAAAGGACTGCATATTTCCCGGTCCCATCGCCGTAATAGGGACCCATCGAATTCGGGCAGGACAAGCTCGCGCCCGCCTGCGGCCTGGAAGAGATGGCCAATAAGTTTTGCCTGCCCCTGCAGCGTGCGCTCCCGGGACTCGCTGCTCACATTCTTAAATCGGACGTACAAAAAGGCGCTCGCGACCAACACCGCCGCGAAGGAGCCGAAGAAGAGCCCAAAGATGAGGCGGAACCAAAGAGAGCGGAAATACCGCTTCATGCGTTGCTTTTGGCTTCAGCGACAAGCATGTAGCCCACGCCACGGATCGTGTGAATCACCACATCCGCGCCTGCGTCGGCAATGCGTTTGCGGAGCCGGTGGATGAGCACTTCAATGGCGTTCGACGCTATCTCTTCGCCGAATGCATAAAGCATGCTCTCCATCGTGCTTTTTGAAACGACGCTACCCGCGCGCCGCAGGAGCAATTCGAGAGCATAAAACTCGCGCCGGGGAACCTCCACGATCTTGCCGTCGACCCGCACCTCTCTTTCGACGGTGTCGAGAAGAAGATTGGCTTCGGATATGGAGACGCTTTTTCGTTCTCCCGGCCTTCGTAGGAGCGCGCGAATCCGGGCGACGAGCTCGTCCATCTCGAATGGCTTGCTAAGATAATCGTCCGCCCCGCTGTTCAAACTATCCACGAGCATTTGCGTGCTGTCGCGCGCGGTCAGGATAAGCACGGGCCGCATGTCGTTATTCTTGCGCATGGTTTTCAGAAGGGACATGCCATCGGCATCGGGAAGCCCTAGATCCAGGATCAGCGCTTTGTAGTCGATGCTAAAAAGGGCTGCTTCCGCATCCCCTGCTGTCTCAACCAGATCAACCGTAAAGCCTCTGTCGCTGAGCGCGGTTCGAAGATAGCCGCCAAGACGCTCATTGTCCTCCGCTACGAGAAGTCTCATGGTCCCCTCAACAGTGGCGCGCACCGGCGCCGGACCGTCGCTCCAAATCGCCTAAGTAGATTTTGCTGCTATTGCGGGCGAAAGTGTCAAAAGCGAGGAGCAAGGCTCCGGCCACTCTGATAAATCGCCCCGGCTCTTGGGTGAAGGTTCGCTCGCGATTGCCCACATCCCGGTCGAGCGCTGCGCGGATGACGCATCTGACTATGGCCTAGGGTTCTGCGAGGCAGCGGCGGCCGGTGAGGTATTACGGCTGACCGCAGCCAGTCACAGTCACAAGGCAATCGCAAACATCCTGCAGATCAGCATCAAGAGCATTGGGGCCTATAAGGCACGTGCGACAGAAAAGCCCGATTTTCATAGCCGCGCCCTGGTGGGACATGTGGTTGAGAAAGCTGGCTGGCGGGAAACTGGGATTGAACTCGCGTATTGGAAGCGCGGCGCAATACCGCTTCTGAGGAATGGAGAAATCGGGTACTCTGGCCATTCGCCGAAACAACGCCCTTATTCCTCCAGCTGTGGTATTTTTGCTATAAAATTTAAAAAATATGGCATTTTTGGAATAGGTTGAGTTTTGTCAATGCATGAATTTGTAGCTTGAGCTTATGCATATTCATTAAACGCAGGACTCTGCCAATGCTATTACACTCCAACACAGAGCTAACAATTTCCGAGATGGATAGCCTTTTCCCGAACAAAACCGATGACTCCCTCCGAGGCAAGGCCGAAGAGGTGCTGCACTCACATTTGATTATTGGCTTCGAGGAGGCTCTTGCCCTCGGCATGCCACCTATGGAGGCTTTGGGTCAGGTGTTAGTTTGGGTCGCGTCAGAGATAGCCCACATCAAGACTGAGCAAGCCACGCAAGGCGACGTGCTGGCCTCTTCGAATAAAGCCGGCTAAGTCCGATTTTCTCGGGCACGGGCAATCGCGCAAAGGTCGATTGCCGTCGACGGATATCGTCGATCGCATTTGGGCGCCACGCCGGATTGTGAAGGTGGTGCTTTCCCCCGGCCTAACCCCTATCGGCAAATCTAAATGTTGCGCGAGCCGCGCCTTTGTGCTCCCTCAGCTGCAACCTCCAACTCAACGGGCGTGAACCCCAGCGCAAATGACCGTATCCGTTTACCTGAACGACCTGCCGCCCGGCCTCGATTTTGGCGGCGCAGTTGCGATCGATACTGAAACCCTTGGGTTAAAGCCCCATCGTGACCGGCTTTGCGTTGTGCAGCTTTCCTCCGGCGATGGAAATGCGCATCTCGTGCAGTTCGAGAAAGGGCCTTATGACGCTCCGAATTTAAGGGAGCTTCTGACTAATCCGCGGGTTTTGAAGATTTTCCACTTCGGACGGTTCGATATCGCTGTTCTTTTGCATTATCTTGGCGTAACCGCCCGCCCCGTATACTGCACGAAAATCGCCGCCAAGCTTGTCCGCACCTTTACGGATCGTCATGGATTGAAAGAACTGTGCCGTGAGCTGCTCGGCGTCGAGATTTCGAAGCAGCAGCAGACTTCGGATTGGGGCCAAGCGGTGCTGACGCCAGAGCAGTTGAGCTATGCCGCCTCTGATGTCCTCCATCTCCACGCCTTGAAGGACAAACTCGACGCTCTCCTCAAGCGCGAAGGGCGTGAAGAGCTGGCGAATGCCTGCTTCTCCTTCCTTCCTTACCGGGCTGAACTCGATCTCAAAGGGTGGTATGACGACTCCGATGTCTTTCACCATTAGCAGGATGCTGAAAAAGCCTGGAAATGTGGCTTCATCCTTCGACAGGCTCAGGATGAGGTCCTGCGACAGGCTCAGGATGAGGTCCTTCGACAGGCTCAGGATGAGGTCCTGCGACAGGCTCAGGATGAGGTCTGCGACAGGCTCAGGATGAGGTCTGCGACAGGCTCAGGATGAGGTGGAGTGTTTTCAATGAGTTGACCCTCATGGTGAGCTTGTGTCTATCCTCATGGTGAGCTTGTCGAACCATGGGCAACATCGTTTTTCAGCGGCCTGTTAGGGGCCGAGAGAGCCGGAGCGGAAAGCGGAACGGCATGGCATTTGCGACAACGCCCGTCGGACGGAATAGCGTGCCGGGCCGGCAGGCACGGCAGGCTCGCCGCGAAGACCCGGACCGGGCCCGTGAATTCCGTATAGCCAAGCGTCATAGCGTGCGTGTTCGGGTGCTCAAGGTGCTTCTTCCCACCATGGCGGCGGGGATTTTGAGCCTGTATTCGCTTCCCTCGCTCTTCAAAGTTTCGATCGATAAAGGCCGGGGTACGGCATCGGTGCGCACGGTCACCTTGGAGGCCGGGTCGCTGAAAATGCTGGACCCGCACGTCAAAGGCGTCAACGAAAGGAATGAGCCGTACGATTTTTTGGCAAACTCGGCGACACAGGCATCGAAGAACTCCGAAGAGATGTATCTCGAAAATGTTCGCGGCCATATGACCGGACAGGATGGCAAGATCACAACGCTGACTGCGCCAAATGGCATTCACAACAATAAAGCGGATCAGCTGACCTTCAACAATGGCGTTGTCGTCAGGCGCGAGCCTGATTTGACTGCGCAGTTTCAAACTGCGACCGCATTCATGAAGCAGCAGACCGTGATTTCGAAAACGCCCGTTATCGTTCGCCTTCATGAGAGCACGATTCATGCGGAGACTATGACGATGCTCTGGGGCGAGCAACGGACGATTTTCGAGGGAAATGTCAGGACGCATTTGGTGCGGCAGCCCGAGGAGGCAGCTCCCCAGGGGTCGCAAACGCAGCCTTCTCCGGCGGGCGGTTGGACCACGGAACCGGCCCCGGCCCAATAGATCGCGGAGCACTTTTGCAATGGCGCTGTGTCGGAACGGTGGGAATGTGAGGCGGCAAGGGACGGCGGTCATGATGGTGGCCGTTGCGCTTTTGGCGCTGCCCGGAGGAGCGTTGGCTCAGGCCCCAGGGTCAGGATTCAGCAGCCTGGGCGGCTCAAATTCCAAAAAGCCCATCGATATCGAGTCCGACCGGCTCGAAGTCGACGATCAGAAACACGTGGCGATATTCACCGGAAATGTTTCGGCGACGCAGGGGGATTATAATTTGCGCGCGCCGCGCCTGGAGGTGACTTACGATAAGACGGCAGAGGCCGGCCCTCAGGACCAGGGCGGCGCAAAGACCGCGAAGCCCATAAGGCCCGCAAACACGAACGCCAATCCCTCCTCAGACCCTCTATCGAGTGGACAGATCAAATTTGTTCATGCGACCGGAGGCAAGGTTGTCGTCACGAGCAAGGTTGATGATGAGGAAGCGACCGGCGATGACGTTATTTACGACGTGAAGGGTCAAAAAATCACCATGACGGGGAAGGAAGTTGTCCTCACCCAGAAGAAAAGTGTGGTGAGAGGCAGGCAGATCGACATCGACATTGCCACTGGCCGCGCTACCGTTATTCCGGAACATGGGCGCGTTCGGGCCATCCTTACGCAGGATGACGTCAAAGGCGCGGCGTCTACCAATCCGCTGACGGGCACCAGGAAGAAGGACACGGATTCGGCTGCGGGGGCCAACGGGCAGGCGCAAAATCACTAAGTTTTTTTAAGGCGGGCGGCAAAAAGTCCATGGTTCTTCTCGATAAACATCACCGTGGTCCACTGCCGGAGCGGCCTCCGCAACGCGCACGCATTCAGCCCATTCCGGAGCCGTATGCAGACCCCCGCAACATGCACGCGGTCGAAGAGCGGCTCATCGTCGATAGGGTCGTTAAGACTTTCAAGAAGCGCACTGTCGTCAAGGGTGTCAGCATCAACTTGAAGCGGGGCAAGTCCGTCGGCCTTCTTGGCCCGAACGGCGCCGGCAAGACGACCGTGTTTTACATGATCACGGGCCTCATCAAGCCGGACGAGGGTTCTGTCTTCATCGACGGCTACGATGTCACCAAGCTTTCCATGTACCGGCGCGCGCGGCTTGGAATTGGCTACCTTCCGCAGGAAGCGTCAATTTTTCGCGGCCTGTCGGTCGAGGACAACATCCTGGCCGTCCTCCAGGTGACCGAGCCGAACAAGAAGGAGCGTAAGCGCCGCCTCGACGAGCTTCTGGAAGAGTTCAAGATCGGACGCCTGCGCAAAGCGCCCTCCATTGCGCTGTCGGGCGGTGAGCGCCGGCGCTGCGAGATCGCTCGAGCCCTGGCAAGCCGCCCAGCCTACATGCTTCTCGACGAGCCTTTCGCGGGAATTGATCCGCTTGCGATCAACGATATTAGAACTTTAGTACGACATTTAACCGATCGAGGAATTGGCGTACTCATCACCGATCACAATGTGCGCGAAACTCTGGACTTAATCGACCGGGCATATATCATCTATGACGGCCGTGTGCTGACAGAGGGCACTCCCGCCGAGGTCGTCGCGAACGAGGAGGTGAAGCGCGTCTACCTGGGCGATATGTTCTCCCGGTGACGGCCGCGTCTAGCGTAGGCAACTCCGGTGGTTCAATGTGCTCCAACTAAGGCTTGAGACACGGCAAACCCAGAAGATCGTCATAACGCCGCAATTGCGGCAAGCTATCAAGCTTCTGCAGCTTTCCGCTATCGACCTTCAGTCCTACATCGAGAACGAAGTTCGCGAAAATCCGCTTCTCTCTGTCGAAGAACGCGCCGATATCGAAGGCGCGCCGGAGGCGGTCCCCGAAATCGCCGCGAGCGCGAACGGTGAAGCCGACATTCCGGCCTTCGATGCCCGCGACGACAGTAAAATCGAGATCAACACGGATTGGGAGCCGGAAACAACACCGGGCGACCGTGTTTATGAAGGTGAACCGGTTTCCGCTCCCACCGCACCGGAATGGCCCTCGGCAAATGGTTCGAACCTGTCCTCGGGCGACGATTACGATCCCTTCGCGACAGTCGCGAGCCCGAAGTCGCTTGCCGATCACTTAAACGAACAGGCGCAACTTGCTTTTACTGCGGCTCACGACCGCCTGGTCGCGCGCTACCTGGTCGACCTTGTCGACATAGACGGCTATATCCGCAGCCCCCTCGAAGATGCGGCCGCGTTGCTGTCCACGAGCCTGGAAGACATCGAACGCGTCCTCGTCACACTCCAGACCTTCGATCCGCCAGGAATTTGCGCCCGTGATCTCGCGGAGTGCATGGCGTTACAGCTGAAGGAGAAGAACCGCTACGATCCCTTTATGGAACGCCTTCTTGCGAATCTCGACCTGATTGCGGCGTGCGACTTCCAGCGCTTGAAGAAGGTCTGCGGCGTGGATTCGGAAGATCTGCGTGAAATGCTCTCGGAACTTCGCCATCTCAACCCGCGGCCGGGCAGGGCGTTCGATCACGTGGAGATCGAAACGCTTGTCCCAGACGTTATCGTGAGGCGAGGACCGGACAGAGAGTGGCGCGCGGAACTCAATCCAGGCGCCGCGCCGTCGCTCGCCGTGGATCGTGCCTACTACGCAAGCTTGAAAACACGGTGCCGGTCGGACGCCGACCGTTCCTATCTGGGCGACCGCCTCGCCTCCGCGAATTGGCTCGTGAAGAGCCTCGAACAGCGGCTGGTGACGATCCTGAAGGTGGCCACGGCTGTGGTGGAGGAGCAGTCCGCATTTTTGGACCACGGTGTGCGCCACTTGAAGCCGCTGAACCTTCGGCAGATCGCAGCGAAAATCGGGATGCATGAATCGACCGTAAGCCGGGTCACGTCCAATAAGGCGATGGCGACGCCACGAGGTATCTTCGAGATGAAGTACTTCTTTACTTCCTCGATTCCAGCTTCTGGCGCTTCTCTGGACGCCCACTCCTCCGAGGCGGTCCGGGATCGCATCAAGGAATTCATTCTGAATAAATCGCCTGCGGAAGTCCTGTCCGATGACCGGATCGTAACGTTGCTGAAGGCCGACGGGATCGACATTGCGCGGCGCACAGTCGCCAAATATCGCGAGGCGCTGCGTATCCCGTCTTCCGCCGCCAGGCGCAGGCAGAAGCGCGCGGCGAACGCTGCCTGAAGCCTTTCAGGAAGATATCGGGAAACCTAATCGCGGAGGCGCGGTTCCGCCTGAACCCAAGTCTCTGCGCTGAATAGAGCTGAACAGCCCGCGTCCATTCGGAACGCGGGCTGTTCAAGCATTTTAGTCGATCAACTTTTCCGCCTTCGATCGGTTCCGATCAAAGGCGGGTTGATCTGGCGTCAGTGTTCGACGTTACGCCACAAGGTTTTCTTCGCAACGAAGAGCAGCCCGGCCAGGACGGCGAGGTAACCAAGAACCATGAGACCAAGCTTCTTGCGCTCGACCAGGTGCGGTTCAGCCGCCCAGGCAAGGTAGGACACGACGTCCTTCGATTCCTGATCCAGGGTATTGGGGGTACCATCCTCATAATCCACGATGCCATCGGTCAGAGGCTGAGGCATGGCGATTTGGTGCCCGGGGAAAACCCTATTGTAGTTGGAGCCCGGGTTGAGCTTGAACGTTGCTGGCGCGTCGACGTAACCGTTGAGGAGCCCATAAATGTAATCCGGCCCCTGCTCCTGGTACTGCGTGAACAGATCCTTCAGCATGAGGAAGGGGAATGAGTACCAGGCAAAATCGCGCTCGACGGTGCGGGCTTTCGCCATGACAGACAGGTCTGGCGGCACGGCACCGTTGAATGTGGCGGCAGCCTCTTTCTCATTCTTGAACCGCCACTGGAAATAATCCGACGGCTTGCCGGCGCGCATGACGGGTTCGCCTTGATCGTTATACCCGTCTTGAACCTGAATCTCGGCCGCAAGGGCCGCGACTTCCTCCTTGGAGAGGTTCGGGCCGCCCGGTTCTCCGAGGTTGCGGTAGGCCAGGAAGCGCATGTTATGGCAGTTCGAACATACGCTCTTGTAGATCTTATAGCCGCGCCTCAGTTGCTGCTCGTCGAAATATCCGAAGAGGCCGCCAAAGGTCCATTCCTGGCGAGGAACATGATAGTGTTCCGTTGGCGCAGGCGCCGCTGCAGGTACTGCAGCGGGAGCCGGAGCCGCCGCCTTCGGAGCGGCCGCAGGTTGCTCGGCCGCTACCGCTGTTGCGATTGCAGCCAGCGAGAGCATGGTTCCCGCCGCGAGAGCCCTAAAGGACCGCCGGGCAAGAGTGGTTTTCATCCTGGTCATTGTCCCTCTCCTACTCGGCCGCCACTGTGCGCATATCGTGACCGCCTTCAGCCTTATGCGTGAAGGTTTCAGATATGGTGGAAGGCATCGGCCTTGGTGTCTCGATTAGACCCACAATGGGCATCACGACAAGGAAGTGCGCGAAGTAGTACAGCGTGAACACCTTGGCCGCGTCAATCGCGTAGCCTTCCGGTGGTATTGCGCCGATGTAACCCAACGCGAGCACATCGATCACCAATGCCAGGAAGAACCAGCGGTATATAGGACGGTAGGTGGTCGACCGTACTCGGGACGTATCAAGCCAGGGTACGAAGAAAAGCACGACCAGCGATCCGAACATGAGAAGGACGCCGCCGAGCTTCGACGGGATCGCCCGCAGGATCGCGTAGAAGGGCAGGAAGTACCATTCCGGCACGATGTGCGGAGGCGTCAGCAGGGGATTGGCCGGCACATAGTTCACCGCGTCCCCAAGATAGTTCGGCACGTAGAACACGAAGTAGGCGAAGATCAGCGCGAACACGACCAAGCCAAACATATCCTTCGTCGTGAAGTATGGATGGAAAGGAAGGGTCTCTTTTGCCTGGTTACGGACTTCGATCCCAACAGGGTTGTTGCTGCCCGGCACGTGGAGCGCCCAGACGTGAAGGGCTACGAGCCCCACAAGCACGAAGGGCAGCAGATAGTGGAGGCTGTAGAGACGGTTGAGCGTCGCGTTATCGACCGAGAAGCCGCCCCATATCCACTGCACCAGTGTGGTGCCGAGACCTGGAATGATCGCGTCGAACGAGGAGAACAGGTTCGTGATAACCGTCACGGCCCAGAAGCTCATTTGGCCCCAGACGAGCGAGTAGCCCATGAAAGCCGTCGCAATCATCACAATGAGGATGGCGACGCCGATCATCCAAAGCACCTCGCGCGGAGCTTTGTAGGAGCCGTAATAAAGGCCGCGGAAGATATGGATATAAACCGCGAGGAAGAATAGCGAAGCCCCGACCATGTGCGTGTAGCGCATCAGCCAGCCGTAGTTCACGTCGCGCATAAGCCTCTCGATCGAGTCGAATGCGAGCGTGGTGCTCGGCTGATAGTGCATCGCGACAATGACGCCGGTGATGATCTGAACCACGAGGAAGAAGGTCAGGATCGCGCCGAACGTCCAGATGTAGTTCAGGTTTCGCGGGGTTGGGAACGCCATGAAGTCCGCAGTCCAGCGGATGATTGGCAGACGGGAGTCGAGCCAGCGCGTGAACGCTGTTTTGGGTTCGTAAGTCGAAGCATGAGACATATAGAGAAACCTTCAGAATGCCTGGGCTTAGCCGATCTTGATCTTGGAGGCCGCCGTGAAATCATAGGGCGGTATATCGAGGTTACGCGGCGCTGGCCCCTGACGGATGCGTCCCGACGTATCGTACATTGAACCGTGGCATGGGCAGAACCAGCCACCGTAGAGACCCCGGTCGTCTCCGGGCGCCTGACCCTTCGGGATGCAGCCGAGATGGGTGCAGATGCCGATCGCGATGAGCCAATTTTCCTTGCCGGGCTTGGTCCGGTTCGCGTCGCTTGCAGGCAGGCTCGAAGGAGCGCCCATGACCTCTGCATAAGGGTCTTTCAAATCGTCCACCGGCACGTCTTGCGCCAGCTTGACCTCATCCGGCGTCCGGTGGCGGATGAAGATGGGTTTGCCGCGCCAGAGGACGGTGATGGCTTGCCCGACGCCGACCGGCGACAGAATCCACCTCGGTCGATGCTTGCGACAGCGCCGAAGCGTCCGGATTTATTTGATCGACCGCCGGCCAGAGCGCGGCGGCCGCTCCGATCGCCGCAAACGCCGTGGTGGCGATGTAGATAAAATCACGGCGTGACACATCGCCTTGATCACTGTCGTATGTTGTGGCCATGAGTGACTAACCTTGTCGAACGTTTGTGCAGGTGCGAAAAAAATCGTGCTCTTATGCATCCGATAGTTTGGCGTGTCTATGGCGCAATTTAGCGCTCATCCCTTTTGCCAAGGCTCCTCGCGATGCGTGTTGCATTATATCAGCCTGATATTGCTCAAAATACAGGAACCATACTGCGACTGGCGGCATGTCTTAACGTCGCAGTCGATATTATCGAACCCGCTGGCTTCGATATTTCGTCGAGGGCGCTGAAGCGCGCCGCTCTCGATTACTTTGATAAGGTCAACCTTAAGCGCCACGGTACGTTTGAAAAATTCAAAGCGGAGACGGAAAGAAGCGGCGGACGGCTGATTTTGCTGACGACGCGAGCGGAAACCGCCTATCACGATTTCGTGTTCGAAAATGACGACGTTATTCTCGCCGGACGCGAGAGCGCAGGGGTTCCTGATGATGTGCATGCGGCAGTTAACCTCAGAATACGAATTCCGATGCGCGCCGATCTGCGCTCCTTGAATGTTGCCGTGTCGCTTGCAATGGTGCTAGGAGAAGCCCTTCGGCAAACGGGGGGTTTTCCCGATTGTACTTAGCCCAAGCGGCGGAGTGGCCATGTCGACATCCAGCGCTGCGCGCATACCTGCCCAGCAATCAGAGCGTGCGGAACCCTTCAATCTCGAGAAATCGAAGGCTCGTGTTTGGTTCTCATCTCTTCGCAATGACATTTGCGCGGAGTTCGAGCGGATCGAGGATGAGCTGAAAGCCGGGCCCTCATCGTCCCTGCCTGTTGGCCGCTTCGTTCGCGAGCCATGGAAACGCACCGACCACACCGGCGCTGACGGCGGCGGCGGCACAATGGCCGTTATGCATGGACGCGTGTTCGAGAAGGTCGGCGTTCACGTCTCCACCGTTCATGGGGAATTTGCGCCGGAGTTCAGGGCTCAAGTCCCTGGTGCGGAAGAGAACCCAGCCTTTTGGGCCTCCGGGATTTCGCTGATCGCTCATCCGCTGAATCCGAATGTACCCACCGTTCACATGAACACGCGTTTTATCGCGACGACCAAATGGTGGTTTGGGGGCGGTTCCGATTTGACGCCCATGCTGGAGCGCAGACGCAGGGATGGCGACCAGGATACGACCGACTTTCACGCAAAGCTTAGAAGCGCGTGCGAAAAGCATCCCGTTGCCGACTATGCGAAATACAAGGCCTGGTGCGAAGAGTACTTCTATCTCCCGCATCGCCGTGAGCCGCGCGGAATGGGCGGAATTTTTTATGACTACCATAATTCAGGCGATTGGAGCGCGGACTTCGCCTTCACTCAGGATGTGGGCCGCGCCTTCCTCGATGTTTATGCGAAGCTTGTGCGCCGAAACATGAACACGCCTTGGGCTGAGGCCGACCGTGAGGAGCAGCTTGTCCGGCGCGGCCGGTATGTCGAATTCAACCTTCTCTATGACCGGGGCACGATATTCGGGCTGAAGACCGGCGGAAATGTCGATTCGATCCTGTCCTCGATGCCGCCCGTCGTCAAATGGCCGTGAAACCCGGCCACTGACCTCGTCGCTTAGCAGGCCGCTGAAAAACGATGTTGCCCATGGTTCGACAGGCTCACCATGAGGATGAACACTCGCTCACCATGAGGATCAATTCATGGAAAACACTCGGCCTCACCATGAGCCTGTCGAAGCCCTCATCCTGAGCGTGTCGAAGGATGGAGCCAAGATTTCATCGATGTTGCCCATGGTTCGACAAGCTCACCATGAGGATGAACATAAGCTCACCATGAGGGCAACTCATTGAAAACACTCGGCCTATCCTGAGCCTGTCGAAGCCCTCATCCTGAGCTTGTCGAAGGATCAAGCCACGTTTTCAGGCTTTTTCAGCATCCTGCTAGTGCGAGCCTGGGATTCCCGGGTTTTCCCTTTTCTTGGGCTGGTCTCCCGAGGTGGCCGCGCGGAGCTGATACGAGTTCAGCACGCAGGTCTTTTCCGGGTCGAGCGTGGTGAAGGCCGGGTTTGGCCGGTCCACAAAGTCGGCCTGGGTCACGTAGCCCTGCTTGTTCACGTCGTAGTAGTCGAAGGTGGCGACCTCGAAGAGCCTGTCGATTTTCTCAAGCTTGGCAAACTCTTCGCGCGTCAATTTTCCGTCGTGATTGGTGTCGACGTCCTTGAAGAGCGATGCGGCATAACTTCGCCATTCATCGCAGGTGACCTTGCCGTCGTGATTGATGTCCCAGGTTTGGGCCGCGCGGATGAAAGATCCCTCAATGGTGTCGCTTTGTCCTGGCGCTGTTCCGGCACATCCGGTTGCCAAGAGTGTGATGGAGCAACCACCCAGTAATAGTGCATAGTGTAGTGTCCGTAGCGGAGTCATGGTGTCCGACCAGCTTGAGTAACCGATTCTGTCAGACGATTACGGAGAAGGCCAAAATGTGGTATCAATAGGCCGAAGTGCACCCAACCTGCCGTTTTGTGCCATTTTTGACTCTGCGCCGGCTAATTCGAGGCAACGAGGAATAAGAGTTTGGATCGGCGCGCCAAGCCTTTGATATAGAGGCAAGGAGTTATCGATTCGGGCGCTTTTCATCTCATTTGAAGTGGGGATTCTTGATGCATTGCCGGTTTGTGGCCGCTGGCATGTTGGCCTTTTTTTCGTTATCTGGTGCGGCGATGGCTGGTGAATGCGCCGGAAATCCCGACGCGCTCGGCACGAGCCGAGTCATTTCGCTCGATCCAGCCGAGTTCAAGCGAGTTGGAACGATTGAATACAAGCAGACTTTGCCTCTCGAGGACCACGAAGTGGTTCTCACCTTCGACGATGGACCGATTCCTCCCCACACCGATAAAGTTCTCGATGCTCTCGCGGCGGAGTGTGTCAAGGCAACGTTCTTTGTCGTAGGCGAAATGGCGCGGGCACATCCCGCCACCCTCCAGCGAGCCTACCGCGAAGGCCACTCGATCGGCACACATACCGAGCATCATGCGCGTCTCGATCGCCTCCCGGCGGATAAGGCTCAAAAGGAAATCTCCGACGGGCTCGCCTCCGCAGCACAAGCTCTTGGCGACAAGAATGCGGTGACCCCTTTCTTTCGGTTTCCCTATCTCGATCACACGAGCGCAGCCGAAGACCGTGCGCTGCAGTTGGGGCTGAGCATTTGGAGCGCCGACTTTCACGGCAGCGACTGGACCTTCATCACCCCTGAAAAGGTTACGGCTCTGGCTTTGAGCCGCCTGGAAGCTAAAAAGAAAGGAATTTTGCTTCTTCATGATATTCACGACAGGACGGTGAAAGCGCTGCCGGTTCTTCTGCGTGAATTGAAGAAGAGGGGCTATCGCGTTGTCCACGTCGTCCCGGCGACCGGCGCTATTGCGAAGATCGAAGAAAAACCGGATGCGAATGCGCCGAAGATAGAGCAGGCGGCTGTCACGAACTCGGCTGAGAAGGCGCCAGCAAAAACAGAGCATGCGGCCCTCGCGACTACGGAGCAAGGGTCCGCTGACAAGCAGAAACAGGGGACGCCGGCGAACCTTGACCAGAAGATTCGAAGGAATGCCGATGGGGGGTGGCGCACGCACATCAAGCGGCGCAAAGTCACCGCCAATGCGAAGGGTGATGCTTTCCAGAATTTTTTTCAGGCGATGTGGCATCGATAAGGCATCGGAGTTAGGCTCGGGCGTGTTTTAAGACCAAACTCCCGAGGCTAATACCGTGGCGTCTGACATCGAAGGAATAACGAAGGCTGCTCCGCTCTCGCGACGTGATTTCATGACGGCGGCAGCGGCGGCGGCTGCCGGGTACACGCTTGCGGCAGGCCCCGTGCGCGCGGATGCGATAAAGACAGATGCCGCTGGCCTTACTGTGGGCGACGCAAAAATCGCAGTCTCCGGCGGGGAGATGCCGGCCTATTTCGCAAGGCCCGAAGGCGTCAGCAATCCGCCTGTTATTCTCGTGGCGATGGAAGTGTTCGGCGTCCACGAATACATCAAGGACGTCGTTCGCAGGCTTGCCAGGCTCGGCGCGTTCGCCGTTGCGCCGGATTATTACTTCCGCAAAGGCGTCGATCTCACGAGAATTACCGATTTCAAAGAGTTGATGCCCATCGTGAACGCCAAGCCCGACGCAGAGCTTGTGGCCGATCTCGATGCCACCGTGGCCTGGGCTAAGTCTCAAGGCGGCGATACGTCAAGGCTGGGCATGATCGGTTTTTGCCGCGGAGGCCGGTCTGTATGGATCTATTCCGCGCATAGCGGCGCCCTGAAGGCTGGCGTTGCGTTCTACGGGTCCCTCGTCGACCCGCAAAACCCGGTCTGGCCGAAAAGTCCGATCCAACTAGCGTCCGAGATGAAAGCACCTGTGCTCGGGCTTTACGGCGGCGCGGACCAGAGCATCCCGGCCGGCCAGGTCGAGGAGATGAAAGAAGCTCTGAAAGCGGCCGGCAAGACAGCGGAGTTCAAGATCTACCCAGGCGCGCCGCACGGTTTCCACGCCGACTACCGGCCAAGCTACAGCAAAGAAGCGGCTGAAGATGCTTGGAAAAGGATGCTAGACTGGTTCAAAGCCTACAAGGTCTTATCCTGATCGGAGACGCGATGAACGCCAAGGCCGCACTTCTCCCCGACAGAAGCGTTTTGGAAATCGCAGGCGAGGACCGCGCGAGCTTTCTTCAGGGCCTCGTCACGACTGATGTGGAAGGCTTGACCGAAGGGGAAGGACGCTTTGCCGGGCTCCTGTCGCCACAGGGCAAAATTCTCTTCGATTTCTTCATCATCTCTGTTGGCGATACCTTTCTTGTCGATTGCCCAAATGAGCTTGCCGCAGACCTCACCAAGCGCCTCGCTCTTTACCGGCTGCGCGCGAGAGTGGCCATTGCGGGCGTCTCGGATCGTTGGCGCGTTGGGGCTGTTTGGGGCGAAGGGGCGCAGGAGTGGGCTGATGCAAACGCGCCGGTGGCTTTTCCCGATCCTCGCCTGCCTGCCCTAGGGTATCGGTTGCTGGTTCTTGGATCCCATGAACCAAACTTTTCAACGAGCTTTGAGGATTACGAAGCGATGCGTGTTGCGCTTGCGGTCCCCGAAGGCGGCAAAGACTACGCGTATGGCGATGCCTTTCCGCACGAGGCCTGCTTCGACCTCCTTCATGGCGTCAACTTCAAGAAGGGCTGCTTCGTAGGACAGGAGGTAGTGTCGCGCATGCAGCATCGCGGCACTGCGCGGACGCGTGTCCTGGCCGTGTCTGCAAAGCAGCCTTTGCCACAGGGCGGAGCGGACATCCTCGTCGATGGCTTCCCGGTTGGAAGGCTCAGCTCTGTCGTCGGAGCGCAAGGCATCGCGCTTGCGAGAGTGGATCGCGTGAAGGAAGCGCTGGGAAAAGGCCAGACTTTCACAGCAGACGGCATCGCAGTGGAACTCGCCGCGCCCGCATGGGCCAATTATTCATAAGTCATGACGCTTTTGCCCATCGCGGTTCCTTCGGAAATTACTTAAATTGTTACTTATGGCCGTCTTACGAAACAAAACCAATCTTTATGAAATCGTAACTCTAATAGGATGACGCGCCTGGAAAAGCTCGAATGGGTGATAAGGGTCGAACGCTTTGACAGTCGGTATCCTTCGCTCGATACCAAGGCGGGCGGAGCAGCCCTTTGACCGCACCCGGCGATGATGGCTTTTGCCGCTGCCCCTGGGCTCGTGGCGACGCGCTTTACATTCGCTACCACGACGAGGAATGGGGCATTCCGAAAACGAGCGACGGCGCGTTCTTCGAGAAGCTGATCCTGGAGGGTTTCCAGTCCGGTCTGTCCTGGCTCACGATCCTTCGCAAGCGCGACGGCTTCCGCAAAGCCTTCGACCTGTTCGAGCCCGAAAAAATCGCGCGTTACGATGAGAAGAAGGTCGCGGAGCTTGTTGCCGATGCGGGCATCATCCGGCATCGCGGCAAGATCGAAGCGGCCATCGCCAATGCGCACGCTTATCTCGACCTTAAGAAGAGCCAAACGCTGACCAGCTTCTTTTGGGATTTCGTGAACGGCGAGGCCATCCAGAACCGCTTCGCGACCATGGCCGATGTTCCGCCCCAAACGCCGCTCAGTCGAACGATTGCCAAAGAACTCAAGGCGCGCGGCTTCCGTTTTTGCGGCCCCACCACGACCTATTCCCTCATGCAGGCTTGCGGCCTCGTCAACGACCACCTCACCTGCTGTCATCGCCACGATGCATGCGCGGCTTTGGCCCGCCCCCGAATTCTGGCATAAAGGAGCGGGGACGAATCGAGGGACCGACCATGAATGCGCCAATTGAGACACCCTTGTCCGCCCGGGCATGGCAGCGGATGCTTTCCGGCAGGCGCCTGGACCTGATCGACCCATCTCCGTTTGATATTGAGATCGGTGACATTGCGCACGGTTTGGCGCGGCTGGCGCGCTGGAATGGGCAAACGAAGGGACCGCATGCTTTCTCGGTGGCGCAGCATTGCATCCTGGTGGAAGACATAGCCTCGGCCCTGAAGCCGAACCTGGACGCGAAATTCCGACTCGCCGCCCTCCTTCACGATGCGCCCGAATATGTCGTCGGCGACCTGATCAGCCCCTTCAAGGCGGTGATGGGCGCGAGCTATAAGACCTTCGAGCTTCGCATTCAAAGCGCCATTCATATTCGCTTCGGGCTTCCGCCTGTTTTGCCTCCGGGCGTCGCGCAGACCATCAAGAAGGCCGACAAGATCGCCGCTTACTACGAGGCGACCCAACTGGCCGGGTTTTCTGTGACAGACGCCAAGGCTTGTTTCGGCGATCCCTTCGCTTTGTCCGTCGCTCTTCCGGACAATGTAACGCGGCTGGAGCCGATGGAGACCTCGGCCGCGCAGGCTGCGTTTTTGCGGCGCTTCGAGGCGCTTGAGGCCGAAGGCTGAAGGCTCCGTCGATGCGCCCTGACCTGAAGACACCTACGCCGGATATCCTGTCGCGTTTTGCGGCAATCGTGGGCGAAAAGGGTGTGCTCACTGCCCCAGGTGATACCGAACCCTATCTCCACGAATGGCGCGGGCTGTATCACGGCCTCACGCCTATGGTGCTTCGGCCCGCGACGGTGGCGCAGGTCAGCGCGATCCTGAAGCTCGCTCACGAGGAGCGCATCGCGATCGTGCCTCAGGGCGGCAATACCGGGCTTGTCGGCGGTCAAATCCCTTCGGAGACTGGCGGCCAGATCGTTTTGAGCGTCAACCGCTTGAAGGCGATCCGCGCCGTCGATCCCGCCGGGAATACCTTGACCGCGGAGGCAGGCGCTACGCTGCAGTCCATTCAAGAAGCTGCAGCCGAGGTGGACCGGTTGTTTCCGCTCAGCCTTGCCTCCGAGGGTACGTGCGAAATTGGCGGCAACATCGCGACCAACGCGGGCGGCGTTCACGTTCTGCGCTATGGAAACACCCGCGATCTCGTGCTCGGCCTTGAGGCAGTCTTTCCCGGCGGCGAGGTCTGGAACGGCCTCAAGACACTCCGCAAAGACAACACGGGCTATGACCTCAAAAGCCTGCTGATCGGCTCCGAAGGTACGCTCGGCGTCATCACCGCTGCGACGCTGAAACTCTTTCCCCGCCCAGCCGAGGTGGCGACCGTTTTCGCGGGCCTGCCGAGCCTGGAAGCCACGGCTTCTCTGTTTTCGAGCGCCTTCGAAAAGGCTGGCCCGCTTCTGACGGCCTTCGAACTCATCCCGCGCGTCCTTCTCGATTTCCTGCTCACGCATCTCCCGCAGCACCGCGACCCGCTCGCCGGGCGTTATCCCTGGTATGCACTCCTGGAAATATCTTCCCCCTTTGCGGAGGGTCTTGCCGAGCGCGCGGCCCTGTCGATCCTTGAAGACGCAGCCGGGAAGGGCATCGTCGCGGATGCCGCCGTTGCGGCTTCTCAAGCGCAGTCGGACGCGTTCTGGCGCTTGCGGGAGGCGGCTTCGGAGGTGCAGAAATACGAAGGCGGCAGCATCAAGCACGACGTTTCGGTGCCGGTATCCGAAATTCCGCGCTTCATCGAGGAGGCGAGCGCCGCCGTGACCGCGCTCATTTCCGGCGCTCGTCCGGTCCCCTTCGGCCATTTCGGCGACGGCAATATACACTTCAACATATCGCAGCCGAAGGGCGCGGATGACGGCGCCTTCCTCGCCAGATGGGACGAGGTGGCGGCGCTCGTTCACGGCATCGTGCTGCGATATGGCGGCTCGATCAGCGCGGAGCACGGGATTGGCCAGATGAAAGCGGCGACGCTCGAAACCGTGAAAACCCCGTTCGAACTTGCGTCGATGCGGAGGATCAAGGCCGTGTTCGATCCGCGCGGCATCCTCAATCCGGGGAAGCTTCTCGCACAGTTCCGCCCTGCCGAGTGACGTGTCGGCGCAGGCGCTCAAAACTCCGTATCGTGGACCGGTGGAAACCGGTAAAATGCGGGTCTGGATAAGCTGAGGCCGGAAAGCTCCCGGCGAGGCACGGTGGCTAGAACGCGGATCGAAGTCAGGCCGCATTGTGTTCCGTAATTCACGCATTACGTGAGGCAGTTACATGAGTAACTATCCGGCCGCTCTATGACGACAACCGCGACAATAACCGAAACCGAGCAACCGACGCTGCGGCAGGCGGCGCTCATCGGCGCGCTGGGCATCGTTTTCGGCGACATCGGCACAAGCCCGCTCTATGCCTATAAGGAGGCGCTTCATTCGGCGGGCAATGTCGAGGCGCTTCGCCCGGTTATCTTCGGGTGTGTGTCGCTTGTCTTCTGGGCGCTCATTATCGTCGTGTCGATCAAGTATGTGCTGGTCGTCATGCGAGCCACAAATGACGGCGAGGGCGGCATCATGGCGCTGACCGCGCTTGCGGTCACGCCGCTGAAGGTGCCCCGGCGGCGAGAGGCCGCAATCCTGGTCGGCCTGGTCGGCGCCGCGCTTTTCTATGGCGATTGTATCATCACGCCCGCGATATCGGTTCTGAGCGCCGTCGAGGGGCTTGAGGTCGCGACGCCGGTCTTCAAGCCGTATATCGTCCCCATTGCCGCAGGGATTCTCGCCGGTCTTTTCATTCTGCAAAGCCGCGGTACGGCCCGCATTGGCAAGCTTTTCGGCCCCATCATGATCATTTGGTTCGCCGTGATCGGGCTGGCCGGCCTGCCACATATCTTTCAGAACCCCGAGGTGCTCCAGGCGATAAACCCAACCTATGGCCTCGACCTGATTACCGAGCACGGCTGGACCGGATTTCACGTTCTTGGATCGGTGTTCCTGGTGCTGACAGGGGCCGAAGCGCTCTATGCGGACGAAGGCCACTTCATTGGCGACGTCATTCGCATAGACTGGTTCTCGATCGTGCTTCCGGGGCTGCTCCTGAACTATTTCGGGCAGGGTGCGCTCGTGCTCGCAAATCCGGATGCCGTCGCAAATCCTTTCTATCTTATGTTTCCCGGCTGGGCGCTATATCCGGCGGTAGCGCTCGCAACTGCCGCGACAATCATCGCCAGCCAGGCCGTGATCAGCGGCGCCTTTACCATGACCCAGCAGGCGATCCTGCTTGGTTTTTTGCCCCGGATGGAAATCCGGTTCACATCGCAAACCGAGGCGAGCCAAATCTATATCCCGCAGATCAACTGGATCCTTGCGGTGGCGGTGATCGGCCTCGTGCTCGCCTTCAAGACGTCCGACTCGCTGGCCGGCGCCTACGGCGTCGCCGTCTCGACGACGATGCTCGCCACGACCCTCCTCGTCGGGGTGGTCGCCCGGTATATCTGGGGCTGGAGCCTGCTTCTGACGGGGACCGTGATTATCTTCTTCTTTATCGTCGACGCGGCTTTCTTCAGCGCGAACCTCACCAAGATCCTTGAAGGCGGCTACATCCCGCTTCTGGTCGGCGGAGCGATTTTTGCCGCGATGACCACATGGCGGAAAGGACGGCTCATCCTGTTTGACCGGATCGCCAAGGAAAACCCGCGCAATGAAGAATTCTGGGAGGAAATGCAGTGCGCGAAAATGCCCCGCGTTCCTGGCGTCGCGATCTACCTGACAAGCCGTGGCGACCGCGTTCCGTCCTCCCTCAAGCTGAACGTGAAGCACAACAAGTGCCTTCATGAAACCGTGGTTCTGCTCACGGTGATCACAGAGCGCGTTCCGCGTGTGGCGAAGCATCGCCGGGTCGTGGCGGAGCCTCTCGAACACGGCTTTGTGCGATTGACGTTGCGCTATGGCTTCGCCCAGTCGCCCAACGTGCCGCGCTCACTCCGGCGCGCTCTCGAACGCAGCGTCGATCTCGGCTGCAAAATGGATTGCGATACCGTTTCCTACTTCGTTGGACGCGCGATACCGGTGCCCTCGACGCGGCCTGAGATGACGGCTTGGCGGGAACGCATCTTCAGCTTCCTCACCAAGAACGCCACGACGGCGTCGAGCTTCTTCTGCATCCCCTCCGAACAGGTGGTGGAGGTTGGCACCTTCGTAGAAATCTAGCGTCGCGTGCGCTGAGTTGGAAGCTGCTTCGAGGCGCATTCCGGGGGGCGATCGGAGCAGCGCCCGCGTCTCATTGAGCGATAGAGTGCGTCCGGAAAAGTGCGAAGCGGTTCGACAAGCTCACCATGAGGATGAACACAAGCTCACCATGAGATCAACTCGTTGAAAACACTCGACCTCATCCTGAGCCTGTCGAAGGATGAATAACAGCCGGATGCAATGACCCGCAGCCAAGGTGTCCGTCTAGCAGGCTTCTGAAGAACGATGTTGCCCATGGTTCGACAAGCTCACCATGAGGATGAACACAAGCTCACCATGAGGATCAACTCGTTGAAAACACACGACCTCATCCTGAGCCTGTCGAAGGATGAATAACAGCCGGATGCAATGACCCGCAGCCAAGGTGTCCGTCTAGCAGGCTTCTGAAGAACGATGTTGCCCATGGTTCGACAAGCTCACCATGAGGATGAACACAAGCTCACCATGAGGATGAACACAAGCTCACCATGAGATCAACTCGTTGAAAACACACGACCTCATCCTGAGCCTGTCGAAGACCTCATCCTGAGCCTGTCGAAGGATGAGGCCAAGATTTCATGCTTTTTCAGTGAAGCCGCACCCGATTTGGTCCAAAGCTACACGCATTTTGGACCATTGATTGGTCCAGGAGGAAATAGCCTTGCAGTTTTTGTAATTCGCAAGGGTTGGGGCGGGTCTCGTTACCTGCCCGGCAAGGCGATTTCGCTGAAGACCAGAAGAAGAAGGAATGCGGACGAAGCGTAAGGGCTAGGTTGACAAACAGATGCCCTGGCTTCGCCCAAGCCCTTACGAAGCGATCAGGCTCACCATGCGCTGGACGAGAGTGCGATCGCCCTTGGCGTGGCTCTTGACGATGTCGTGCACGGCTTCGAGCTTATTCGCGACCTCGGGCGAGATCACGAACGGATAGAGGTCGTCGATCCCCATGCTCCGATTCATGCTGTTCACCGCAAACGTCATCGGAATCCAGGCCTCGATGATGGTGTCGAACTTGGACTGGGTATATGGATCGAAGGTGATGCTTGCCTTCAAATTATCGTCCTGGCCGGCGCGTGGCCTGATCCTCAAGCCGAACGCGTAGGCTGTCTCCAGCGTGTCGACCATGTGGAGATAGTGGGCGAAGGTTTCGGCCCAATCCTCGTGGGGGTGGGAACTGGCGTAAGCGCTGATGTGATGAAGCTGCCAATCGGCCGGCGCGCCGTTTGCATAATGGGCCTGCAGCGCTTGATTGTAGTCCTGGGTCTCGTCGCCGAACGCCTTTCGGAAAAGGCCAATAGACCGGTTTGTCTTTGACAAGCCGCTCAAAATAATAGTGCGCAATTTCGTGCCGGAAATGCCCGAGAAGCGTGCGGTAAGGCTCGTGCATTTTCTGACGAATCTCGGCGCGGATCGCGTCGTCCGCTTCCGCGACGTTGAGCGTGATCTCGCCATGATCGTGCCCCGTCAAAATCTTGCCTTGTCCATCTTCCCCGGGAAGCGGCGCGAGGAAATCGAAGGCAATTCCGGTTTCTGGCTGCTCGATTTTGCTGGCGACAGGAAGGCCAAGCCGGAGAAGACTATAGACGAGGCGATGTTTTGCCACCTCGATGCGTTGCCAGAGGCGAAGATTTTCTGGCTGGGTGAGATCGGGGATCGTGCGGTTCAGCTTGCAGGCGGGGCAGAGGGGGCCGGATCCCGCGTCAACCAGCCAGTTACAAGCCTTATGCGCGAAATTCGCGCAGTAGGACACAGACCGCGCCGGGTTTGCCAAAGGCGTGTAGCCGCCTGAGCCATTAGCCTTTAACGCGGTGAGTATAGCCACGTCGGGGAGGAACCCCAGAGGGAAGCCGCACCGTTCACATTGCGTGTTCTCGAAATAGATCAGTTGCCCGCAATTCTGGCATTCAAAAAGCTTCATCGGCTTATCTCACACGGTTGCGCTGACTCTTTGGAACACAAGGGTCCCGCTTTCGATCCGGCCGCTGACGCCCGAAAATAGATTGATCTCCCTCCGGTTATTGGTGACGCAATCGGGAACGTTACCGGCATGGGTCGCATTTATTCCAAGAGCGAAGAGACATGCCGGGAGAAAGCCGTGAGCGCCACTATTACTCCCCTTGATGGCTTGCAAGTCCTCATCGTCGAGGATGAAACCCTCGTTGCGATGCTGATCGAGGAATATCTTCTCGAACTTGGCTGCGAGATCGCCTTCTCGGCAAGCCGCGTGGGGAAGGCCATGCGAGGCTTGCAAACCTGCGGCATCGATGTTGCGATTTTGGACGTCAACGTCGCGGGTGAGAGCATCTCGCAGCTGGTCGAAACGCTTGTCCAGCGCGGCATCCCGTTCATATTTGCAAGCGGCTATGGCGCAAGAGGCGTCGATCCGCGGTGGTCACGCAGCCCTGTGCTTCAGAAGCCCTTCACCGAAGCCGATTTGCGGGCCGCGCTCCTAGCGTCCCTTGAGACTAAGCGACAGGCTGTGGTGCCTACGTGTCAGCCCAAAGCTGGCGCACTCTCCGCCGATCTTTAGGACTGTCATCGGCTCTCTTCAACTCGTATTGCCAGCTGTCGGGGATAGACCAATCGTCTATCGGGGAACTCTCCGAGAGGCCTTCTCCTATGAAGACGTCTTCACTTCGCAAGTCCTGTAACCAAGCTTCGCACGCGAGGATGATCGCGATTAAAGGTAATTTAACGCTTAATTGTAATTATAGAGCGACGGCAACCTTAATGCGTTGTCATCTTGAAAAAGAACATACGCCGCAGCTTACATGTCGTGTTTGTTTGAGGGGAGTAAGTAATGTTTCGCGGAATTTCTCTTGCGGCGGCTGCCACTTTGACTGTGTTGTCAAGTTGGACCGCAGTCAGCGCCATGCCAGCATCTGTGGGCGCTTCCTTGCAAACCGGTGAAGCTGCAATCACAAAGGTGCAGTATTATCCCGAATACACGTACGGAAGCCCGCTGGATTTGCCTGCTGCCGTGATTGGCGGCACGCTTGGCCTTGTGACTGGCGGTTTCAGTGACCAAACCTATGGTTCGTATTGCGGCGGTCCTTCTTGTGCCCCTTCCTATGCAGACCGTGTCGCCGCCTGCGCAGCCAATTACATCTCCTTCGATCCCTATACCGGGACATACACGACCTATGAGGGCTACCAGGTTCTTTGCCCCTACCTTCGCTAGACTGGGAAGACGTTCGGGTGATGGCCTCATCCTGAGCCTGTCGAAGGATGAAGCCACATTTCCAGGCCTTTTCAGCATCCTGCTCAAGTCTATCACCTTTGATAGACTCAAAAGCGGGCTCTAATTTCTTGTTTTGTCGTGCGTCTTATCGGAAAACCGCTTCGCACTTCCGGACGCACTCTAAGCCGCCAATTCTTTTTCGTGGTGAGGAAAGGTAATGGTAAATATCGCGCCGGACCGGTCGGCCCTGTTTGCCGCTACGATCGTGCCTCCGATCGCCGTTACAAATCCCCGGCATATCGCGAGCCCAAGCCCAGTCCCGGCGCGCTGGCGGTCGCCCTGTTTCACGCGGTGAAATTTCTCGAAAACGCGCTCGAGGCGGTCCTCGGGAATCCCCGGCCCCTCGTCCAGGATCTCGATCGCAACCGCGCCGCGCGTTCGCCGCGCGCGAATGCGGATCTCCGATCCACTCGGCGCGTATTTTGCCGCGTTGTCGAGGAGGTTCACGAGCACCTGCTCGAACAACATCACATCGAGATCCAGCATCGGAAGGTTCGCCTCGAGATCGACTTCGATCCTGTGGCTGGACACCATGGCCGAAACCCGTTGCAGCGCGGTGGCGACAACCTCGTCCACATGGATGCGCTCGCGGTCGAGTTCGATTGAACCGGACTCGATCTTGGTCATGTCGAGCAGGTTTGCCACAAAGCGCGCAAGGCGCTCCGCCTCCTCCTGGATCGTCGCCACCAAGTCGTCGCGAGCCGGATTGTCCAAGAGATCGCGGTACTCTCTCAGCGACGTCACCGCGCCAAGGATCGAGGCCAGCGGTGTCTTCAAATCGTGCGATAGGGATGTCAAAAGCGCCGCCCGCAGCCGCTCGCTCTCGGCAGCCAGGCGCGCTTCGTTGATCTGTCCGGCAAGCCGTACCCGCTCCAGCGCGACTGCGGACTGATCCATCAGCGCATCGAGGAGGCGCCGCTCGTCGGGTGTCAGCAGCATCTCCGGCCGCTGCCCTCTTGCAAGGCCGACAACGCCGATGGCGCCCGCCGCCGTGCGCAGAGGAAGGAAGAGCCGTTTTGCGCCCGGCAGCGTGTCGGACCCCCGGCCTGCGGCGCGGTTGTTCTCGAAGGACCATTTCGCCGCGCCAAGTTCGGCCTGATCGAGGTCATCCTCCGGCGGGAAACCAGCCCGCACGCTGAGCGCACCATTGTTGTCGGGGAGGACAATCACAACGTCGGTCTTTAGCGAATGGGCGATCTGATAGGCGGCGGCCCAAAGGAGGTCGTCGAGAGAGACGATGGCTGCAAGCTTTTTCGAGAAGGCGTAGAGGGCCTCGGTTGTCGCGGCGCGGTTTCGGGCCGTCTGCGCTTGCGCACGCGCCTTGGCGGTCAGATTGCTGACAACGAAGGCGGTAAAGAAGAAAAAGCCGAGCGCGGCAAAGTTCTTCACGTCCGTCAAACTTGTTTGGTAAAGCGGTTCGAGGAGGAAGAACCGGTAGCAAATCATGCTGTACACGGCCGCCGCCATGGATGGCCACAACCCGTACTTATAGGCGATGCCGATAACGGCCACGAGGAAGACGAGGTCTGAGCTTTCGATGCCGATAAACGGCTGCAACACTAAGGCAAAGCCAAGAGCCAGGATGACAGCGGCGACAGTCGCGATATAGGGCACAACGTCCCAACCATCGAATTCGGCCGATTCGCGTGTCTTGACCGTTTTCTTCGGGATCGGATCGCGGATGAGATGCTCGCCGGCGATGACGTGTACGGTAATATTGCCGGAGCCGCGCACAAGTTCGTTGACGACCGAGCCGTGTATCAGCTCGAACCAGTGTGTGCGCCCGGACTTTCCGACCACAATCTGGGTCACGTTATTGGCGCGCGAATAATCGAGGAGAGCCTCCGCTATGCTTGCCCCGGGTAGCGTGACGGCCTCGCCCTGAAGCTTTTCGGCAAGCCTTAGCGTGTCGGCGATGCGATCGCGCTCGACCTCGGATAGCTGCTGGCTGCGCCTGGCTTCGATAGAGATGGCCGTCCACGGTGCATGAAGGCGGTCGGCCAGACGCTTCGTGTAGCGAACGAGCCCGGCGGAGCGAGGATCTTCGCTGACGCAAACAAGCAGGCGCTCGCCCGCGGGCCACGGTCCGGGGATCGCGTGCGCGCGCATGTGGCACAGAAGCTGCTCATCCACGCGCTGAGCGGTGCGGCGAAGGGCGAGTTCGCGGAGCGCGGTGAGATTTCCGGGCGAGAAGTAGTGATCGAGGGCGCGCTCCGCCTGCTTCGGGACGTAAACCTTTCCCTCTTTCAGCCGCTGAATGAGCTCATCGGGTGAGATATCAACGACCTCGATGTCGTCGGCCTTGTTGAGAAGGGAATCCGGCACCGTCTCGCGCACGCGGATGCGCGTGATCTGGGCCACCACATCGTTCAAGCTTTCGACATGCTGGATGTTGAGGGTGGTGTAGACATTGATCCCGGCGGCGAGCAGGTCTTCGACATCCAGATAACGCTTGGGATGTTTGCTGCCGGGTGCATTGGTATGAGCCAGTTCATCGACCAGGACAATCTGCGGACGCCGCATGAGGATGGCGTCGAGGTCCATCTCCTCCAGCACATGGCCGTGATAGTCGATTTTGACGCGCGGAATGATCTCGAAGCCTTCGAGCAGGGCCTGCGTTTCCGCACGTCCGTGGGTTTCGACGACACCGATGACAATGTCCGCGCCCTCGGCCAGCTTCGCGCGGGCAGACATCAGCATCTCATAGGTTTTGCCGACGCCGGGAGCGGCGCCTATGAACACCTTGAGGCGGCCGCGGCTTCGATCCTCACGCCGCGCCTCCTCAAGGAGCGCATCTGGCGAAGGCCGGCGTATGGTGTCGGTTTCGGCCATTGCCTTAGCTTGCTGGTTGCTTGGCCTTTTCGGCCTGTCTCACGACGACATCATAAATATCCGCTGGCCTTATTGCTTTACGCAGCGCCGACGCGCGGTCCTTATCCCTTAAGAGTCTTGAGATCGCGGCGAGATTTGTCAGAGATTCGCTGGCGCCCGACTTTGAATTTACGGGAGTGATGACGGCGCAGACCAAATCAACCCGCTGGCCATCGATTGAATCAAAGCCGATTGGCTTCGCAAGCGAACAAAGGAAAGCGTAGGGCCTATCCAGATCGGGCAGGCAGACATGTGGCACGGCAACGCCACGGCCAATGCCGGTCGATCCTAGCGCCTCACGAGCGGCCAGGGCTTCCCGGATGCGCTCGGGATTGAGACCGCTCCTCGACCCGAGCGCCATGGCGGCAAACCTGAGCGCATCGGGCTTGTCGTCGATGTGCACGCGCACGGCGATTGACGCCGGGGTGATCAGGTCGGAGATACGCATACGTTTGCCCTACTGAAGGAACGCAGCTTGAGAATCGGTGCGCCGGCTCAACTTTCAAGCCGTCCCCTCGTCAGCCTGTTCAACTTAACGGAGGTTCGCCCCCCGTCAGGGCCTGAACTCCCTCTCCCATTGGGAGAGGGCTGGGGTGAGGGGGCGCACCCTCAGAGAAGGGCCACTTAGCGACCGGCGTTAGCTGTCTCGTCGTCCAGCTTCATGTTCAGCTTGAGCACCTTCACCCGACGCTCTCCAAGAATTCCGAGGGAGCGGCCTTCGATGCTCTGGTTCACAAGCTCGCGTAGTCTCGCCTCCGGGATCCCCCTTGCCTGCGCCACGCGCGGGACTTGGAAAAGCGCGGCAGCCGGACTGATCTCCGGATCGAGCCCGCTCGCGGATGTGGTGACGAGATCCACGGGCACCGGCACGGTCGGGTTTTCAGCCTTCAACTTATCGGCATCCTGGGTCACGCGGTCGATCAGGCTCTTGGACGTCGGCCCGGCATTGGCGCCGCCCGAATTGCTGGCGTTGTAGGGGGCGGGAACCGTTTTCGTCGGGTCGTTCGGGTCCGTGTCCGTGGTGGCCGAGGGCCTGCCGTGGAAGTAGCGCGCATCAGCGAAGTTCTGGCCGATCAGTTCGGAGCCGATAACCTTGCCGTCTTTCTCGATCAGGCTTCCATTGGCCTGATGCGGAAAGATGAGTTGCGCGAGCCCGGTCATGCCCAGGGGGTAGGCCAAGCCTGTAATGACCGTCAGCAAGACGATCATGACGATAGCGGGTTGTATTTGTCTCAACATGATATCCTCCCACAGATGGGATTTTGGGTTTCATCCTTCGACAAGCTCAGGATGAGGTTGAAGGGTGCGGATGAGGTTGGAAAAGCTTAGGGCGAGGTCGGAAAAGCCTAGGGTGGGGTCAGAAGGGCTCAGGGTGAGGCCCGAAAAGCCCTCATGGTGAGCTTGTCGAACCATGGCGGCATTCTGCAGCCTTGGGGCGACGCCGGGCCTGATCAGCGGACAAAAAGCGTGTCGAACCATCGGAGCAGTCCTCTTTCTTTTAAGCAAGGCCCGCAGCGGAAACGGCCATGTCGATCAGCTTGATGCCGATGAACGGGACGACGATGCCGCCGACGCCATAGATCAGAAGATTGCGAGTCAGCATCTTCGAGGCGCCCAGAGGCCGGTAGCGCACGCCCCGCAGCGCAAGCGGGATCAGGACAATGATGATCAGCGCGTTAAAGATGATCGCCGAAAGGATCGCGCTTTGCGGCGTCGAAAGCCCCATCACATTCAGCGCGTTCAGCTGCGGATAGAAGGCGACGAATATCGCCGGGATGATCGCGAAGTATTTCGCGACGTCGTTGGCGATGGAGAAGGTCGTCAGCGCCCCGCGCGTGATGAGCAGCTGTTTGCCGATCTCCACGATCTCGATCAGCTTCGTGGGATCGCTGTCGAGGTCGATCATGTTGCCGGCTTCGCGCGCCGCCATCGTGCCCGTGTTCATGGCCACGCCCACGTCGGCCTGAGCCAGCGCAGGCGCGTCGTTCGTGCCGTCGCCGCACATGGCGACGAGCTTGCCCTTGGCCTGCTCCTCGCGGATCAGGTTCAGCTTGTTCTCGGGCGTCGCCTGCGCCAGGAAGTCGTCCACCCCGGCTTCGGCTGCGATGGCGGCGGCGGTCAGTGGATTGTCGCCCGTGATCATGATCGTGCGGATGCCCATGCGGCGCAACTCGGCAAAGCGCTCGCGGATACCGCCTTTCACGATGTCTTTCAGATAGACGACGCCGAGCAGGCGGCCATTTCGTGCGACCGCAAGGGGTGTCCCGCCTGCGGTCGATATCGTTTCGGCCGCACGCTCAAGCTCGCGCGGCACGGGCATGTTGGGATTGCCCGTCACTTGCCGCACATAGTTGACGACGGCGTCTACAGCGCCTTTGCGGATTTGCTCGCCCTCGAGATCGACGCCGCTGAGCCGCGTCTGCGCCGAGAAGGGGATGAAATGGTGGGCGCTGAACTGGGCCATGTCGCGGCCCCTGATGCCGTAGCGGTCCTTGGCCAGCACCACGATGGAGCGCCCTTCCGGCGTCTCATCCGACAGCGAGGCAAGCTGTGCGGCATCCGCAAGCTCCTTGTCGGTGACGTCCGGTAAGGGAATGAACTCCGACGCCTGCCTGTTTCCGAGCGTGATGGTGCCGGTCTTGTCGAGGAGCAGGGTATCCACGTCGCCTGCGGCCTCCACCGCACGCCCCGACATGGCGAGCACATTGAAGCGCACGAGCCGGTCCATGCCCGCGATGCCGATGGCAGAGAGGAGCGCGCCGATGGTTGTCGGGATGAGCGTCACGAAGAGTGCGACCAGAACGAGGACCGAGATGCTGCCTCCTGCGTAGGCCACGAAGCTGGGGATGCTCGCGACGGCAAAGACGAAGATGATCGTCATGCCTGCCAACAGGATATTCAGCGCGATCTCGTTCGGCGTCTTCTTCCGCTCCGCGCCTTCGACGAGGGAAATCATCCGGTCGAGGAAGGTCGAGCCCTGGCCTGCCGTGATGTGCACCACGATCCAGTCCGAGATGACAAGCGTGCCGCCCGTCACCGCCGAACGGTCGCCGCCCGACTTCGCGAATCACGGGAGCGGACTCGCCGGTGATGGCCGCTTCGTTGACCGATGCCACACCCTCGATCACGTCGCCATCGGAGGGAATGAGGTCGCCCGCCTCGACGAAAACGATGTCGCCGGGCTTCAATTGCATCGCGGGGACCATGTCGTAGCGCTGGCGGTTTTTGGCGTCCGCCAGTTTCTTGGCGCTGATGTCCGTCTTCGTCGCGCGAAGGCTTGCGGCCTGCGCCTTGCCGCGTCCTTCGGCGACGGCTTCCGCGAAATTCGCGAACAGGACCGTGAACCACAGCCAGAGGATGATCTGGATCGAGAAGCCGTAGTTCTCGCCGCCCATTATGAGGTCGCGGACGAAAAGCACCGTCACGAGAGCCGCGACGACTTCGACCACGAACATCACCGGGTTCTTCGCGAGCGTGACAGGGTTGAGTTTTTTGAAGGAATCTCCGATGGCCGGAATCAGGATCTTCGGGTCCGTGATCGTGGCCGTTGAGGACCGTTTGCTTCTATTTGGTGCTGGAGCGAGCATGGATTTTTACCTCGAAGCTCAGAAGGTTTGACCGGCAGTCATCGCGAAATGTTCGACGACCGGGCCGAGCGAGAGCGCGGGAAAGAATGTGAGACCGCCAAGGATGAGGATCACACCTGAGACGAGCAGCACGAACTGCAAGCCGTGGGTCGGGAAGGTTCCCGCCGATGGCGGCAGGATCCGCTTGCGCGCCAGCGATCCGGCTATGGCAAGCGCGGGAATGACCATCAGGAACCGCCCGATGAGCATCGCGAAGCCGAGCGTGGTGTTGTAGAATGGCGTGTTGGCGGAAAGACCGGCAAACGCGCTGCCATTGTTGCCGGTCGCGGAGGTGTAGGCGTATAGCGCCTCGCTGAAGCCGTGCGGGCCTGCGTTCGCCATTCCGGCGAGACCGTCCTTGACGACAACGGCGATGGCCGAGAAGCCGAGGATCGAGAACGGCAGGATGAGGAGCGCGAGCATCGCCATCTTCACCTCCTTGGCCTCGATCTTCTTGCCGAGATATTCCGGCGTGCGGCCCACCATCAGCCCCGCGATGAAGACGGCCAGGATCGCAAAGAGAAGCATCCCGTAAAGACCCGAGCCCACGCCGCCGAAGATGATCTCGCCGAGCATCATGTTGATCATCGGGACCATGCCGCCGAGCGGCGTCAGGCTGTCGTGCATATTGTTGACAGCGCCGCAGGACGCGTCCGTCGTCACGGTCGCAAACAGCGCCGAGTTCGCGATGCCGAAGCGTGTCTCCTTGCCTTCCATGTTGCCGCCAGCCTGGAAAGCGCTCGGCGCCGTGTCGATCCCGAGCTTCGCGAAGGCAGGGTTTCCCGCGCCCTCGGCCGAGTAGCAAACCGCCACGCCAGCCAGGAACAGGAGCCCCATCACGGAGAAGACCGCCCAGCCCTGCCGCTGGTCGCCGACCATGCGCCCGAACACGTTCGTGAGCGCGGCGCCGATTGCGAAGATCAGGACGATCTGGACGAAGTTCGTGAGCGCGTTTGGGTTTTCGAACGGATGCGAAGAGTTGGCGTTGAAGAAGCCGCCGCCATTCGTCCCGAACATCTTGATGACTTCCTGGGACGCCACCGGTCCTTGCGCGATAACTTGCTTCACGCCTTCGAGCGTCGTGGCCTCGGTGTAGGGGCTCAAATTTTGCGGCATGCCCTGCCACACGAAGAACAGGCCCACCACGATCGAGACGGGCAGCAGCACGTAAAGCGTGCAGCGGGTCATATCGACCCAGAAATTGCCGACCGTGTTGGAGGTGCGCCGCGAGAAACCGCGGATCAGCGCCAGCGCGAGCGCGACGCCGGTTGCGGCGGAGAGGAAGTTGTGCACCGTGAGCCCGGCCATCTGCACGAGATAGCTCATGGTCGTTTCGGGCACGTAGGACTGCCAGTTCGTGTTAGTCACGAAGCTGACCGACGTGTTGAAGGCGAGGTCGGGCGTGACCGCGGCCTGCCCTTGCGGGTTGAACGGCAGCGACGCCTGGAACCGCTGCAAAGCATAGAGCGTCACAAACCCGGCCACGCTGAAGAACAGCATGGACACAGCGTAAGTGATCCAGCTCTGCTCCTGCCTTTCGTTGACGCCGCTCACCCAGTACAGCGCCCGCTCGATCGGCCGAAGCGGCCAGTAAAGCGGAACGACGCTGGCCGCTGAACACGCGGGTCATATACCAGCCGAGCGGCTTCGCGATGAGTATGATCACGAGCGCATAGAGTGCGATCTGCACCCAGCCTAGAATTGTCATGGATGACGCTCCTCTAGATCAACCCGCCTTCAATCGGAAGCGATCAAAGGTGAAAAGCTGATCGGTTCTAGAGTGCTAAAGCAGCGCGGCCAAACGGACGCGGGCTGCTTAGAGGCTTTGTTTACGCAGAGTTTTTCCCCAAAACCGGGAAGGCCACTTTTGGGAACTCTGCTCTAGAACCGCTCAGGACGGACAAGCGCATAGACGAGGTAGCCAAGCAAAAGCGCGGTGACCGCCCCCGCCAGAATGTAATCGAAAGACATCAGGTCCTCACAATCGGTCGCAGGCCGCGACATAGGCGACGGCGATAACGAAAAAGCCGATGCCCATGGCCAGAATCACAATGTCAGTCATTTTCGAGCCTCGGATTTCTGCCGCACTTGAGGTCCGGGAGGGTGGCGCTCGGTGCGGATATCGCGGCAAATCAGCAATCAGACATATAAAAACAATTCGAGCGCTCACACGCTCCCATAGGAATTTCATAGTCGCGTGATGCGCGCTCCGTGGGGTCGCCACATTGTCATGGCCGCCCCCCGAGGCAGCCACCCAGATCTTGAGGCGGCTGGCGTAACCAGTTTGTCCGGACAGGCCAACGGGTCGCCGCGAATGCCATCCCGGCAAGCGAAGCGCGAGCCGGGACTGCAAAAGATCTGCGGTTCGATTTGATACGATCCCGGACAAGGCTTCGCCTTTCGGGATGGCGAAGCTGCGTTTTCTGAGTGCGACACCGCGCTTGCGGCCGACCCGCCGCGAATGAAAATAGGTTGCAGACCTTTTGATCCACACCTTCAGATAGCAGGCTTCTTTGGAGGCGCGAAATGAGGCGGTGGCGGACTTTGGACCATGACTTTTGGACCATTTGGCGTCAAGGACACCCTGCGTTGCATACAAAAACGCCAGTTGTTGTATGACAACGGCCCAATTCAGGCAGAATATGGTAAAAATAGCGTTGCGGCAGGGGGGTGAATTAACCTCTTTATGGTTAATTCCCAACGCACCCAACGTACCGGAATTATTTCCCGCCGGAAATCGTCCCTGACGATGCGCTTTTTGCGAAAAAGCGCGGCGCGAAGAAATCCGTTAATTATGTTTTTGGACCACCCCGTTAACCTTGACAGCTCCTTTCGCAGCCGCCGCCGCGCCTATCGCCTTCAGATTTTTCCGTTTTAAATCAATGTCTTAGTTCCGTTAACCTCACGGTAAAGCGCATTCTCCCATGATCCACGGCAGAGCATTCGAGCTGAACACGAAAGCAAAAAGCCGGTGAGCAGGGTTACCGCCCGGCAAAAGCGGTTGGTTGCGGCCGACCCCACAAGGAGTGAAGCAGGTTGCAGACCTTCGATCCACATCCGCAGGTAGCGAGTATCTTTAAGCGGCTCTTGCGTCTCGGAGAGTAGCGCCATCCCTCTTGATGGACTCCGGCGCCGATCCCTCCCCGGGGGCCGCGAGTAGTAGCGGCTTGTCTGGCGCCGTGAGAGCGAGCTGCTTGAAAATGCGAACCTTGTGCAAGCGCCTCGGCCCTGCTTCCAGGATCTCGAAGGTCACGCCGGACGGATGCGGAACGATCTGGCCGCGCTTCGGGACATTTCCCACCGTCGCCATGATGAGCCCGCCCAAGGTCTCGACTTCCTCCGGGATGCCGTTTGTGGTCAAGCTCATGCCGAGCACCTGCTCGACGTCCTCGATGGGCGTGCGCGCGCTCGCTATGAACGCCTCGTTCTCGACACGGATTGCGAGAGCCTTGCTGTCGTCATGCTCGTCGGCGATGTCACCGATGATCGCCTCCACCACGTCCTGGAAGGTGGCGAGGCCGTCCGTCCCCCGAATTCGTCCACGACGATGGCGAGGTGGATTCTGCTTCTGCTTCATCTTCGCCAGCAACGCCAAGGCGGTCATGGAGGGCGGAACGAAGAGCGCTTCCCGGACAAGCTTAGCGGAAGCAATCGTGGTCCTTAAAGCCGAGCGGCTCAAATCAAGGCTTTGAACAGCCTTCTCCAGGGCGGCTTCATCCTGCAAGCTCAGTTTCGCGCCACGGGTAACCCAAGCGATCGCATCCTTGATGTGCACCATTCCGATCGGATTATCGAGGCTATCGCGGAAGACAGGCACGCGGGAATGGCCAACGCGCGCAAAGAGATTCAGGAGCTCAGCGATCGTCTGGTTCTCCGCCACGGCGACGATATCGGCGCGGGGGATCATCACCTCCGAAACTCTTGTTTCGCCGAACTCGAGGACATTGAGAAGCATCAGGCGTTCCTGCTGCGACAGGGACTGGTCGTCCTCCGCACCCATTTCCTGAATTGCGGTTTCGAGCGTTTCCCGCAGGCTGACGCCGTTGGTGAACCCGAGGTTGGCCGCCATGCGCTGAAACCAGCTTGGCGATGCCTTCGTTTTCCCCGTTTCGTGCCCGAGTTGTATAGACATAGCTTTTTTGTTGTTACCGTGTTGTGATCATAAAGGGGTTGCGAGTGAAGCAGCGTCGTCCCGGTAGGGATCGGGAATGCCGAAATGGGCGAGAATAGCGCCCTCGGCCGCTTCCATGCGCGCGGCGTCGGCGTCGCCGTCATGGTCGAACCCTGCGAGATGCAAGACGCCATGCACCACGAGGTGAGCCGCGTGTTGAAGGACAGTTTTTCCCTGGGCCGACGCTTCGCTCACGACCGTTTCATAGGCCAAAGCAACGTCTCCAAGGAAAAGGGGCTCACCGTTGCGGCTTCCGATGTGAATTGCGCGCGGCGAGGGAAATGACAGAACATTTGTCGGGACATCCTTGCCCCGGAAGGTCTTGTTCAGCCCACGCACCGCAGCGTCGGAGAGCAGCGCGACGCTGACGGTGTGGCGTTCAGGGGAAAGCTCCACCGCACGAAGAGTTTCAGCCGCGAGATTTGGGATAAGCTCTTCCAGACCCGTCTCGGAGGCCCAACGTTCGTCCTCAACGAAAATATCCGTGCACGTTCGGGAGGGCTCGCCGTCGCCGCTCGAAGCGTCTTTCTCGGAAGACGCCGCAAACTCAATAGGTGTATCCATACCGGTTGGTATCATAATAGTCGTAACTTATCGCTTTGTTTCGTAAGCTTCAATGATTCGGCCCACAAGCGGATGACGAATGACATCCGCGCGGGTAAAGGCAATATGGGCGATCCCCTCGACATCTTCGAGGATCGACAACGCGTCAACGAGCCCCGATGATTGGCCCATCGGCAAGTCTACCTGCGAAGGGTCACCGGTAATGATCATCTTGCTGCCTTCTCCAAGGCGGGTCAAAAACATCTTCATCTGCATAGCAGTGCAATTCTGCGCTTCATCGAGAATCACGATCGAATGAGCCAGCGTCCGGCCACGCATGAACGCGAGCGGCGCGATTTCAATCATTTTCGTCTCGAGACCGCGTTCTACCCTTTCCGAGGGGAGAACATCATACAGCGCGTCATAGAGCGGACGCAAATAAGGATCGACTTTTTCCTTCATATCCCCAGGAAGAAATCCGAGACGTTCACCCGCTTCGACCGCAGGCCGCGATAGGACAAGCCGATCCACCTCGCCCCTTTCGAGGCACCCGGCAGCGTAGGCGACCGCAAGGTAGGTCTTGCCCGTGCCGGCCGGCCCGGTTCCAAAGACCAGTTCGCGGCTTTGGAGCGCCCGGATATACGTCGATTGCGCGGGCGTCCGCGCCAGGACGCTTCGCTTTCGCGTTTTCAGCTCGCCAACCATGGAAACAGGCGGAACTGTGTCCACGCCGGGCGCGGATGTGTTCGCGCTCTTCGACAAATGGCGAATGGCGCCCTCCACGTCGCCTTGGGTCAAGGCCGCTCCCCCATTTCTCGTTCGCTGGTAGAGCGTCTCCAGAACGTCCTTGCCCTGCAAGCAGCTTTCCTTTTCGCCATCGAGGACAACGACATTGCCATGAACCACAGCCTTCACGCCGAGCTTGTTCTCGATGAGAGCAAGATTGGCGTCGAACTCGCCGAGCACATCGGCAAGCTTGCGGTTGTCGTCGAAGGTGATTTCAATCCGATACAGGGACTGTGACGATTGCGGCTTTGCGTTCGCTCGCCAAGCCTGGTTACGCGAGCTTGCGTTCATCGTTCGCCCAGGGGGCGGCGCCGCGGCACCGCGCAAAAATCATCTATCCGCATCCTATCGCCGTGTTACCTCATGTTATTGTCTGCCTATGTAGCAACCTCGTCCACATTTTTTATGACGGCCCGAAGACTATTTTGGCTTGCGCCGACGATTTCTACCGCGGTGATCCGCCCGATCAGCCGGGTCCCGCCTTCAGCATAGACCGCTTGCAGATAGGGCGACCGGCCTACGATCTGCCCGGCTTTCCTGCCTGGCGTTTCCCACAACACGTCCAGCTCACGGCCCACCATGCTCTCGTTGAACGCGGTTTGCTGGGCGCTCAACAGGGATTGCAGCCGAGCCAGTCGATCGGATTTTACGTTGTCGCTGACCTGTCCCTCGCGGTCGGCGGCTGGTGTTCCAGGGCGCGCGCTGTATTTGAACGAGTAGGACTGGGCAAATTTCACCGTTTCGACGACGTGCATCGTCTCCTGGAAATCGGCCTCGCTTTCACCGGGGAAGCCCACAATGATGTCTGTCGAAAGCGCCAGATCCGGCCGCGCGTCCCGCAGCAGCCCCACGATGCGGACGTAGTCGGCCATCGTGTGCTTGCGGTTCATCGCCTTGAGGATACGGTCGGATCCTGACTGGAACGGCAGATGCAGATAGGGCATCAGCTTGGGCAGGTCGCGATGGGCGGCAATCAACTCGCTGGTCATCTCGTTCGGATGGCTTGTCGTGAAACGAAGTCGCTCTAGCCCACCGATGGCCGACAGCGCGCCGAGAAGTTGCGCCAGGTCCGAGGTCTTCCCGGACGGCGCCGCGCCGTGATAGGCGTTCACGTTCTGCCCGAGGAGCGTGATCTCCTTGACGCCTCGCTCGGAAAGCCGCTTTGCTTCGTCGAGGATTTGCGCCACCGGGCGGGAATATTCAGCGCCCCTGGTATAGGGCACGACGCAGAACGTGCAGAACTTGTCGCAGCCTTCCTGCACCGTGAGAAACGCAGAAACGAGCGCGCGGGATTTCTGTGCGGGCAGCGTTTCGAACTTCTCGGCGGCTGGAAATTCCGTTTCGATAATGGCGGCGCGGCTTGTCTCTCGCCGCTTCAGAAGGTCGGGCAGCCGGTGATAGCTTTGCGGGCCGACCACGATGTCGACCCCTGGAGCGCGGCGGACCAGTTCCTCGCCTTCGGCCTGCGCCACGCAACCGGCAACCACAATGATGCAGTCGCCGCCATTTCTGCGGCGCGCTTCGCGAACCAGCCGGAGACGCCCCAACTCGGAATAGACCTTTTCAGCCGCCTTCTCCCGAATATGGCAGGTATTGAGAATGATAAGGTCGGCGTCCTCGAGATTGTCCGTCTCCGTGAAGCCAGCTGGCGCCAGCGCATCCGCCATCCGTTCGGAGTTGTAGACGTTCATCTGACACCCGAACGTCTTGATATGGACCTTCTTGGGTGTCGCGGTCACCTCAGCGTCACGCGTGGCAACGTCGTCTATCAATAGGGTAGTCATCCTTTAAAGTGCGTCCGGAAAAGTGCGAAGCGGTTTCCGACAAGACGCCGACATAACAAAAACTAGAGCCCGATTTTGATTCCATCAGCGGACAGGCTCTAGCAGGCTGCTGAAAAGCGATTTTGCATATGGTTCGACAAGCTCACCATGAGGATCACTCACTCACCATGGGAAAACACTCGGCCTCATCCTGAGCCTGTCGAAGCCTCATCCTGAGCCTGTCGAAGGATGAAGCCACGTTTTCAGGCTTTTTCAGCATCCTGCTAGGCCGCTCGGTTCCGCGCTGTCACCTGCTCGACGTAATACTGCCGGACCTGCGCCTCCGAGAAGGCCGCAAGTTGCTTGCGGTCGCGAAGCGAAGCAAGCCGCACAGGCTCGCCAAGCCGGATGGTGACGTCGAGAGGGCCGCTTTGCAGGACATTCCATGCGTGGCTGAGCATGTCCATCTCACCGTACCAGGCGACCATGGGCCGCTCATGCCGCAAAATCGGCAGGCCGTGAAGGTGGGTATAGGTGATCGCAACCGTTTGAACGACCGCTTCTAGGCCATTGTCATTGGCCGCATTCTGAGTGGGGGAAGCCGCCGAAAACAAAGAGCTGCGGAAGGGCAGGATGCGGTTGCCGTCGCTGCTGGTCCCCTCGGCGAACAGCACGATATTATCGCCCTGGGCTAAGCGATCGGCGATTTCGCCTGCCTTGTCTTTCACAAGCGTTCGCCGGGACCTGTCCACGAAAACGGTGCGCTGCAATTTCGCAAGCCAGCTGACGAAAGGCCAAGTGCCCACTTCCGACTTGGCGACGAAGCTCAGGGGAGCGACCGTGCTCAAAGCCGTGATGTCGAGCCAGGAAACATGGTTGGAGACGAGAAGAACGGGGCGATTGGGATCGAGCTTACCGCTGACATGAACCCGGATGCCGAGGAGGCGGCACACGAACTTGTGATAGCCGTGCGGGAGAGTTTTCGCTCGTCGAAGACCAAGTTTCAAGAATGCATACTGAATTAGCATCAACGGCAGCGTTACCGCAATAAAGGCCGCAAGAAGCACAGAAGCCCGCAAGCCTCGGAGAAGCTTCATCATTCTCCCATTAAATACGAGAGCGTCCATCCCAGGCCCGAATCGAACCGTCTTTTCTGATGACTTCATTAAGTGTTGCTTTTCTCCAGGTCAACCGGTGCGGGATGTTTAACGTCTCGCCTCATGATGAGAGCTGTTTCTAACGCGGAACTTGGTGTGCGGTAGTAGTTTTCACGTCGCCCGATTGCGAGAAAGCCGAACTGCTCGTAAAGCTTGCGCGCGGGGGTATTACCTTCTGCCACTTCCAGATAAATGCAAGAGATGAATTGGCTCTGGCAAGCTCTTATGCCCCCTCTGAGCAAAGATGCCGCATTGCCAAGCCTCCGGCGGTCCTTTGCCACTGCAATCGCTAGGATTTCTGCCTCGTCGGCCGCGAATTGCAGAATGAGGAAGCCATGCAAATGCGCGCCATTCGCAGCCTTCAAGACGGCCCGGTTTGCATCGGCGCACGCAGCGGCGAGTTCATGCGCGGGCCAACCGGGCGGCAAGGCTTCGGCGTACAAGTCCGCGAGCCCTTGCGCATCGCCGGCGGTTGCTTGGAGGATCGAGGCCGAAGCGCCCTCAGTCGGTTGCGAGGGCGATGACATGTTTTGTTTGCGGCTTCGCATCCGCTTCGCGGACGTAAAAGGGCGAGGGCGCATCGCGTTCGGGATCAAGGCTCATGGCGAGTTCGGCAAGCGTGACGGCATCGGGATAGATATCGGGAGCCGTAACAGGGAGGCTGACGAAACCTGCGTCAAAGAGAGATGCGGCCGCTGGCCCAGCCAAGACCTCGGCGTTGCCCTCGAAGAAAGACCCGCACTCCGATTGAGGCAAGGCCATGATATCGGTCACCGGCGTTCCGCCGCGGGCCACGATCTGGCAGTAAACCGCGCTCATTCCAGCGGGAGCGGCAAGCCCATACGTTTCCGGCACGTCAGCGGCTTTTTCGAATGCCGCCGCCATGAGGCTGAAGCTGGTCGCGCCGACGACGGGAAGGCGTGCGGCAAGTCCGATGCCGCGCCCCGCGGCGACGCCGGTGCGAATGCCCGAGAAGCCGCCTGGGCCGACGCAGACAGCGACGCGGTTCAACGTTTCGAATGAGACAGCCGCCTCTTCCATGAGAGAGCCGATAAGAGGGATCAGCTGCTCGGCCTGGCCTCGCCCGGATTCGATCCGTTTCACAAGGACGGGCTCTCCGGGCCGCGCCAGCGCCACCGATGTCCGTCCCATACTTGTCTCGATAGCCAGGATTTTCACGATGCGATGCTCGTCTTTGGTGATTTGCTAGGTCTCAAACCCCTCATCCTGTCCTTCTCCCCTGGGAGAAGGGACGCCTGCCTGTCCCCTCTCCCAGGGGGAGAGGGTTAGGGTGAGGGGTTTGAGACCTAATTCATAGGTATAAGGCGGCTAAATGATCTTTGCCATTTCCTCGAAGGTAAAACGCGGCGAGCGCTGGAAAAGTCCGGAAGAATCACCGTAACCCAGGCTGCACAGGAAGTCGGACTTCACGCTCGTACCCGTGAAAAATTCGCGGTCGACGCCCGCATTGTCGAAGCCCGACATGGGGCCGGTATCAAGCCCGAGCGCCCGCGCCGCAATAATGAAATATGCGCCTTGCAAGGTGCCGTTGCGGAACGCCGATGTCTCGATGTGCTGCTCGGGCTTCCCCTCGAACCAGCTCTTCGCATCGGTATGCGGGAAGAGTTTCGGGAGATGCTCATAGAATTTGAGGTCGTAGCCGATGATTGCGCAAACCGGAGCGCTCATCGTTTTGGCGCGGTTTCCTTCCGACAGATGCGGGGAGAGCCTTTCCTTGGCCTCCGCCGACTTCACGAACACGATTCGTGCGGGGGATTGGTTCGCGCTCGTCGGCCCCATCTTCATGATGTCGACAAGCTGCCGAAGCAACTCGTCGGGAACGGGTTTATCCTGCCACTTATTGTGGGTGCGGGCTTCGAGGAAGATTTGCTTCAAGCATTCCGCAGAGATGGACCCGGCCATAGATATCCCCCGAACGAGTGTTGCGTCTCGCAGGGGATATAGGCCGGCGCGCTCAGGATCGCCAGCAGGATGCTGAAAAAGCCTGGAGCGTTGCCTCATCCTTCGACAAGCTCAGGATGAGGCTACAACAAGCTCAGGCTGCGACAAGCTCAGGATGAGGTCCAGTGTTTTCAACGAGTTGCCCCTCATGGTGAGCTTGTCGAACCATGGGCAACATCGTCTTTCCAGCAGCCTGTTAGACTAGCAGGATGCTGAAAACGCCTGAGAATGTGGCTTCATCCTTCGACAGGCTCAGGATGAGGCCGATGGGCTCAGGATGAGGCTGCGACAAGCTCAGGATGAGGTCTTCGAAAGGCTCAGGATGAGGTCGAGTGCTTTCAACGAGTTGCTCCTCATGGTGAGCCTGTGTTCATCCTCATGGTGAGCCTGTCGAACCATGGGCGACATCGTCGCAGCTCTAGACGGGCTGAACCTCCTCGACCTCGGGGATGAAATGCTTCAACAGGTTTTCAATCCCATGGCGAAGCGTTGCCGTGGATGACGGGCAGCCTGAGCACGCGCCGTGCATTTTGAGATAGACAATCCCGGAGCGGAAGCCGTGGAAGACAATGTCGCCGCCGTCATTGGCGACCGCTGGGCGCACGCGCGTCTCGATCAGCTCCTTGATCGTGGCCACGATCTCCGCATCCTTCGGATCGAAATCCTCGCTTCCATGGACTGCCCCGTGTCCGTCGGTGACGACGGGCTCACCGGAGAGGAAGTGCTCCATGATGGCGCCGAGCACGGCCGGCTTCAGTTGCTGCCATTCGCGGTGATCCTTGGTGACGGAAATGAAGTCCGAGCCAAGAAAAACGCCGGTGACGCCATCCACGGCGAACAACCGCGCCGCGAGCGGCGAGACAGGCTCCGCCTCCGAAGCGCCGCGAAACTCCCGCGTGCCCTTGTCGAGGACGACTTTGCCCGGAAGAAACTTCAGCGTCGCCGGGTTCGGGGTCGCTTCGGTTTGAATGAACATGCCAATTTCCTTCTGCACCCATGCCACTGCCCTCTAATAAGGCAGGCTTCGGAAGCGGTTTCAAGTGGAAATCCGACCTCGGCAGTCAGGCTAATCCCTTAACCTCTTCGATTGATAGATTTCCGGGCACGATGGTGATGGGAATAGGGAAGGTACCGGCCTTCGCGCCTGCCGCGAGAGAGGATACGAGCGGCCCAGGCCCTTCCGGATCGGTCGCGGCCCCGAGTACCAGAATGCCGAAGTCGCGATCCTCTTCGATGAGCTTTACGATCTCCTCGGCCTTGTGGCCCTCGCGGATGATTTCCTCATGCGCGATGTCCTCGAAGCCCCAGGTCTTGAGCTTGCGCGCGCGAAGCCGGAACACGGCCCGTGCTTTCTGATACTGCTCGTCGCGAAACATGTCCGCGACGCCCAGCCAATGGGTCATCTCGGGCGGTTCGATCACGAACAGAAGAGCCAACCCGCCGCCGGTGCGGAACGCCCGGCGGGCCGCGTAATATAAGGCCGTTTCCCCTTCGGGAGATTCGTCAACAATGACGAGAAACTTGCGTTTGTGGCCTTCTGTGAAGAGATCGCGAGGCGCTCGGTCCGGCATGGGCTTCCAATCGCGCTGCTATTGCGGGGCGGCCACCTTAGCATGGTTCTTTGCTGCGTGCTCCGTTTGGACGAAGCCCATAATGTTGCGGACATGGCGAAGCGTTTCGTCCGCGATGACGCGCGCGCGTTCCGCGCCGTCCGCAAGCACGCTGTCGATGTACGCGGTATCGGCGGAAATGCGCTTCATCTCGTCGCCGATCGGCCCGAGCTTCTCGACGGCGAGGTCCGCGAGCGCGTTCTTGAACGTGGAGAACTGCGAACCGCCGAACTCCCGCAGCACCGTCTCCATGCTCTGCCCGCTGAGCGCCGCATAAATCCCGGCAAGGTTTTCCGCCTCGGGACGGCCCTCGAAGCCCTTCTCATCGCTCGGCAGCGGCTCGGGATCGGTCTTGGCCTTCCTGATCTTCCTGGCAATCGTCTCGGCGTCGTCCGCGACGTTGATGCGGGACAGGTCCGAGGGATCGGACTTCGACATCTTCTTCGTGCCGTCGCGCAAGGACATCACGCGCGTCGCAGGGCCGGAAATGATCGGCTCGGGCTGAGGAAAGAAGACGTCGTTGAAACCTTCGGCGGCGATCGTCTCCGCGAAATCGACGTTGAATTTTTGCGCAATGTCGCGCGCAAGCTCAAGATGCTGCTTCTGGTCGTCGCCCACCGGCACATGCGTCGCGCGATAGGCGAGGATGTCCGCCGCCATCAGCACGGGATAAACGAAGAGCCCGATGCTCGCGTTCTCGCGGTCCTTGCCCGCCTTCTCCTTGAACTGCGTCATGCGGTTCAGCCAGCCGATGCGGGCCACGCAGTTCAAAATCCAGGCGAGTTCAGCGTGCGCGTAGACCTGCGACTGGTTGAAGATGATGTGCTTCTCCGGGTTCACGCCCGCCGCGATGAATGCCGCCGTGACCTCGCGCGTGGAGCGCCGCAAATCGGCTGGGTCTTGCTTGACCGTGATCGCGTGCATATCCACGACGCAATAGACGCAATCGTAGTTCTCCTGCAGCGCCACGAATTTCGTGATCGCGCCGAGATAGTTGCCGAGATGCAGATTGCCGGTCGGCTGGACGCCGGAGAAAACGCGCTGTTTCATGGTTTTGGAAGCCCTGGTGAACAAGGCGCCGTTATGGACCGCGTTGCGCGGGAAATGCAAGCCTTGGCGTGGCTTCTGGGCGTGATTGTGAGACCCCGCAAGCATTCAAAAATTTTCCGTATTGTTGAGTTAAAGTTATGTGTTGAAAAATGCGGGCACGCTGTCATGAGCCGGGGCGCGCTGGTCATGTCGGGTCGATACTCTTGACGCCGTTCTTCACGATGAACCATCGGGGGGAGTGAAAAGAGCAAAGCCGAAGAGGCTTCTTCGAGCCGCGCGGTCGGAACAGAAGCCCGGCCATTTGAGGCTTTACCACCTTGGGCAGGGGATGCATGGCGGATGTTTTCTTAAGCTATAGCCGCTCTGACGCGGACGCCGCGGCAAAAATCGTGCACGTTTTGGAAGCGGAAGGCTGGACGGTTTGGTGGGACACGACCATGCGCCCGGGCGACCAATGGGACGAGGTGATCGAGCGCGAGATCAATGAGGCGAGGTGCGTCCTTGTGATTTGGTCATCGATCTCGGTGACCCGGCGCTGGGTCCGCGTGGAGGCTAATTTCGCCCTCGACCGTAACAAGCTCGTACCCGTTTCGATCGAACGCGCAAGGCCGCCGCTCGCCTTCACGTTGACCCATACAACAGACCTCAGCGACTGGGATGGCGACCCCAAAGCTCCCGCTATCCGAGCCATGATTCAATGCGTCAGCAACATGCTGCTGGGAGAGCGAACAGCGGCGGCGGAGGAATGGGAGCGCATTAAAACATCGAGCGATCCCGCGGAGTTTCGCGTTTTTATCAGCACGTACCAAAAGGGGCGTCACGTCAAGAAGGCCGAGGGCAGATTGTCCGATCTCGGCGATATCGCCTGGGCCGCCGTTTTGAAAAACTCCGATGAAGCGGCGTTCAAGGATTTCTTGAAGTTGTACTACGACAGCAGGCACAAAGACGAAGCTCAGAAAAGGCTGGCCAATCTTGAACGCCGCCGGAGTCCTCACGGTGAAAAGCGTCTGACCCTGCAAGAACGCATCGCCGCCACAACCAACCGTGATGTGCTGCTTGCGCTTTGGCATGATGATCCCGATGCGGCGGTGGAGCGCTTTCATGCTCTGGGGTATCTACGCGTCCCTTTGCTGGAAGACTGGCAGCCGACGAGACGCTGGCTGCGGCCAGGCGAATCCTTCCGCGATCTTGAGGCTGGACCGGAAATGGTCTGGTGCCGTCAGGGTGGTTTTTGATGGGATCTCAAGACAAGGAAGGCAGGGCCGATGAACGGCCCCAGCACAAGGTCACCATCCCGCGCGCTTTTGCTGCAGGCAAATACCCGGTGACCTTCGAGCAATGGGATGCGGCCGCCGATGCGCTGAGGCTCAGGCCCGATGATCGCTCAGGGGGGAGAGCGATGCGTCCTGTCATCAATGTCAGCTGGACCAATGCACAAGCCTATGTCGATTGGCTGAGCAAAATCACCGGCTTTTTCTACCGCCTCTTGTCGGAAGCAGAGTGGGAATATGCCTGCCGCGCCAACACGACGGCCCCTTATGCTTTTGGCAATTCGATTTCCAGGAAGCAGGCCCGTTTCGAAACCCTGCTGGGCGGCCACGGCAAAACGGCGCCAGTGGGCTTGTACCCCGCCAACGCTTTCGGCCTCCACGATATGCACGGCAATGTTTGGGAATGGTGCCAGGATTGCTGGAACCCCTCCTATGCTGGCGCGCCTGACGACGGCGCGCCCTGGCTGTCGGGGGATTGCGAGCAGCGGGTCTTGCGAGGCGGGTCCTTTACCGATGGGCCGCAGAGCCTGCGCTCGGCGACCCGCAACAGGAGTTTCACGATCAATTCCAGTAGCGGAGCGGGGTTTCGCGTCGCGCGGGATCTGGCTTAGGGGAAGCGGATGTGCCTGACCGTATTGCAGCTTAGGCGGCGCAATGCAACGGACTTTCGCCTATGATCCTGGCCTGAGATGCAGATTGCCGGTCGGCTGGACGCCGGAGAAAACAAGCTGTTCCATGGTTTTGGAAGCCCTGAGTGAACAAGGCGCATGGACCGTGTTGCGCCGGAATTGCAAGCCTGGGCGGCGTCCGGGGCGGTTTGTAAGGTTATATTTCCATTCGACAAACCAAAAGGGAATCGCATAGCCCCTGCTCAACAGGAGGGGTGCTCATGTCAGCGACCGCAAAGTGCCTTCAACAGTTTGCCGAACAAGAAGCCAACGAACTCAAGGCGGCAGAGGCGCGCATTGAGCAAGAAATTCGGGACATCGAAGAAATAATCGCGGAACTCATTGCTCGCCGCGATTCGGGGCGCCTCAGTCATCAGCGCCTTCTCAATTATACCCCTACACTCGGCTCTGACTACCAATGTCCCCGTTGCTGGGGCCAGCGTGAAGTGAGATCAGTCCTTACTCCTGCGCCAGGAGCCGATAGTGAGGATGTCCAGTGCGACGTTTGTGGCTTCCATATTGCAATTTCCGGATTGTAGCCCGCGATAGAAGTTTCGCAATCCATTCAAGGAGCGGAGCGGGTTCACGTTGCGCGCGTATGGCTTTCCTTGCGTTGCTGATCGCCGACACCGGCTATCATCGCCGCGATGGCGAGCTCGCCGAGCTGCGAGGCCTCCTCGCCGTGCTCTAGCCAGGTCGCTATGCTGGCCGCAACAATCCCACTTTTCGTGCCCTGCTATAGCTGTACAGATGGACGGCGCAAAGCCCGGCTACAGCCATCCGCCAGCCTGCAACCGGTACGAGCAGGAACTTCGGAGCCTGAAATTGGCGCTTTCTCAGTAAGGCAAATCAAACCAGAGCCGTGCATTATGTCCAGGCCAAGCTCCTTCTCGGACACAACTCAAGCGAGGCCGGGCTGGAGCGGCATGAGAGCAGACCTCGAAACAAGAACAGCCTGACCATGAGCTTTGGGAACGGCACCAGCGCCGGACCGAAAATACTTGCCGTTGATGACGAGGCATTCAACCTCGACCTCATGAAGCATCACCTGGGCCGCGCTGGCTATCAAGTGGCGCTGGCCGAAGACGGCATTATTGCCATGCAAAAGATCGAGGAAGATCACGGCATCGAATTGATCGTCCTCGACAGGATGATGCCGAACCTCGGCGGCATGGAGGTCTTGCGCCGTATTAAAGCCAACGACCGCTTGCGAGACATCCCGGTGGTCATGCAAACGGCGGCGGCGGCGGCAGACCAAGTCTTGGAGGGGATCAAGGCGGGCGCTTATTACTACCTGACCAAGCCCTACAAAGGCGCGACCCTTCTCGGCATCGTGAGAGCCGCGCTGGAAGACGCCAAAACTAAGACCAGGTTGAAAGAAAAGGTTGGCGCTTGCCTTCGGGGGCTTGACCTCATGGAGGAGGCCCGCTTCCGTTTTCAGACCCTGGAAGACGCTGCCAGCCTTGCCTCCTACGTCTCCCATTGTTTTCCACAACCAGAAAATGTGGTCATTGGGCTGCATGAACTGCTGCTTAACGCCATCGAGCATGGCAATCTCGGCATCACTTACAGCGAAAAAACCAACCTCGTTCGAGACGCAAGCTGGAACCAGGAGATCGAACGCAGGCTCGGTCTACCGGAATATCGCAAGAATTTCGCGACCCTCACTTTCAAGGCAACGCAAGCGGTGCTCCTTGTTCACATCAAGGATGCGGGCAGAGGATTCGACTGGAAAAAATATTTGGACTTCTCCGCCGATCGGGCAACCGATCCCCATGGACGCGGGATCGCCACCTCACGCGCGCTATCCTTTCACAGCCTCGAATATCTCGGGGCGGGAAACGAAGTCAGGTGCACGGTGAAGCTCGATTCTTTGCCTCAAAAAAGGTTGTGACGCGCCCGATTTTGGAGCGCCTTAGTCAGCGTAGCGCGCCAGGAAACACCAAAAGCGCAAAGGTGGAGGGCAACGTCAACATCTTGAAACAGCACGCGATCATCAACCCCGACTAAACCCCGCGCTTCGAGATTATGCCCTGCACCCCGAACGCTCGTGGCCCACGAGGATCTACGCGAAGCCGACACCCCGTCACCCGATCGCGAGATCGAGTGGCCAAATCGACAACGAGAGAGAGGCGACGCTATTTCCGCCCTTGCATGCCGCAAGCATCCTCGTCTTTGCTTGGGGCATCACCGTAAGCCTGGTAGTGAGCTTGGTTCAGTTCATTCAGGGCGGCGGCGCGCACATTCGGATCGGTGCTACGATAAAGAGCAAGAAAAAACCGGTCCTGCATAAGGAAATTAATGAGGGCCTTGGCCTTCGCAGCTTCCTCTGAGTTCCCCTCACGGAAATCTTGGTTGAAGTGGCCTATAAGAGTGGCATAAGTAAAAGCGGTGCCGTCGCCAAGAGTACCCATAGTTTCCTCCTTTAAAAATTTACTTCCGTTCCGCTACCCTGGTTTCCGTAGCGGTCATATCTAATGCACCGCAACAGATCTTATGACGACTTCCATCCTGAGAAGCGCCGTGGCGATGTCCCGATAAAGCTTTAACTGGGGCGTCGGCTGCACCCTTAGCGATCTCATCTCCGCGAGAACCTTTTCTTGCAGCGCTGGAGGAGCTTCAAGGTCATTCTTCATGTCGTGAATAGCGAGAAGAATGGCCCGGCGCGTAGAATAATCGCCGCCAATCGAGATCTTGCCCTCCAAGTACCTTTGCAGAAATGTGTGAACCTCATCTCGCGCCGCCTTGAGAAATGTTTGCGAGATCTCGTCAAATGCCGAGAGCAGGTACTCTGGGAAAGAGTGCCGCGCTTCATGATCGGCCAAGCATGCGTTGAACTCATGCATGAGGAAACCTCGTTTCCAGGCTCATATTTAAGCGCAAAGCCTCTTAGCCTTGCGGATTGAGACCGACCTCAGCCGCGCATGCGATTGCGACCGATCTTGCAATTGGCGGCACGCCTAAACAAACCCACACGAAAGTACGTCGATCGGAACTGGACGAGTACATCCGATCAAAACCGAGTATCAATTCGCTCAAACAGGCTTATTGCAGCGTCTGGGCGAAGGCAAAGTTTTCAGCTGATTTAAGTCAAGAGTAGCCCAGACTAACGGATCCAGCAACTCCGAAAGGATGACCCGGCCTAAAGAAGTGCTTAACATGTGTAACCTGGATTAGCACTTCCTATTAAGTCTTTGCAGATTTCGCGCAAAATCCGGCAGGTTTTCCTGCCGGTGTTGGAATTTTGGGCTAATTTGGAGGCTGCTTCTTTAGCAACCGTGCCTTTCGACGCATTCGCGGAACTCATGGCCATCGCCGTGACGTTCGTGGCATTCGTGACGCAAATGTTCGCAGCGCTCATGATGCTCACGGGCCTCGCGCTCCTCCCGTTCACGGTGTTCATCACGGCGTTCCTCGCGCTCCCGATACTCGCGCCGGTCTTCGTCGACCTTGATGACATTATTTGGGAGAGTTACCCACAGTAACGGTGGGCCTCTCAAAAGCCGATGCTCGCGCCCCTGGCAGCACGAGCGCAGCCGCGGCCAGTATGAAACCAAAGCAAGACGCTATAATGATCCTCATAAATTCTTCCTTCCAATCGGCAATTCTTTTGCTAGCCTGGACATTAGAATTGATTGGGCAGAAATCTAGAGCCGGCTTGTTGCTTACTGAGATTGCTTAAAGTAGAGCATTAGCTTCTGCGCTCGGAGCGGTAGCTCGCAACCTCCTTGCCCCGCCCCATTCACTTGGGGATCATCCATGGTACAAGATATTGCTGGGCCGCGACCAAGGCGCTGAGCAAGAGGGTCATAATGACGCTGTGTTTGAAAATACGCGCAAACACCACGCCTTCCTGCCCCGCCAGCTTGGTCACCGAGACGCCGGTTGCGATGTTCTGGGGTGAGATCATCTTGCCCATGACGCCGCCCGACGAATTGGTCGCGGCGAACAGCACGGGATCGAGGTTGAGCTGACGTGCGGCCACGACCTGAAGATTGCCGAATAGTGCGTTGCCCGATGTATCGCTGCCTGAGAGCATCACCGCGACCCAGCCGAGGAAGGGCGAAAGCAGGACGAAGAAGTGCCCCGTCTCGGCGACTCCCTTGCCAAGCGTATAGGCGATGCCCGAATAATTCATGAGATAGGCGAGACCGATAATAAGCGTCACCGTTATAACAGGCAGCCACATCTGGCGGAGCGTCTCGATAACGCAGTCGAGGAAGGCTCTTAAAGGGAGGCGAACCAGGACTGCGGTGGTGAGTGCGGCGACGAAGATCGCGGTCCCCGTTCCCAGAGGCTGGAATGTCCACACGGCGTCATAAGGCTTGCCGTTGTAGAGCGTGATCGAAATCGCTTGATGCAAGCCCGGCCACTGGATTTTCTGCTGGCCGAGGGTGGCAATCCCAAGGGAGGTCCACGCGATCACCGTCAGCGAGACAACGAACCAGGGAAGCCAGCCTTGCCAATCCGGCACAACGGTCTTGGAACGGCGGCCCTCCATGGTATTCGCAACCCAGAATTCCGGATCGTCGGGAGGGCTCCAAACCTGGAGGAACAGCACCGTGGCGATGAGAGAGCCAAGCGAGGACAGAACGTCGGTCAGCGTGTAGTCGATGAAGTTGGAGGACACGAATTGCGATAGGGCGAAGCTGCCGCCGGAAACGAGCAAGATGGGCCAGATTGCCCGGATGGAGCGCCAGCCGCCATAAAGCGCTATGACGTAAAAGGGCAGGATGACGGCGATAAACGGCAATTGCCGTCCGATCATCGCGCCAAGTGTTGTAGCAGGAAGCCCCGTCACCGCGCCAAGAACTGTCACGGGCACACCGAGAGCGCCGAACGCGACCGGCGCGGTGTTAAAGATCAAGACGAACACCAGAGATTCAAGTGGCGGGAAGCCGACGAGGATCAAAAGCGAGCTTGTGATGGCAACAGGTGTGCCGAAGCCCGCGACGCCTTCGAGCAGCGCCCCGAAACAAAATCCGACCACCACAAGGACGACACGGCGGTCATTCGGCAGATAGCTGGCGACCCAGTTGCGGAACGCGTCGAAGCGGCCAGAGCGCACCGCGATATTGTAGAGCAACAGCGCATTGAGCACGATCCACATCACCGGCCACAGTGCAAAGACCGCGCCGTTCGCGATTGAGTTCATGGCGAGATTGACGGGCATCTGCCAAACCATGACCGAGATGATCAGCGCAACAATGAGCCCGGCCAGCGCGGCTATCCAGGCAGGTAAGCGAAGCAGGCCAAGAAGGATCAGCACCGTAACGATAGGCAGCACCGCCACGAGGAACGAGAGCCCGAGGCTATCCGCGACTGGTGTCAAAAGCTGGCTGAACATCAAACTCCCCATTGTCCTTTTTTCTTATAAGGCTGCGGTGACGGTCCATTAGGCCAGAGCGGCCCGGCCGCTCGCCATCCAGCGGAGGCGCGGGGCGATCCTCGAAATCGGCATAGGCGAGCGCCACGGCAAGAGGGCCGCCCTGCGCCCAGTCGATCAATTCGTCGGGATGGAGGATTGGCCATGCCGTTCCGTGTCCGGTCTGAGCAATGCAGCCGGTATTGCCGGTGGCGATAATCTCGGGCTTTGTCTTCTTGATAGTGATGACATTGCGCGCGCAGCCTGCGGACGATCTGCGGTTGTAGGATTCTGTGAACACCTGCCGAACCGCAGCAGCTATAGGCTTCCGGAACATGTTTTACGTTTAAGCCCATCTGCGCCAGGAAACGTTTTGGCTGATCCTTGATTATTTGCCCATGCCACCCGCAGGCGACAGGTTGCCCGCTCCAGCGCGCGTTACTCAGCGTGAGGGTCGCCAAGTAGTGCAACAACTCCCAACGCGCCAAGTTTCCTGGCACGGACCAACTGTGCGTGTGATCAGGGAGGCTTCTCCGAAACGCTGCCCCCTTCTTGGCCGATTTACAGTCTAGCTGGAAGCGTGCTCGAAGCCACACCATCGATTGCGCAGGGATAAACAAATGCTCGGCCTGAAGCGAATGTCCGCGATGGCGTTCCGAATGTGCGCGGTCGCGTCGAAAACTGTGGCGATAACCGTGCTGGCGCTGGTCGTGCTGTCTTCCAATGGGGCGCCCGTCGCCGCGCAAAGTCACGAACCTGACGAGTTCGTTCTTCTCTACCGCCAGGTGGGCCAACTCACTCGAGACGGTAAATACTCGGAGGCCGCGGAACTCGCCGAACGCGTGCTGGCCCAGGCTGAGCGCCGGTTTGGACCGGACAGTCCGATTACGCCGATGGTGCTCGGCAGTTTGGGCTACGCCTATATGAAGGACGGCAAACTCGCGGCGGCGGAACCGGTCCTTAAACGATGCCTGGCAATCCACGAGAAAATGGATGGTCCCGAACATCTCAACGTCGCTCAGGCGCTCGGTGATCTCGGGATGCTCTACGGCGATCAGGGCCGTTACGCCGAGGCTGAGGTGCTCTTGCAGCGGAGCCTGGCCATCAGGGTCAAGCTGCTCGGCCCGGAGCAGCCGGAATTGGCGCTATCGCTCAACAATCTTGCAGCGGTTTATCAGGACGAGGGCAATCTGGACGCGGCTTTGCCCTTGTTCCAGCATAGCCTCGCTATTCAGGAGAAAGCGCTGGAGCCAACGGACCCGCTCCTCGCCATCCCGCTCGGCAACCTCGGCCTTGTCTACAAAACCTTGGGTAAGTTCCGGCTCGCCGAACCGCTCTATGTCCGCGCACTGGCTCTCGCAGAAAAGGCCCTGGGACCCGAGCATCCGAACGCCACCGCGGCTCTCAACAACCTTGCGCAATTGTATGTGGCCGAAGGCAAGCTCACTCAGGCCGAGCCTCTTCTGCAACGCATTTTGTCGGTCCGAGAAAAAGCGCTCGGACCGGAGCACACAGATGTCGCTCTCTCGCTCAATAACCTAGCGGGACTGTACCGGGACGAGGGCCGGCTTGCAGCGGCAGAACCTCTCTACTTGCGTAGCGTGGCGATCTTCGAGAAAGCGTTTGGACCTCAACATCCGTCCGTGGCGCGGGCTCTCAACAACCTTGCCGAATTGTATATCGCCGAAGACAAGCTATCGGCGGCGGAGCCACTTCTGCAACGCGCCATGACAATCTGGGAGAAGGCGCTTGGGCCTCAGCACACCGAAGTGGCGAAAGCGCTCGCCAACCTGGCAGCATTGTATCAGCTCGAAGACAAGCTCGCGGCTGCAGAGCCGCTTTATAAGCAGAGCCTCGCCATCCTCGATGCAGCTTTAGGACCAGAGCATCCAGCTGTTGAAGTCGCGACCAACAACCTTGCTAGCGTCTACCAGGCTCAAGGCCAGCTTACATCTGCCGAGGCGTTGTACCGGAAGAACCTCGCCATCGTTGAGAAAGCGCTGGGTCCTTTTCATCCTCAAACCGCGCGCGCGCTCAACAACCTCGCTTCTCTCTATCAGGAGGAGGGCAGACCAGAGGACGCAGGGCCTCTCTACGAGCGTAGTCTGGCCATTTACAGGAAAGCCTTTGGTGAAAAAGACCCAGGCGTCGTGCTGGAACTTTCGAACCTCGCCTCGCTTTCCTTCGAGCGGAAAGATTGGGCGCGGGCCGCCAGCCTTTGGCAAGAGAGCACCGCCTTGATCGAGCATCGGAGCGTGCCGGTTGTCGCGATTGCCGAGCAGGGTTTGGCGCGCAAGCAAAAGCTTCAATCGAGCGCACACTTCCGTGGCTTGATCAAAGCTGCCTATCGAAGCGCTGAAAACCCGCGCTTGCTCCCGCCGGACTTGATCCGCAGCATGTTTCTGAAGGCGCAATGGTCGATGCAATCCGAGGCTGCCGAGGCGATGGCGCAGATGGCGGCCCGCGGAACGGAAGGAGACGCCAAGCTCTCCAGCATCATTCGCGACCGGCAAGACCTCCTTTCGGAGTTGCAAGTCAGGAATGCTGTTCAGGTTGCCGCCTTTTCGAAGCCTCCTGAGAAGCGCAACGCCGAGTCCGAAGCGGCCAACGCGGCGCGCCTTCATGAGATTGTGGAGCGCATCGGCGAAATCGACTTGCAGCTCAAGGCTGAATTTATCGACTATGCCGAGCTTGCGAGTCCTGAGCCGGTGAGCGTCGAGGATCTGCAAAGGGACTTGCACGCTGACGAGGCGCTCATCCTTTTTCTGGACACGACTGAGTTCACGCCCGCGCCTGAGGAAACCTTCGTGTGGGTCGTGACCAAGACAGATGTGCGCTGGTTTCGGAGCAAGCTCGGCACACCCTCGCTCCGCCGGGAGGTGACCGCGCTGCGCTGTGGCCTCGACTACGAAGGCGGCTGGGCCATTGACAAGTCACCGTGCCCAACGCTGACCAAGACGGAATACACATATGCCGACTATCAGGCGGACCACCCCTTGCCATTCGACCTCGCCCGCTCATACGCGCTCTACCATGAGTTGCTCGGCCCGGCTGAGGATCTGATCAAGGGCAAGAGCCTTCTTATCGTGCCATCAGGGGCGCTTACCAAGCTGCCCTTCCAAGTGCTCACCAGCGAGGCGCCGGAGCCCTCCGCGACGGGCGCCGACACGCTGTCTCGCGCGCATTGGCTCATCCGCGATCACGCAATCACAGTCCTGCCGTATGCATCCTCGCTGAAGACCTTGCGCAGGCGCGCCAAACCAAGCAACGCCAGCCGGCTGATGATCGGCTTCGGCAATCCCCTGCTCGACGGTAGCGCCGAAGATGCGGAGCGGGCAAAAACGGCGCACTCCAATGCCACCTGTCCGGTTAAGTCCGCGAGCACCTCAGGATTGAGCCGCGGTGTCGCTCAAATAGCGACGCGCGGTGGTCCGGCCGAGGTTGCAGCTCAGCTGCGCAGCGCCTCGCCGCTCCCGGAAACGGCAGATGAGCTCTGCGCCGTGGCCAGCGAGTTGGGCGTCGGCTCCGACGACATTTACCTCGGCGCGCGCGCGACAATACCGGCGCTCCTCCGGTTGAATGAGGAAGGTTTGCTCGCCGCATACCGTCTCGTCCACTTCGCCACGCACGGCGCAGTGTCAGGGCAGATCATGGGAAGCGCGGAGGCAGGATTAATCCTGACGCCCCCCGAAAGGGCCACTGCAGACGACGATGGGTATCTCTCCGCATCGAGGATCGCAGGCCTGAAGCTCGACGCGGACTGGGTGATCCTGTCTGCTTGCAACACCGCCGCGGCCGGTTCCGAAGGCTCTGAGGCGCTGTCCGGCCTCGCACGCGCGTTTTTCTTCGCCGGGGCGCGCGCACTCCTCGTTTCGCATTGGAGCGTGAACTCGGAAGTCACGGTGACGCTTATCACGGGTGCAATGACCCGGCTTACGGCTGACAATAGGATGGGCCGCGCCGACGCCCTGCGCCAGTCCATGCTCGCGCTCATCGATAAGGGCGCGCCGCAATACGCGCATCCCGCGTTCTGGGCGCCGTTCGTGATCGTGGGCGAGGGCGGCGCCTCTTTCTCAGCCGGCACGGCCACAGCTCAAGACACGCTTCCGGACCTATGGCCAACGCACGTCGAGGCAAAAAAGGGCGGAGCCGCGCAGTGATCGGCAACCGCTGCATCACGACAGGCAGCCGCTGCGCTTATAGATTAGGCCGGCGATATATTGAATTGCAGCGCCACCTCTTCCGGGGGAGAGGTCGGGTCGCTTGCGACCCGGGTGAGGGGTAAGCGCCTGATAATGACACGCGAAATACCCCTCATCCTGTCCTTCTCCCCATCGCGCTTGCTTGCAAGCGCGATCTCTTTGAGTTGCCAGCACGCAGGGCGTGCTGGCTGGGAGAAGGGACGCCAAAATCGCGACGCGCTCCAAACATGATCGGCCCGGGTCATTAAGCCGATCCGTGCCGCTCCGGATCGGGCATCACTTCGGGATGCCGACGCACGACGTACCAGCACAGAGCTGCGACCGGAATTCCGATTAGCGAAGTGAGCACGAAGAACATCGTAAATCCGGTGTAGTTGATAATGAAGCCGGAGGTTCCCGCAAGCAGGCTGCCCGGCAAGGCGCAGACCGAGGTCAGAAGGGCGAACTGGCTCGCGGCGAGTTCCGTCGCGGTGAGTGCGGACATGTAGTTGATCAGCACCATCTGCGCGAAGGCATAGGCGAAACCTTCGATGCCCGTCGCAATGACGAAGATGTAGAAGTCATTGCCGCCGTCCGCGGAGAGCCACGCGAGGCTCAGATGCGAGGCCGATGCGGCGACCGTGCCGACCAGAAGACTTCGCATCAGGCCGATCTTCCGAATGATGAAGGCGCTGAAGAACGTGGCTGCGAGCGCAATCCAGAAGCCAAACAGCTTCGTGACGGTCGCGATGTCGGTGTCGGAAATGTTCAGGCTCTTGAACAACGGCATGGACATAGCGGTCGAGAGGTAGCCGGGCATGCGAAAGCCCGCGATCAGCAGGAAGATGGGAAGGGCGAGCGGCCCAAGCCGGGTTATGATCTCCTTGATCGGCGCAACGACGGCGGCAACGAACCCCGGATGCTCACGCTTCACGGTGAGATCGGATTCCGGCTCGGGCGCGATGAATGCGGAAACTGCTCCGACGGTCATAAACGCCCCCATGCAGAGATAGGCGGAGCGCCAGCCATATCGATCGGCGAGAAGAAGCGCGCCCGCGCCTGCGGCCAGATTCCCGAAGCGGTATCCTACCTCCGCAATGGCCGTCATGACCGGTTGCTTCTTGACGGGCACGGACGTGATGCGCCAGCCGTCGATCGTGACATCCTGAGTGGCCCCGGCGAGGCCGAGGACGAGCGAGAAAATGACGGTGTAGGTCAGCCATTGGGCCGGGTCGCCGAAAGCGATGCCCGCGAGCGCCGCCATGACCGCAAGCTGCGAAACCACGATCCAGCCGCGGCGGCGCCCGAGAAGCGCGCTGAAAATCGGCGCATCATATTTTTCGAGGAACGGCGCCCAAACAAACTTGAACTTATAAGCGATTGTGAGCTCGCTCATCAGGCCAATGGTCTCGATCGGAACTTTGGCCTCCGACAGCCAAGCGGACTGCGTCACATACACAAGAAGGAAAGGAATACCCGAGCTAAAGCCGAGCCCCAGCATGGCCGCATAGCGCCGATCGGCCCAAATATGCGCGAGGAGCGACGCTTTTTCGGGATCGTTTCGCATTTCGAGCTGCTCTCCGCGCTTTTGATCAGCCAGCTTCTTAGCTCGCGTCGCCGTTATGCAGGAAGAGAGCGTTTGCGGGAATGAAGAGTTTTCTCTCGGGGCCGCGGATACGGGCCTTGAGGCTGGGCTGTAAGGCCGAGTTTCGTTCCACCGCGCGAGGTGAACAAGACCGAAACGATGACTCCCTCGCTCAGGACGGCCACACGGGGATCATCGCTTAAAAATGCGTAAAGATTGGCTTTGTTTGGTAAAACAGCCCTATAAGTAAGCATATAAATACTTCTAGCAGGCGCTGCTGAAAAACGATGTTGCCCATGGTTCGACAGGCTCACCATGAGGTTTAAGTGGCAAGCTCACCATGAGGATGAACACAAGCTCACCATGAGGCTCAACTCATTGAAAACACTAAACCTCATCCTGATCCTGTCGAAGACCTCATCCTGAGCCTGTCGAAGCCGCATCCAGAGCTTGTCGAAGGCCTCATCCTGAGCCTGTCGGAGACCTCATCCTGATCCTGTCGAAGACCTCATCCTGAGCCTGTCGAAGGATGAAGCCACGTTTTCAGCCTTCTTCAGCATTCTGCGAGACGCCTTGCTTCACGGTGCCTCAATCGCATTGGTTTTGCGAAAGTTGGATCGCCAGAAACAAAATTACAAAAACGGGATGAGGAATATCGAGTGCACCGATAGTGACAGATCAACGAGATTTTGGCGCAGCCTTACCACTCCCTCGTGCAGCCGGAGGCAAGTCGGCGGACCATTTCGATTGGGTTCGGACGGGACGGAGGGAACAGGACCTCTGCACTCAATACCGGTAAACCGGTATTCTTCCTATGCGCTGTCTCATATCGAAAGCGCTTTGAAGGGCGAAGGCAAAGTAGAACTTGATTACCCGGATGACTCCGCCAATCCGTCCTCGTCATGGCCGTGCTTGACCCGGCCATCCAGTTATATCTTGAAATACCTTGTGTTTTCTGGATGGCCGGGTCAAGCCCGGCCATGACAGGTGAGCGAAAATTCGCCAATGTTTGAACGCTTCCCCTGCGGACGGAGACATCCGGGTAATCAAGAAGTAGAAAAGCCGCTCGGGGCATCACGAGCGCGGTGTAAGCAAGAAGTCCGGCGCGCTGTCTGGCTGTGTGGTCACGACCGGCTTCGGCATCACCTCGACATCACCGACCACGGCAATACGGAATGACTGAACGAGCGCGGCGAGGACCAAGGTTGCCTCCGCCATCGCGAACTGGGCGCCGATGCAAACGCGAGGACCAACGCCGAACGGGAGGTACGCGAACCGAGGCGGCGGCGGCGCGCCGGGGAGGAAACGCGACGGATCGAAGGCGTCGGGGTCGCGCCAGAGGCGGCGGTGGCGGTGCAAGACCCAGGGCGCGATCATCAGCACGGCGCCGCGCGGAATTTCGAGATCGCCCGCGCGGTCGGGCGCGATTGCAGCGCGGACCAACGTGAATGCAGGCGGATACAGCCGCAGCGTCTCGCTGACCACCGCGCGTGTCTGGACGAGCGAGGCCAACGCATCGGAGGCCCCCGCGGGGCCGAGATCGAGACCAGCGGTCTCGGCGGCGATCGCGTCCTGCCAGCCGGGCGCGTGGGCGATAAGATACAGCGACCAGAACAGAGTGATCGCGGTCGTCTCGTGACCGGCGACGATCATGGTCGCGACCTGATCACGCAATTGCTCGCGGGTGAAGGCGTCGCCAGTCTCGGGATCACGCGCGGCACGGAGCAGGTCGAACAGGTCGCGCGCCGCGTTGTCCTCACCCGACGCGAGGCGCTCGTCTATGACGCGATCTATAAGCGCCATCCAGCGCCGCTTAAAGCGCCGCCGCGCGAAGTCGCGCGGGGCCGGGATCGACGGCGGCAGCAGCATGTCGAGCAGATGCGGTTGCGAGAGCCGGATGCCGTAGTCGGTCAGCATGCGGCGCATCTCGGGCACGAAGGTCCCCATCTCGAGCGAGAACATGGAACGGCCGGCGATATCGAGCGCGGCGAATTGCATCTCCTGCAACAGGTTTAGCGGAGCATTGCTTTTCCGGGTCAGCGAGGCAACCACCTCCTCGGCGACAGCCGCGATGTGGCGGGCCAGCATCGGCATCATGCGGGGCGCCATCGAAGGCGCGATGGTGCGCCGCTGATGCCGCCAACTGTCGCCCTCGCTCAGAAGCACCCCGTCGCCGGCAATCGGCCGGAGAATGCGCAGGGTGGCCGGCGTCCGGCGATAATTGCCGGGATTTTCGACCAGCACCCGGTGGATCGCCTCCGGCGCGTTGATGAGTATCTGCGTCCGGCCGAGCGCGCGGTTCACGACGATGTCGCGCTCATAAGCGGCGTCGGGCCAGATCAGAAGCGCGTTCGTCCGGGCCGCGCGAAGGAACTGGCGCAGGCTCGGCTTATCGGTCAGGTATACCGGACGCGGCGGAGTATAAAGCAACGCTTGAAGGGTCGCGGCGCTCATCTGCAAGGCTCCCAAACGCCGAATGCGCAAGTCCAGGCGAACGCCCGCCGATGACTTCGCTCATCCAAGCCCTTCCCGAGGCTGATAAGCCTTCGGGTTCTCTACTCTCGATAAGATAGTTGCTGTCGAGGGGCTCTTGCGCAACCGCACGATGCGGGGCGGCCTTCAGGAGTTCGTTACAATCGCTCCGATCGAACGCATCTTCGAGGCTCACTCCGAGCGTGTGATCGCCCCGCTGAAAAACGATGTTGCCCATGGTTCGACAAGCTCACCATGAGGATGAACACAAGCTTACCATGAGGTGTTCGAGAAGCTCACCTTGAGGACCAACTCGTTGAAAACGCTTCGACCTCATCCTGAGCCCGTCGAAGGCCTCATCCTGAGCCTGTCGAAGGATGAAGCCATGTTTTCAGCCTTTTTCAACATCCAGCTCAAACCGGCGCGCGCGTGAATCACGCGCGCTGTTCCCGGCGGAACTGCGGGTCTCGCCATCCGCGTGACATGGTGGACAGCAGGTCACAAATAAAGGAAACTCCCAAATGACAGTCATCCGGTTCTGCCCAAGCTGCGAAAAATGGCTGCCGTTTGGCTTCCATCCCTGCGTGGCAGCCTGCGAGGCGGCCTACAACAGAGATGCGATGGCGGCGTCCAACAAACCCATGTCGAGAAACGCGCGCCGGAGCGCATCTCGCCCGCAGCGATATCGGCAAATCATGCTCGCCTATACGCGAAACCGCCTCCGCAAGGCGTTCTAACGGCGTGGAGGTCCGGAGCGGTCTCGTCCGTCAAAAATGAAGCCGCCGCGCATTGTGTGCATGGCGGCTATAAGTTGGCGTTATCGCTGCCTGACTACTTCTGAACGGGCCCCAGCGGCCAGACAACGCGCCCATAAACCTCGTTCAAAACTTGCGCAAGGCCGGTATACATCGCTGCAAATCCAAGCAACATGCCTTCCCAACCCCCAATCCTCGTCAGCAGAGTAATGCCGGTCAGATCGCCCAGCGCAAGCAGCGCAAACGCGACGACCAGCAGGAAGAAAACAACCTGCAAAGCTTTGTTCAGCCGGAGAGTTGCGATAAACAGGATGAACGAAATCAAGCCCCAAAGGCCAAGAAAGACGGCCATCGTGGTGCCGCTCGGTTTATCGGCCAGGCCGAGCTTTGGGAAGACAATGATGCCGGCGATGGCCAGCCAGAAAGAGCCGTAGGAGACGAAGGCCGTAGAGGCGAAGGTATTGTTCTTCCGCCACTCAAAGATGCCGGCGATGATCTGCGCCGCGCCGCCATAAAAAACGGCCATGGCGACGATCGCCGCGTCGAGCGCGATAATGCCAGCATTATGAGCGCTGAGCATAACGGTCGTGAGCGCGAAACAGAGCAGCCCCAAGGGAGCTGGATTGCCAGAGTTGTCGGCGATGGCGATCGTTGGGGGAAAAGCGGGTGCCGCCGCGGGTGCAGCCGGGGTTATTGTAGCGAGTTTGGCATCTGACATTTTTCTTACTCCTCCAAGCATCAGGTGCGAAAACGATGAACTTTCCGAAGCGGTCCTCCCAATTCGAGCCGGTTGGGCATTGTTCTGCCTCTAGTATCCATCTGCGCCTCCATTGTGCGCTTTTTGAAAGAATTCGGCCAGCAACATCATAGTCGCGGCGGCGGCCTTGCCCTAAAGTCTACTGCCTGAAGGGAGACGCGGAATTGAGACTGTTTTTGTTGGCAGCCCTTGCGGTTGCGGCGCTTATCTTTGCCGCGCCCTGGCTTCACCAGGATTTCGAGGCGGCGGCTCGGAGGTATGCGGTTAAGGGCGTGGACGTCTCGCACTACCAGGGCGAGATCGACTGGCGGGCACTGCGCCAAAGCGGTGTCCGTTTTGCCTACATCAAGGCGACGGAGGGCGCGAGCTTGCGCGATCCCCGCTTCGCGGAGAACTGGCGGCGCTCGCATGATGCCGGAATGGTGCGCGGGGCCTACCACTTTTTTTCGCTTTGCAAATCGGGAGCGGTGCAGGCGGCCCATTTCATCGCCGCGATTCCTGCAAGCGCCGGAAGCTTGCCCCACGCGTTGGACGTCGAGCAAATGGAGCCATGCCCGAAAGGACGGCGGATCGCCCGTCCGCTTGCCGAAATCAGCGCGTTTCTCGATGCGGCGGAGAAGCATTTCGGGCAGAGGCCCCTGATCTACACCACGCAGGACTTCTCACGAGGCTTATTTCCGCAACGGTTGGTCTGTGCAACAGCTCCGGAAAGAGCGCTTCTGGCTTAGCAGTCCCCATCGGACGCCATCTTATGGACGGTGGATTCTCTGGCAGTACCATGATCGCGGACGCCGCGACGGCATCGATGGGCCGGTGGACTTGAACGCGTTCAATGGCTCAGTGGAAGATTTCGAGAAATTCGCGGCGCTGTAACAGCTCTTCAGGCCAGGAGCGCGAGGTCTGCAAGCGGGGGTATCGCTCCTCCGTCCTCGAAGGGGTTCCCAAGACGGCCTCGGTCGAATAATACTTTTGTGCGGTCGAACGAAGAAAAGAGGCAGGGGTAGCGGATGCAACGATAACGGGTTAGCGCTGGTCCTGGTAAGAGGGGCAAAAGTCCGGGCAATTTCTTTCGCGAAAACACATCATGTCATGGCCGGGCTTGACCCGGCCATCTGGGCCTATTGAAAGAAATGTGTTTTTTGCTCCTGGATGGCCCGATCAAGTCGGGCCATGACAAGAGCGAGTTTGTTGGCTGCCCGGACTTTTGCCCCTTTTACTGGTCCTGCCTCCATGAGATTGAGGATATTATGTTTGAAATCCATGCTTATCTCGCTGGTCCGGACGTCTTTTTCCCGCATGCCCACGACATTGGCCGGCAAAGAATAACCTACTTACAGACCTTGGGAATAATCGGACATTTTCCGTTAGACACTGAAGTGCCAGGTGATCTGCTCAACAATCCAGCGCAAGCCAGCCGTTTCATCGGCGATGCAAATGAACAGATGATGCTCGATTGCTGCCGTGACGGCCGGATCGGCCTCATATTGGCGAACATGTCGCCCTTTCATGGACCGTCGATGGATGTCGGAACCGCCTTTGAGGCCGGTTTCATGTCGGCGCTAAGCTACAAAAACAACGTCATTATCATCGGCTACACGTCCGATAATCGCAGCTTTGAGGATCGTGTCGTCGAAGAGATATACAGCGGTTGGAGCAAAATCACGCATAAGAATGGCATACCGCACGGACCAGACGGAACGATGATCGAGGCCTTTGGCGGCGCTGACAATCTTATGATCACCAACGCGATACTACGAACCGGAGGGGACATTCTCCCAACCTTCGAGGACGCTGCAAAGTTTGGCGCCGCGTCAGCAAAACGCCTCAGTCTCAACCTGACCGGCTCCAAGCGAAGTTGACAGCTTTCCAATAGAACGAACAGCTTAGCATTACAGTTGCTGGTACGCCTTGGCTGCGGGAAATCCCGCGAGCTTGCGGTACCGGGGCGGGATTTCCCGCGGGGCACACTCGACCAGGTCGAACCGCGTTAAAGGCACATTGCAGCAAGGCTAACAGCCGTGCATAATTAACCAACTAAGCTCATACGTAATGCGGCGTGGCGCCTATCGCTTTATGATTAAGACGTTCTTATAAAGCGAATGGGAATCGACACGATGCAGGCCGTCCCCGATCTGATAGCGATGTTAGTCCTGGCAATCGTTTCCGCAGATATCACGGTAAGCCTTCTCCGCCCGGCCATAACGACGTCACGGGAGGTGGGTTTATATCTTGGCCTAGTCCTAATATCTTTTACCATTCTGATAACGTATGCGACGATTACGGAGCGCTATCAGCGAGTGCTTTTTATCTGTGCGCTTGGGGCACTGTGCTTAGCAACACTATTAGGAAATCACTTCCAAAAGCTGCATGGAAACATAGTTTAGTGCGGATGAGAGATCGCGGGATTGGCCTGAGCGCATCACCCTTATCGAGGTGATGCGAATGACTGCGTTCAGCCGGTTCTCTCACGTTGATTTTGCGTCGGGAAAATCAGCGCCCAAAGACAGATCTCGCCAAGCTTCCAATTCGTTGCCGAAGTCTTTCAATTTGCTCGAGACCTGCTCGTAGGCAACCCGGCCGAGCACAAGATGAAGCGGCGGTTTGGGAACTCGACGGCGGCAATGATGGCCTCCGCTGCACGCACCGGATCGCCGGGCTGCTGGCCGCTGTAATCTTGTATGCTTTCGCGCCGCGCGACGGCGGTTTCGGCATAATCCGGGATTGGCGTTTTAGGCGCTTTCAGCGACCGGCCCGCCCAATCGGTGCGGAAAGGTCCCGGTTCTACCGCGATCACCTTGATGCCGAGCGGCGCACATTCCTTAGCAAGCGCCTCGGACAGGCCCTCGACCGCAAACTTGGTGGCGTTGTAATATCCGATCCCTGCAAAGCCGATCAGGCCGCCCATCGATGAGATGTTGACGATCGTTCCGCTGCGGCGAGCGCGCATGCCCGGCAGCACGGCTTTCGTCATGCTGGCAAGGCCGAACACGTTGACCTCGAACATGGCGCGGACCTCATCGTTCTCGCCCTCCTCGACGGCCGACAGGTAGCCGTAGCCCGCATTGTTCACCAGCACATCGATCCGCCCGAAGCGGGCTATGGCGTCGGTTACGGCCTTGCCGATCTGGTCAGGGTTGGTGACATCAAGAGCGGCGGTCAGCACCTGCGGATTTCCCGCAAACTCATCAAGTGTCGCGGGATTGCGCGCGGTTGCGACAACTGGGTGGCCGCGCGCGGCGAGCACCCGGACAAGTTCGCGGCCAAAGCCGGTCGAGCAGCCGGTGATGAGCCAAACAGAGGATTCGGGCATGAAGCGTCTCCATAAGGATGATGGGCAGGTAACGAGACTGAACCTATCGAGGGTCCACCGCAGGATAGGTCCGCGACTGCGACGCCCTGGCCTGGAGCGGGAGGGAGCATCCTCCGGATGTGAATGTCCGGGCAGCACTCTTCAAGGCCGTCAAGGCGGAACCGCCTGCTACGCCTCATACCGACCGTCATGGCATCAGAATTCATATGATTTCGATTTAGCCTGCCGAGGCCGTGCCCCCATATGTGTCCGGGTGTGAAGGTCATTAGAATAAGCTCCCTTCAATGGATCCCGTTCTTATGCCAGGAGGCCCCGCATGAGTATTCTTATCGTTGTAACTTCCAATGATCGCCTTGGCGACACCGGCAAGCCGACCGGTCTTTGCTCGAGGAACTCGCCACTCCCTATTACATCTTCAGGGATGAGGGTGTTAAAGTCGTGCTCGCGTCTCCAAAGGGCGGAAAGCCGCCCATCGACCCCAGAAGCGAAGACCCTCAGGCGCAAACGGATTCGACCAAGCGGTTCTCCAAGGACAGAGAGGCCCAGCAGGCCTTCGAGAGCACGGCGCAGCTTTCAACGATAAATCCAGGCGACCACAGCGCGGTTTTCTATCCAGGCGGACACGGCCCGCTTTGGGACCTTGCCGGGGACGAACACTCGATCAAGATCATCGAAGCTTTCTTTGCGGCAGGCAAGCCCGTGGGTGCGGTTTGCCACGGACCGGCGGCATTCCGCCATGCGAAGCGCCCGGATGGCGTGCCTCTCGTTCAAGGAAAGTCGGTGACGGGCTTCTCGAACTCGGAAGAGGCCGCAGTCGGGCTGACCGAGACCGTGCCTTTCCTCGTCGAGGATATGCTGAAGCAGAACGGCGGCAACTACGCCAAGGGTCCCGATTGGGAGCCTTATGTGAGCATCGACGAAAATCTCGTGACGGGGCAGAACCCGAAATCCTCGGAGGGCGTCGCCTGGTTGTTTCTGGACAAGCTCCTGAACCGGGAAACATCGGGAGAGCAAGACCCCACGGCCGCGTAGCACCTTTAGGCGGCAGGCATTTCCGAAGGAGCGAGGTCTGCAGCCCTGCTCCAGGCCCAACTCTGGCGCGCCTCGCGGAGCGGCGCCTGTCGCTCCCTTCTTCAGCTGCGGGATTTGGCGTGCTTGCTTCCCCCAATTCCCGCCAATCGCGCTCGCCAACCTCGACGCTGTAATACTCCGCTGCCTTCTTGATGTTCGCGAATGCCAAATCCCGGTCATCGCCTGAAACGCCTTCGACCTGATCGAAGCGCGCGAGCGCGTTGCGCACGTGACTGGCGTCTGTCAGAGGTTCTTTGCGCTGGTTGGGAAAGGCAAAGACACTGTCGGGCAGATCGCTCTTGGTCGTAAGTTTTCCGTGTTCGGTGTGAGGCTTCCATGTGGCCTTGGTGGACATCGGGTGTTCTCCTTTCGAGAAGGACAACACCGATCAGCCGGGAAGGTCACCCTGCATTACCAAGACCAGTCGGAGTGGCGGCAGTTCAGAGTGTCGCCGTCATATCGAAAAGGAGCACTTCCGCAGTTGTTTCCGCCTCCAGGCGCAGGTCGCCTTCGCCCTCGACAGCCATTCCGTCGCCCGCTTCCAGCTTTTGGCCGTTGACCGCGATCGAGCCACTGGCCACTTGCACCCAGGCGTATCGTCCCGCGTTGCGCGAGTGCGTAACGCTCTCGCCTGCCTCCAGCAGCGTTGCGTACAGATCGGCGTCCTGGTGGATGGTGACGGAACCATCCCGGCCGCCGCGTGAGCCGATGAGGCGAAGCTTGCCCCGCTTTTCGGCGGCCTCGAAGGTCTTCTGTTCGTAGCTGGGTTTCAGTCCCTCATGCTCCGGAATAATCCAGATTTGCAGGAAGTGGACAGGCTCCTTGCCGGATGCATTGTATTCGCTGTGGCGGACGCCTGTCCCAGCCGACATCCGCTGCACATCGCCGGGCCGGATCACCGAGCCGGTCCCGAGGCTGTCTTTATGCTCCAGGGCGCCATCGAGCACATAGGAGATGATCTCCATGTCGCGGTGCGGATGGGTGGGGAAGCCTCCGCCCGGCGCGACGCAGTCCTCATTGATCACGCGAAGCGGCCCGAAGCCCATGTGACCCGGGTCATAGTAGTCGCCGAACGAAAAGCTGTGCCTGCTTTGAAGCCAGCCGAAACTGGCTTTGCCGCGGTCTTCCGATTTCCTCACCGTTACTTGCATCGTTCTTTTCCTGCTCTGGGCGATCGCTCTTCTTTCCGGGGTTCGCCGTGGCGCGCTTGGATTGAGACTGATCTTTCTGCATCCGTGTTCCGGCTATGAGTGGATGTATTTCGCGCCAGCCGACATACAATCTCGGTAAGAGCTGGTTTTCACCAATGAGCGCTCGCGCAATCGCCATCCGCGAGCGAGCACGCACTGCCCTAAAAAGAAGTTTCCCTATATATTTCAAGTTGATAGGGGATTGTCGCTAAAATGCCCCAAAGTCATTCAATAAATCTGAAACATCCTGAAAACCCCGGAATAATTTCTTGAGCTTAACCGCGCAAATATTCTAGCTTTTGAAATGGTATTTGCTTTCTGTGTAAACTTATTTGATCAGGAAATCCGGGTATATTCACCTCAGCACACAAGATGAAAGTGAGATGAGCTATGGGAAATCTTATTGCATTTGGGTTTGATCGTTCGTGGACCGCGAGTGAGGTCTTAAAAAAATTGCGGACGGACACTGCCGTTGATGATGCCTACGTGGTTGAGCGGTCTGCCTCCGGGCGATGTGACATAAGGTGGGCTTCCAATCAGACCGCACCCGAGGCGGCCACTCGCTCGAGCGGAGGATTATGGGGCGCGCTGGTTAGGCTTATCTACCTCAATTCGAGCCTTGATCACGCCATCCCGCGAGGGAGTTCGGCCTTGTTTGTCCACCTCACGAATGCGGCGGAGACTAGGGTCCTGAGGGCGGTCAAACCCTACCGGGCGCGTATCCTTGAAACCTCTCTCTCGCGGGAGGCCGAACAGAGGCTCAAAGCCGAGTTTACGAAGGCGGCATGATCTGTGCCGCCCTCTCCCGGCATGCTCGGTTATCGGCCCTTTATCACCTCATGCAGGGAGGAGTAATCGAGTTTTGTCTCCGGCCTGTCGGCTGACGCGGCGGCGATGTCCGAGAGCGCGCTTACAAACGCCGCTGCCAGGGGCGACAGATGCGCGACTTCGCCGAAGAGTTTCAGGTCTTTCTTCAAGTGTTCCGCGGGAAAGTTCGGATTGGTATACTGCCCTGTCATCATCTGCTTGAGCTTCTTGTCGAAGGTCGGCGCGTAAAGCGCGCTTTCGCGCAGGAGACCCATGAACTGATCGACATCGATGCGGTTTTCCTGAGCGGCGTTAAGAGCCACCGAGAAGGATGCCGTTAAAGTCCCGATCAGAAAATTGAATATCAATTTCAGGGCCGACGCCTGACCGACGGCGTCGAAAACGATCCTCCGGCTCGAATAGATGTCGATGAAAGCGCTGACCTCATCGTCGATATTTTCGGCCGGTCCCGCCATGGCGATCAGGGTGCCGCCGCGAGCCTCGGGACGGCTGCCAAGAACCGGATTTTCCACATACCTGCCGCCGCGGGCCTTCACTTCCGTCTCGACAGCCAAGCTTTGTGACGGCGCCAGCGTCGAGATTTGTATGAAGGTCTTGCCGTCGAGGCTGTCGATATCCTGAAGAATATCGATGATGGATGCGAAATCCGAAGTTACGGCAAGAACGAACCGGGCGCCATCGATCGCCTGCGTCACATCGTTGAAAAAATGGACCTTATTCGTGCCTTCCAGCGGAGGGCGCCGGACAAAGACGCTCACGCGGCTGCACACTGTGCCGAGCCGGTCGGCCAGCGCTTCAGCCAGGCGTCCATAGCCCAAAATGCAAATCCGAGGCGCGATGGTGTTGTGACTGTCGCTCATTTCAGCTCCAACAAAGCCGACATTCGGGATTGCCGCTGCCCTCAGGTTCAGAGTTGGGTTCTGGGGTGCCGCCGTCGAGCCTATCTGCTATTATACTGGCTGGTTCATGCGGCTTTGTCGATTGAGACAAGCCCACCCTATGACTTTGCCATGACCGCTGAGACCAAATGCAGATAGCGTAGGCTAGCAGGCTGTTGAAAAAGCCTGAAAACGTGGCTTCATCCTTCGACAAGCTCAGGATGAGGACTTCACAGGCTCAGGATGAGGCCTTCGACAAGCTCAGCATGAGGTCTTCGACAAGCTCAGGATGAGGACTTCGACAGGCTCAGGATGAGGCCCTCGACAAGCTCAGCATGAGGTCTTCGACAAGCTCAGGATGAGGTCTTCGACAGGCTCAGGGTGAGGCTTCGGCAGGCTCAGGGTGAGGCTTCGGCAGGCTCAGGATGAAAACGTGGCTTCATCCTTCGACAGGCTCAGGATGAGGTCGAGTGTTTTCAATGAGTTGCTCCTCATGGTGAGCTTGTCAAATACCTCATGGTGAGCTTGTCGAACCATGGGCAACATCGTTTTTCAGCACCTGCTGGTGGTCTGCCTAGCCTTGCTCAGTGGCTGCTTGGGAGCTGGAGAGCGGCGCGCGCCACATCGGGACCGGTTGCGACCCAGGGGTTGGAGCGGGCTGAAGCTCTCGTTAACCTCCCGGCAAGGCGCTACCGCTGAAGATCTTTCAGAAGACGAAAGCGTAAAGGACAAGTTGGCAAACAGATGCCGCCATTCGCAATTTGCCTGCAAACGAGCATTGAGCGCCCGTCAAACGCAGCGACTTGAGAGGAACGCTTCCTTGGCTCGATTTCCTGCTTGGCTCTCTCCATCGGAGATTTCGGACCGCGTTGGCGGCCGTATCGCAACCATTGAATGTTGGGCTTGCCGCCGGAGGGATGTCGAAACATGCCGCTCTACACGTATCACTGTAAGGACTGCGACAAAGACGTTGAGCTGCTCGTCCGGTCCAGCGAAACACCTGCCTGCCTAGCCTGCGGCGGCCAAGGTCTGGAACGTCTGATGTCTCGCCCCACGGCGCAGGGCAAGAGCGCCGGTATCGCCAAAGCGGCGCGTGCCCAGGCGGCGCGGGCAGGCCATCTCAGCAATTTCAGCCGAAGCTGAAGCGTCATAAGCTTCCGCGCACGCCTGTCGCCAACTGCAGGAGAGAGTGGGCTGCCGCTGGCGCTTTTTAACGCGCCAACTTGGCATCCGTCGCTGCGGACGGGCGAGACCCGAAATACAGAAAGGCTTCGTTCGAGCCTCCTGTATGAACGACGCATGTTCCCTTGAGGCTCGGCTCGTAAGAGGCCGGAAATTGGCCGCTCAGAGGGTTTCTCGCAAAGAACCACGTGCCGCGCAGTTCCAGACAGAGAACATCGCCTTTCAGGAACCTCGTCGCGTGCTGGCGCAGTTCGATCTCGAGCGCAAGGATCTCGCTGGGCTTCAAGGGTTCTGCACGGGAATGGGTGTGAACCGGCTGCGATGGCGTCGCAAGGGCCGCATCGAGCTCCCGGTGGGCGGCGCGCTGCCAGCCTTTGCTCACAATATCTCGTCGAAATCCGAACGAACCCTCGAACAGGATTTCCTGACCGCGCCGGAATTTCCGGATGCCGGCAAAGAGGTTCATGTCGTCTACGCCCCGCAGCTCGATTGGCAAGCGCAGAGCCATTGGGCCAATAACGTCGATATCCTCCGTCACCGTCCAGGAAAACCGGATACCTTTGCCTCGCATGTCAAAGCTCACGGTGGCCGGTTCGCCGGAGGCATCTGCCAACGCCATGTCTTTTGCTCCAAGCCAGAGGCGGCGCCAGGCGAGGTCGTTTGGCGGCCAGGCCTCTTCCTTGGTCACAGCGGCGGCTTGGCTTCCCGTGTCATAGATGGCGAGACGGACAGCGGGCTCCCGATCCCAGCCATTATCGTCGCCTTTGAGGAAATGGTCGAAAAAGCGAAGGCGGGTCTCTGTCGCGTCCTGACCGTAATACGTGCACCATTTGCCGGAGCGATGCGTGTACATCCATTTCTGCCCGGACGCCGCTCGCCGGTAGGCCTCGAAACCGCCGCGTGTGTGCAGCGAATGATCCGAAAAACTTCCGCAAACCAGCATGGGCGCCTCGATCTTTTCGATAGGCGCCGCACGCTCTGCCCAAAACGCGTCGCGATTGGTATGCCGGTTCGCCTCAATTTCCAGAGTGGTCTTGACGCGTGCCTGCCCGGCTTTGCGAAACCAGAGCTTGGAGAACCCATTCTCGCGAACGCCGCCCGGATACACGAAATCCCAGTATACATCGTTGAACCCCTCCCACGGGCAGATTGCCGCCAGATGCGCAGGGTGCTGCACGGCGGCGAAATACTGGCTGATGGCAAGGTAGGACACGCCATCAAGTCCGACGCGTCCGTTCGACCAGGCTTGCGCGGCGGCCCATTCGATCAGGTCGTAGTAGTCGCGTCCTTCGATCTCAGAAAAGAATTCGCCAACGCCCTCCGACGTCCCCGCGCCCCTCAGATCACAATTGATGACGGCGTAACCGCGCTGCACCAGAACGGCTGGATCGGGCGCTTCCCAGCCTGTCCAATCCGAAATCGCGATCGGGTCGGGCTGAGGGAAAAGGCGGTATTGCAGGTTCGGGCTGCGGCCGCTTCGGGTTCGCGCCGCGATTTTATCCTTCCCGTAAGGGTGGGCCGACATGATGACCGGAACGCGCTCATCGCTTTTCGGCCGGAACACATTCGCGCGCAGCGTCACCCCATCCCGCATTGTGATTGGCACATCCCATTGCGCCAGGATGGAGGGAGGCGCGGGTGTGATTGTCACATTGGGGCTCAAAGCGGTCTTGATGCGCTGTATCGCAAACCATAACGGACTGCGGCTCTCGGCAAGAGCGCGTCTTGGGGGCATCTCGGATCTCTCTCATCAGGGCCGTCGGAGCGCCGGCAATGTAAAACTTATGCTTCGAGGGCACTATGACGGTGCTTCCCTTGGGCGAGGCCTTACGCCCAGCTTATGCTTTGGAAATCATCTCGATTTCGGCGTCGGCGACAGCAAAGATCGAAGCTTTGCGCGAAGGTCTCATCCCGGGCCGCCCTAACGGTCTCCCCTGAATTGGGGATATTCAGCGAAGCAATAGTATGACCTTGGTCCACACTTCATCGGGTTATGCATAGCCTTTTCGTCACTCGCACCTTTCAAATGGTCACCGACGTTTGCACAGGCTCGGCGAAGATTCGGCAGGTTCCGGCAGCGCCGAAACAGATTGAGTGAGAGAGCGTCCGGAAAACTGCAAAGCGGGTTTTCGATAAGATGCACGATAAGACAAAGACTTAGAGCCTGCTTTTGAGTCCATCAAAAGCAGTTAGGCGCTAAGAGGAGAGCCGACGATATGAGGTCGTCACATGCTGAGCGTCTGCGGGCTCTGATCGCGGAGGAGATCCTCTCGTTCAGGCTGAAGCCGGGGGAGAAGCTTGACGAGGCCAGGCTCGCGGAGAAATATGGCACGTCTCGCACGCCCGTTCGGGAAGCGCTGCGACAACTGTCTTCGGATGGATTGATCCAGATCCGGCATAATAGAGGCGCGATCGTCGCCAAAGTCGGCATCCGAGAGCTGGTTGAACTGCTCGAAGTCATGGCCGAACTCGAAGGCGCTTGCGGGCGTCTCGCCGCCAAATCGAGCTCGGTCCAAACGCTTGGCGCCATTCACGCTGCGCAGGAGACTTGCCGCGAACAGGCAGAACTGCGAAACGCACGAGGCTATCAAGGGGCCGACGACGGCTTCCATCAGGCTATTTACGCCGCCAGCCGGAATGATTGCCTCATCAAATTGACGCTTGGCATCCGCAATCGCGTCGCGGCCTACCGGCCAAAAATCGAGCATGCGAGCCAGATCGGTTTCTCGGTATCGGAGCATGACCAGATTGTGCATGCGATCCAGGAAAGCCTTCCCGAGGAATCCGATCGCCTGCTGCAACTCCACACTATTAACCTCGGCAGTGACCTCCGGCGGATCTTTGCCCTGATGTCGGATGACGAAACACCCAAGCACCCCCCAAAAGAAGCTGCCCGAGCGATGCTCATGGACGCGCGACTATCTGGTGAGGAACTGCGCACGCTTAAGCCATAGCCGGGTCATGCGTTTCGCGTCGAGCCCGCGACCTGCTCGCCAACGACTTTGCGGGCGTCGCCCAGGGCGCCATCAAGAAACTCAAAAAGGCATGAACGAGGTTCGTCGAGAGCCATCCGATCGAGGGCGATCGAAGAGCGAGTTCGATTGATGAATGGAACACTCAAGTCTTTTCGTGGTGTCAAGGCCCGCGATTACGCAACCTGATGTCTGGATTTTCCTCTGTGGACATTAATCGGCATCGGCGTTGTTGAAGTTGACATAGGGTTTCTGTGATGCGGCCCATCCCTCGTCGATTTCGACGAGAATGGCGGAGACGAGACGGACGAGGGAGGCCTCGTTGGGGAAGACCCGTATTTTGCGTGTCCTCCGTTTCAGCTCTTGCTGGATCGAGCGCTCGATCGGGTTGGAAGTGCGCATTGGGCGTTGATGCGGCCGAGGCAGCTTGAACACGGCAAGGCCCTCAGGAACGTTGTTTTCAAGCCAGGCGGCGAGTTTGGGCGCAGAGGTACGATATTTGGCCACGAGGCGCTTAAGTTCCTCTTGCGCGCTTCCCAGGCTCGATGCATCCCAAACGGCGCGAAGCTCTTCGCCGATGGCCTTGCGAATGGTTTGATTGGGCGCGTGGTGGATGGCGTTCTGGGCGAGGTGGAACTGGCAGCGCTGCCAGCGGGCGCCGGGCAACACAGCCTGCCGGGCGGCCTTGAGACCCGGATGATCGTCCGAGGTCACGAATTCGACGCCTTGCAGGCCGCGCGCAACCAGGCTTTCCAGGAAGGCGCGCCAATGCACCTCGGCCTCGGAAAACGCGACGGAGACGCCGAGCACGCGGCGCTTGCCGGAGGGCTCGATGCCGATGGCGGAAAGCACGGCGCAATCATCCGCGACGCCTTGCTCGCGGGTCTTCTCGTAGCGTGCGTCAAGGAAGAGATAGCGGAAGCAGCCGAGGGGGCGGTTTCGCCAGGCTTCGAGCTCGTCATCGAGCAGAGCCGCCGCCCGGCTGACCTGGGTCGAGGACAGGCCCTCGATGCCGAATTCGGCGAGCACCTTTTCGACGGCCCGCGTGGAGACGCCTTTCACATACATCTCGGCTGCGGCGAGCATTACCGCCCGGCAGGAGCGGCGCCCGCGTTCGAGGCTCTGCGGAAAGAAGGGCTTTTGCGTGCCCGCCGTCTTGGGCACTTCCAGGGTTAGCGTTCCGGCCGGTGTATCGATCTTTTTGAGCTTGGCGCCGTTGGCATAACCGCGCCGTCCTGCGCTGCGCTCGTAGTGGCCCGCACCTAAGAACTGCTCGCGCTCCATCCGCATGGCGAGGTTCATGAGCGCAGTCATGACCGGCGCCATGGCTTGTGGACCTTCGGCCATAAGCTGTTCCATGATCGCGGCAATCGTCGTATCCTTATTGGCCATCGGGTGCTCCTTCTTGGCGGTTGGAACACCGATGCGCGATTCGCTTCAGTCCCCCACGCGTGGGGGACTGAAGCGTCCACAGCCTCTTCGCCCACCGGGCGTCAAAGGCAAATTTCCAGACAGCAAGTTACACGGACAAGGCCCGCAATAGAAAACAATAGCAATTAGCGAATTTTTCTAGAATTGCTGATATTCCCGCTGGCATCGATTTAGCTATGCTTTTGTGTGGGATGTTCGAAAATGTATGGTGCGAAGCGAGAGGCGAAGGACGAAAGAAGCTTGTCGCCGAAGGAGCGCCTAGAGCAGGCGGAAAGGCAGATAGCTGAACTTCAAAACCAAGTCGACGAGCTCTATAAATTCGCTTGGAAGGCTGCCGATATAATACGTTCGCTTCGCATGTGTGCCGATGACCTTGGCTTGAGGCGCAAGGACATCGCATCCCGCATAGCCGAGAGGGAAAATCGCGCGCTTTTTCGCACCCTTCGGTTTTTCTTTAAATAGGTAGCGCAACGCAACAAGTAACCAGTTTCACACAGGGCCTGTCGCTATAGTGGCAAACTCGTGCCAGGACCGATCGATGCTTGATAAACTTCTCCAACGTGGGCGGCGGAACAAAGACCGCCATCTGGTGGCGGCTTTCGTCGATCAGTCGACCGGCTTGGCGCACGATATTGTGGATGTCGCCTGCAATGTAAAAGAACTCGCTCACCAGATCGCGGCGCAACAACTCCATGTGTACGAGGTTCAGGACGGAGCAGCGCTGCTGCAAGAAGAGACGGCCCGCATTGTGGAAACCGCAGCGGAAGGAAATGCCTCCGCCCGGCAAGCCCGCGATGAAATTCAGGGATCGGCGATTATTGTCCGCGAGTTGCTGTCGGCGATCTCCGGAACTGGGCCAGACCGTAACCGAGGACAGCCATCTTCTCTCATCATTTGCCGACACCTTAGATCGCGTCAGCTCCTTCGCTCAGAGCATCGAGACCATCGCGAAGCAGACCCATCTGCTTGCGCTCAACGCGACGATCGAGGCCGCCCGCGCCGGGTCCGCCGGGCGTGGCTTCGCGATCGTCGCACAAGAAATCAATGCGCTCGCCACCAAGACGGCTCATGCGACGAAGAGCATATCGGACACGGTTGTCGAGCTGAACGAGAAGGCGAAACAGCTTTCGGTCCAAGGCGCCAAAAGCGCGGACGCCGCGAACAGAGCCGAGAAAAGCACGTCCGCGATCCTTGAAACGCTCAACACCATTGAGCTGGGTGTCAGCCAATTCGTGGACGAGATGTCCAAAATCGATGGGTCGGCGAAATCCGTCCAAACCAAAAGCGCTGATATGAGCGATGCGGTGGCTTCTCTTTCAGGCGGGTTTCTTTCGGCGACGGCACATTTTGAACGGATCGAGAAATCGACCGATCAGTTGCAGACTGTCAGCGAAGGGCTGCTAACGACAACCCTTACAACCGAGCTTGAGACGCCACACTCGCGTTTCGTGCACGAAGCGATGCGACTGGCGTCGAAAGCTGGCACAATACTTTCGGACGCCGTCGAGGCGGGCGATATTCCAATCGCGCAAACATTCGACAAGAAATATCGTCCCGATCCCAAACTCGAACCCGGCCCAATTCGAAACCAGTTACTGCAAACTGTTCGATCGCCTGCTGCAGCCGCTTTTCGATGGAGCGCTAAACTTCGAGCCCCGCATTGTTTTCTGTACGGCCGTTGACGTAAACGGCTTTCTGCCGACGCATAACAGCAAGTTCTCTCAACCGCAGGGACAAGATGCGGTTTGGAACGCCGCAAATTGCAGAAACCGGCGCTTTTTCAAAGACCGGGTCGGACTTGCGGCCGGGAAAAATGAAAAAGCTTTTCTCCTGCAGACTTACAGCCGCGACATGGGCGGGGGCCAATTCGTCCCCATGGTTGATGTTTCGGCGCCGATCTATGTCCAAGGCCGGCACTGGGGCGGACTGCGGCTCGCCTATGCGCTCGATCTCTCCTTGAAATAAGAGTTTCCTTGCGCAGACCTATTTGCAGCTTTTGTAGAGGTCATCGAGAGGCGCAGTGGAAGCTTCGTCCAGGTCTGAAGTTGTGACCCTTTGGTAATCAGGACCAAGCTTCGCAGTAAGGTCCCCCATTTGCTTCCCAAGCGTTTGCAATTTCGGATCGTTTCGGTTTTTTTTAGCGAGCGCGCCAGCTTAACTCGCCAGTTTCGTTACCTCGCAGAATTGAGCGAGTTTCATTTTATCGCCTTTAATACTGCCAACAAGCTTCTGCACGTCGGCCTTGCTCGCCTTTGGCGCGGCTTGGGCCGCCGCGAATCCAACATTGCAGCTTTTTGAGAGATCATCAAAAAGTGCAGCGGAAGCGTCGTCCAGGTCTGAGTTTATGATTTTTTCGTAATCAGGACCGATCTTCGCGGCAATAGCATCCATTTGCTTTCCAAGAGCTTCCAGCTTTGGATCGTTCTATTTCTTCTGAGACAGTGCGCCGGCTTGAACTTCCAGTTTTGTTATCTCGCAGTATTGAGCGAGCTTGGCTTTATCGCTTTTGATGCTACCAACGAGCCTCTGCACGTCTGCGCTTGCTCGCCTTCGGCGCAGTTTGACCCTGTGCGAATGCAACTGTGGTTGTTATGGCCGTCATGACCGCGATTGCGGCAACGAACTTTGTGCTCATAAATGGCTCCCTAATTTTTCAACTCGGTTCTGCCAGCGATCAAAGCCGAGGAGTAACTCGCCAGAAAAATGAGTGCATGCGCTCATCCCCTGCACGGGCTTACAGCGGCGTTAGAAACATAGTTATCAGAGCAGAGCGCGGGTTACTCTCGCTGTACCTTGAAGAAATTACAAAAGTGGGCTCTGCCACACATTCCGTCTAGAGCCCGGTTTGCTGGAATCAAAAGCTCGCTCCAAGTTTTTGTTTTGTCGCGCGCTCTTTACCGCAAAATCCCCTCCCGCTAGCTGATCAGAACGGGCGTCTTTCCAAGATAAGCAGGATCTTGCACCTGTTTGACGAGAAAATCGGCGACGTCGGCGCGAGAGACCGTGCCGCTTCTCCAATCCTTCGGGTTGTCGAGCACCTTGTACCGGCAAGTCTTAGGCCCGCTTGTGAGGACGACGGGCCGAACGATAATCCAATCGAGGCCGCTCTTCCGCACCATAACTTCCTGGACGTCCTTGTCCTCATAGGCGCGGCCGAGCAGAAGCTGAAAGAACATGGCCTGAAGCGCGCCGAGCTTCGCGCGGCTGTCGCCAGCGCCAAATCCTGTGACGCAGATGAGCCGCTTGACGCGCGCTTTTTTCATGGCATCGACAACAATCTGGGTTGCCCTGGAAAAAAGGTCGACCGGCCCCAGTACCATCCCAGGCCCCGCGCGGACTCCCAAGGTCAGAATGACGGCATCCACCCCCGTCATGGCCGAGGCGACGTCGCTCGCTTTGAGCGCGCTGCCATTTCGTTTCTCAAGCCTCGCATTGGAAAGCGTGATCAATTCTGCACTCTGCAACGCTCGCACCTCGTGACCGCGAGACAGAGCTTGCTTCACAACCTCAAGTCCTATGCCCCGGCTCGCACCGATAACAAGCAGCTTCATGTTTCCGTCCTGCTTCCGTTTTTTGGCGCCGGGCCGATCGCATTCAAGGGCGAGATGGGGATAGGCGCCGGGTGAGATACGGGCCGGGCAGTGAGAAAAAGTTTATAAACCAGTTCCAGGAGAACCAGCATTCCAGGCATGGCGGCCGCACGTGCCGCCCAGCGCCGTCTTGGTAGTTGCTTCCATACTTCCACAAACGCGGCCGCCCCCGACACCAGGGTCCCATCCTCCCTGCGGACATGAAACCGTTTCATCGCCAGATGCCGGTCGAGATCTTCGCCGAGCGCGGTTGTGGGGTTGGACGCATCGACAAAGCTAACGGTTTCCGCCTTCGCCTGTCTGCGATAAAGCGCGATTTCCGCGCGGCACAGGGGACAGGACCCATCAAAATAAACGGTCGCGGCAGGCTGATCTGGCATTGTGAGGAATCTCTTCTGACAGGCGTAGGCATCGTTGAGAGCGTGAGGTATTTGCTGCAGCGTAATTGGGCATTAAAATCATGCCGAACAAGCTCTACTGCGGCCGGAGCTTATGATCAGGCTGCGGCGGTGGGACCCAGGTCGTGAAGTCTCAGTTTCATGGTGGACACAGACACCGGGAGCTGTATTTGATGGATATAGCTCAACTTCGGCAGGCGCATCTTCACTACGGCCGCCCCCAACCGACTTCGGCGGGCGAAATCAATTTGCCGGATGTGAACACCTTGATCAGATCCCTCACGCCGTGACGGCGCAAAAGGTCGGCGAGGATGGGAAGCAACTCCTTGATGGTGAGCCCCACATTGTCCATCAGCGCCATGGGCGCTGCGCCTGTTCCGCCATCCTGCCTCCCTTCCGTGGCTCCGACGGCGGAGGTCAGCGCGCAGTCGCAATCTACACACTGAACGACGTCGACCCGAGTGCATGGCTTGCCGACATCCTCGCCTGCATCGACGGTCATCCAGTAAAACGCATTCGCGAGTTCTTGCCCAGGAACCGGAAGATCGCCAGTGCCTGCTTGAAAGCCGCAGCACACACTGAGGGCGCTGATCCTGCGGTCCTGACCGGCCCGACAGGGTTTGCTACTGGGGCGTAAGGGCTACGCGGCTAAGCGTCAGGAGAATGCGGCTGCCTGCGCGAAGCGTGCCGGAAAGCGAGCCAGCGACCTTGGAGCGTCCGCCAGCGCGGCGCGCATACGGCGCGGGGATTTCGAGAATGCGAAGCCCCCCCCGCGCCGCTTTCATCTGCATTTCGAGGTTCCAGCCGTAAGTCATCTCGCGCATGCCAAGCGAGAGCAAGGCATCACGGCGGATGGCGCGGAAGGCGTACATATCCGTGTACCGGAAGCCGTAGAGCAAGCCGACCATGGCGCCGACCGCGCGACCTGAGGCGAGTTGATGCCACGCCATGGAGCCTGGCTCGCGGCGACCGCGCGCTCGGGACGCGATGACAAAGTCACGGGCACCCTCAGCAATGGGGGCAACGAGTTTCGGAAGCTCTTCCGGAAAATCGCTCCCATCGCCGTCCATATAGACGATGATGCGAGAGCGCTCGCTTGCGGCGAGGGCCCCTGCGAGGCACGCGCGCCCATACCCCTTGCCAGCGTTAAGCACGCGTGCGCCCTTCGCTTTTGCGATCTCGATCGTGCGATCCTTGGACCCGCCGTCTGCAATGATGATTTCGTCAACCGCGTCGCGGGGAATCCGTTCGATGACGCCGCCGATCGAGGCTTCCTCGTCCAGCACGGGGATAACAACGCACACGCCCGTCAGCCTTGTGTCGAGGACAGGAGCGGAAGCGCCGTCGAGACCTTCTGCCATCTCACAAGCTCCAACGAAGGCCGCATCCCGCGCATGACTGAGGCGGCTGTTCACTCATGAGGGCTTCACGAAAACTCTGATACTCTGCGCCATTCCAAATTTGTCGAAGCGGCGCGGTTCTCGCGTCGCCCAGCGTGAAATTTTCGTAGCCACGCATGGAGAAGGGCGCAATGCAGCACGGAAGCGCGCGGCCATGCGCGGTGAAGTACATCAGCGACCAGGGGCGGCGGCAGAGCGACCAAGGCGCGTCGCCGTCGAGGCGGCGAAGGCTCAACTCGGGCTCAGCTGCGCCAGAGGCGTCGAACAACACCCCAAGTTCAGCGGCCAACTTTTCGGCATCCAGAAGGTATTTCCCTTCCTCGCGATCGCGCTGCTCAAAGAGAGAGGAACTCGGGGCGCGCAAGCCCGAACTGGCCGCTATCGAAATAGACCAACCGCTGCAAATGAACTTCCAACACGCCCATGGAGTGAGCAAGGCGAATGAAGTCTGGCAGTTGCTCAAGCGTCTCGCGTAATCCCGTCAGCCAGAGTGACAGCCGCGGGTTCGCCGCACCCATGCGTGTCTTCAGCTTGACGACATTACGGATATTGCGAACGATGCGATCGAAGAGATCGCGCCCGCGCACGGCCTCGAAGGCTTTCGGCTCGGCGGCGTCGAGCGAGATGCGCATCTCATCAAGGCCGGCCTCGATCAACTCGCGGCATTTCTTCTCGCGCATGAGCGTGCCGTTGGTATTGAACAGTACGTAGACCCCGCGCTCCTTCAGATATCGGACCATCTTCGGCAGTTCGGCCACCATCATCGGCTCGCCAACGCCGTGCAATACGACGCGCTGAACTTTCGGAAACTGGTCCACGATGCTCGTGAAAAGGTCCCAACTCATATCAGAAGGCGGCTCAAGCTCGTCATAAGTGCGGGGGCAGGTGGTACAGAGCAGATTGCAGCGGTTGGTGGTTTCCAGATAGAGGCAGACCGGGTCGTCGGTTGCTATGGCGCGGCGCTCATCCCCGATGCGCTCGAAATAGCGGCGCGGATCGATCTGTCCGGCAGGGGTAGGCGCGACCTTCGGATCAAGCAAGGGCGCGTTCATCGGACGGCTCCTTTTCGCGGAACAGCTTCAGGTTTTCGAGGATGAGAAGAGCGGCGAACGGCGCATATTGAACGCTCGCGCCGATAAGGCTCGGCGGCCATTGCAGCCGGTACAGCGCCGTGGCCGACAGGGTCAGCCAGAACACCGACGGCCTTGGAAAGAAGCAAAGGAAGGGGACAAGCCAGAGGAAATACCACGCGTAATGCGGCGAGAAGAACACCATGACGGCGACGGCGGTGGAGAACGCGCCTGAAAGGTCCGGTTTGTCTGGGTCGCTCCGAAAGCCCGAACGCAACGCGATGGAAACGAGGGTTAGGGTTGCGAGGGCGAAAAAGATGGGAAGCGCGGCGGCTCCAAAGCCGAGTTGCTTCAGGAGCGCGGCGATGTACAGGCCGTCGCCAGCGCCCAGTTCTTCGCCAGCGTAACCGCCGAGAAACCCGAAAACCTTCCCGCCGACCGACAGAAAGGGCAGATAGAGCAGAAGCGCAGTCGCGGCGAAGGCCGCCGGCATCTTCCAATCCCAGCGCCGGTAGAGGGATGGCGCGAGCGTCAGCGGAAAGTATTTTGTAAGCACACCCGCCGCCAGCGCTGCCCCGGACGCGAAGCGCATTCCTTTTTCAGCCGCAAGCAGCGCCAGGAGCATGAAGGCGATAGCAATGATGTCGACATGCCCGCTGCCCGCAATCTCCCAAATCGCCAGCGGATGCAGCGCATAAAGGGACACGAGCACGGTCGGGAGGCGGCGCGCTTTCAGAAGCTCGATCAGCGCGAAGATCGCGAGCGCTTCGAAAGCCAGCATCGCCGTCTTCATCATAGCGACGCTCTCGCTTATAAGGCTCGCAACGAGAAAGACTGCCTGCGCCATGGGCGGGTAGATCGTAGGCGCATACTCCTTGCGGTTCACGCTCTCGTAGATGGCTCCGTCGCGGAGATGGGCGAGCGCGGGGTCGGCTGGGACATAGCGATAAGGATTGACGCCATCCGCTTGGACGCGGCCATCCCAGATGTAGCGGTAGATGTCGGTCGAATGCGGCGGCGCAAACAGAAGGAGCGCCCGCATGAAGACCGCGAGCCCGAGCAAGTAAAGAAGGTAACGCCGGTTTTCCCGTTCGGTGAACCGGCTTTTTTCGCGCCAGAGCAGCCAGGCGAAGGCCGCGTAGAGCGTGCCTTGCGCGAGCGTGAGATAGACGACCGTGTCGTGTTCCTCGGCGAAAAGCGCCAATGCGCCTCCCACCATGGAAAGGGCGAGCGCTCCCGCCGCGATCGCAAAAGCCGGTGGCGCCGGCCAGCGGATCACGCCGCAGCCTCGCGAAGAGGTTTCGGAACGCCGTCCGCGAGAAACCGGCCGAGGCGCTCTCCCAAATTCGCGCCTTGGAACATGGTTTCCAGGAGCGCGGTGGAATTGGGCGCGGGACTGGACTGCAGGCTGTCAGAAAACCTTTTGCCCGACAGCAGTTCCCCGGCCAGCAGCCTCAGCGCAGCGGCGTCATCAATATCGTACCATTCGGGGAGGATATGGACGGGAAGGCCGATTTCCGCCGCGCGCTCCAATGTTTGCGTAAAAACCGCTTCACTGCTCCAGGCGACGCCCTTGAACAGATGCGGGTGAAGCGTCTTGCTGGCCAGGAGATAATAGCCTCCGTCGGTCGAAGGGCCGAGCACCGCCCTATCGCCCGGACGCGAAAGGACGTCGACCATCTCGGCGAGAAGAGCGATGGGCAAGGTGGGACTGTCCGAATTCAGCACGCATGCCGCTCTGTGGCCCGCGGCGAATTGGCGTCTCATCGCTTCACGAAGACAGTCTCCGAAATCGGCGCGCCAAACTTCGTGCAGCGCAATACCGCCAGGCAGATGCTGCCGGAAAAACGCTTCGCTTTTCGGCGGTCCAAACGCCATTGTGCCGGCGAGGCTTGTCTTTGCGGACGCCGCGATAAGGTTTTCTGCGATGTCTTTCAAAAAGGCTGTGTTGAAGTTTGCCGCTTCTTCGAAGGTTAGAGGAGGACAAAGCCGTGTCTTTGTGAGGCCGGACTGCGATGCCTTCGCCATGACGGCAACGCCGCAAAATGCAGTGCTAGAACGGAACGTTGGCATGTAACTCCTTATTACTTGCCTTGGATAGTCAATTAATTAGCCCATGCGGAAGAATGATTTTGCGCACTTTTTTGTGCCTCACAGAAAGTTGCGCCCCGCAAAGGAGTCCTAAGGCGGAGACGTGAGCGCAAAATCGAGCGGTTGCAGAAATCTTTGCCCCGCGGCTCCTAACTCCGCAGCCCAAGGGTTACGGCGGCAGCGATCAATCTTCCACTATCGAGTGCGGATTGAATTTATAGCTGTAGGCTATCGGCTTAGCGGATACGGATTTTGGGAGACTGCGGGTTCAGCGGCTTTGACTGGCAGGCTGCTGAAAAATGATGTTGCCCATGGTTCGACAAGCTCACCATGAGGTGCACTCACTAACCATGAGGTACACTCGCTAACCATGAGGATCAACTCATTGAAAACACTCGACCTCATCCTGAGCCTGTCGAAGGATGAAGCCACGTTTTCAGGCTTTCAGCATGCTGCTTCGCTTTGGCAAGTCGCTAGCCCTTTGGCTCCCTCAGCGCAGGGTTCGCGCGAATCCGGTCGACAATGAAATCGACGAAGGCGCGCAGCTTTGCCGAAGCACGGCGGCCTTCCTGATGGACGACGTGGATCGGCAACGGCTTCGGCTCGAAATCCCGCAGCACAATCCGCAGCCTGTCATCGGCAACATGGGGCGCGACCTGGTAGGATAGGGCACGCGCCATGGCCCACCCGCAAAGCGCGGACTCGATCGCTGTGTCGAGATTGTTCACAACCATCAGCGGCGTGATCCGCGCCGAAATCCCCCCGCCCGCACGATAAAACCGCCATGTGATGACGGGGGCCGCAGCCTCGGACGCAATAATGCGATGTTGGGCGAGATCGCGAGGGTGCTTTGGAACGCCGTACTTTTCAAAGTAAGACGGCGCCGCAAAAAGCACCCGGCGGACGAAACCGACGCGAATTGCTGTCAGGGATAAATCGGGCAGATCGCCGATGCGGATCGCCACGTCGAGCCCTTCCTCAACGATATTGACGACCCGGTCGACGAACAAGGTGTTGGCCATCACCGACGGATAGACGTCAAGAAAATCGCGAAGGATCGGAGCCACATACATTCGGCCGAACAAGACAGGCGCAGTGACGTGGAGTATGCCGCGCGGCGCCGTGTGTGCGCCTGTCGCTGCTTCTTCCGCCTCGACGATCTCATTCAAGATGCGTTGCGTGTCGGCAAGAAACCGTATGCCAGCCTCGGTCAGCCGTACGGACCGCGTCGTCCTTACGAAGAGGCGGGTCCCGAGACGGTCTTCAAGGGCCGTGATGGCGCGCGTAATTGCGGGCGGAGAGAGGCGCATGGCCTTGGCGGCCTTGGCAAAACTGCCGCTGTCCGCCACCGCCGCGAACACCTCCATGGTGTGCAATCGGTCCATGATTGTTTCTTTCAGCGCAATAGTACGTTGTCGACAGCATCAATTCAAACGTGCCTGGAAACAATTAAATTCAGGGCATGCCGCAAAAGCGGATCACAACTGGCACCATGGAGACAGTCATGCCCCGCATCACTGCACAACAAGCAACTGGCATCACTTCGACGGGCAATATCCCGATGAGCGAAGCGCAGCGCATTCACTACAGAGCCAAGACGGTTGGGGGAGTGGAGGTCTTCTACCGCGAGGCCGGCTCAAAACATGCGCCAACGGTGCTCCTGCTGCACGGCTTCCCAACCTCCAGCCACATGTTCCGGGCGCTGATCCCGGCGCTTGCCGACAACTATCACGTCATCGCGCCGGATCTGCCCGGCTTCGGATTCACTCAGGCGCCGGAAAGCTACGCTTACAACTTGGCGAGTTTAGCCGAAACGATAGCCGGATTCACGGAGGCGCTTGGCCTTGATCACTACGCCATTTACGTTTTCGACTATGGTGCGCCCGTTGGCTTTCGCCTTGCGCTTCGCAATCCGGAACGCATCTCGGCGATCATTTCGCAAAACGGCAACGCCTATGAAGAAGGTTTGAATCCGGAAGGCTGGAACCCTGTCCAGACCTATTGGGAAAAGCCCACGCCGGAAAATCGGGACGCGCTGCGCGCCTTTCTCAGTCCCGAGGCGACGAAATGGCAGTACACGTATGGCGTCGCCGACCCCTCACTGGTTGCGCCTGAAAGCTACACGCTGGATCAGGTCAACCTCGCCAAACCAGGTAATGCTGGCATTCAGCTCGATCTTTTCGGCGACTACCAGTCGAATGTGGCTCTCTATCCGGAGTTTCAGAACTTCTTCCGCACGCACAAGCCACCCTTGCTGGCGGTTTGGGGCAAGAATGACCCGTTCTTCCTTCCCGCAGGTGCGGAAGCCTACAAGCGCGACATTCCCGAGGCTGAATTCATCTTCTCGATACGGGCCACTTCGCTTTGGAGACGCACGCCTCCGAGATTGCAGCGCGGATCCGCGACTTTCTAAGCCGCAAGCTGCGCTAAGCAAAGTGTTTCGGACATGTCCACGGATCGCAGTTGTTGTCATCCCGGAAGGGCATAAGCCCTATCCGGGATCGTAACAGGTTGAAAATCATAACTCTTTTACGATCCCGGCTCGCGCTTCGCTTGGCCGGGACGACGAAACGCGAAGCGAACTTTGCTTAGCGCCGGTTCATCGGTTTGCGGGCAATCACCGATCAGCCCGTCTTTTCAAACAGCGAGCGTCTCATGACACACCAATTTGCCGAACTCGCCTTTACCCCGGCGGTGCAGGCTTTCCAGGAGCAGATGGGAAGCCGAAAGGCTTACGCGAAGGCAGAAGGCGGCCCGGTTCAACATGACCGGCTTGGCAAGGCGGAGACGGCCTTCATCCAAGCGCGCGACAGCTTCTACATGGCCACCGTGAGCGAAACAGGATGGCCCTATATCCAGCATCGCGGAGGGCCAGCTGGGTTTGTCCGCGTGCTCGATGAAAAGACGCTGGGCTTTGCCGATTACCGCGGCAACCGGCAATATGTCAGCTTGGGTAACCTCAGCTGCAACGACCGCGTGGCGTTGTTTTTCATGGACTACCCGGATCAGGCGCGCCTCAAACTGCTTGGCCGGGCTAGGGCGGTTGAGCTGGATGACGAGCCGGAACTGGCGGCAAGGCTCGCGATTCCCGATTATAAGGCGAAGGTCGAGCGCAGTTTTCTTATCTCGATCGAGGCCTTCGACTGGAACTGCTCGCAGCATATCACGCCGCGCTTCACTGCAGCCGAAGTCTCCGCCGCCACCGCGCCATTGCTGGAACGAATCCGCGAGCTTGAAACTAGGGCCCAGAGTCATTGATCCGCGAAAACGCCGCAACCCCTCATCCTGTCCTTCTCCCGCAAGGGGTTGTTGCAATCGCGAGCGAACTCCCTCTCCCCTTGCGGGAGAGGGCTGGGGTGAGGGGTTGCGGCGTTTTCGCGGTACGGAACCAGGAATGCTTTAGCAGGCTTCGCCAATCCGGCGATGCCATCACGGACGGCGCTCGCCGCACGCCTCTTGGTAAACTGTTCGTCGCCGCGCCGAGCTTTAATACAAAGACGGTTAACAGGAGCACTCCGGATTTATTTCCGGTCACCATTGTGCTTAACAAGCATTTTATTCCTGCCGCAATTACTTCCCGCCGAGGCTTCGTGCCGGGCGGAAGTAAATCCGATAGAACATTGAAAGCAAAAGAGTGAGCTGGCCCCCAAAAGCTGGACAGGTGGCTAAGAGAGAGCATCGCCCCTAAAACGGTGGTCCACCAGGGGGCAATAGATGGCGAATACGCGAAAGAAACACAGCGCGGAGTTTAAGGCGAAGGTGGCTATGGCCGCGATCCGGGAGGAAGGGAGCGTGGCGGAGCTGGCGAGCAAGTTTGGGGTGCATCCGAGCCAGATCCATACGTGGAAGAAGGCGGTGCAGGATGGCGTGACGGCTTTGTTCGAGGGCGGCGAAAAAGCAGCCCGCACCGAAGCAGCTGACAAAACCAAGTTGACTGAGCTACACGCCAAGATCGGTCAACTAACAATGGAGCGAGATTTTTTTCGGGAAAGGTCTGGGGGATGAGTCTGGCCTCCCGAATGGCAATGATCGCCCGCCCTCATCCACACTATTCCATTGTACAGCAATGCCAATTGCTGAAAGTACCGCGTTCGACGCTGTACTACAAACGCAAACCTGCCAGCGACGAGGATCTCGCGCTGATGCGCCGGATCGACGAGTTATATATGAAGTGGCCGTTTTACGGCTCGCGGCGCCTGGCGGCGGAATTGCGGGGCGAAGGGCGCGGGGTGAACCGCAAGCATGTGCGGCGGCTGATGCGGCTGATGGGGATCGAAGCGATTTACCAGAAACCCAACACGAGCGGCAAGCATCCAGGCCACAAAATATACCCGTATTTGCTAAGGGACCTGACGATAGACCGCGCCAGTCAGGTCTGGTGTGCGGACATTACTTATATTCCGATGGCCCGGGGCTTTGTTTATCTGGTAGCCGTCATGGATTGGTTCAGCCGGCGCGTGCTGGCGTGGCGGATTTCGATCGGCATGGAGACAGACTTCTGCGTCGAAGCGTTACAAGAAGCCATGAGCCGGTACGGCAAGCCTGAAATATTTAACACCGATCAGGGCGTTCAGTTCACGGCGGCGGCTTTCATCGAAACGCTTACAGCGCAAGACGTCAAGATCAGCATGGATGGCAAGGGACGGTTTCTGGACAACATCTTTATCGAACGTCTCTGGCGTAGCCTGAAATACGAAGAGGTCTTCATCAAAGCCTACGCCTCGGTGGCGGAAGCGCGGCTGGGCGTCGGCGCGTGGCTGGCGTTTTACAACGATGAGCGCAAGCATCAATCCCACGGCTATCGCACGCCCGGCGAAGTTTTTGCGGCGGCCCAGACCTGTGGATATGTGGACAACGGAAGGACGTTGACCACATACCCACAGGAACAACAGCAACAAACAGAGAAAGATCTAATTTGCGAAGAAAAAGTGGTAGCCTGCGGTGACACTCTTCTGGCTGCATAGCCGGAGAATGAACTGGCGACGCTCCCTCTTAAGTCCGCCCATTTCCTGTCCAACCGGCGGGGTCCACCTCAGAGTATCCTGCGCCTGTGACCTCCCATTAAATAGAACTAAATGCCGGAATTTTTCCATTTACTGGGACGGGCAAAAGTCCGTTAAACCTAAATCCGGCAGTTGACGGGGCCATTTTCGCCTGAGAATCGCGCATTCTCAGGCACATGAGCCACGATACACTCCGCCTTCCAGTTCACCCAGCGGGTGAACAACCGCCGATTGAGCAAGACGCTGCATTGGCGCCAACAACGCTCGACACTTGGGCGGGTCCGGTGCGAGTGGAATGGGATTCCACAGCGCCGCTGACGCCCTATGGACAGCTTCCGTTCTTCATCGAATATCTGAAGGTGGCCGGTCTGTTCGGTGCGCTCGTGGCCGATTGCCCGCTCGCCTATACGAGCCCGAACGCGCCGGAGAAGCGCGACGTGCTTGGCACAACGATGCTGTCTGTCCTCGCCGGACACAAGCGCTATGCCCACATCACGGCGCTACGCAATGACGGCGTGCTGCCCGAGCTTTTGGGCATGAAGAAGATCGTCAGCGAGGATGCGGTCCGCCGCGGCTTCAAGGCCATCGGAGAGGACGAGGGCCGGGAATGGCTGCAACGCCATCTCGATTATTGCACGGCGCCGCTGCTATCGGAGCCTTGGGTTCTCGACATGGATTCGACCGTCAAGCCGCTCTACGGCCATCAGGAAGGGGCTGTGCTTGGCTACAATCCCAAAAAGCCGGGCCGGCCCAGTCATGTCTACCATACCTACACGATGGCCGGCCTGCGGCTGGCGCTCGACGTGGAGGTTGCTCCAGGCAACGAGCATGCCTCCAAACACGCGGCGCCAGGGCTCTGGGCTCTCCTGGACCGCATTCCCCGCGATTGCCAGCCCGCGCTTTTGCGCGGCGATAGCGGCTTCGGCACGGAAGCGGTGATGAGCGGGGCCGAACAGAGAGGGCTGCCCTATCTGTTCAAGCTGCGCCTGACTGCCAACGTCAAGAAGCTGATCAAGAAGACTTTTTCTAAAGACGATTGGACCAACGCCAGTCAAGGCTGGCAGGGAAGAGAGGACACATTGAGGCTGGAGGGCTGGAGCCGTCAGCGCCAGGTGGTCATCTTGCGCCGCCGGTTGAAGGAAGGCCTGACCGTCTCCGGGCGCGATGACGCCGGTCAGCTGGCCCTCGGCTTCGTCGAGATCGGGCCAGGTGCGGAGGCCTACGAATACGGCGTGCTGGTCACCTCACTCGACGAAGAGGTTCTGACGCTCGCCCAGCTCTACCGCGACCGGGCGGACAGCGAAAACCCCTTCGACGAACTCAAGAACCAATGGGGATGGGCTGGCTTCACGACACGCGATCTGCCTCGCTGCCAGCTGATGGCCCGCTTCATCGCGCTTGTCTACAATTGGTGGAGCCTGTTCGTGCGGCTGGCCGAACCCAGCAAGCACTTAGAGGCCATCACCAGCCGGCCGTTGCTGCTCTCCGCTATCGCAGAGCGCAGCCGCCACGCGCGGCAGACCACGCTGCGTGTGGCCAGCTCTCACGCCAAGGCTGGATGGGCAGCGAGCGTGCTCTCTGACATCGCCCGCTTCCTGGGTGAGCTTACTCAAAATGCGGAGCAGTTGACCGCAGACCAGCGCTGGCGTCGAATCCTCTCCCATGCTGTGCGATCTTGGCTCGGTGGCCGACAACTGCGCGCTCCGCCACGCCTTATGGCGCCGGCATGACCGGCAGAACCCACATCAATAGGTTGAGAGGACGCTGCGAAATTACGTTGCGCAGAGGTCAACTGCCGAATTTAGGTTAAATATGATTTTGGACCATCGGGTTAACGCCGTGCGCAGCGGGAGCAGCTGCGCGCAGGCTGCGGCGATGTCATCCCGTTCGGCATTTTCCTGGTAATATCAAGATGGTGGCAGATCTCGATCTGCGTTAACCGACCCGTAAGGCGATTTCGCAGAAGATCTTTCAGAAGAAGGAAAGCGGACGAAACCGTCGGGGCAAGTTTGACAAGCAGATAACGGGTTGCACACCATGCATACAAAAATCATCCAGCGGATGTCCGGTGGTCGATCGCTAAGCGGTTGTCTCCTGGAGAGACAGAGCCAAAGGCCAGCAACGGGCCCGAAATCCCGGACTTCCTTCGCACGTCGCGAAGAATGGCCTCGCTCACTTTGAAAATCACTCCGACAATGAGGTCGCTCCCGCATCGGCGCGGTTCGCCGATGCGGGAGAATACCGATCCGCAGCGCCGCAAAGCCGGTTCCATTCGAACATCGCAAACGGAGACATAGTTTGTTATGTCGCTGGCGAGGCCGAACTCCAACATTGCGGCCATGAGCTGGCCAGAGGCGGCGGCATTGCGCTCGGCACAGAGGCGGCTCACTTCCCAGATCCAGGGCGAATTGGGCTTGGGAATTTTTGGATGAGGTCGCCGAACTTAATCCCCAGCAGATAGGGGCCGCTGGTGGGCAGGAGGCGCATACAGGCGTCCACGTCGCCCTGTCCGTTCACGCGCACGATGTAAGTTGCGGATGGAACATCGAAGTCGTCGCGCTCCATCCCGCAAAGGGAGCAGATGTCGCCAAGGGGCCAACTCTGCTCCTCAATGAAGATTTTGTGCCTGAGCCGGTGCATGGACGCGAACAGCCCCCGGCCAGTTCCGCGATTGCCATCCGATAAGATCTTGAACATCGAACTCCACGTGGAAGTGGGAATTGGGCGCAGCAAGTAGGAAATTCCAGAGCCAATGACAGTTACGGCATGCGTCTATCTTTGCTTTCGCCTTGCCAGGGGGACCCGCCGACAAAAACTTTTGCCGAAGGTTCGGCGCCTAACAGTATTTTTCCCAGCGCAAAAAGCATGGCAGAGAAAACTTAAGCGCCGCCGCCAGTTCGCCGAGTAAGTCCCAGTCATGTTCGCGCTTTTGCGGCTTCGTGCAAAACAAATCTCATTCATAGCTTTCCTGCATTGAATTGATATCCAATCAGCATTTAAACAGCTCTCTCTTCTCGCCTAGATAAGCTGGGGCAGCGCAAGACTTTTACGATCGCTGCCCGTCACAATCCAGTGTCCTTGGCGCTTCACCTTTGACACGGCTTGGCGCTTGGACGAGGTTGGAGGCAAGGAAGTTGATTTCACGAGGGTTATCAAAGATGCGGGGCAGTGAAATCGGACAGGATCGCCGGATAAGTGTGCACTCGCGCTTTGTTCGCGCGACCCACTGGATCAACGCAATCGCGATCCTCATCATGATCGGAAGCGGCTGGCGCATTTACAACAACGTGCCGATCTTCCAGTTGGCTCACATTCCCCGAATGGGCGACGCTCGGCGGCGATCCCGAGATCACCTACAAGCTCAACAAGGACGTAGGTTTCTCGAACGCGCTTCTGTGGCACTTCGCGGCCATGTGGCTCTTCTTTGTAAATGGCATCGTGGCGCTGGGCGTGGGCCTCGCCAGCGGCCGATTGCAAAGGAAGTGGCCGCCGATCTCGTTGTCCGAGTTGGTCCACGATATCCGGCAGGCGCTCAGTTTCAACCTCGCTCATGACGACATCACGGTCTACAACGCGGTGCAGAAGCTGCTCTATACCGGCGTGATCCTGGCCGCGATCTTGATGCTCGTCTCCGGGCTCGCCATCTGGAAGCCGGTGCAGTTTCAGAGCGCTGACGTGGCTCTTCTATGATTTCCAGGGCGCAAGGCTCGCCCACTTTATCGGTATGTCCGCGATCGCGCTGTTCCTACTCGTGCACGTCACGCTCGCGATCCTCGTTCCGAAAACAATCACCGCTATGACCAGGGGCTCGATCCCTGCTGAAGGCCCTGCGGGCATCTCACCTGTCCGGGCGGGAGAATAAGCCATGGCCATCATACGCCCGCGAGGATCCGCTAATCGGCCGCAAGGCGGCGTCAATCAATCCGCCTTGATCGAGCATCGCGAGCTTATTGCCGGAATCGAGAGGCGCACATTTCTTCGCGGCACAGTCAGCCTCGGGGCGCTGACGCTGCTAACGGGCTGTGACATCAGCAATGAAAGCGCCTTGCAAGGCGTGCTGCGCGCCATGTCGGGCTGGAACGACCGCGTGCAGGCTTGGCTTTTCGATCCGAAAAAACTCGCGCCCACCTATTCGGACGCCGACGTGCTCAATCCGCCGCGCTTTAATGCCTTCTACGGCGTCGACGAGGTGAAGAAGGTCGATGGCGCGACATGGCGTCTGGAACTCGCGGGCGCCATCGAGAACAAGCGGCCCTGGACCAAGGACGCGCTTTATGCGCTGCCGAGGGAGACACAGATCACGCGGCATGTCTGCGTCGAAGGCTGGGACTATATCGGCAAATGGTCCGGCCCGCCGCTGCGCACGTTTCTCGACCGGATTGGCGCCGACAAGACTGCGAAATATGTCGGCTTCAAGTGCAGCGACAATTATTGGGGCAGCATCGACATGGCGACGGCGCTGCATCCGCAAACCATTCTCGCCACGCATTACGCGGGCGATCCCCTGCCGGACGCTTATGGCTTTCCGGTGCGCCTCAAGACGCCGCTGAAGCTCGGCTTCAAGCAGCCCAAATGGATCTACGCCATGGAGGTAACGAACGTTTACCCCGGCGGCTACTGGGAAGACGGCGGCTATAACTGGTTCAGCGGCCTCTAAAGCAAGATGGGCAGGCGCAAAGCAAAGATTTCACCGGCGCGGGAGCGGACTGTGGACATTGGCCTATTTGGTCATTTCGCCATGAATGGCCTCAGTCTCATCGCTTCTCTGTTCGTTGTGGCCGTTGGCATTTTCGCCCTCATGATTGCGGTCATGTTCGTTGCGGATGTCAGCCAGACGAAGGACGCGATCCGGTGCAATTATCCGGTCATCGGTCGCTTTCGCACCCTCTTCACAACGCTCGGCGAATGCTTCCGGCAATATTTTTCGCGCTTGATCGTGAGATGGCTCCGCTCGTTCGGACGGTTTTTCCGCTTCGATAAGTGGAACGTCTGCCAGGGTTAGGCTGCCAAGCGGACTGGCGGCAAGCTCGGTGCTCCGTAGTAGGCTTGATCGGGCGTCATGCCGTCAAGGCTCGAGTGCGGGCGGCGGCGATTGTTGCTCCTGGCTTCGCTTCCCCTGCTTTTTCCCTCAAGCGCAAATTGTTACTTAAGAACACGCACGTTTAAGTTTTATTCCTGAATGCGCAACGTCACCAAGGCGTACCGTCACCAGCACTATGGTGTCTTGCCGGGTGGATGGCCGCTGAAGCCTGTCGGATCGACCTTCTTGACACTGGCGGGCAGTGGGTCTCCACCCCGAAGAACGGGCCGCTGGTTCTAAACGAAGGTGTGGATCGACGCGGTTCAAACGCTTGGCGAAGAACCTCTAAAGCAATGGTTTCGACGGCATCGAGGTAAGAAGGTGCCTCTGCCCCGCCCACAATTTAGAAAATGTAAAGCATCTTTATTCATAAACAGCAGGCGGCCGTTTTCGCCGGCCGCTGATGTGAGGACTTTGTTAAGGCGCGCCAAGGTCAAGGGGCGCGGCTCACAGCCATGAGGAGTGGCACGGAGGAGACGGCAAGCATTGGCCTGCCTTGTTCGCGACAAAAATTTTGTGTCTTCACGCGGCGTAGAGTTTGGAAGAGTTGATGTCAGTACCAATGTGGGAGCAGGGCTCGGCTCCGAGAGTTCAATCAAGAGCGCGAGTTTATCTTGGGTGCGCGTTAACGCTGCTGGCGATGCTGCCCTATGCGTACGAGATCGCACGAAACGAGACCTCGTTCGCCAAAACCCAGAACGTATCCATCCATTACAAGACAGCGCGCATGGCGCGAGGTTTTGCCGTTCGATTCAGTCTGGCGCGAATCGGCAATGGCCGAACGCAACATTACCGTTCAGCCGCGCACTACAAAATTAAAGGCAGGCGGCGCCGTGCAGGCGCAGCTCGTGAGCGCGGCGGTTGCTGACGACGTCCAGCCGCAAAAGCTTGCCGTCGTGCCTCGTTTTGCGAAAGCGGACGATGAAGCCGGTAGGGCGTCGCCGTCCGTTGCGGCTTTGCAAGGAGGGGATGGTGTTGCGATCTACGATATTGAAAGGGGCAGGGTTTACTTGCCGAACGGCGAGACGCTCGAAGCCCATTCCGGAATTGGGCTGATGCGGGACAACCCCGCTTTCGTGGATCGCCGCAACAGGGGGCCGACGCCGCCCCATATCTATGATCTGACGCTACGAGAGAGCCCCTTCCTCGGTGTGCAGGCGATCCGCCTGACGCCCGTCGAAGGCGACGCCGCAGTCTTTGGGCGGGACGGTTTTCTGGCGCACACCTATATGCTCGGAAGGCGGGGCGACTCGAACGGGTGCGTCGTGTTCAAGGAATACCGCCGGTTTCTAGCCGCCTTCAAGAAACGGCAGATCAAACGGATGGTGGTTGTGCCACGGCTGAGAGAGGCGCCGGCTTTGATTTTGACGGCCTTGCTTCCGGCGAAAAATAGCTGACCCTGCCGCTTTGGCGAAACTCGTTTGGTCAAATGGCCAGCTACGGCGTGCGCGACAAACATCTCTGCCTCGAACGCTCCTAACCGAGCATGCGGCCTCCGCGCGGCGCACCGCATCTTACCACAACCATCCCTGTGGCGCCTGACGATAGTACCGGCCGCCGCGAGTTTTCGGTCTTTGATCGCTCCCAAAAAAGTCGAAGAAGCCGCCGTCGCCCCACCAGTCGCCTCTCGGGACTGAGGGCGTTGGCCGGCGCGTCACGAAGCCGCCCTGGGGCTGGTTGTTCAGCACTGCCACGAACTCGGTGCGAAAGTTGGTCTCGCGGCTGAGCGGCTCGTCCGAGACGATGATCGAGGATCGCGGCAAAGCAGTCGGCGCGATGCGATCGAGCACATCCTGCGGGATGGTGATGCGGTCGAGGGCGCTCTTGGCGTCGTCCCCGTTGTCGATCGTCACCACGGACCATCGCAAGCCTGCGTCGCTCTTCGCCATCGCCGTGAACACATGCGTGCCGATCGGCCTGTCGGGATTGCGGATCGTGACCGGAACCTCGATGGTCGAATCGAACACCTCGCCCCCGTCCGGCCACGGCTTATGCGTGTCGCGCTTTACGTAGAGCTTCTGCGTCGCGCGGCTGATGTAGACCGAGACTGGCTCGAGCGCGAGCTTCGCCTCGCCCGCCGCCTTTGCCGCGTCAGCCTTCCTCTTCGCGGCAGCCTTGGCGGCGTCCTGCGCGCCGGCGTCGGCGTCGATCTTCGATTTCGCATCGGCTCTTGCGGTGTCGAACCGGGTCCCCGCTTCCGCAGCCCTGGCAGCCGCCTTGAGCCTTAGATCCTCGGCACGCGCCTTAGCCTTGTCCGTCCTTGCGGCGGCAAGCGCCTTTTCGGCGTAGGCGAGTTCGGCGTCGGCACGGGCTCTTGATCGTTTCCAGCTTGCGCAGCGCCGCCTTGAGCGATGCCGTCTCGCGCGCCGATTTCGCGGCGGCTCTCTTCGTCTCATCAGCCGTCATGGCGGCCTCCTCGGCCTCGCGGACGAGCTTCTCCGCACGCGCCGGGGCAGCGGCGATCGCCTCTTTGTTCGGCATGAACAGCGCCGGGTGAGAAAACTCGGCCGGGGCTGCGTCGTCCGGGGAGATGATCACCCGCATCCCGATCCGCGTCTTGTCGAACAACTCCTCCGCAAAGCCGTAGGGCATCCGCACGCAGCCGTGCGAGGCCGCATAGCCGGGCAGCGGGCCACCGTGCAGCGCGATGCCGTTCCAGGTGATGCGTTGCATGTTCGGCATGCTGGCATCGTCATAGAGGCTGGAATGGTGGTCCACGTCTTTCTCGAGGACGGCAAAGACGCCGGCTGGCGTCTCGCGTCCGCTCGTGCCGGTCGACACCGGCGCCCGCAGGATCCATCCGTCCTGGTCATAGAAAGTGACTTGCTGGGACTTGATCGACACGATTGCCATGATCGGCTCGCCCGCATGGCGCGGCGCCGCCGCTTCCGTTGCGGACGCAGGACGCGCCCGTCTTTCGGCGTCCGCGGGCAGCGCCGTCAGCGCGGCAAGGACCGCGAACGTTACAATGACAGGAGGCCTCCAACGCCGAATTGTCACAGCGGAATGCGCCATCCAAAATCGAATTGCCATGCCATACCCCGGTTGAAATGCCAGTCGACGCTCGCGCTGATCAGGTATCCCAGATTACGATATTAAGATCCACTCCCCCGCCCCGACAATCCAAGGTTGCTCACTCGCATCAGGAGCGGCCAAAGGTGGGAAGAGTTTGACCAGCTTGCAAAAGAGCACCTCATCAAGCATGTAAAATTAGTATGTGCTCGGAAGGATAACCCTTTGAAAATGGAGGTGCCGCTTGGGTGACTCGAACACCCGACCCCATCATTACGAAACAACCATTTTTGGCGCAAGTGACGAATATTGCAAGGGAAGTGTTTTAGAAGCTCGTCGCGAATTATCATTATAAATCATGAGTTGGCTTTTGAGCATGTAAAACATCGGGCTGAGCTTTTTGACAAGCTGTAGCTCCATGGATTCGAGAATGCAGGGTTCGGACAAAGGTCCGGTCTGTCATTTTCGCCGCCAAAGACGGTAATTCAAATACCGCGGGTAATGACGCATGCCGATGACCGAAGCCGTCCCGGTCACGATTTGCCCGCAATCAAGGGGCGAGGGACGTTGAGCTAGGCGGGGTTGTGAGGTAAGCCTCCGGTCGCAGCCGCCGAACTGACGATCATAATGGGGCGGCTCGGGTGCTTCAGGCGCAGGCGTTTTGGCTCCTCGGCTTCTGTGCCTTAAGGGCCGCGTTTCTAGCTGTTAATGGGTGACGGATAACAGACCCGAGTAGCCTGCCGAAGATTCCGCGATCCGTTTCCGCATACTCCATCTACTTCGAAAGGCGCAGCTTGTTGAGACCGAGAGCGATGTTCTGGAACGTGGTGTTCAGTTCAGCCCCGGTAGGATTGTAGAAATAGGTCGATGCGCTGGTTGCGCATTGCTGCATGAGACTGAGACCGTGGTTGTTGATTGTCGTGCCAAACCCGATCGCATAGATCACGATACGCCCCGGATTGCCGTCTGCGTCGGTGACAGCCTTTATATTGGTGCAAAGCGTATTAAGCTTCTGGTCGAGATTATAGTCAGGCTGATCTTCATTCACGCCGCTGGGAACGGCAACAAGGTTCAGGTGAGGCCCGCTGCCATAACCATAAGCGGTGTAGATCGATTTGTTGAAGCCGTTGTCTGTATGGGTGGGAACAACGTTGCCTTGCAGTTGCACATTATTGAAGCCGTCGGTGACGAGGATTATTGCCTTGATGGTTGTGTCATTCGAATAAGGGACGCCGTCAGAGAATGGCCCGTTGGGTGAAAGAAGATGCCATCCCCACATCAACCCAGCCGGGATAACCGTTGCGCCATCGGCCGTCATGGCACTGATTTCGTTCGCAATGGCCGATTGATTATTCGAAAGCCGGATGATCGGCTGACTCGTGCACAAGGCATTTGGCCCAGTGCCGCTCCCTGAAGGACTGCTGTATTTAGAAACACATTTCTGAACGTTACTCTCGTCTGTTGCTGTTGTGTATGGATATTGAATTCCCTTGCGACACAAGGTAGTAAAAGTACCGTCACTCAAATAACTATTATAAAATGTAGTCTCTAGAGTTGTTTAGCGTTGTGCAGCAATCAGGTTCATCGGGCGCAAAAAACGGCGTGAAGAGCGTTGCCCGGGTGCCGACAGAGGGAGCCACGTCCTTGATGTCATAATCGACGCGTACGCCGTTGACGATCTCAGTTCTTTGCCTAACACATCCGGCCCACGTCCAGGACGGCTTGTTGGCTTTCGTAGCCAGTTGGCTGGCGAATGTGATAAGTCCAGTGCCCGTAGGAACGTCGATATTCTCCTGCGACATGGACCCGCGCGGCATTGCTGTTATCGATCCAGGCCGCGTTGGCATATTGGGTGCCGACGTTGACAGTGTCGGTAAACGGCACCACGCCGATCTTCACATATTTCTTCTCGGGATCGTTCGTAAAAAGAGTATTGACCAGTGTCGTGGCCGCGGTCTTCAGCCCCTCGATACCCGACGTGCTGCCATACGTGTCCTTCATTGAGCCGGTAGTGTCGAGGACCAGCACCACTTCGAGGTAATTCTCTGCGGCAAGCGCTTGTGAGTGAATGGTCGTCGATAACGTCTTGACCCCTATAACCCGCGCGAAGGACGTGTTTATCGTCGCGCTGACCGATACGTCCACGAATTTGTTGTTGTTGTTGACTGTGCGGGTGACGGTCGGCTTCGAGAACGTTATCCCGCTTTGCGAAGCAAAGTTCGCATTTACGAAGGCGGTGACGAGATCATTCTGCGCTGTTGCATCGGTCAAATTGGGATGTTTAGCCAAGTCAAGCGCAGCGGCGTCAACCGCTGAGATCAGTCGTTTCTTCACAACAAGGAGCTGCCCGACATCGGTTGCCATGGCCAGCAGAATGATGAAAGGGACGAGTAGAAAAGCGACGAGAATGAGGACGATGCCGTTCGTGTCCTCTTTGAAGCCAGCGGATTTCTTCAAAATGGTGTGGAACATAGCCCTTGATCCCATGCAATCGTGGGACGTATGAATACGAATCGATTGACGATGTACGCTAATGCTTCGAACCAGCCAGGATCAATCAAAAATGCAGGCTGCGGCGAAGCTGGATAGGGAGAAGCAGTTCTCACATCCCCGTTGAGACTCGCTAAGTTGCGCGGAGCCAGGACATGAATAACGCTCTCTCCTTTCGGAGACTTCGTAAAGCTCACCGCGATGAAAGTGGCGTCGCCCTTTTGGAATTTGCGCTCATTGCTCTGCCATTCCTCGGGCTTGTTTTAGGAATGCTCGAAGTGGGTCTGATCTTTTGGGCGGGCTATGAACTGGATAACGCAACGGTCACCGCATCGAGGCTGATAAAAACGGGTCAGGCCCAGAAAGGCAGCTACGACCAAGCGAAGATGGTGTCGGAGATTTGCAGTCACGTCACAATTCTGCCAGACTGCGCCACGAAGCTTGAGCTCACCGTTCAAAGCTTCACCAATTTCGATTGCGTCGTGAACCCAACACACTCGGGATGCGTTGCGCCTACTCAGCCTTACACCCTTGGCGCGGGGTCGGAGATCGAACTGGTGACAAGCCGCTATGAATGGCCGCTTTTCAATTTCGCCACCGTAGCCCTGCTCGCCAATCGGCCCAACTACAAGCGGCTCATCCAGTCGGCAGCGGTTTTTCAGAACGAGCCATTCCCATGATGAGGACCTTCGTTTCAAATCAGCGTGGCGTCATTTTGCTGGAAGCAGCCATAGCGTTTCCTGTCCTGATCATAATTCTGCTCGGGATGGTGGAATTCGGGGACGCCTTCACAGCCAGCCGGAAGAACGTGCAAGTTGCTCAAACCGTAGCGGATCTGGTGTCCCAGCAGACGAATATGACGACCGTACAAGTAAACGATTTCGCGAATATTCGGACAACAATCTTGGCGCCCTATTCCGCAGATACGAGCAGGCTGCGTGTTAGCAGCGTCATTCGGAACGCCAACAACGCTACAGTTCAATGGAGCAGAGCCTGGGGAACGGGAATGGACCCACTGGGGCAGAATTCCATATTCACGCTGCCTTTAGGTCTGCTCAACCAAGGCGATACCATCATTGTCGCTAAATCGTCCTACGCCTTCACCCCGGCTATGGGCGTCTATCTCACTGGCGTGGTGACATTCGATTTCGTTGCCTACTACGTGCCCCGGGGCACGAGCGTAACCTGCTGCTCATAGTCCAGTTCGGGACACATCACCGGCCTGAACCCAACCATGTTGGCTGCTAACCTCCGATTGGCGGCCACCATCGAGTAGGCGTGATTGCTAGAGGCGCGATCGCAGGGTTGTTCACAACTCACACCCATGCAGAGTCCGCCGGCCCGACGCCACCACCGCTTGCCCGCAGCGAATCGATTTTTTTTTGGCGGGAATAAATCGCGCCGCCACCCGTTATCCTCATGCCAGGGCTGTTTTTGTGCTATTCACATTCCTTGCGGAAAAAGGCTTTTGCTTTATAGTTTAAATTGAAGTCATATTTATCATGTGCTGTATTTTTACAACTAGCTGTTTAGTGGGATCAATTCTTACCGGCTGCCGGAATTAAGCAACATTTAAGCTTATCTGAAAATACAGTTGCGCAAATTCGCTGCACTACTTCTCTTAACAACTGCCTCCCAAAGATCGTGATTTGCGAATGTAATCTTTGCCGCTCAGGCGAGCCGGCTGAGTTGCGCCATCACCCGACTGACGTTTGCGCAGCGAGAGAACAATTCAACACGCGCATCTACTTCTCCGATCTTTAAACCAGCGGTGCCGGATCGCAAGATTGCCACCTGAGGTAGCGGCAACGTTTTATGCACAATTACAGCTACATTGCATGCATCAGAACATAGCTTCGTATTATCCGTTCATCAGCGCGAACCGATGTGAAAGCGATGGCGCGCTTGAGCAGTTCACATCAACATCCGAGCGGGGGATTTAAAATGAAGTCCATCATCAGCAAAATCAAAGCATTCAGGAGAGATGAGAAGGGCGTGACGATGATCGAGTATGGCCTTATGGCAGTTCTGATCGCTCTGGCATGCATAACGGCTGTCACACTTGTCGGCACGAATTTGACGACCGTATTCAACGCAATCGCCACAGCACTCGTTCCTGCTTAATAGCGACATTCGATGGTCCTGACTCCCTTGGACTCAGGACCACATTTTCCTCTTTCTTTTCGATGAGGTTCGCATGCGCTTCGGCTCAATCATCATGTTCGTCGTCGCATTTCTGCTTGCGGGGATCGCGGCACTTTTCGTACGTGCGGTGATTTTAGGTGGGGCAAAGGCGAGCGCAACGCAAACTGCAGTGGTCGCTGTCCGTGACCTCAAGGCAGGGGAGCATGCTTACGCCTGACATGGTCCGGGAAGCACAATTCCCAGCGGAGTTCCTTCCCAAAGGCGCCTTCACCTCCCAAGATCAGATATTTGCTGGCCACGGTGAGCGCATGTTAGCCGCGTCTATTTCGCAAAACGAGCCTATCGTCGCCCAGCGCCTGCTCGACAGTTCGGACAGCATGGTGGGGCGCATGAATCCCGGCATGCACGGGGTTACCATAAAGGTCAACGAGACCTCCGGCGTCGGTGGGTTCGTTCAGCCGGGCGATCATGTGGACGTGCTGATGACACAGACAGAGCGTGGAGAGGCGAACTCCTCCCACCGGCCTTACACGAAGACACTGATCAAAAACATAAGGGTGCTTGCCGCTGATCAGCAGTTCCAGCGGAGGACAGACGCACAGCCGCCGAAGACGGTCACTCTCGAGGTGGTGGAGGATGATGCGAAGAGGCTGACGCTCGCAGGCGCCATCGGTCAACTTTCTCTGACGCTCAACAGGGGCGATAGCGGTGTGGATACCGGGCGTGTGGTGGACTCGCGCGACCTCGTGGCTGCGTCGGATAAAGAGGCGTCGGATGCTGCGCCCGTGACGATCTTCCGATCGGCGAAGCGGGAAGAATACAGGGTCCCCGCGCCGCAGTAGGCTTTTTTCAGTTTCAGTCCCGTGCGTTCACTAGGAGGTTTTGTTGACAATGCGTTGATATATTTTTTCGGGGGAAAAGATGCTTGGTTTCTTCGAGGCGAGAGCGCGCCTGAAATGGTTTTTTTCCGCTATGGCGCTGGTGGCATGCTTTTCGGTGGCTCCCCCCGCATTTGCGAACGGAAACAGCAAGTCGATCAATAGCTATTACATGGATCACACGTCGCAGCGCATCGACGTACCCATCGTACTGCATAAGTCCGAGACCGTGCGCGTCGACTTCGCTTTCGGGGATGCTCTTGTCGGAGATCCGGAAATTGCGGATGTGGTTCCTCTGACGAACCAGTCCATCTACATCCTCGGAAAGAAGATCGGCGTCACGCGCCTATCCCTTCTGGACGCCAAAAAGCAGGTTCTGGGGGTCGTCGATATCGAAGTCACCTACGATCTCGATATTTTGCGCCGACGCATCCAAGGCAATTCGAATTTCTCGAAGATCCATATTTCGTCCGTCAACGGAAAAGTCCTGCTCACGGGCGTCGCGCCCGACGCTGTGGTGCTGCAGCAAGTCTTAACGCTCGCCGAGCAACTCGCGCCCAAGGATGTGACCAATGGCATGACGGTGGCCTCGCCCCAGCAAGTCATGCTCGAAGTGCGCTTCGTCGAGGCGAGCCGCGAACTGGATCGCGGAGTTGGCGTCAACTGGGCGGCCGCCGGAAAAATTGGAGCGACAACCAATAATGGAAATATCAGTTCCGGAGGAATATCCGACACCGGGGGCGGCAATTTCCTAAACAACACAATTTTCAATATCCAGGGAATGAGTTAGAATTTGATCCCTTATGGCACCATCGCGGGCAGAGTTCTGAGCGGCGCGGTGAAGGCTGACGTCTTTGTAAACGCGCTCGAGGAAAAAGGCCTTGCGCGGCGCCTCGCGGAGCCAAACCTGATCGCTCTATCGGGTGATACCGCGAGCTTCCTGGCTGGCGGCGAGTTTCCATTCCCCTCCAGTGTGGCCAATAACGGTCAGGTGTCTGTCGAGTTCAAAAAATTCGGCGTCGGCCTCGCCTTCACTCCGACAGTCCTCGCTAACGGACAAATCAATCTCAAGATCGATCCCGAAGTTAGCGAGCTCGATACGGCAAATTCAGTGACGATGTATGGGACGACAATCCCCGGACTGAGCGTTCGCCGGGCGACGACCACGGTTGAACTGCGCGACGGCCAGACCTTCATGATTGCCGGCCTTCTCCAAGGGGAGAACAACTCCGATACGCAGGGTTTGCCTTGGGTTGGAAATGTTCCCGTCCTCGGCACGCTCTTTCGCAGCGAGGCTTACAGGAAAAAGGAAACAGACCTCGTCATCCTCGTCACGCCGCGGCTGATCCGCCCGATGGTGCCTGGCGACAAGATCGCGACCCCATTCGACAACAGAAGGCCCGCCAGCGATGCGGAGTTCTTCCTGGGCGGCCAGCAGGAGGTCCAGGTGAGCCATCCGAAATTCGTTGGCGGCCAGATCATCGATTACACGCCTGAGCCCTCGGTGGGTTGGGCGCCCGTCAAGTCAGGTCCGGAACCGCTTAAATAGAGGTGCTTTGATGAGAGTCTGCAGGAAATCTATCGGACTTGCTGCTCGCGTTTGCGCGCTCGCGGTCCTCACAGCAGCGCTTGGCGGCTGGGGTTGGGATTGGAATGAGGACTGTGGATGCTACCCGACCGAGTTCGTCACGCGCCAGGCTGGCGATGCCGTTCAGGTGAACAAGGACATCCAGATGATCGATCCCTGGCCGCACTACGTGAAGAATCGCAAGCTCAATCTTGATGGTCACCGCGCCAGCATCGCGATGCGTCGCTACGAGGCCAACCAGGTTATTCCGCCTAATCCCCTCAACGCGCAGATGGCTCGCGAGCAGAACAACAACGGTTCCAGTGCGCCTGTGCCCTCACCCGACTTGCAGCAATAGGGAGCCTGATGCGTGGAGAAGGAACTGGCGTGGAAAGTGGACGGTGGCGTCACTCCGGGGGATGACGGAGTGAACGATGAAGACGTGCTTGTCTTGACTGACGCGATCGCTGTGGCCGGCGTCAGACGTAGAGCGCTGCCAGCGCCGGGCCATTTCGAGCCTATTCACAAATTCGATGTGCTTCTCGTCACGAACGACGCCAGTCTTCGGCAGCGCCTGACAGCAAGTTTCGCCGGGCAAGAACGTGTCAATCTTCAGTATGTGCAAGGCAGGGTTGTCGAGGTCGAGAAAAGGATCGCGGATGGAGAGCTTCCAGACTGCGCCGTAGTCGACATCGGCAAAGGAGATGCCCTTGATATCAATGCGCTTGAAAGGCTGAAGAAAGCGCGTTTCTCGAGAGTTCCTATCGTTGCGATTTCAACCCATCTCGATCCAATAGTTGCCCGTGGCCTGATGCGGGTAAAGGTTGACGACTGGCTTCTGTCCGACTGTGGTGCGAGCGAACTTCAAAGGGCGTGCGAAAAGGCCCTTCACGCGCGATCGGCGGAGGGAAGCGGACGGCACGCTCAATGCACAACCTTGTTCCCGGCCAATGGCGGATGCGGCAACACAACCTTGGCGATTCAGACGGCGTTCCTTCTTGGCGGCCGGAAAAAGCACCTTGAAATCGATTTGCCTCGTCGACCTCAACTTTCAGGATGGGACAGTCGCCGACTACCTCGATCTGCCCCCGGCCTTTCAGCTTTCGGAACTCTCGAAAGCTTCAGGCCGCCTCGACCACCAAATGCTCGATGTTATGCTGACACGGCATCGCTCGGGACTCGCCGTCCTGGCGGCGCCGCGGGTTCCGGGGCGTTCCGTCGACGTCGACGGCGAGTTGATCGCGTCGGTTCTCGGCCTCCTATCCGAATCCTTCGCGCATCTTGTCATCGACCTACCCAAGAACTGGTACCCTTGGACAGACAACGTCATTTGGGGCTCCGACCGCATTTTCGTCGTGGCGAGCTTCACAATTCCTGCCTTGCGGCAGGCCCATCTTATTGCGGACGCGATTGCGGCCAAGGCCTCGCCGGAAGCCCATGTGTCTGTCGTAGTCAACAAGTTCTATGAGCCGTTGATTGGGGCTGGGCTTACCAGAAAGGACGCCAAGAGCATGCTCACTGCCCGGCTCGGTGGGTTCATTCCGGATTTGGGCGGCGTCGTCAACGACGCGATAAACCGTGGAATCATGCTTTCAGAGGTGCGCGCGGGAAACAAGATCGAGAAGAGGCTCGCACAGATTCTCGATCGCGATAATCGTATAGCAAAGGCATAGGACCAGGGATCGGGGCCATCAATGCTGAACAGATTCATGAAAGGACCGGCCAAGACAGGAACTCCAGCACTGTCTGAGGAGGTGACTGCCGCTCCCGACGCCAGCCGGGAAGGCGAAGATGTCAATCTGATTGGAGCGCTTCTTGTCGATGCCAAGGTCCGCGTTCATCGCAAACTCATAGACGATCTCAATCTTGCCTCGCTTGAAAGAATGCCGCGGGAGGATTTGCGGCGGCAGGTCGGGGAGTTCGTCGCCGGATACCTTAAATCAGACCGTATTCCTCTCAATGCGAAAGAGCTTGAGACCTTCATTCAGGAAGTCTTCGATGAACTCACCGGACTTGGTCCCCTTGAGCCTTTGCTGAAAGACCCAACAATCAGCGATATTCTCATCAACACGCATGAAAAGGTTTATGTCGAGCGGCGAGGTAAGCTTGAACTGATGCCGGTCAAGTTCAAGGACGAGGCGCATATCTTAAGGATCGTCAACAAGATCGTAGGCGCGGTTGGCCGGCGCGTCGACGAGTCCCAGCCTATGGTCGATGCCCGGCTTGCGGATGGGTCTCGAATCAACGTGGCGGTTCGCCCTATCGCGGTGGACGGGCCGTTGGTTTCCATAAGGAAGTTCTCCGATAAGCCTTACGATCTGCAGAAACTGGCGAGTTTCGGGGCGCTGAGCGACAGGATGATGGAACTGCTCGCGATGTGTGTCCAGTCGAGGCTGACCATTCTGATCTCAGGGGGCACCGGTAGCGGAAAAACCACACTGCTGAATGCGCTCTCCGCTTATATTGACGATACGGAGCGGCTCATCACCATCGAGGACGCTGCCGAGCTAAAGCTCCAACAGCCTCATGTGGGCCGGCTTGAAACGCGGCCTCCCAACATTGAAGGCCGCGGTGAGATCCGTCAGCGCGAACTCGTCAAGAATGCTCTTCGTATGCGTCCCGACCGTATCATTTTGGGCGAGGTGCGCGGCGAGGAAGCATTCGACATGCTTCAGGCTATGAATACAGGCCACGAAGGCTCGCTCGCGACCATCCATGCCAATTCCCCTCGAGATGCATTGGGCCGGCTGTCTCAGATGGTGGGCATGGCGGGCTATCCAATGTCTGAAGGCAGCATCCGCGCTCAGATCACATCAGCTATCAAGCTTATTGTTCAACTCCAGCGCTTCAGTGACGGCAAGCGCCGGATTATCAGCATCACCGAAATCTCAGGAATGGAGCGCGATGTTATCCAGATCCAGGAGTTGTTCCGCTTTGCGCGGCACGGTGCTGGTCCCGACGGGCAAATTCGCGGTGCCTTCATGGCGACCGGCGTCAGGCCCTACTTCGTCGATGAATTGAAGGTCCGAGGGTTCAGTGTCCCGAATTCATTTTTCGATCCAGGAATTGCGGTGAACTAGCATGTCGAGCTATAACTTGGTGTCCTTTTTTGTTTTCTGCACTATCCTCACCTTGGTTCTCGCGATGTACATCGCAATCAAGGGGGGGTCGGCGGCCGGGGTCGAATCCGATCACGCATGTCGGGCCAGAATGAGGAACCAATTACCTCGGAGGCTGAGCTTCTCGATATCCGGCGGAGCCGAAGCCTCACACGCGAGGGTAACTATGCGGCGCCGCTTGTTTCACTGAACAAGCTCATCCTTCAATCCGGGACGCGCTTTGGATTGTCCGGGGTGGCTTTTTCTGCGCTCGTCTGTGCAGTATCATCCTATCTCATTGCCTCTCTGACAGGCTTCGATCTCTGGGTACGAATTCTTTGCGCCATCACCTGCGGAACTGGACTGCCTGTATTGTCTTGCGGGCCATGCGCGAGGGCCGGCTGCGCCGCTTCGAAGAGCAGTTGCCCGAAGCCATTGACACGATCGTCAGGAGCCTCAAAGCCGGGCATGCAATACCTGTGGCGATTTCTGCCGTTTCGCGGCATATGCCCGATCCGATTGGCACCGAATTCAGGGTGACCGCGGCCGAGATTGCGTATGGCCTCGATCTGGAAACGGCCATGGTCAATCTGCATTCCAGGGTCGGCCAACCCGATCTTGGCCTGCTTTCGCTGGCAGTCGGCATCCAATCTAAGACAGGCGGCAACCTGGCCGAAATCCTCTCTAACATGTCGCGTGTTATTCGCGGCCGCTTCAAACTGCGAAGGAAGGTGCGCGCTCTTACATCGGAGGCGCGTGTCTCCGCCTATATTTTGAGTGGCCTCCCGGTCCTTCTCTTCACTCTTCTTTTGGTCGTTTCGCCAGGTTTCTACGGCGACATTTGGAGCCACCCGTATACGAAGCCAGTTCTCGCCGGGGCCGTGTTCTGGATGCTGCTCGGCGACTACATCATGTATCGCATGGCTAGGATTCGCCTGTGATGATTGAGGCACTTTCATTTCCGATTTCCGACTCAGCGAACGTCCGCCTGGCGGCGGCCATGGCTTTCACATTCGGTGCTGTTTTCTTCTTTGTGGTTGGAGCTAACGCCTATATGCGGGCCAGGAGCACCGTCAGACGGCGTTCCGTGTTGGATCGAGGGCTGGCTTCGTTAGAGGATGCTGGCGACGAGGGCTGGTTCAAAAATGCAAACTCACTTCGATATCAGAGCCTTGTGTCGACATCAGCGCTGCTCGGAGACGTAGAACGAGGTGCATCGAGCGACGAAGGCGAGGCATCCAAGCTGAGACGGGAAATGCTTCGCGCGGGGTTCTTCGATCCTCGGAGTGTATTTTGGTATCAGTTCACGCGGGTCTTTCTGCTCGCTGTGGCTGGCATTGCCGCCTATCTGGCGCATCGCTACTTTCTGCCAAACGCGTCGGCCAATTCAGGCATAATGGCAGGCGTGTTCTTGGGCGGGATCGGGTTCTTATTGCCGAGCCGCTTTGTGACTATGCGACAAAATCGGGTGATCCAGGAGTGCCGGGACGGATTCCCGGATTTCATCGATCTCATGATCGTGTGCGCAGAAGCCGGTTTGGGTCCTCGCTCCACTATCGAGCGACTCAGCCGTGATATTGCCAAGACCTATCCAATTCTCGGCGCTCACTGCTATCTTAGCAGTCTCGAAATCCGCGCCGGGAGCAGCCTGCATCAGGCCCTCTTCAACCTGTCGCGTCGTATTCAGCTTGATGAAGCCGCGACCCTGGCGTCGCTTCTTGAGCAAACCGAGCAGCTTGGAACAAGCGTTACCGATGCGTTGCGCATCTATAGCGAGGAGATGCGCGAGCGGCGGCTCATTAAAGCGGAAGAGAAGGCCAATTCTCTACCCGCGAAACTTGTTCTGCCGCTCGGTCTGTTCGTGTTCCCGGTCATTCTCGTTGTCATCCTCCTCCCGGCGGTCATCCGGGTTAAAAGCGCACTTTCATAAGAAGGTAGGGCCATGAGAGCTTTGAAGATCATTTCTGCGGCTGCGATCGCGGCTTTGGGCGCAGCGGGCTGCGCTGACATGGCCGACCTTTTGCCTGTCGCGCCTCTCCCTCCTTCGGGAGATGTCATCTTGTTGCCCGCGTTCCAATCAGGCCCGGAGCAGCCCCTCGTCGATAAGGCGAAGGTTCACTTCAGAAATGGCGAGTACGGCTTGGCCGAGCGGTACTTCCGCCAAGCCGTCGAGGAACGCTACCAAAATGTGGAAGCCTGGCTCGGTCTTGCTGCATCCTACGATAATCTCAAGAGGTTCGAGGAAGCAGACCGCGCCTATGATGTGCTCGAAAAGTTGGTCGGCCATACGCCCACAGTGCTGAACAACTTGGGCTACCACTACATGCTGAAGGGTGAGTTTGGCCGTGCCGAACATGCGCTGCTGACCGCGCTGTCGAGGGACCCGAACAATCCGCTTATTTGCGCCAATCTGGCGCTGCTTTCCGACTGGAAAGCAGCCGCAGGTAGGGCGGGTTGAAACCAGTCTATTTGACTCGGTTCACAGGGGGCGAGCGTGAAAACCAGCCTGGGAGAGAAGACCATCGACCAAGGTTAGCGAATTGAGCGTCTATTTGCCCTCTTTCGCATTCAGGTCCTTCCTTAATTCTGTCCCGAAGGCGGTACAAGGGGCGGTCCCGAAACCAAAGGGCGGTGAAATGGCTTCGCAGTTTGGCTGCGGCGAAAACGTTCCAGCTAGAGGGACCTAAGGATACTCCGAACAATAACCGCTACAAATGTGGCATGAGCCTTGGCTTAATGGTGTAGTTCCATTCGGGATGGAAGTCATCGCCTACGACGTTGAGCATTTCCATCTCGGCGTCGCTGATCTTGATGCCCTTTTCGTAGGTCCGCGTGTCGAGGGCACACTCAACCTTCAGTCCGGCCTTTGTCGTCGTGGCGCCAATCAGCTCGACGATGGCGAGACGATCCGTTAGCGGGTGGCCACGCCAGTTCTGTGTGATGTGGCAGAACATGCGGTGCTCGATCTTATTCCACTTGGATGTACCGGGCGGATAGTGGTGGACATGGAGCACAAGCCCTGCTTCGTCGGCGAGCTTCTGCAACTCAACCTTCCAGAGCCGCACGCGCGCCCCGTTCGAGCCGCCGCAGTCCGCTGTGATCGTTAGCTCGTGCGCCTTTGGATAGCGTTGGCGTCCCATCCGGCCGAGCCAGCCGCGGATCGCCTCGACGGCGAACTCGGCCGTGTCGCTCGTGATCCCGACGCTGACGAATCCGGCGTTGGCCGCCACGTCGTAGACGCCATAGGGCACCGCCTTGCCCAGTTCCTTGTCGACGAAGCCGTGCACGTTGACACGCTGCGGATCGCCCTTGGGCCGATAGTTCTTGTAGTTGCCAACCAGTTCCTCTTCTTCGTATCGACCGAGATCACAGGTTGCCCGGCTGCCTGTGCCGCGACCACCTTCGTGTTGATGTGCTCGAACTGTGCGTTCCTGTCGGGATGCTTCGAGCCTTCATCCGCTTTGCGATTGTGCTGGCGCGAAAAGCCAAGCTTCACCAGTTCCTTGCGCACGGTATCGGCGCTGATTGGATGGCCCATTGCCGTCAGCGTGTCAGCGAGCTTGTCCATGCTCTTCGACACCCAGATCAGGGGCCTCATGGGATCGCCGAGGATGGCAGGCTCGACGAGGCGCTTGAGCTCGGGCACAAGCTCCGGATCCGTTTCGGCAACGGCCCGCCGCCCGCCCCCAGAGCGGCGAATCATCCCCTTCGCCAGCGGCTCTACGTCGAGATCGTCCTCACCGCGATTGATCGTTGAACGGGCGAGCCCCGTGATCCGCGCCACAACCGAGAGACCACCCCATCCTGCGGTCCGCACCTCCGCAGCTGCGAACAATCTCCGGCCTCGCTCGTCGAGCTTGCTGCCGACCGTCTTCCACCGATATTGAATGCCGCTCTCGTCGATCATGAAACCGGCATACGTCTGTTTGCCGAAATCCGGAATCCTGCCACGCCGAGTTACACAGACGCACGCCCACCGAGCGCGATTTAATTATTGTTCGGGATGTGCTAAGACAAACGGGATGTTCGTAATCCGCCCTTCACTCCGCTTCGACCGAATCCCTGAGATGGCAAAGATTGGCACTTTGAGAAAGGCTCATTTTGAGCGTGCGCCGGGAGACCGGCAAGGAGTAGGCGGTGCAAGTCCCCTACGATGAAGGCATAGCAAACCACATCGGCCCGGAGCCGTGGGCAGGCTTCCGTGAGGATGTGGGAGAAGCGTCGGTGATGGGGATGCCGATTTCGTCGGCAAACTTCGCAATTCGATCTTCCACAGCCGGACGCGCGCGCTTTAGCCTGAAGTTCTGGCGCCGGAATGGCGATAGTCGCGGCATTTCAAGGCTATATGGCTTAGGGGACGCCGTTATGTACCCATGTACTGCGTCAGCATGACTTAGGGCATAGCGTTGCAAATCAGCTATTTTTCGCTGCATGTACATCGACTTCGTGCCCAATCGCGGCTCCAAACCCGCCATCCTGCTGCGCGAAAGCATCCGGGAAGGCAAGGCATCAAGAAACGGACCATCGCCAACCTGTCGGCCCTGACGCTGGAACAGGCGGAGACGATCCGGCTCGTGCTCAAGGGCGAGCAGCTTTCGCCCTCAGGCGGCGGCCTCGACTGCATCCGCTCGCTGCCGCATGGGCATGTCGAGGCTGTGCGCATCGCCATGCGCCGGCTCGGCTTCGAGAAACTGATCGACAGCAAGGCTTCGCGCGAGCGCGATCTCGTTGTGGCGATGGTCGCAGGCCGCATCATCGCACCGCAAGCCAGCAAGCTGGCCCTGACGCACGCTCTCACGGATACAACGCTGGCGGAGGATTTGGGCGTTGCGGACGCCCATGAAGACGAGCTTTACGCCGCAATGGACTGGCTGATCGAACGCCAGGACAAGATCGAGAAGAGGATGGCCAGGCGCCATCTGAAGGAAGGCGGGCTGGTGCTCTTCGATCTCACGTCGTCGAGCTTCGAGGGCGTGACCTGCCCGCTGGCCAAGATCGGCTATAGATCGCGGCCACGTCCCGTGCGACGGGGATCGCACGCAGCACGATCGGCCGGGGATTGAAAGACTTGGCGACCCCGGGTTCTTTGTCCGGTGCGGTGCGACGGCCCGGCGGCGGCGGCCCGACCCTGATCGAAAAAGACCCGTCTCTGCTGGAAGACCTGCGCCAGTTGGTGGAGCCCGCGACGATGGGCGATCCGATGCGACCGCTGATGTGGGTATCGAAAAGCCATGCGAAGCTGGCCTCGGCATTGCGCGAGATCGGTCACAAGATCGCCGACAGCAGTATCCCGAAGCTGTTGGGCTTGCTGAAATACAGCCGGCAGGTGAACCGCAAGACCCTGGAGGGCAGCCATAACCGAGACCGGAACGCGCAATTCGAGCACATCAACGCTGCGGTGATTGCGACCCAGGGCAGCGGCCAGCCGGTGATTTCGATCGACACGAAGAAGAAAGAGTTGATTGGCGCTTTCAAGAATGGCGGCAGTGATTATCGTGAGCAAGGTTGCCCCGACAAGGTGAACGTGCATGATTTCGTCGACAAGGACCTTGGGAAAGTCGCGCCTTACGGGGTTTACGACGTCACCGCCAATGCGGGTTGTGTCAGTGTCGGCATCAGCAACGACACAGCGCAGTTCGCTGTCAATTCGATCCGCTGCTGGCTGGATGTGATGGGCCGCGAGCGCTATCCAGACATGAACCAGTTGATGATAACCGCGGACGGTGGCGGCTCGAACGGTTCACGCGTGCGCCTGTTCAAGATCGAACTTCAGAAGTTGGCCGACGAAACCGGCCTGACGCTCAAGGTCTGCCATTATCCGCCAGGAACCTCGAAGTGGAACAAGATCGAGCATCGTCTCTTTTGCCACATCACTCAGACCTGGCGCGGCAAACCCTTGACCAGCATTACGGTGAAATGCGAGCTTGATACACGCGACTACCCGAAGGGCATAAAGGTCAGTGACGCCGACATGGCGACCCTCAATATCAAGGGCGACATATTCCACCCGGAATGGAATTATACCATCTCACCCAGAATGACAATCTGAAGCGCTAATCTTTGGGCGTCGCCTAAAGGAGAAGGCTGCGTCCCCAATAGCGAGATCGAAGTGCTTGGCCATCTTGTACTTGTCGATGACCTTTCCGGCGCGCAGGCCGATCTTGTCGCGCCCTGAGAGCTTGCCGCTGGCGACCATGCCCGCGATCTTTAAAAGCTCGCGCTCCGTAGCGGCGATCAGGTCCTGGCGTTTGGCCGCGCGCAGCTTGGCAAGCTCTGGATTGCGGCAGGCCATAAGCCGCTCGCCCGGATAGTCCTCGCTCGTCAAGCTGATGAGATTACGCTCGTCGAACAGATCGGGCTGCAACTGGCCTGCATCCGCGAGCCTGGCAATAGCCCCGCTTTTGAGCGCCGTGATCCAGTCCACGCCTTCCATTTTGCGCATGGCCTCGATCTGCACGTTGGAGATCATGCCGCGATCTCCAACATTGCGCTCAAGTAGCGCGGCCGTATTGCCCTCAAAGACGGACACCGAGACCGGGCAGCCGCGGGCATCGGTGAGCAAGCCATAGTTGACCTGCAGCGTGCCGGGCTTGCCGTCGCGGCTGTAGCCGATCTTGGCCAGCGGGCAGGTCACGCCCTCGAAGCTCGACGAGGTCAGATCGAAAAGCACGAGCCCGCCTTCTGTCAGATGGCGTTTGGCCAACCGCTTCTCGATCTTGTCCTGGCGCTCGATCAGCCAGTCCATCGCGGCGTAAAGTTCGTCTTCATGCGCGTCGGCGACGCCGAAATCCTCGGCCAGCGTCGTGTCCGCCCAGCCATGGGTCATGGCGAGCTTGCTGGCCTCCGGCATGACGATGCGGCCTGCGACCATCGCCGCCACGAGATCGCGCTCGCGCGACGCCCTGGCGTCGATCAGTTTCTCGAAGCCGATCCGGCGCGCATGGCCATGCGCACCGCCTCGACATGCCCATGCGGCAGCGAGCGGATGCAGTCGAGGCCGCCGCCCGTCGGCGCAAGCTTCTCGCCTTTGAGCACGAGTTGGATCGTCTCGGCCTGCTCCACCGTCAGGGCCGACAGGTTGGCGACGGTGCGCTTTCTGATGCGCTTGCCCTCCCGGATGCTTTCGCGCAGCAGGATGGCGGGTTTTGAGCCTCGATTGGGCACGAAGTCGATGTACATGCGGCCAATTCTATCTGATTTGCCGCGACACAGCCTGAGTCAGGTTGACGCATTACATGGGTACATAACAGTACCCTTTTCGCACATCCCTTTGAAAGGCAGGCGATATCGCCTTTCCGCCTTCAGAACTTCGGTTCTAACAGATGACGCCATCCGCAAAGCATACCTTCGCGGCAGGCCGCGATGGAGCAAATTTGATATTTGGCTCCCGCCTGCCACGCGTTCGCGTTCAATGTCACGACCCAGCGCGTAATCGCCAACACGGCGGAAAAACGATTTTCTCCCCGAGCGGTCCAAAGGCAGGGGTCCTTTCCACGGAATCCGCCCAAACTGCCGAAGTTTTAGGCAAGATTATCGTGTATTCCGGGGATAGCTGCAGATTTACAACAATCGTCTGGTTGCAGGTAAGGACATTCGACTCGCCGTTGCGAATCAGTGATTTAGCGGGCGATAGTTCATTCGGATGAATTGAAGTTGGGCAGAGCACTCATTCGGCCCGTGGGGGACTTTCGAGATCATTAAGGGCGCGTTTGCTGGATGGCGCAGCAAGCGCGTGGAGTTGCTGCCAAGGGGTGGCGGAACCGGCGACGCCAACTTGAGAGATCGACATGCGCAAACTCACCACTTTCACGGCCTTAGCTCTGCTCATAGCGGGCTCGGCTGCGGCGATGGCCGATGGACTGCCTAGCCTGAAGGATACTCCTGTTGCTCCGCCTGCATCCCCCTGGGATGTTGCCTTTGGCGGCGGCATTGCGTCCGACTACGTCTTCCGCGGCATCAGCCAGTCGAACCGTCAGGCGTCGCCCTTTGCCTACACGGAATTGCGGTACAACGTGACGCCGACCTTCCAAATTTATGGCGCGGTCGCCGGAGAAGGCCTCGACTATCCGAACAGGGCCGCCGCGGAGATCGACCTTTACGGCGGCATCCGGCCCACATTCGATAAGCTCGCCCTCGACATCGGGTACTGGTACTATGCTTATCCCGGCGGACGCCTTTATGATGGCAGCACCGAAGCCAATTGCACCAACGGGTTTTACACTTTTGTGGGAGGAACCCCACGTTGCAATAGCTCCAAGGCGAGCGACGATTATTGGGAGATTTTCGGGAAGGGCACATACACCTTCAACGACATATTCTCGGTCACGGGCGACGTCTTTTATTCGCCCTCCTGGGTCAATACGGGCGCGTCCGGAACCTATGCGTCAGGCATCGCCAAGGCGAATCTTCCCGGCACGTGGTTCCCGAACAAGGACTTTGGCGGCTTCCTCTCCGGCGAATTCGGCCACTACTGGTTCGGCACGACCGACGCGTTCTACGGCTATACTGACTTGCCGGAGTACAACACCTGGAACGTTGGCGTCGGCTTGACCTGGAAGGTCATCACGCTCGACTTGCGCTATTACGACACCGACCTGTCGGACGCAAATTGTAACGTTTTGACCGCCGATCACACGGCATCATACAGTGCAGGTAACGTAACATCGCTCAATCCGAGCGGGCTCGGCTCGAGCTGGTGCGGATCGGCGTTCGTCGCCAAGCTCTCGTTCGACCTTACGGCAAGCACGAACTTGAAGTAGGCATATTCCAAAAAATTTGGGGCAACGTGCTGCTAAGGCCGGGAGAAATCCCGGCCTTTAGTTTTTGTGGAGGTTGGGACGGCGCCGTTTTTCGAAGGCCCAGATGTAATCAAGCAACTCGTCTTGGCGTCCGACGCCAGTCTTCTAGAACACGCATGCCAAATGCGCCGTTGCCAAGCTGACGCCTCGCCTGTCCGACAAGCCTTCCCGGCCGGAACCTTTTTCACCGAAGCTCGCGGCCCGTCCCTATGCCTGGACGAAGGCTGGCGAGGTGATCTTGCGACTAACAAGCGTAGGACCGACTGCCAAAGTCCCCGCGAAGTTGGCGTTCGCCACTTTGAAAATGGCAACCGCCTGCACGAGCGTGTCCGACTGTCCTTCCAAGCTCTTGGCCGCCGCGGTGGCTTCTTCCACCAGCGCGGCGTTCTGCTGGGTGATCTGATCGATCTGGGTGATGGCCTGGTTCACCTGCTGGATGCCGCCGCTCTGCTCCTTGCTGGCGGCTGCGATCTCGCCAATGATGGCGGAGACGCGCTTCACCTGGGCTACGATCTCCTCCATGGACTGGCCTGCGCTCTCGACGAGCCTGGCGCCATCCTGGACCTTGCCGATCGAGTTCGCGATCACCGCCTTGATGTTCTTGGCTGCTTCTGCCGCGCGTTGTGCGAGGTTGCGCACCTCGGACGCCACCACGGCGAAGCCGCGGCCCTGCTCGCCTGCGCGTGCAGCCTCGACGGCGGCGTTCAGCGCGAGCAGGTTCGTCTGGAAGGCGATGCCGTCGATCAGCGTGGTGATGTCGGCTATTTCGCGGTTGCTTTCGGTGATGCCGTTCATGGTGGAGACGACCCGCCCAACCACGTCGCCGCCGCGAATTGCCGCCTCCGAGGCCTCCTCGGCAAGCCGGTCAGCCTGCGCCGCGTTTTCGGCGTTCTGGCGCACCGTGGCGGCGAACTCCTCGATGCTGGCGGCGGTTTCCTCAAGGCTCGACGCCTGCTCCTCGGTGCGCCGCGACAGGTCGTTGTTGCCCATCGCGATCTCGCGGGCTGCTATGTCAATGGATTCGCTCGCCTCGCGGATTTGCGCGATGACGCTCCGCAGCCGGGCGATCGTCTCGTTCGAGTTGTTTTTCAGATCGCCGAACAAGCCGCTGAACTCGGCCTCAATGGTCTGGTTCAGGTCGCCTTGCGCCATCGCCTTCAGGATGCGGCCGATTTCGCCGAGCGCCTGTTCGCTCGTGCCGAGGATCGTGTTAAGACCCCGCGCTATTTCAAGGAGGAAGCCTGCCTTGCCAGCCTCGTCAATGCGCTTCGAGAAGTCGCCGGCCGCCGCCGCCTCTACGATGCGGCCGATCTCGCTCTCGGCGTTCACCTCGGCGGTGCGATCCAGGCACTCGATCACGCTGCCGAGCCTGGCGCCGGTTTCATCGAAAATGGGGTTTACGGTAAGCTGGATGCGCATATCGGCAAGTTTCAGGTCGGCGCGATGCGCGCCCTTGAGGTTGGCGAGCAAGGCCCGCTGATGACTTGGATCCTTATGGTAGCGGTCGAAGCTCGATCCGTTGATGTCTGAAGCGGAGAAAGTGGGCCAGACGCTCTTGAAGCCACCTTCGGAGCGCTGCATCAGGCTCGTCATGGCCTTGTTCTCGTAGCGGATGACCCCGTCAGCATCCGCCATCATGACGCAAGAGCCCGCACTATCGAGCGCAATCTTGATCTTCAGCGTTTCCTTAGCGTCTTCCTGAGCTTTGAGCAGCACGCCGCGCAGCCGCTCGGCGGTGTCGGAAGTCGCCTTGCGCTCGCCAGGGAGCGGCGGCATGCGGGTCTCAAAGCAACCGTTCGCATATTGAACCATGCAATCCGTGAACTTGGTCTGCACCTCGATGTGCGCCCTGACCATTTGGTTCAGTTTCCGCCCCATTTCACTGTACGCGCCAGGGAATTGCGCTGCATTCATGGTCGCGCTGATCTGCCCGTCCTCGGCATGCCGCCGCGCCATTTCCGATTGCGCCGCAAGAAAGGCATTCAGCACCTGCGTCATCCCGGCTGTGTATCCCAGCAATTCGCCGATCTCGTCTTTTCGGCTCCGATCGAGTTGCTTCGAAAATCACCCTCCGCGACCGCCTTGATGGCCGCGTTCGCCAGAGCCAAGCCTGTTACGATGCTGCTTCCTATCAGCCACGCCAGCAGCGCGCCGAGGCACAGCGACAAGGCGGAGGCCGCGAGCCCAAGCCGCCAACTCTCGCCGGAGATGTCGCGCATAGAGGTGAGCGCGCCCTTTCGTTCCAGCTCGCTGATCTCGCGGACTTGCTGCAGTCGCGATTGCAGCGTGTCTCCAAGGCTTTCCTTTCGGCTGATAGGCGGATGAAATTTTCGTTTGTCGAGACGAGGAGGTTCAGCGCCTCTTTCGTATGCTCCAGCGGTTCGGCGGCAGCCGCAAGAAAGCGCTGCACGCGCTTGCTATTCGCCGTTGAACCTTGCAGGCTTCCGATCGCCGCTTGCAGCGCGTCCAGTTCGGATTGGGCCGCGGCGGCGTCCGCTGGGTTGCGCGAGGCGAGGAAACGGCCGGCCGCGGCGGAGGCGACCTGCACGGCTTCCTGCAAGCGAATGGATGTTGTCACGATCTCGGAGCCGCGTTTTCTCGCAGAAGCACCGCTGGGATGGCCGAGCCGATGGTGCGTAACGCAGTGATTTCCTGGTTGAACTGTGAAGTCGCCGTTCGGCGGCCGGCGATGGCTTGGATTGTGTCCGCCGCGGCTGCCTGGTATTTCGACTGTGCCTCCAGGGCGCTCGAAACAGCGGATACGCCACTTTTCCAGCCGGCGCTCGCGTCTTCAAGAACGCGCGCGCCTTCGGCAAACTCCGACAAAGCTTTCCGCGCGGCGGCTAAATCGGCGTCGTTTTCGCTGACCGCATAACGCAGCACGCTATTCTGCGCATGGGCCGCCTTGGAGACGAAATCCGCCACGCGCTCCGCCACCAGAGAACTGTTGGACACGGCGTCCGCCTCCTGGTCGACGTGCGCCTGTCCCCTCAACAAGATGGCCACCGCGACAAGAAAGACCGCGATGAGAAGTCGAACCCCCCAAAAATCCTGTGCCTAATCGACAACCGGTGACTTAAGGATGTCCATGCCATCGTCTACTGTCCCAAAACCAAAGAGTGAAAGCGGATCGCTGCTTCCGTTATCCCGGAAAGGCGAAGCCTTATCCGGGATCGTAACGCACGGAGAAGTTCAGGTTTTTTGCGATCCCGGCTCGCGCTTTGCTTGGCCGGGATGACGAAGTTGGAGCGACCACAATCGTTGGCCAGCCTGCTACAGGCCGGCGCCCGTCTGGCGGATGCGCTGGATGATTTCGGCGCCGAAACGCTTCTCATAGTCAGGCATCGCGGAAGCCATGGCCTTGGAGAACAGCGTCCTGTCCACGTCGGTGGTTACGGTCATGCCAGCCTGACGGAGGGCGGCGACGCCTTTCTCCTGGGCTTCGGCCGCGAATTTCCGCGAGGCCTGAGCGCCGGCGCGAGCGGCTTCGGTAAAAATCTTCTTGTCCTCGTCCGGCATTTCGTTGAACAGGTCGGGCGAGGCCAAGAAGATCGCCGGATCGTACACATGGCCTGAAAGCGTCAGATATTTTTGCACTTGAGCGAACTTCGCCGACATGATGGTTGCGATCGGATTTTCCTGACCGTCGAACTGTCCCGACTGCAGCGCGCCAAAGACCTGCGGGAAAGGCAGAAGGGCCGGATCGGCGCCCAGCGCCTTGAAGCCAATAAGCATGACCTCGGACTGCGGCAGACGCAGTTTCAGTCCTTTCAAGTCCGCTGGCGCATGAATTTCATGTTTGGAGTTGGTAAGGTGACGCATGCCGTTTTCGCCCCAGGCGAGCGCCACGAGATCTTTAGAAGTGAACTTCTGTAGATAGTCTTGCCCGATCGGCCCATCGAGCACCGCATGGGCATGTTCGACGTCCCTGAAAATGAAGGGGATATTGAATGCGCCAACCTCCGGCACGACAGTCGGCAGGGGCGCCCCGGTAATAAATGCCAGATCGAGCGTGCCGAGTTGGAGGGCCTTTAGCATTTCGACTTCGCCGCCGAGAGCCGAGTTCGGGTATTGCTCCACGGCGAGCCGTCCGCCGCTGCGCTTGGCGACCTCGTCGGCGAACGCCGTGGCGCCGGCTCCGAGCTGGGAATTTTTCGATAGAATATAACCGATTTTCAAGGTGCGGGTCGTTTGCGCGTGAAGCGGCGCCACGCTAAACCAAGCCGCCGCCGTGATTGCGAGGAGTTGCGCCGAGCGGACTAGAAAAGTCCTCCTGCGCAATGCGAGCCGAGAAGCACGGTATGACATTGGAACCTCCAAAGAATAGATGTTGCCATACAGTCTCACGGCTCAGTTAAGAATACATGCGGTAGCTGCCATAAAATGAAAACTATAACTTTCTGTACGATTGATTATTTAAAATTATACTCTGCTTAAGACCGGAGTTCCAACGCAGACAGCCCAATAGTGTACCGTGCCATGAATGTCCTCGACGCATCCGTGCGAGGTGCTGAATGAAACGCCATCCCTACGAGGCGTTCTTCAAGTGCGAAGGAGCGGACGCTTCCGGTCTTCGCCGGACTAGCTCTCAAGGGCATGCGACGCGGGCAAATGCCACTCGCAAAGTGAGACATCACTCCCACGATGCCCCCTGAAAAACGATGTTGCCCATGGTTCGACAAGCTCACCATGATGTGGTGGATGGCTCTCTTCCACGGCGTCGATGCGCTGCGCGCCCATCTGGCGGAGTTCGGGTTTGTGGCGGCCAAGGGCATCGGCAAGCTGCCGGACTTGATAAAGATCGTGAGCGAGGCGCCGGCGGAGGCGTTGCCGGACATGGTGCGCGCGGCGCTTCGGGGCTTTCTCGGCGCGATCGCCCGGATCGACCGGCGGCTCGACGACATCGAGAAACACCTTCGGGCCTGGCATCAGGCCAATGCGCAAAGCAAGTGTCTCGAAACAGCTCCCGGCGTCGGGCTCATCAGCGCGACCGCGCTGTGCGCGCTTGTCCCCGATCCGAAGGTGTTCAAGAACGGCCGCCATTTCGTCGCCTGGATCGGGCTTACCCAAGGCTCGACGGATCGGGAGCCGATTCGCGGATCGCATCAGGCAGCGGTCGTATGGGCCGCAATACGCCGTACACATGAGCGCACCCGCCAAGATCATCACGCTAAAAAAAACCTTGCAGCTGGGGAGCCATCCACACATCAAATCAACTCATTGAAAACACTCG
>CAVRSS010000090.1:0-7319 GCA_963723755.1 uncultured Alphaproteobacteria bacterium | reverse complement strand
AAGGACATGCGCAACGATAAGTGAATCGCATTAGGTCCTGGCGTGCGGCGGAGTGACTCAGGGCTGGGGGATTCCGTTTGGGTGCATGCGCTGTTACCAGCGATGGATGATCGACACGCATTCGATTCGGCAGCGGTGGAATGCGGACGGCTCGAAGCGCGATGAGCGCGGACGCCGGCTGTTTGCCGCGAGCGAGGTCCGTGCGGCCGGATGGGGCGGCCTTGCGGCGGTCTCGAACATCACCGGTCTTGCCCGCAGCACGATTGAGCGTGGATTGAAGGACCTCGATGCCGCGCCTCTGGCGCCGGGCCAGGTTCGGCGCCAGGGGGCGGCCCCGGCAGCTTATCGAGCGCGATGCAACGCTGCTTGGAGATCTGAAGCGCATCGTGGAGCCCGCGACGTTGGGCGATCCTGTCCGGCCGCTGCTGTGGGTGTCGAAGAGTTTGGACAAGCTTGCAGCGGCCCTGACGGAGATGGGCCATGCGATCAGCCCCAACAGCGTGCGCAAGCTGCTCAATGAATTGGGTTTTTCCCGGCAGGCCAACCGGAAGTCCGAGGAAGGCGCTCATCATCCTGATCGCAACGCTCAATTCGAGTACATCAACGCCGGGGTTCTGGCAGCGCAAGCCGCAGGCCAGCCCGTCATCTCTGTCGATACGAAGAAGAAAGAGCTGATTGGCAACTTTCGTAATGGCGGCACGGACTACCGGCGCAAGGGCGATCCGCAACGTGTAAACGTGCATGACTTCGCGGATAAGGATTTGGGCAAGGTTGCGCCCTACGGCGTGTACGATATCACCGCAAACAATGGCTGGGTCAGCGTTGGCGTCACGCACGACACGGCCGAGTTCGCCGTATCGGCCATTCGCACTTGGCTCGATAAAATGGGGCGCCAGCGCTATCCAGATGCCCGCGAGTTGACGATCACGGCGGACTGCGGCGGCTCGAACGGTGCGCGCGTGCGGCTCTGGAAAGTCGAGTTGCAGAAATTTGCAGACGAGACGGGGCTCGCGATCAAGGTTCACCACTATCCGCCTGGAACGTCGAAATGGAATAGGATCGAGCACCGCATGTTCTGTCACATTACGCAGAACTGGCGGAGCCGGCCACTTACGGATCGTGTGGCCGTCGTCGAACTGATCGCCTCCACGACGACAAAAACCGGCCTTAAAATCGAGAGCGCGATTGATCCCAGAACCTATGAGAAAGGGATCAAGGTCAGTGATGCCGAGATGGAAAGGCTCAAAATCCAGGGCGACGCATTCCATCCTGAATGGAACTACACGATCACGCCAAGGATGCAAAAATCGTAGCGGTTATCGTTGCGGATATCCTAAGCACCGCTGATCAGATCAAACCAGTCGTCCTCCGAGAGAACCTTTACGCCAAGCTCCTCGGCTTTCTTGAGCTTCGAGCCCGCGCCCGGTCCCGCCACGAGATAGAGCGTGTTCTTCGACACAGAGCCTGCCACCTTCGCGCCGAGACGCTCGGCCTGCGCCTTGGCTTCGTCGCGGGTGAAGCGTTCGAGCTTGCCGGTGAAGACCACGGTTGCGCCCGCGAGCTTCGACGACACCACGTCGGGCTTGTAGTCCTCGACGGTCAGTTCGCGCTCCAGGTTCGCGACGACCTCCTGGTTATGCGGCTCCTGGAAGAAGTCGACGATGGATTGCGCCACCGTGTCGCCGATGCCGTCGATCTCGTTCAGCCGTTCAAGCGCATGCGCGTCCGCCATGGCTTGGCGCAGGTGCTCCAGCGAGCCGAAGCTTTTCGCGAGGAGCTTGGCCGTGGTTTCGCCCACATGCCGGATGCCGAGAGCGAAGATGAAGCGCTCCAGCGAAATGGTGCGCCGCGCCTCGATAGCCGCGAACAGATTGGCGGCGGATTGCGCGCCCCAGCCCTCTTTCTCCGCCAGCTTCGGCACCGAAACGCCGTCGCGCGCTTGAAGCGTGAAAATGTCGGCGGGCGCGCGGATGCGGCCTTCCTCGAAAAACGCCTGGATATGCTTTTCGCCGAGCCCCTCGATGTCGAAGGCGAGCCGCGACACGAAATGGCGAAGACGCTCCACCATCTGCGCTGGGCAGATCAGGCCGCCGGTGCAGCGCCGCACAACGTCGAGCTTGCCGGTCTTGGGGTTGGCCTCGCGCACAGCGTGGCTTTGACAAACCGGGCAGGTGTCGGGAAACACGAAGGGAACCGCGTCTGCGGGTCGCTTTTCCGGACCAAGCCCAGGATTTGCGGGATGACGTCGCCCGCGCGCTGCACGATGACCGTGTCGCCGACGCGGACATCCTTGCGCGCGATCTCGTCTTCGTTGTGGAGCGTTGCGTTCTGCACCACCACGCCGCCCACCGTAACCGGCGCGAGTTTCGCCACCGGCGTCAGCGCGCCTGTGCGGCCGACCTGAACATCGATGTCCTGCAGCACGGTCATCGCCTTCTCGGCGGAAAATTTGTGCGCCGTCGCCCAGCGCGGCGTGCGAGAGACGAAGCCAAGCCGCTCCTGCAGATCGAGCCGGTCCACCTTGTAGACCACGCCGTCGATATCGTAGCCGAGCGCGGAGCGGTTCAATTCGATGGCGCGATAAGCATCCAGCATCTCCTCGACGGACTTGCACACTTTGAGCGGCGGCATGAGAAAGCCCCAGCTCGCGATCGCTTCCAGGACGCCCCTGTTCGTATCGGCGGGCAGTTCGCTTGCCTCGCCCCAGCCCCAGGAAAAAAGCGCAAGGGCCGCGCCGCCGTGATCGCCGGATCGAGTTGGCGAAGCGACCCTGCCGCCGCATTGCGCGGGTTCGCGAAGATCTTTCCGCCCGCCTTGAGCTGCCGCTGGTTGAGTTCGGAAAAATCGGCGTGAGACATATAGACTTCGCCGCGCACCTCGAAGACGCGCGGGAAATTCCGGCCCTTCAGCGCGTTCGGGATCTGCGCGATGGTCCGCACATTCGCGGTCACATCCTCGCCTTCGGAGCCGTCGCCGCGCGTGGCTGCCACAACCAGTTCGCCGCTCTCGTAGCGGAGCGAAACCGATAGGCCGTCGATCTTGTTCTCGGCGGTGAAGTTCATCGGCGCGTCAGAGCCAAGCTTAAGGAAACGCCGGACCCGAGTGACGAACTCCTCGACGTCCTCGTCGCTGAACACGTTCCCGAGCGAAAGCATCCTCACGGAATGCCTGACCTTGGCGAACTTCTCGGAGGGCGCGGCCCCGACTTTCTGCGTCGGACTTTCCGCCGTTATCAGCGAGGGAAACCGCGCTTCCAGCGCCTCGGTGCGGAGCCGGAGCTTGTCGTAGTCCGCATCGGAAATTTCGGGCTGATCGTCCTGATAATAGAGGCGGTCGTGTCTCTTGATCTCTCCGACGAGGAAATCGTGCTCGTCCTTCGCCTCCTCCAGCGTCAGGCTCTCGACCGGACGCACCAAGCCGTCCACATGTGCCGCTTCAGACTCAGACAACCTCATGCCTGGCTCCGATGAGGCTCGCAGCAGCGGCCCTCGCCTCCTCCGTAACCTCTTTGCCTGCGAGCATACGGGCGATCTCCTCGCGCCGGCCGTCGATGTCGAGTGCCTCGGCGCGGGTTTCGACGGAGACAGCTTCGCCATCGCCGCGCGCGGTCTTGTAAAGCCGGAAGTGCGCGTCCGCGTGCGCCGCGACTTGCGGCGAATGCGTTACCGCCAAGACCTGAGCCCGATGCCCCAGCCGCGCAAGGCGCTCCCCGATCGCCGATGCCGTCGCCCCGCCGACACCCGTGTCGATTTCGTCGAAGACGAGAACAGGGGCGGTGGTCTTTTCCGCGAGAACAACCTTGAGCGCGAGAAGAAAACGGGCCAGCTCGCCGCCCGAAGCGACCTTCATCAATGGGCCAGGATTTGACCCAGGGTTCGTCTGAACATGAAACATGACCGATTCACGCCCGAAAGGCCCGCCAGCGAGGCCACTTTTATCCTCGGGCAGCCTTTCAGTTTGGGTCATGAACCGTGCTTTTTCAAGCCGCAGCGGAGCCAGCTCTCGTTGAACCGCGGCGTCAAGAAGAGCGGCGGTGGCGCGCCTCTTGTCGCTCAGCGCATCGGCCGCCTTTGTATATGTACCGGCCGCGCCCTCGGCTGCTTTCCGCGCAGCTTCCAGAGTTCTCGGCGCCCATCTCGATCTTTGAAAGCTCATCAAGGAAGCGTTGATGCACCGCCGGAAGCTCGCTTACTGGCACGCGGTACTTCCGCGCAACGGCCCGGAGCCTGAAGAGGCGCTCCTCGATCGCCTCCACATTATCCTGGCTTTCCGAGCGGAGTTGCGCCGCGACGAGCGAACGCGCCTCTTCTGCCTCGATCAAGACGCGCTCCAGCGCGGCTTGGATAGGCTTCAACCGTTCGGGGAGAAGCGACTGGCGTTCAAGCCTTCGCAGCACAGCGTTGAGCTTCGCGTCGGGGAAGACGGGGTTGGACAGAGCGTCGGCGGCGCTTTCGAGATCGTCCCGCAACTTCGCCGACGAGAGGATCGCTTGCCGCTTTGCGGCGAGCGTCTCTTCTTCTCCGGGCTGGGGTGCGAGCACGTTCAGTTCGTCGCAAGAGGTCGCGAGGTAGTCCGCCTCGCGTTCGGCGAGTTCGAGCGCGTTGCGAAGTTCGGCCACGGTCTTGCTGCGCTCGCGCCATTCCTCCCAGAGCTTCGAAACGGCCTGTACCTCCGGCACGAGCCCGCCGAACAGATCGAGAAGATGCCGATGGGTCGCTGGATCAAGCAGAGCGCGGTCGTCATGCTGCCCGTGGATTTCCATAAGCGCCCGGCCCAACTGCCGCAAGAGCGCGGTGGAAACGGGCCTGTCATTCACGAAAGCCTTTGTGCGCCCATCCTCGGACTGGGTGCGCCGAACGATCAGCAGGTCCTCGCCTTCGATGGATTGCTCGCGAAGGAGACCGTTCGCCGGATGTGAGGAATGAAGCTCGAAGGATGCCGTAACCGTGGCGGATTGAGCCCCTTTACGGACCAGCCTGCCATCGCCGCGAGCACCAAGCGCAAGGCTCAGGCTGTCGAGCACGATGGACTTGCCCGCCCCGGTTTCGCCGGTGAAGATGGTCAGTCCCTGGGCGAGCGAAAGATCGAGGTGATCGATCAGAACGATGTCGCGGATCGAAAGAGCCACTAGCATGGCATCTGCCTACGCGATTCGCGTCTCAGGCGCAGCGCGCCTTTGCCGGCCAGGCATCAACCCGCCACGCTGGAAACCGTCTTCTTCCATGTCTGGCTGATCCAAGAGCCGGAATCCTCGCGAGGCGCCGCGCCGCCGGACTGAAGCAGGGCGTAAGCGTCCTTGTACCACTGGCTCTCCGGGAAGTTGGTTCCGAGAACCGCCGCCGCCGTCTGCGCCTCGTTCACGATGCCGAGCGCCATGTAGCATTCCGTGAGCCGCATCAACGCTTCTTCCACATGTGCGGTCTGCTGGTAATCCGTGACGACTGTCTTGAACCGGTTCACGGCCGCGAGATAGTTGCCTTTCTTTTGCCAGTAGCGGCCGACATTCATTTCGGATGCCGCGAGCGTGTCCCGGGCGAGCTTGATCCGGCGTTTCAACTCTTCGGTATATTCGCTATTGGGATAGCGGCGCATGAGCGTTTCCAGCTCAGCGATCGCCTTTTTGGTTTCGCCCTGATCGCGAGAGGGCGACGAGACCCGGTCGAAATAGGAGCCGGCTACGATTTGCTGAGCCTGGGCGGCCTCCTTCGTGCCTGGATGCAATTGCAAATAGCGGCGCGCGGCAGCCACGGCCTCTGCACCTTTTCCGGCTTTCTGATAGGCGACGGCCGCCATCAGAGTCGCCTTCTTGGATTCCTCGGAATACGGGTAAAGCTGGTCGATCCTCTCGAAAATCTCCGCAGCTTTGGTGCTGCTGCCATTCGCGAGCTTTTCTTCGGCGTCCTTGTACATCACGTCCGGCGGACGCGTATCAAGCGCGCCCGGGTCGCTGTTGCCTAATAGGGACCCCATTGAGCTGCAGCCAGCGATGCAAGCTGCCAAAAGTATCGCAACCGCAGTTTGCGCGACAAATCGCAATCTCATCTCACCTGCTCCAAAGCCCCGTTTTCGAGCGCGAATCAACCACGCTAGCCTTAGCTTTCTACCGAAGAAAGCAACAGAATGATGGTCAATTGCGGAGTTTTTCAGTCGAAAGATGCTTTAGGCAAGTTTTGAGGCTTCGCTAACATTTGAACCTTCAGGTTCTCGGGATCGGCCGAGCGATGACCGCTTTTGCATCTTTGACACAAAAGGCCGTTAACGGACTAAGGGTGTTAGATTTCTTTCTATATTGGGGCAACCGCTTTCGGACCTTCCAGCGGATGCCGCACTATGCGGCGTCAAGTTCGAGCGCGAAGCTCCGCCACAGCGACCCCCGGCCCTTGCATGGCACTGCAAGCAAACAGCGCCGCCTTCGGCTGTTTCATTGCCGCCAGGCGCGCGATGAATTAAAACAAGAATGCAAGTTCTTCCGGCATATGGGGGCGGCCTTATGATTGGCATCGGCACGATTTTATCCATCGCCGGCGGTGTTTCTCAAGCGGTTAATGTCTATAAATTCGTCAGCACGCTGGCCAAGGATAGCGACGCCGAACGCGTGCTCGGAACCCTGGATCGCATCCACGCTCAGGTCGAGCGGCTCTCCGACAACATCCTCTACGCGCCTGGCATCGAGGGCTTGAGCCCTATGGCGGGCGCGTCCCACCGGTCTGCGCGAGGCGCGGGCAATTTTGGAGCCGGTGCAAGCAGCGGTGGGCGGAGAGATCGTCTCTTCGGGGCTTATCGAGACGCCGGACAAAATGGAGCGGGCGCTGATCAAAAACCCCTGGGCGGTGCTGGAAGACATCCGCCCGCAGCATCTGGCGGTGCGCCCTGCCAATCCCGACAAGGCGCCGGTGCTGTTCGTGCATCAAGGCGTGCGCTATATCGGCTGGCAGATGCGCGAGGCTTTGCCGTTTTTGTTCAATTGCGAGTTGCGCGACCTGCCAGGGTTGGGGGCTTCGCTGACGCCGGAGGTTTGGCACAGACCGCTACGACAAAAGAGTTCGCAGTCTCGGGCGCGGCCGGCGTGGGCCAGCGACGCGGGGCAGGACAAGTGCGGCCTATGGGCGGAGTTCGCGCTGGGCGATGTGCGGCAGCGGATGCGGTGGATTGAACCGGGCGGCTTTACGATGGGTTCGCCCAAAGGCGAGGACGGCCGCTTTGACGACGAAGGCCCGCAGCACGAGGTCCGGCTCACCAAGGGTTTCTGGCTTGGCGACACGCCGGTGACGCAGGCGCTTTGGACGGCGGCGATGGGGAGCAACCCGAGCACCTTTAAC
>CAVRSS010000089.1:0-12222 GCA_963723755.1 uncultured Alphaproteobacteria bacterium | reverse complement strand
AATACGGCGACACTGAAACAGTCTTCAATAGCCCTCTAAACTCCCAAACTGCGGGTACACGTCACGGGCCGGTTTGGCTAATGCTCTTCTTGCCGGAAAGGAGATCAGGGACTTGATCGCACCTTGGATAATGGAAGGTCCCAAGACCATTACATTTGCCGCACACCTGTTGTTCTGCGCGAAGGAGATCGAACGCGTGACAGGCCAAACAATCCTCGATGAACGCCTCAAGCACGATGCGTTCCGCGATCAAGTAGTCTAGCGGGATTTGACGATGGCGGGGCGAATCCTGGTCGTCGAAGATGACGATTCGCTGAGTCTGCTCATTCAGTACAACCTTGAAGCCGAGGGCTATAAGGTCGAATTAGCCGCGCGGGCGGAAGACGCTGACCTGACGCTCCGAGACTGCCCCCCAGATCTTTTGCTCTTGGACTGGATGCTGCCCGGTTTCTCAGGTCTCGAATTCTGCCGGCGGCTGCGAGTGCGGCCCGAGACAAAAGGCTTGCCCATCATCATTGTGACAGCCCGGGGCGAGGAAAACGACAGAGTGCGAGGACTCGCAACCGGCGCCGACGATTATATCATCAAGCCTTTCTCAGTTCCGGAACTTCTCGTGCGGGTGCGCTCCTTGCTCCGTAGAGCCAATCCGGCTCTTATCGATTCCATTATTCGTGCAGCAGATATTGCGCTTGATCGCGATCAGCGCAGAGTGACCCGAGGCAAAAGAGAGATCTCGCTCGGGCCTACGGAATATCGCCTGCTTGAGTTCTTTATGCAAAATCCCGGACGGGTGTTCTCGCGCGAACAAATACTGGATGGGGTTTGGGGCCGCGAAGCTTATGTCGATGAGAGAACGGTCGACGTTCACATTGGCCGTCTTCGCAAAGCGATCAATATTGGCGCGAAGACCGATCCGATCCGGACCGTTAGGGGGTTTGGCTACTCATTCTGCGAAAAGCAATTCCTACGGCATAACGGTGATCGCTATTAGGGAACGGCGGGGCATTTCCCAGGAAGTTTTATGTTGCATCAACCCGGCCGTTTTGAGCTTCTTTCGACTCTGCCCGGTTTCAAAATCCTGCCAAAGAGCGTTATCGAAGTGGTCTGAACTTTAAAATTAGGGAAGTGTAAGGGGCAAGGGCGAAGTTGTTCCACAGCTTGTGACCCGAGGAGTTCCGATGGAAGAAAGACGCGTGGCCGTGGTTGCCCATCTGCCGCCGAGCGGTAGCAGCGAGGTTTCCGAGAGCGATCGTGCCCTCTCTGGTCTGGCTGCCCTCGGCCAGCCGTCGCGGCTTCAAATCTTTCGTCTGCTAATGCGGCATGAGCCGGAGGGCCTGCAGGCGAAAGCGATTTCTGAATCCGTGAACATGCCGCACAACACGCTCTCGACCCACCTTGCAATTCTCGCTCGTGCGGGGCTTGTCACCGGTGAGCGGCGGGGCCGGCTTATCATCTATCGCGCCAATATTCAGGGGATGCGCCGGCTTATTTCCTTTCTTGTGATGGACTGCTGTCAGGGCGCCCCTGAGGTTTGCTGCTTTTCCACCGAAGCCGCCAGCACGCCGGAGCCAGTTTCAGCAAAAGGCAAGCCAGCGCGGGGGGCCTAAGCATCAGCTAAATCTGGCTTCTTCGCGACCGCAGAACAAGCGCTGCCTGCGACGGCCTCAGATTGTATCGCGCGAGCTAAGGGTGCCTGCATCCAGCGCCGGAGCGACTTTCTGCCCCGGCATCAGGTCTCAGGCCGGGTATTCCCACGACTTGAACGAAAGATGCTTCACACTCTCCGGCTGGTCGGAGAGTTTGCGGATATTCGCCCAGGTTTGCTTGTAGTTCGGGATAGTCAGCTCATTGACGCTCGCATTGACGACATTGCCTTGCGCGCCTGTCGGGTGGGCGAACAGCATGAAAGTCTGTCCGGGCTTGGCGGTCGGCGTAGGCTGCGCCATCGCTTGGGTGGAGCCTACGTCATTGTAAACCTCGACGAGGTCGCCGGCGTTAAGGCCGAGATCCTTCATGTCCTGTGGGTTCATCTGGATGAACGGGTGTTAATCGGCGCGGGGTTTCGACGCCGATCGGCGCGCTAACTTATTGGCGTAAGAGGTTGAAGAGGGGTAACTAACCCACGCCGATCCACAATCTGCTGGTCATGCCCGTCACCCCGCTGGAAATCATGCTGGCGAAGATCCTCGCCAACGGCGCGGTGATCGTCGGGGCCTCGCTGCTCTCGCTTTGGCTTGTGGTGCAGGGCGTGCTCGGCGTTCCCATCGCCGGCTCCGTGCCGTTGTTCATCCTGGGCTCGGTCTTGTTCATGTTTTCGGTGACCGCGCTCGGCCTCCTGCTCGCCACCTATGCTCGCACCATGCCGCAGTTCGGCCTGCTGGCATTGCCGGTGATCGTTATTCTCTACCTGCTTTCGGGCAGCACCACGCCGCTTGAAACAATGCCGACCTGGCTGCAAACGATCATGCAGTTCACGCCGAACACGCAGTTCGTTTCCTTCGCCCAGGCCGTGCTCTATCGCGGAGCCGGTGTCGATCTCGTCTGGCGGCAATTGCTGGCGATGGCGGCGTTCGGCCTGGTGACGCTGCTCCTCTGCCGTGCCCGCTTTTCAAAGACCATCAGCGCGGCGCAATAGAGACGCATTGATCATCCCGCGACCTTGTACCGGGTCGCATAAAGATCGGCCCGGTCGAGTTCTATTCGGTGATAGGCGATCTCACCGATTTTACCCTCGGCGCGCAGCTTATAAATGACGTCGCGAGCCGCGCGAGTGGCCTTCACAGCGTCCCCAGCACCACAATGAAGGCCACAAACTGAATGAGATCGCGCTCGGGGAAGTTCCCTGGCAAAGCCAAAGCAGCGGCAAGGCTCACAATTCCGCGCATGCCGCTCCAGGAGATGACAATGCCGTCCTTTGCTGTTGGTGGCAGCACCCGCTCGGGGAGATTTGACGCAAACCGCCAGTTCTGGGAGCGCATCACCCAATTGTAGCTCATCACCAAAGGATGCGCACGATAATGACCGTGACCAGGATCACGGCGCTGATGATGAAATAGCTCGTCCTTTGATCGGGTTCCAATCGTGCCAGCAGCGGCGCGAGCTGCATACCGATGAGGGAAAAGGCAAGCACGTTTGCTAGCAGCCTGTCGGACTAAGGTCTGCTGGCAAGAGATAACGTCCCTCATGGCGGGGAAGGGCGATCATCGTCGCGGCTTCATGCAGCCTTCAGCACGAACATCCGCTTCAAGTTCCAGGCCATAGTCACGAGAGTCCACTCGCCTTTGACTTTGTCCAGCCCGCGCAGCAGAAACTGACGGAATCCGAGCACGGACTTGATGATGCCGAACACCGGCTCGGGAGTGTGTTTGCGCAGGGCGTAAAGTTTCTTGCCTTCGGGCGTTTGCAGGCGGTGGGCCATGGCCTCGACCGGCGTTGGGTTTTCCGGCGCGGCCGGAGCCGCGGCGCAGCGCTCGCTCAAGGATGGGTGATGCGAGTCCCGGCCCATGGCGAGCAACGGCTCGATCGCGGCCGCCTTGCACGCCTTGACGTTGGCCTCGCTGAAGTAACCGTTGTCGCCCAGCAGCGTTTCGACGTTGCCCAACTCTTCGGGCAGGGCGCTGGTCTTGGCCAGCATCGGTTCGAGCTGTTGCTTGTCGTTGGGGGACTGAACCACATCGCCCGCAACCACCAGCAGACTGCCTTCCGCGACGACGGCTTGAGCGTTGTAGCATTGCTCGAAGCCGCCGCCTGAAACCGGCATGATGCGCGACTCCTCATCGGTCAGATTGATCTGATCGGTTGGCAACGGCCCTTCCACCGGCGGCTCGGGCGGCTTGCCGCCGGGCTTCTTGCCGGTGGTCTTGGTCTTGGCCTCGCGCGCTGCCAGTTTGGCCTGATGCTCGGCTTGCTCGCGTTCGAAACGCTCTTTGGCGCGCGCCTCGATCTTCGTGCGAGCCTCGGCGATTTTCTTCAAGCGCTCCTCGCGCCGCGCCAACTCCTCCGGAATCGACATCCCGTCCGGCAGGTCGGCTTTATCGGCGGCTTCGGCCTTCGCCATCAGCTCCGCAACCTCGGCCTTCAACTGCGCCTCGATCTTGCCCGCGTGCTCATAGGACAGCGCGCTGTGCTTGCTGGCGTTGGCGTGCACCTTCGTGCCGTCCAGGGCGACCGTGCCCAGTTTGAGCAGGCCCATCTCGCGCGCCAAAAGCAGAACCTGCACGAACAGCGCTTCGATCTCCTTGAGGAACCGCCGCCGAAAGGTCGCGATGGTGTCGTGATCGGGGTGCTCGTTCGCCGCGATGAAGCGGAAAGCCACCGAGTTGTAGGTCGCCCGCTCCAATTTGCGGCTGGAGAAGACCCCCGTGGCGTAGCCATACACCAGAATGGCCAACAGGAGCTTCGGGTGATAGCTCGCCGAACCAACGCCGCGATAGCTGTTGCTCATCGCCGAGACGTCCAGAGCGTCGATAATCTCCGCCACAAACCGCGCGAGATGCCGCTCGGGAAGCCACTCGTTCACTGAAGGCGGCAGGAGGAAGCCCGTGTCGCGGTCGAAGGTGCGAAAGTTGTTCATGGGTGCGGGTCCGGAACAGTGCCGAATCAATGCTATGATTTTACCTCCTGCCGCCGCTGGGCGCTAAGTCCGACAGGCTGCTAGGAACATAGTTGCCCAGTCTGGCAGTAACCAGAGATGGTGTGCCGTACGGCACGCAACCTTTAATTGATTTCGTGTCCATGAAGCAACAGTTTCGCGTGTAAACATTTTCCGATTCGCGCTATAGCATTGTAAATTCCTATCGATACCGCTAATAAGAAATTAGTTTTGAAGTGGGACACTAGAACGATGTCGAAATTCGAAAGCAAAATTGGGCGATCGCCGCGTCCGCTTATTTCGGCGGTAATGATTGCTGTACTCGTCACAACAAGCGCACAGGCAGCCGTTCTTGCTAGCCTCGATGGTGCGGTATCGGTGAACAGTGGCAACGGTTTTCGCCCCGCCTCGATAGGTTCCTCGTTAGCACCGGGTGATCGAGTTCGCACATATGACGGTTCCGCCAATATCCGCTACGACAACGGTTGTACGACAACGGTGGGCCCTCAACAGGTTGCAGTCGTGTATTCGGAGCCTCCCACCTGCCATGTAGGTGGCCTGAAGGATGGTGCGATGGCTGTCGAGGCCGCCCCCGGGTACAGCCCGCTTTTGGCTGGCGGTTTGGTTGCTGGAGCAGCGCTCGGCATAGCGGTCGGCATAGCAAGCAGCAACAGCGGGTCGGTTAGCCCTTAGGTCATTAGCCCTGCTTGGCGGCTCCTCGAACTGCTCGCGCCCTGCGTGTGCATCCGCAAAGGCGGCTCCCCCAGCGGGGGTCGCTTTCGCTGGAATTGCGAAGGCCAGCAGAAGAACCAACAGAATACTAGAAAACGCGGGCTGCTGACCCTAGCGAGAGCCTATTTGCATCTGTCTGGCGCGGTCTTCAGCAGCTACGCGATCAACGATGGTCAAGGTGCTACGGAATGAGACGCCGGCGGAGAGCCTCGGCTACGGCGTGCGTACGATTTCGCACTCCAAGTTTCAGTTGAACTTTTTTCAAGTGCGTTCTTACTGTTTCCTCCCCAATCCCAAGATACTGAGCTGCCTGCTTGAAGGGCATCCCGATTGACAGCAAGCGTAGGACTGCGAGTTCCCGCGGGGTGATGACATGATCAGGCGACGCAGGGATCAGGGGTGCCAGCTGATCCAGCCTTAAGACTGCGAAGCTCGCAGCCGCGAAAATCATAATTCTCGCCCCGTCAGTGAACTCCTTCCCAAGGGCGCTGGCTGACCAGAAAACGATGAGCCAGCGGCCGCCGACCGGGCAGCTGAACATGTCGCGGACGCCATATTTCAGAGCGAGTTCAAAGCCCCACCGGTCCACGCCAATGGGTTCGAGCATCTGGAGGCTTTCAGTTCCAGTGTGCGGGCCAAGGCTCATGCGTGCCAGCATATAGCCGACTGGCAGCTTATGAGGGACTTGCCTGATCCATTCCTCCCACAAGCCCTTTGGCATCGACTCATGAAGAAAAACTGTCTTTCCAAGCTCCAGAGCGTTCCAATCGGTGGCCCTGTCCGGAAAGCGGATGGCGAGGTACACGTTCAGATGGAGGCGCTTTGAGGTAATGGCATGCAAGCCATCCAGCACTTCTTTCGGGGTCTTCGCGTTCGGCACATCGCACGAATAAATTAGGAGATCCTGGGCGAGGCCATTGGAGAACCTAGCCGGATCTTCGGTACTTTTACTAGGATTGGGGTCCATGGCGCTTATGCGTTTTCCGCGATTTGGTTGGCGAGACCAAATAGAAATAAAGTTCTTAACTGCCCGAGGCAATCGTATTCTTCAGCTGCGACCTCATCCCTTAAGCTGGAAGCTGTCCCCCGAAACGGGGATTGTGACAATGGTCAAATTATGTAGTTGTCCAGGTGCAAAGTGCGTGAAAGACGCTCAGCCGCGACCCCACAAGCCTTGAGCGAAGTGGCTGTTGCGCCCTCGCGTGCTTTGCAGCCGGAGTTGTCGCTAGGGCATCGTGCGCTTAATCGGACGCGCGCGTCCCGTGTTTTTTGTGCGCATCTCGCGGTTGTCGGCATCTCTTGTCATTTTCTTCCCGCCACTTGCGTCCGCATTCCTTCTTCTGAAAGATCTTCAGCGAAAACGCCTTGCCGGCAGGTTAACGAGAGCTCCAGCCCGATCAAGCCCCTAATAATATGAGGAAAAATACCGAACGGGACGCAATCGCCGCAGCCTGCGCCGCAGCTGTTCCGGCTGCGCGCGGCGTTAACCCGATGGTCCAAAATCATATTTAACGGACTTTTGCGCGTCCACTTAAGGCGGAAATTCCGGCATTAAATTAAATTTAATGGCCAATTTGTTAAGGATAAAAGACTGCTTGTTTTCAGTAACTTACGGTAGATGTCTTATCTCCATATCTGGCACGGCGGACCACTTTTCGCGGCGGATATACGACTTTTTAACCAAACTCATGCCGGAAATAATTCGGGCGCGCCCCTGTTAACCATCTTCAGATTAACGCCCGGCGCGGCAAACGAACGGTTTACCATTAGGCTTGCGATAAGCGCCGTCCAAGATGGCAACGGCAAGATTTGCGAGCACGCCTGAACCATCCCACGTCCAATCGCGTCCAGCCGACCGTCGCCACGACGCGCCTCGGCTCAGTTCGGGGTCGTTGAGAAAAATTGCGTCGCAACCGGTTCACGAAAACGGAACTGCGACTTAGGCTCGCTGAAGGCTGCCTATTGTCCGTTGATCCGCTCTGCGCCGGCCTGGAACAGACATTCCTGATCCATCAGCGCATTGATGTGGAGCACGAGATCATCGAAGATAAGATCGCTTTCGCCATCGACGTCTGCCTCGGAGGCAACAAGGCGAAATGGTTTTGGCGCATTCACTCTTCGCAAGGTCGTCCAAAGCGCCACAAGAGAGCCACAGAGGATCGCGGCCTCTCTGAAGCGGGTTTCGCTAATCGGATCGACCTTGTTGCCTTCCGTGGCGGCCGCCGCAAACCGGGAAATCGTCGTCAAGGGCGCGGCGAGCCAAGCCGTCCATGCCGCCGCCGCAAGCATCGTCAGGCATGCAATGACAAAACTTCCGGCCCAAAGTTTCAGCATTATAGGCACGAGCCGCTCGTCAATTTCCGCCTTTGCCCGCGCAACGGTCAAAGACCAGCCTGTTTCGGGAAAGGCCCCATCGGAGATCACCCGGGCGGTCGCTGTAAACCATTCGTTATTATCGGTAGACCGGCTGAAAGGGGCGCTTTCTCTTTCTGAGGCTTGTTGCCGCGTGAAGGAACGCTCAGCGTTCCGCCAGATCATAAACTGATGGCCATCATTGGTGGCAAGAGTGCTCTTGCTTGGCCAACCCACCGGACCCACGGCAGATGTCACAAAATCGCGCGTGGCCGCGAGCGCGAATAGAACAGCAACGGTGATCTCGTCTCTATTCTTCAGTGGCTTGGCTAGAACGATGGTGGCAGAATAATCCCCCGTCTCACTCGTCACTGCTTTCACAATCGGATTTTTCAAAGCACTTGCGAACCAGGGCGCTTGCGCAATGGAGATCTCTTCCCCATCGGTGGCAGCGGTAACGGTCCCATCGACTTTGGCGAAGCCAAGCAAGGTCAATGCCGGGTTGAAACGGCGTGCTTCGATAAGCGACTGCTGCAGGTTTGCCGGATGGGCGGAAGCTTCGTCCGCAAGCATTTCGACTATCCGCCACAGCCTTGAAAGATTTGCGCTTAGCCGTTGCATCTGAGCTTGCGCCGCCGCTTGCGACTCGTTCGCTATCTGCTCTTCTGCCCAGTTTTTCTGCAATGCTCCATCGTACAGTCCGAAGGACACAAACGCCAGGGCCACGATCAGCGACGATCCCAAAATGTGCTTCAATGTGAACCGCATGAGCTTCTTGCTGCCTTGCATGGATGGGGCGCCCTTCAATTCGAAGTGCTGCGGAAAGCGGGCTCACCGGCGCTGTCGCCACTCAGATACATCAGCCGCATCCGGGACGAGCCGAAGGGGAACTCTGCCCTCATTCGCGAGGGTCAACGTCCCTTCGATCAGCGCCTGAATTGTAGCTAAGGGAGCATTGATGTCAGGCGTCACGCTTGTTTCAGCAATGGCCTCGCATGCGATGATTATGGCCGCGACGCCGACAAGGGGGACGGAAAGCAGCCTTACTCTCGACATGACAGCTCGCACACGACTAACAAATGCCTACTTCTGGTTGTATAGAAGCAAAAGGGAAAGAAAGGCTGAAATGACGTGTTCTCGTGAAGCTGTGCCAAAACCAGGGCCTGCATTGAGGTGCACTTAGAGGGGATGGCGACGCACGCATGAGGCAGTTTGCTTGGCGCGGCGATGGCTCGGCTGGTGCGCGGAACCAAGGTGCCCGATGCGATCGCCAAACCCGAGCTTGCGGGCCTGATCAACAAAACAAGGCGCCCTCGCATTCCGTCGCGCGCCGCGCTGTATGAAAAGCTGCGGCATCTTTTTAGCTGGGCTTTCGCGTCCGGCGCTATCCAAAGCAACCCGATGACCTGCCTCCCTTGCCCAAAGCCCATGGAACTCGCGATCCGCCTTCCACGGGGACAGTCTTCCCACGGATAACGCGCCGCTTAGCCCGCTGTTCTGGGAGCCGCGCGGTTCGTGCGGGGGCGCCAAACCAGCTCAGCATCGATCCACCCATCTTAAAGATACGACGATGGCGACGCTGACCGCGATTGCATGGAAAGGCAAGGACCCGATCCAATTTCTGCGCCAATCGCAAGATGCATCCAATTGCAACTATACGATGAACGGAGGAACAACGCTGATCACTTACAACCGTCGATGGGAATAGTGGCGATGGGTGGCACCGGCTGGCTTGGCTGGCGTCTGGCCCTCGCACGAGGCACGAAACCGCTGCCCGCGACTTCTACGACCAAGCTCCTGAAGATCCGGTGGCGCAATGAATTTAAGACTGGAAAAAGAATCCGAGCAGCCCAGCTCGGCAGGAACGCTACTTCGGGTTTCCGCCGACAAGGTCAGCCGCCTCATGGACCTGGTTGGGGAACTCAGCCTCAGTGTTTCAGAGGTCATACGTTCTCCAGATCTTGCCGGGCTGGAGCTCACGGAATTCGAGAAATCGGCACACCGGCTGACGATGGTTGTACGCGAGGTGCAGAGCGCGGCCAGCGAACTGCGCCTGGTTCCCGTCGGTGAGGTTTTCCGCCGCCTGAGGCGAATGGTTCGCGAGTTGGAGCGGCAGACCGGCAAAAAGATCGAACTTGTCCTTGAAGGAGAAGAGACCGCCATCGACAAAGTGGTCTCGGACCGGCTGTATGAGCCGCTTGTCCACGTTATCCGCAATTCAGCGGATCATGGGCTGGAGTCTCCAGAGGAGCGCAAAGCCGCCGGGAAGCCGGAATGTGGGCGCATTACGCTCGTTGCAGCCCAGGTCGGCAGTGAAATCCAGATCACCATCGCAGACGACGGCCGCGGCCTTGATCGGGAGCGCATCCTGGCTCGCGCTCGCGAACGCGGACTGATCGGAACTGGTAGGGCGCCTGAGGATGCGGCCCTGTGGCAGGTGATCTTCGAGCCTGGGTTCTCGACGGCGGAGGCTGTCACTTCGCTCTCGGGCCGCGGCGTGGGCATGGATGTGCTCAACAGCGCCATGAAGGACCTGCGCGGACACATCACGATCGACAGCGAACGTGGGCAGGGCTGCCGCGTCGTGTTGTCGATCCCTGTAACGCTCGCCTTTCTTGACTGCCTCGTGATGCGCGTTGGTCAGCGGCTCTTCGCAACCCCAGTCGACGTGGTGGCCGACATCTTCCAGCCCGGCAGGGAGCAAATCCTGGAGATCCCGGCGGAAGATGACGCCGAAATGGTGCGCGTGAGGGATACCTATGTCCCCGTCTGCCGCCTGGCCCAGTTCTACGGCGAGGAGGAGAGCAAACCGACCCCTCTCGACCAGTCCATCGTCGTCGTCTTCAACACATCCTCGGGCCTGATAGGCATGCCGGTCGATGAGATGCTGGACCAGCAGCAGGTTGTCATGAAGCCATTGATCGGGCAGCTCGAAAATATCCGGGCCAGCTGGGGCTGCGCTCTGCTTGGAACCGGCGAAGTCGCCCTGGTGCTCGACTGCGAACGCCTCGCCCGCCGGAGGAACCTCTGATGCTGGCTGATGCGGACGGATACGACTTCATTTGCGACTGGCTCAGCCAGCGCTGCGGCATAAGCTATTCCGAAAGAAACGTGACCTGCTGACCCATCGCCTGGCTCGGGTTCTGGTCCGCTTCGCGTTCAGCGACATCGACGCTCTCGTAGCGCAGTTAAGAAATGATGAGGCCGTCGAACTGCAACTCGCGGTCATCCATGCCGCCTCGACGAACCACACCTTCTTTTTTCGCGAACCGCAGGTACTGGATTTTTTCCGCGATCATATCCTGGCCCCAATGGGCCAGAAAGGGCTGCGATCTGGAGCGCCGCTGCATCTTCCGGGGATGAAGCCTATTCGCTGGCCATTATGGCAACTGAGATGCTCGGTCCGCTTGCAGCCTCTCGCGTCGTCATTCTTGGAACCGACATCAGTCTGCCGGCAATAGCTGGGGCCGAGGCAGGCATCTACGGCCCCAGCCACCTTGAGCAACTTCCGCCGAACATCCTTGAACGCTATTTCATCCCCGCCGGGATGGGCCAATACCAGGTGATCCCCTCCATTCGCCACATGTGCATGTTCCGCCGCCTTAATCTGAAGGTTGCGCCCTATCCCTTCCGCAAGGGCTTTCACACGGTGTTTTGCCGAAACGTTCTCTATTATTTCGAGAGGGCGCATCAGGTCCAAATCCTGGAACAGCTCTATGACGCCACCGAGCCCGGAGGCTGGCTTCTGACCAGTGTGACGGAGGTTGTACGTGACCTTCGCACGCGGTGGGAGCCGGTGACCAGCGGCGTATACCGGAGGCCCCAATCATGATCGTTTCTGGCAAAATCCGGGTGCTGGTGGTGGACGATTTCGCCGCTGGTGCGGAAAATACTCACCATGGGGCTATCAAAGGTCCCCAGATCGAGGTGATTGGGCAAGCCGCAGACCCCTACCGCGCCCGCGATCTGATCGTCGAACTCAATCCGGATGTGATCACGCTGGACGTGGAAATGCCGCGAATGGACGGCGTGACCTTCCTCAAGCGGTTCATGCCCATCATGCCGATCCCCACAGTAGTGATCAGCTCGCTGACCCAGGCCGGCAAACGCATCACTCTCGAAGCGCTGGAGGCCGGAGCGGTCGACGTCGTGGCCAAACCCACTATTGGTATTACCGACGGCCTGCCGGTCATGGTGGAGGATATCTGCAGGCGTGTGAAGGCCGCGGCGCTGGTCAACGTCAAGCATTTCGCGCGCAAGGATCAGCGGCTGCATGTCGAACCGGTGCCGGCGGCGCTTCGGGACACCACCGACCGCGTGATTGCCATCGGCGCCTCCACCGGCGGTGTGCCGGCCCTCGCAGAAATCCTGCCCGCGTTTCCGCGGACGGCCCCGGCATTCTCATCGTTCAGCACATGCCTTCAGGCTTCACGGCCACCTTTGCTGAGCGCTTGAACGGAGCCTGCCCGATGAGGGTGAAGGAGGCGGAGGAAGGTGACAGGGTCCTGCCGGGTCAAATTCTGATCGCTCCAGGCAGCTACCGGCAC
>CAVRSS010000088.1:0-88671 GCA_963723755.1 uncultured Alphaproteobacteria bacterium | reverse complement strand
ATGACCCTGCATTGTCGACGAGCTTGACGCCGTCTTTCACCTGCCGGCCACTTTCAACGATCAAGCCTTTGATGTCCTTCGCTGCAACCGATGTCCGCTGAGACAGCGAGCGCACCTCTGAAGCAACGACAGCAAAGCCCTTGCCGGCGTCGCCTGCACGCGCCGCTTCCACGGCCGCATTGAGCGCGAGGAGATTGGTCTGGAAGGCAATCTCGTCGATGACACCGATGATTTCGGAAATCTTGCTGGATGACTGCTCAATTCGCGCCATGGCGTCCACGGCCTGGCCAACGATGTTGCCGCCCTCAGTCGCAGTGGAGCGAGCATTGATCGATAGCTGGTTGGCCTGCTGAGCATTGTCTGAATTCTGTTTGACCGTCGATGCCATCTCCTCCATGGAGGCGGCCGTCTCCTCCAGGCTGGAAGCCTGCTGCTCAGTCCTGTGCGATAGATCGTTGGCTCCGCTCGCTATCTCGGTTGCCGCTGACGCGATCGTGGACGACGATTCCATGATGCCGCCCACGATGCCGGTCATCGTGCCGAGGAGGCCGTTGACGCCGGCACATAGTCTTTCGATCTCGCCGAATTTTCCCTCAATGGGAATGCGCCGGCTAAGGTCATTGCTTTGCGCCGCCTCGATAACGTCCTGCGTCTGCTGCACAGCAAGATCCAGCTGAAGCTCAGCATTTTTTTGGGCTGTAATGTCGGTCGCGTATTTGACGACCTTCACGGGTTTGCCGTTCAAGTCGAGAATCGGGTTGTAGCTGGCTTGAATCCAGATTTCGCGGCCGCCTTTACCGATGCGCATATACTGGCCGGCGTCAAATTCTCCACGGCCAAGGCGTTCCCAGAACGCGCGGTACTCCGGCGACTGCCGATAAGCCGCTTCGACAAACATGCTGTGATGCTGGCCGCGGACTTCATCGAGCGTATAGCCCAACGCTTTCAGGAAGTTCTCGTTGGCCGTGAGAACCTTGCCGTCCATTCCGAACTCGATGACAGCCTGCGCCCTGTTGATGGCCGCGATCTGGCCTTCGAAGTTCGCATTTGCGAGTTTTTGTTCGGTGATGTCCGTCGCATATTCGACGACTTTCATCGGCTTGCCATTTAGGTCGAGAATGGGATTGTAGCTCGCCTGCACCCAGACTTCCCGGCCTCCTTTGGCGATACGCTTATACTGCCCTGTATCGTATTCGCCGCGGGCCAGCTTCTCCCAAAGATTTCTGTATTCGGATGCCAGGGGGCCGGCCTGGTCGACAAACATGCTGGCATGCTGGCCCTTGATCTCGTTCAAGCTGTAGCCCATCACCTTCAGAAAGTTTTCGTTCGCGGTCATGACACGCCCGTCGAGCGTAAACTCGACGACAGCCTGGGCCTTGCTGATGGCCTCGATCTGCCCCTTGGCATTTGCTGTCAGTTCTCGAAGCTCGGTCACGTCGGACCACTCGAAGACATATGCCATTACAGGCGCCGCTCTCGTCATAGGCAGCATTGACGCACAGAGCGAATGTCAGCGGCCCCATCTTCACGTCCGCCCGATGCGGAAGCCGCGACGGATCGGCAACGAGCCTGCGCTGATGAGAAGGATTCTTATGGAAAATGTCCGCAGAGCCTCCGATCAGGCTTTCCGGTTCCACATCCCTTATCCTGGCCGGAAAATGCTCGCGGTGCTTGATTATGAGAGCCTTGGACGTCTCATTCATGTAGGTGATTTTGAAGTCGCGGTCGATCAGCATAAGGGCGTTGGACGCGACATCCGTAGCACGTCTCTGCTGAGCAGCCAGTTGGCGCTCGCTCCTCTTAGCCGCTTCACTTGCGGATCCATCTTTTAATTTCCGGGCTTTGGAGCCGAATGAAAACATAGTGTTATCCTTTATTGCATCCGCCTTGCGAACTTCGCTTCCGTGTCCGGCGGCCTATGTGTTTTTGCTTCCAGCTATGCGTTGTCTCATTGAACGGCCTGCGGCTCACCGGCGTCCGGAAAAGCTTTTTCCGTAACATCTCGTGAAAACAATTCTTCGAGGGCGAGGATCACCACCATCGTTTCATTGATGGAGACAATACCCGACAAGAAGTCGGCGGAGATTCCGCGATCCATTTCGGGCACGGGACGGATCTCGGAACTGTCTATCGTCAAGATGTCCGAGACGGCGTCGACCAGTAGCCCGACAATCCGGTCGAGCACGGCGACGATGATGACGACATGTGACCTTGATGCTTCCGTCACACCCATGCCGAACCGGCGGCGCAGATCGAACACCGGAACGATGGTCCCCCTGAGGTTCATAACGCCAAGGATATGTTGCGGCTGATTGGGCAAGGACGTCGTTTCAGTCCATCCCTTGATTTCGCGGACAGCCATGATATCGATGGCGTACTCTTCGCCTCCGATCCTGAAACTGATGAACTGCTTGACGCCTGCCCCCGCAACGCTGGCCGCGGGTGCGGCATTCGCGATTTGCGCCGCAACAGCTACATTCATGCTTGTCTCCGTCTCCATAACCATTAGGCCCCTGCCCGGCTCTCTTGGGGCTGTGGCGCGCCCGAACGACGACTAGAAATTTCTGTCCCCTGCAGCACAGGATTATTATCCGCGCCACCGGCCGGCAGCTGGAAATCCTCACCTGCGTCCAGAAGCGCCGCACGATCCGGCATGGCGCAAATGCCCTCGATATCGAGGATCAGGGCCACGCGGCCGTTTCCAAGGATTGTGGCGCCAGAAATGCCTGCAACGGCCTCTGCATTCTCCGAAAGGCTTTTCACGACGACCTGCTGCTGGCCGATCAACTCGTCGACCACCAGCCCGGCTTTTGAGCCATTTTCCATCTCGACGACGACCACCAGCGCTTTCCAGGGTTCCGGTATCGCGCCGGGCACGTTGAGAATGCGATGAAGCGGGATGAGGCGGATGAATTCGCCCCGGACAGCGACGACCTGCGAGCCGCCCGTGACGGTGCGCACCTGGCGCTGCTCCGGTCGGATGCTTTCAACGATGCTCGCCAGGGGCAGGATGTATTTCTCCTTGCCAACCGCGACGAGCATGCCATCGAGGACCGCAAGCGTCAGCGGGATCACCAGCGTGAAGCGCGTGCCTTTTCCTGCCACGGAGTGAATCTGGATGCGTCCGCCAAGGTTGGCGATATTCCGCCGGACGACATCCATCCCGACCCCGCGTCCGGAGACCTCCGTCACTTCCGCGGCGGTCGTAAAGCCGGGCGCAAAGATCAGATTGTTAATTTCGTCATCGCTGAGCTTAGCATCTTCGCGGACAATTCCCTTGGCGATGGCGCTTTGAAGCACTTTCTGCCGGTCGATCCCCGCGCCGTCGTCGGAAATCGTAATCAGGATGTTGCCCGCGCGCTGGGCTGCTGAAAGTTCAATCGTGGCCACATCAGGCTTGCCAGCGGCAAGCCGCGCCTGCACCGACTCGATCCCATGGTCGAGGGCATTGCGGATCATATGCGTGATCGGATCGGCAAGTTCCTCGATGACGGTCTTGTCCACCTCTGTCTGGTCGCCGGATGTCACAAGACGCGCGTGCTTGCCGAGTTTCGACGCAATATCGCGGACGAGACGCGGCATCCTCGCAAAGACCGATCTCACGGGCTGCATGCGGATGGCCATCACGCACTCCTGCAGCTCCCTCGTATGCGCGGCAAGTTCCTCGCTGCCGGCAATCCATTGCGGGCGTTGACCGCCACCCTGGTCGGAGAGTTGCTGAGCGAGCATGGCCTGCGTGATCACGAGTTCGCCGACCATGTTTACAAGCCGGTCCACGCGCGCGAGGTCGACGCGGATCGATGTTACTCCCTTGGAGGAATTCGCCGCGGCAACGGGCTTGGGGCCTGCTGGAAGGGGATCCGCGTGCCGCGGCTGAACTTCACTGTCCGCCTCGCCGTCGGCCGGCAATTCCGGCTCAACGTATTCGCCTTCGATCTTCAGGACGCAATCCTGATCGACAAACTCGAAGACTTCGGAGACGCATTCATAGGGCGCCTGCGTGCACAACTTGAACGTGAACGAGAGATAAGCGTCCTCGGGATCGAGGCTGGCAAGGTTCGGTAGATTTGCCGAGTTGCATTCAACGGTGAGTTCGCCGAGCCGTTTCAGCTCGCGTATGATCAGAAGCGGTTCATTGGCATGCCGAAACAGTTCGCGGTGAGGCTCGAAGACGATCCGGTAGTTCTTGATGGCGTCGTCATCGGGATCGGGATCGAGATCGGATTGAGTGGCCTCGACAGGAGCCGCTGCCGGTCTTTCCTGCGCGCCGGAGAGCAAATCTTGAAGTTCGGAGGCGACGTCGGCACCAAAACCTTGCGCCACATCGCGACCTGCCCGCGCAGCTTCAACGAGTTCCGCGAGCACATCGCCTGCTCTTACGATAACATTAAAAACATGCTCGGTTTGCTGGATGCGATTATCGCGCAACCTGTCGAGCAGTGCTTCGAAAACATGAGAGAACTCGACAAGCGCGGCAAAGCTGAAAGCGGCGGCACCGGCCTTGATCGAATGGACGGCCCTGAAGATCGCGTTCAGGGTTTCGGAATCGACTTGGCCCACATGCAAAGACGAAAGGCGCTCATCGAAGTCCGGCAGGATTTCGGCGCACTCCTCAAAGAAGGTGGCCCGAAAGCGATCGAATTCAGCAGACATTGATACGTTCGAGGACATCGTCGCAGCTTCCGATTCCCTTACGGGCATACTTTGTTGAGGACCTGCAGCAGCTTTTCGGGTGCAAACGGCTTGACGATCCATCCCGTGGCGCCAGCGTTCCGGCCTTGCGCCTTCTTGTCGTCGCCACCCTCGGTCGTCAGGATCAGGATGGGCGTGGCCTTGAATTTCGGCTGAGCGCGAAGTCGCTGGACGAGCGTTACGCCGTCCATGTTCGGCATGTTGATATCGGTGATGATCGCATCCACGGCCGTGCCCGCAAGCACGTCGAGAGCATTTGCCCCGTCAACGGCTTCAACAACATCGAAGCCTGCGCTCTTCAACGTGAAGGAGACCATGTCCCGCATGGTCTTGGAGTCATCCACGGTCAGGATGCGCTTACGCATGAGCTGGCCTCCACGCGCGGAGCATATGAGTAAGACCTAAATCGTCAAAAGCTGCTTCGAGAGCCGACGAAGGATTCGTCAAGACGATCTTGCCGCCCTTCGATTTCGCCGATTGCTCCGCCGCCAGCAGGATTTGGATACCTGGTGTCGTCACGTGATTTGTTTCGGAACCGTCGAGCTTCAGGACTGGATTCAGTGTCAAGGCTGCAATGAGCCGCTCCTTCCAATCCTGGGCGTTTCCCAAATCCAAAGACGCCGGCAGTAGGAGCGTTTTAACTCGCAGCCGTGGGGAGAACATCATTGTTTCGCGCCTCGCTATTGCCACGCTGCCACCTAAGGTAGCGACCCCATACATAACGTGCAGAGCTTAACGGCTGGTTTGACTAGCAACCAGAGATTGAAACAATCGGAAGATAAATGACGAGGCGTGCGGCCGGCCGTCGGAGAGAGCGCCGGCCCACGCGAGTAAGGGCCGAAGGGCGCGGCGGCACTCTCGATCGGGGGCTGAAAAGTCGTTTGGTTCTAGAATAGCAGGCTGTGAGAAACGATGTTGCCCATGGTTCGACAAGCTCACCATGAGGTGAAAACTGAGGTGGACCCCGCCGGTTGGACAGGAAATGGGCGGACTTAAGAGGGAGCGTCGCCAGTTCATTCTCCGGCTATGCAGCCAGAAGAGTGTCACCGCAGGCTACCACTTTTTCTTCGCAAATTAGATCTTTCTCTGTTTGTTGCTGTTGTTCCTGTGGGTATGTGGTCAACGTCCTTCCGTTGTCCACATATCCACAGGTCTGGGCCGCCGCAAAAACTTCGCCGGGCGTGCGATAGCCGTGGGATTGATGCTTGCGCTCATCGTTGTAAAACGCCAGCCACGCGCCGACGCCCAGCCGCGCTTCCGCCACCGAGGCGTAGGCTTTGATGAAGACCTCTTCGTATTTCAGGCTACGCCAGAGACGTTCGATAAAGATGTTGTCCAGAAACCGTCCCTTGCCATCCATGCTGATCTTGACGTCTTGCGCTGTAAGCGTTTCGATGAAAGCCGCCGCCGTGAACTGAACGCCCTGATCGGTGTTAAATATTTCAGGCTTGCCGTACCGGCTCATGGCTTCTTGTAACGCTTCGACGCAGAAGTCTGTCTCCATGCCGATCGAAATCCGCCACGCCAGCACGCGCCGGCTGAACCAATCCATGACGGCTACCAGATAAACAAAGCCCCGGGCCATCGGAATATAAGTAATGTCCGCACACCAGACCTGACTGGCGCGGTCTATCGTCAGGTCCCTTAGCAAATACGGGTATATTTTGTGGCCTGGATGCTTGCCGCTCGTGTTGGGTTTCTGGTAAATCGCTTCGATCCCCATCAGCCGCATCAGCCGCCGCACATGCTTGCGGTTCACCCCGCGCCCTTCGCCCCGCAATTCCGCCGCCAGGCGCCGCGAGCCGTAAAACGGCCACTTCATATATAACTCGTCGATCCGGCGCATCAGCGCGAGATCCTCGTCGCTGGCAGGTTTGCGTTTGTAGTACAGCGTCGAACGCGGTACTTTCAGCAATTGGCATTGCTGTACAATGGAATAGTGTGGATGAGGGCGGGCGATCATTGCCATTCGGGAGGCCAGACTCATCCCCCAGACCTTTCCCGAAAAAAATCTCGCTCCATTGTTAGTTGACCGATCTTGGCGTGTAGCTCAGTCAACTTGGTTTTGTCAGCTGCTTCGGTGCGGGCTGCTTTTTCGCCGCCCTCGAACAAAGCCGTCACGCCATCCTGCACCGCCTTCTTCCACGTATGGATCTGGCTCGGATGCACCCCAAACTTGCTCGCCAGCTCCGCCACGCTCCCTTCCTCCCGGATCGCGGCCATAGCCACCTTCGCCTTAAACTCCGCGCTGTGTTTCTTTCGCGTATTCGCCATCTATTGCCCCCTGGTGGACCACCGTTTTAGGGGCGATGCTCTCTCTTAGCCACCTGTCCAGCTTTTGGGGGCCAGCTCAAACACTCCACCTCATCCCGAGCTTGTCGATAACCTCATCCTGAGCCTGTCGATAGCCTCATCCTAAGCTTGTCGATAGCCTCATGTGTGGATGGCTCCCCAGTTGCAAGGGTTTTTTTAAGCGTGATGCTTTTCGGCGGGTGCGCTCATGTGTACGGCGTTTGCGGCACATACGACCGCTGCCTTGATGCGATCCGCGAACCGGCTCCCGATCATCCTGGTGAGCTTTGCGCCCGATGAGGCTTGCGGGTTTTTCCGGTCTGGCCGAGCCTTGAGCATCATCCTTTTTTCACCCCTGCGAACGCGTTGACCCTGACTTTTTGGCGCCGCACGCCTTCCGCGGCTCTGTCAGGCAGTTTCTTTGTTCGGTTGAACGGCGTTTCTCCGTCCCGGCCTGCTTCCAGGGAGGCGCTGGGCGCAGCGGCGGTCAACACCAGCCGAAGGCTGCCGCGGCACGCGGCGCGGAACGCGGTGTTGACGGCTGCGAGCACAGCGCCAGACTTTTGGGGCCGGGCCGCTCATGCGCGTGCCGCCGTCGCGCGTTGCGCAGCCGCGGCCGGCCTGAAGGCTTCGCCGCTCGCCATGATGGCCCAGGCGATGCGTGCGAGTTTGTTGGCCAGCGCCACCGTGACGGCCCGCCTGGAGCGCCTGGCCAAAAGCGCCTGGACCCAGAGCGCAAGCGGCGTGGTTTTGTTGGCCAGAGACTTTATCAGCGAGGTCGCGCCCAGCACGAACAGACGGCGCAAAGTGCGGTCCCCCGCTTTCGAAATGCGCCCCAGCCGCATCTTGCCGCCGGTCCCGTCGAGCCTTGGCGTAAGCCCGATCCAGGCGGCGAAATGGCGGCCGTTCTTGAACAGCTTCGGATCGGGGACGAGCGCGCACAGCGCGGTCGCGCTGATGAGCCCGATGCCGGGAGCGGTCTCCAGGCGCTCGCTTTGCGGATTGCCCTTATGCCAGGCTCGAAGCTGTTTCTCGATGTCATCGAGTTGCCGGTTGATCTGCGCGATCGCGTCGATAAAGCCTGAAAGCGGGGCACGCGCCATCTCCGGCAGCGCCTCCGCCGGGGCTTCGCTGACGATCTTGATCAAGTCCGGCAGCTTGCCGATGCCCTTGGCCGCCACGAAACCGAACTCGGCCAGATGCGCGCGCAGCGCATTCACCAGCATGGTCCGGTTCTTGACCAGGAGTTCGCGGCAGCGATGCAACGCCGTCAGGCTTTGCTGCTCGACGGTCTTGACCGGCACAAAGCGCATCGTGGGCCGGCTCGCCGCCTCGCAGATCGCCTCCGCATCGATCCTGTCGCTCTTGCCGCGCTTCACGTAAGGCTTGACGTAGGCCGGCGGAAGCAGCCGAACCTCGTGGCCAAGCTTGGCGATCTCGCGCGCCCAGAAATGGGCCGAACCGCAGGCCTCCATCGCCACGACGCAAGGCGCAAGCCCGGCGAAGAACCCCAAAAGCTCGTGCCGCTTCAGCTGCTTGCGAACCACGCAGCGGCCTTTGTCATCGGCGCCGTGAACCTGAAAAACCTGCTTGGCCAAATCCAAACCGACTATGCTAATCTCACCCATGGGTGGCTCCCTCATCCGTGTCGTATCAGACACCCTTTTGGCACATCGATGCCGTGGAAGGGAGCCATCCACCCCATCATCCTGAGCTTGTCGAAGGATGAAGCCACGTTTTCAGGCTTTTTTCAGCACCCGCTAGACGAGCAGGATGCTGAAAAGCGATGTTGCCCAGGGTTCGACAAGCTCACCGTGAGGTTGAAAACATCCACCTTATCCCGAGCTTGTCGATAACCTCATCCTGAGCCTGTCGATAGCCTCATCCTGAGCTTGTCGAAGGATGAAGCCACGTTTTCATGCTTTTTCAGCATCCAGCTAGACGAGCAGACTGCTGAAAAACGATGTTGCCCAGGGTTCGACAAGCTCACCGTGAGGTTGAAAACATCCACCTTATCCCGAGCTTGTCGATAACCTCATCCTGAGCCTGTCGATAGCCTCATCCTGAGCTTGTCGAAGGATGAAGCCACGTTTTCAGGCTTTTTTCAGCACCCGCTAGAGCTATCCGCTTTTGATGGACTCAAAAGCGGGCTCTGAGTTTCTGATCGTCGTGCGTCTTTAGCGGAAAACCGCGTCGCACTCTTCCCGACGCACTAGTGGTGAGGCGGGGACTCCGAGCCTTTGTGAAGCTGCGCCTCGGCGCTCGCGTCTTTCTTGCTCATGTAGTGCAGTTCCTGGATAAAGACGTCTTCAGCAACAACGGCGCCAACCCGGCTATTGATGTTGTCCCGAATTTTCTGCGATAGCTTCGCCAACTCCGTCTTCTCGATATGCTTAAAATCGATCTGTTCCTCTGCATAAAGAAGTTCTTGAAAACTTCATCGCTCAGGAGAAGTTCGGGCGGCTGTGGGAGGGTCTGGAGGAGATCAGATTTTGCCGAGATGGTGAGTTGCGTCAGAATATAACCTTGAACCGTGCCGTCCCCGACAACCGGTACTGTCATTGATTTTATCTTGATCATGGTCGGCGCGGTTGCGACTTGCTCCGCCGCTCCGTGTGCGGACCCGGAATGTTGCATCGTGTGTCCGAAATAGGCTGCGGCAAGCGTGACGGACACGATCCAAACTGAGATGGCGAGAGTGCGGATCAACTGACCACCTTCCGCAGGGTGCTAACCCTTGAATAGGTGCCATCGGATTCGGCATCGCGCATTGCAGAGGTGATGACTGTCGTGACCTCTCTCGCGGCCTCGAGGTGAAGCAGGAGTAGCCAGCGGTTCAACTCGAGCTTCTCCCGTAATGTCGTGAGAAATTGCTGGAGATCAGGGGGCGTGTGCTCCCGGGTGAGGACTGCGGCCGATCTCTGTAATTCCAAAAGGCTCTGTGTTTTTATGCGGCTGTATTCGCCCAGGTTCCTAGGATCAAAGGCAGTCAAAGCTTCATTTTCCTGATCCAGTGCCTTTTCGAGCCGGTATAAGGCAGCTTTCGTAAGTTCCGATATTGCGGGCGAACGTGGCACCAGACCCTCCTTGAGTATCACGAGTTTTTGGACTGGGAACCCGGCTTTCCATTGTGCTTTCGCGCTTCGAGCGACCGCGCTATTCCGGCAGTGCCAGCCTGCCCGGCAACCCCGGCAAGCAAATCGGCAAGCATGGACCTCCAGACTTCTCCGGCAAATCCAGAGCCGAAAACAGACGTCGCTTTCGCCGGGAGCATCAACTCGAAGAGCGATTTTAGAACGGTGACTTCAAACTGCTCATAAGGGGTGCCGCGTTTAGCCGGATGAACCCCTTAAATCAGCGCCGCGGATGCCAAGGGCGCTTTCAGGGATAAATTCTGCGAAGCAAGCACTGACTGAAACTCCGTCTCGGCCGGAGTGTCCTCGGTGTCCTGTGTCGCCAGGCGAGCCAGTCTTTCTTCGGCTGCCTTCGCGCGCTGAGGATCGGCCGCAGCCAGCGCGTCGCTGAGGAGATCGGCGCCAGGATTTATTGCCATTGGACAATTCAACCCTTTATTGCTTCAGCGCATTCGGGAAGGCAACGTAAGAAGAACACCGCTGATCATCATTCCTTAAGATATTATTCTTGCTTCAACCTTGAGCTCAGAAAGGCATCGATGGTTGTCTGGAGTGCGATCTTCAGTTCATGCCGAGCAAAGATTTCGGTTTCTGAATCCAACCTCTTCTTGACGAGTTGCTCTCTCCTGGCGTGGTCTAGGGTTTTCTCGACTTGCGTTTCCAGCAAGCCCTCAAAGTTTTTGATCTTGACTGCAGAGGTCGCGGCTCTGCGAACCAGGAAACTGGAAGGGATCATTGGCAATTCTTCCCGGTTCAAGAGCGCGATTGCCTGCTGTTCTTCTTCCTGTGCCGCCGCCAACGCATCTTTCACGGTCTGCAGTTCAAGACGCTCCGTCAGAAGGAGCCTGCTTTGCACACGCAGAAGTCTCTCCGCCCGGCGTATCCTGTTCTTCACGGTGTTTGTCCCGCGGCAAGCCAATCAGAAAACTGGAAGATGAAAATCGTAAAGATATCATCGGACAGGAAATACAGGAGCAACAAGCCGCCGCCCACAACGAATGGCGCCGAAACGAAGGTTACGGGGATTTGGGGAGCCAGTTTGTTGAGGAGCCCGAACACGAAGTTGATCGTTATGCCAAAAACGAGGAAGGGTGAACACACCTGCAACGACAGCAGCGTCGCATTAGCAAGAGCGCGAAGAATGTTGACCATCTCAACTCCCTGATCCAGGCTTACTCCGATGGCCATCACGTCGTAAGATTGAACCAATGCCCGAAGAACTTCCAGGTGCTGGTCGGTTATGACAAAAAGGGCAGACGCCGTGATCGTGATAAGCGATGCCATCGCTGGCATCAACTCTCCGTCCTCGGCGGAGGTTATCATCGGACTAAGGCCGATGGCGTTAGATGCCGCTTCGGCCAGGAATTGCAGCATCGCGAAAAAGAAGCGAGCCATGAAACCGATGAATAGTCCCTTCCCGGTCTCGACGGCGATAAGGCTTGCCACAGTGGCCAGCGGAGGGGTGCCTTGGCGTAATCCTGCAAATTCCCCTATCGCGGCTGCGACTGCCGCGCTGGCGCCAAGACTGAGCATCAGGCGCACCTGCACCGGAACTCTTGCGCTGCCGATTGCCGGTATGAGCATGAGGCACGCGCCGACCCGGCAAAAAACCAGGAACACCGATAAAACGAAACTTGGGAGCGTCTCGAGTGCAGTCGCAATCATGAGACGGAGCCGACCTGGTTTATTGGCACCCCGCGGGCAATTTCCAGGTGGGATAGCACTGGCAAATTCGGGAACATCCGTTCTGTCACCATCCGGACGTAGGGCCGGATATCCGGCGCGGCCACAAGGACGAAAACCGTCCCCCGGTCCATAAGGTCGCGCACTGCCTTTGAGAGTTCGGCACTGAATTGCTCGATCAGGGTCGGATCGATGTCGAACTCGATCACCTCGCCCTTCGCATCCCGCCGCAGCGCCTGATGAAGCGTTACTTCCCAGCGCTGACCGAGCCGAAGAATTTTTAACATGCCGTCCTGGGAGAAATCGGCGCAAATCTGCTGCGCCATTCTTGCTCGCACATGCTCGGCGATCTGCTCGGTTCGACCCACATGAGGCGCTATTTCCGCGACCGCTTCCAGGATCAGATTGAGATTGCGGATCGAGATCCGCTCTGAAAGCAACCTGCGCAAAACGGCGTGGAGACCGGAATTGGAGATGTTCGAGGGGACGACCTCATCCAGGAGGCGCCGGTATTCAGGATCAAGCCCCTCCACCAGCTTTCGGTAGTCCTTGTAGGAAAACAGCTGAGCGAGATTGTTGCGGATGGTTTCTCCAAGGTGCGTCAGAAGCACCGACACGTTGTCGACGGGCGTAAATCCCTCGCTTTTGAGCGTCGCGGAGAACACCTCCGGCACCCATAGCGCCTTCATGCCAAAAGCAGGTTCCCGGGTTTCGTCGCCAGGAACGCGCGGCACAGGCCCATCGCCGGTTACAACAAGGATCTCACCGATCCGCAATTCGCTGCTGGCGACAAGCGCCCCATGGATCTTGATCTGGTAAGCCTTGGGCGTCATGAAGATGTCGTCGGAGAGTTTGATCTCGGGGACGATGAAGCCATACTGCTTTGCGAACTTCCGGCGCATGTTCGCGACGCGCTGCCCGAGTTCCGCGTGGCTTGGCAAAAGGACGCTTGCGATCTGCTTACCGAGGCAAAGCTCGATTCCCGCGAGTTTCAGGGACTCCTTGACCGACTGCCGGGTTTCCTCGTCGGCCTCGGCGCGAACACGCGCGGCTTTCGCTTCCTCTTTGGCTATGACCTCCGCCTTCCAGCGCGGCACCGCGTAGGCGGAGAACATCAGCGTCCCAGCCAAGAGCGCGAAGGGAAAAAACGGTAACCCCGGCGTCAATGCAAACACCGCCGAAACGAGCCCGGCGACGAACAGCGCACGAGGGTAGTTTCCGAGCTGGTCCAGAACGGCCTTATCGGCCGATCCGCGGGTTCCGCCTTTTGAAACCAGCAAACCGGCGGCAAGCGATACGATAAGCGCAGGGATCTGCGTTACCAGGCCATCGCCAACCGAGAGCCTCACGAACACGTCCGCCGCCGACGAAAGCGACATATCGTGTCTCAGCACGCCGATGATTATTCCGCCGAAAATATTGATCGCAGTTATGATCATGCCGGCAATCGCGTCGCCGCGCACGAACTTCGACGCGCCATCCATCGCCCCGAAGAATGCGCTTTCCTCTTCCAACTCGCGGCGCCGGTGCGTGGCCTGCTTCTCGTCGATCGATCCCGCGGCGAGATCCGCGTCGATGGCCATCTGTTTGCCCGGGATGGCGTCCAGCGTGAACCTTGCCCCGACTTCGGCTATTCGAGTTGCGCCTTTGGTAATAACGAGAAAATTGACTGTGATCAGGATCAGGAAGACGACGACGCCAATGACGAAATCTCCACCCATCACAAATTGGGCAAAACCTTCAATCACGTAACCTGCGGCCGCGTAGCCCTCCGCCCCGTTCGACAAGATCAACCGGACCGTCGCGATATTCAGGGAGAGGCGCAGCAACGTCGCGATGAGAAGCACTGTCGGAAACGCGGAGAATTCGAGCGGCTTCTGGATCCACAGGGCAACCATCAGGATCAAAACCGACAGTGCGATGGAAAGCGCCAACCCCATGTCGATAATGAAAGGGGGAAGCGGAAGAAAAAGCACCATCAAAATGAGCAGGATGCCGCCTGCAAACCCGACGTCCCGGTTGCCGCTTTCCCGAGCAGCAGGCTGGCTTGCAGGTACGAGAGACGTAGACATCACCGCGCCTGCAAGACCGTCAGAGAGTGCCGGTTCCTCTCACTCACGTCTCAGAAACCGTGCTCGATATGCGAGTAAACCAGCTCGGAGAACCCGAACAGTACACCGCCAATGAAGGGCGCGGTGAGCATCGCGACAAGAAAAATAACAACGATTTTAGGAATGAAGGTGAGCGTGGCTTCCTGGATTTGCGTTAGCGCCTGAAGCAAGGACACGAGAAGCCCCACGACCATGGCCGCGACGATGGCTGGCCCGCTTGCCAAAATCACGGCCCATACCGCGGAGCGCACAAGATCAAGAGCATCGGCCTGGTTCATGATTGTCTCGGTATCAGGAAATGACGACGCCGGCGCCGAGACTGAGTGTCTGCCCGTCCGTCAGAGTTGCCGTTGCGCCGGACGAGTTGATTTGCACCTGGGCAACGCTGCCTGAGATGCTTCCATCCGCCGATGTTATGGTGCGACCGATGATGGAGGCTCCCTGAGAAAGCTCAGTTTGGGTCAGCAGGGCATCAAGCTTCGAGTTCGTGTTGACCTGCTGTTCCACCGACGAAAAAGAAGCCAATTGAGACACAAAAGTTGTGGGGTCGGACGGATTCGTTGGGTCCTGGTTCTTCAGCTGAGCGACAAGCAGTTGGAGAAAATTATTATAGTCCAGCTTATTGGCTGTGCCCGATGTTGTGCTCGATGCTGTTTGCGTTGCCGTCGTCGTTGCGCTTGTTGCTGCCACTGTCATTGTGCTGGCTCCTATTCAGAATTTCATCCTCGATGGCGAAGCAGTTCCGCAGGGTCTTTAGGGCGTCGTAATATCGCTTCGCATCTACGAATTGCCGTATCTCCGTCAGAGTCGTTCGTAAGTCGTTCCTGCACACCGCGTCGTAAAGGTCGCGACACGACGCATCGAATAAACGCCTCGCGGTATTTGCATTACTTGGATCGATAACCATCGTCTGTATTATAAAGTACAGCTGTCTAAATGGAGTGGTTGTTTGCTCTGGCTGCATCACATGAGCCTCCAGCAGAAACGTCACATCGTTCAGGAATTCGATCGATACTTTCCTGTCGACGCGTAAAACAGCGCCGTTGATGAAGATCCGTTCTCCGGATTTCAGATTGATGCAGAAAGGCTTCATTATCGGAGCCCATCCGCGATAGTTTGAGAAATTTGCCTGAGTGAGGAGAAGTCACTCAACTCGCCTCGGCTTATAGCCTCCGCCTCTTTTAGCAGTCCGATCCCCACTGAAATAAGCTCCGCGCGAAGCTTCTCCGGCAGCTGGTTCTCGGAGTTCCCAAGTTCGACAAGCAGGAACTCCCATAGTCGGCGCAGGAAAAGCAAAGCCTCCACGGCCTGGTGAGACTTGGGACCGGCCTTTTCAGCGCGCTCCAGAAGCTGAATGGAATGCAAGATGACCGCCCTCTCGTTGGCTCGCGCCAACTGAGGATCGTCCTCCATGACTTCGCTATATGAACTACGATACATCGCTCTCTTTCCGGGGTATTTGAACTACGTGATGTAGTTAACCAGGCTCAGCTTAGAAATTTGGTTGGTCAGGGAATAAGCTGTCTCGAGCTGCGTCGTCAGATTTGTAACAGTGGAAACGGCTGTGGCTGGATCGACCGCGCCGAGTTTGCTGATCCAATTGTCGATCTGGGCCTCCTGCGTTTGCATCTGAGTGTTCGCATTCGTTATCTGCGATTGCGCAAGTCCAAGTGTTGTTTGTAGGTTCGAGATCCCTTGCTGCGCCGCGCCAGCCAGGGCAAGTGCATTACTCAGCAGCGCTTGTTGCGTGGTCGTGCCGAGGTTACCGATCGCAAGATCGAAAATACTCGTGTAGGCGTTTGCGAGGTCTTGAAATGCACTTTCGTTCGCCGTCACGGACGTCGTGACTGGGTTGCCCGGGGAAATCAGGGAAGTCGTCGGTGCACTCGACGCCTGGGACCAATTGGTTGACCAATCGGTTCCTTGGAAGAGGTCTGCAAATGCACCCGTCAAAAAGGTCTGCATCGAGGCGGGTGAGATCGTGTTGACTAGAGGATCCGATTGCGACATGCCGAAAGCGGTCTGGAAGGCGGCCGCAGTCGCCGCCTGGGCCCCTTGTGAATAGTCCGCAATTGGTTTCACGGCACTATTCGCACCTCCGAAGACGTAGGCGCCTCCGGAGGAAGTGTTTAGCATAGATGTAAGCGAGGCGAGGAGTGACTGCGCCTGAGCCGGCAGCGTGCCGACACTGCCCGAGCTTTGCGCGGTCATGATGGCATTCACAAAGGTCTGCGCATCCTTGCCGATCTGCGTGAGCGCGTTTTGCGATGCGCTCAGCCTGGATTGAACGACCGTATTGGAACTCTGAATGTTGGCCAGGTTCGCGGACTGTCCTTCCAGCGTCTGATAGAGGCCGAATTGGCTTCCAAGGCTTTCGACAGGATCCGCATACTGACCGGTGGATACCTCCGTCTCCGCTTTCGAGAGCTTACTCTGGAGATCCAAGATGGATTTGCGAGGTATCGCAAACATGGAAGATGTTGAGACTTGCATCGTTATCACCAGCTACTGAATTGCCGCGAATAAACTCGTATACAATGTATTGATGCTAGTCAGAAGCTTGGCCGAAGCCTGGTAAGACTGCTCCAGTTCAAGCATTTTGCTCATCTCATTGTCCAGATTGACACCGGTCGCGTTGGAAAGCGCCGTGGAGGACGCGTTTTGAACGGCGGCGCTATAGCTGGCCGCCGTTGACGCCTGGCTGACCTGCGTGCCGAGCCACGATGCCGACGACGCTGCATAATTTGTAACGCTGGTTTGCGTGCCCGCGTTTGCGCTCGCATCAAACGTGAGCGATTGCGACAGGTTCGTAATGAGTTGGTTCAACCGGTCCGAATAGCCGGCTTGGCCGGGAACCGGATTGTAGACGTAAGGCGCCGCACCGTTACTCGATATGCCTCCATCCCGCAGCAGTTCCGGATTGCCTGTTGAGGGATCTACGGAAGCTGCAACCTGGATCGTCGCGGCAAGGCCGGGCACGGCTACTCCCGCCGCAGGAACGGTGAGGTTGCCGCCATTGTTGAAAAGGCCAGCCTGGGGCGGCTGACCGGTTCCGATTTGGTCGGTCTCCTGAAAATCGGTGATCAGCCCGCGGGCGATCTCGTCAAGCTGCGTTTGATAGGTGACCGCCAGATTATCACGAACCTGCACGAGGCCAGCAAGCGCCCCAGTGTGGATTGACATCGACGATCCAGGCGCGGTAATCGGAACGCCATCGGCGTAGACAGCATTTCCCTGGGTCGAAGCCGAATAGCTCGCAGTCGGAGTAAACGTCACGGACCGGGGCGTCTTGTCGAAGAGGGTTACCCCGCTATCCGTGAATATGGCCATGTCGTTGTTGGCGCGGGCTACAGTTGTAATGCCGACCTGGCTGCTAAGCTGCTGAAGCAGAGTGTCGCGCTGATCCTGCAAGTCGGTAAGGTCCGCTCCGGGAGGACTATTGACGATAGTGTCGTTAACCTGCTGGAACTGACTCAGAACGCCGTTGATCGTGTTGACTGAGCTGGTGATGTTCGAATCGGCTTGCGCCCTGACACTTTGAACGGTCGCGCTTGCGCTATTCAACCCTTTCGCCAGATTTTGAGCTGCCATGACCGCAGCCTGTGCGCCAGCGATATTCTGTGGAGCGGACGCATATGTTTGGAGCGCGCTTTCAAGCGAGCCTATGAGCGCGGCGGGCGACGCTGATTATTCGTCGAAGTACCCAGCGTAGATTCAAGCCGGGTCAGCGAATCAGAGATCGCTGACTGTTGCGCTTGATCACCATTCGCCGCTAAGAGATTTCTCAAAAGCGCTTCATCAGATGCACGCGAGACAGAGGTAACAGTCGGCAACCCGTTGACCGTTACGACATTTGCGATTTTGCGGCTCGCATTTGCATTGCTTTGGTTGGCGATATTGCGAGACACCACGGAGATCTGCGCCGAAGCCACAGACAACCCGGAAATCGCACCATCCAATGCAGCGCTAAGAGACATGACTACCTTTCCACCTCCGTAACTTACTTGCCGAGGTTGATCAGGACTTGAAGGAGCTGCGACCCAGTCGTAAACACCTTCGAGTGCAGCCTGGTAATTGTTTTGTGCCGCGATCATCGACGTGAGTTCCGTGGCAAGATCGACAGTGGAAGATTCCAGTGTGCTGGACTGCATCGTACCAAACCCCCCTGACGCAGCCGTGCCGATTTGCGCGGCCCCGGATTGCATGCCGGGCACGTACGCGTTCCCGGATATGACAGTCATCTTGTCCGGGCTCGGGACGGTGGCCAAAGGGATGTTGTAGACCGCCGCCGACGACCCATTCTGATAAGTCACGGATACGGTACCGTTGTTAGCAATGTTGACACCCGATACTTGGCTCGGCGGTTGCCATTCGTACTCGCGGTCAAGACGGTATAGGACGTCGCAAGCTGGGTCGTTTGCGCCATATCAAGGGTCATGACCGCCGCCCCATTTGGGATTGCGATGTCAAATGAAGTTGGGGTTCCGGCCTGAATTGCGCCTGTGGTCGGATCGAAGGTCAAGGTCCCGGTCGTCAAAGCAGGGTTCGCATAAGGAAAGCCGCCAGTCGCAGGGGCGTCTGCTGCGTTAAAAATCGCAACATCCCAGACGTTACCGCCCTCGTTTGTCGTATATACGTCGAGCGTAACTTGATTACCCAGGTTGTCGTAGGTAACAAGGGAGGTTTTATCCGTGGGCGTGGCTGTGGGACCGTTTTGCGAGGGCAAGTCTGCGGCAGCCACAACTGCAGCATTCGACGGCACGTTGACGTAAAATTTCCCTGTTGTCGTGGGGGTCGCCTGCAGCGCTATGGCATTCAGGTTCACGGGAACCAGCCCAGAAAACCCGTTGGCAACACCGCTGCTACCCGTGGGATATCCCAGCAGCGTGTACCCGGCGGCATTCACAAGGGTGCCGGTGTTATCCTTTGTGAAGGAACCCGCGCGCGTCAGCACAGGCTGATTATTGGGACCCTGCACGATGAAAAAGCCGTTCCCTTGAAATCGCGAGATCGGTCTTGCTTGTCGTTGAAATCGGTGCCCCTTGCCCGTCGACCGCGATCTCCGGGTGCACAACACGCTCCCGGACTGATAGTCCTGCAGTTAAGCCGTGCTCAGCACCAGGGACGAAAACTCTGTCGACGCTTCCTTGTAGCCTGTGGTACTGACATTGGCGATGTTATCGCTTATCGCGTTCAACCATGCGGATTGAGCGGACATGCCCGATGCGCTCGTTGTTAGCAAACTGTATAAGCCCATGGCTGTCCTCAACCGTTCTGCGATCTCCATTTGTGGCTATCGCATCAGCCTTGCGCGAACTGGCGCAACTTCAGCGAAAACTTTGGGCCATTGTACACGGAAGAAGATTCAGGGCAGTATGACGTAATAAATTGAAATTTCATTGAATTATTGGTTCGATAATGACCTGTTTAGACTTCTTGTTTCAGAGAGGTATCGCTCCGCTCGATTTGGCTAAGCCCTCCCTATAATGCAGGAGACTCGGGAAGCAATCGACTTGAGGGGAACGACTTCGCATGCCCCTCCGGCATCGATCAGAGCCTTTGGCATTCCGAAGACGGTGCAACTCAAAGCGTCTTGCGCAATGGTCCAGCCTCCGGTGGTCCTCAGCCTTTTGAATTCCCTGGCTCCATCACGCCCGAGCCCGGTAAGCATGATGGCGAGCACGCTGCCGTTATAGGAGTCACGAACGCTCGCCATCAGCACGTCGACACTCGGCTGATAAATGCTTTCTCCTGCATCCTGGCGGACCGACAGCACCCCTTCACCAGCTCTCATCTGCTGCCCGCCTGGCGCGATGTAGACAACGCCGTTTTCAATCAAATCGCCGTCACTAGCTTCGACGACGCTGTGGCCGCTCTGGGCTTGAAGACGCCGGGCCAGCGCAGCCGTAAAAGGCTGGGGCATATGCTGGGCAATAAAGACCGGCACCGGCAATGGATGCGCGAGATGGGTAAAAAGCTCGGCGAGAGCCTGGGGGCCGCCCGTACTGCTTCCAATGACAATGGCTTTTGCAACGAAGCCCTTGGGCAGCGCAATCGCCTCCGCCGGCGCTTGCGGGTGAGGTGCTCCCTTCAGATGAGCGTGCCGGACGCTCGCAGCCGCAATAAGCTTGTCATGGAGAAGCGACTTGCATCGGGTCTTCGGAATGAAGTCGATCGCGCCGAGCGATAAGGCTTCCAGCGTTGTCTTTGCGCCCGCCTCGGTCGACGAACTGACCATAATAACCGCCGCGGAGGATTGGGCTGTGAGCTGTTGCAGGGCATCGAGTTCCCCCTGCACCGGCATCTCGACATCAAGCGTTATCACGTCTGGCTGCAGGTCCAGCGCTTTCTCAACGCCCTCCCGTCCGTCGCAGGCGGTGCCGACAACAATAAAGCGCGGGTCGGAACAAATTTCTCGGGATAGCGCATTGCGCATGAATGCCGAGTTGTCGACCACAAGAACCCGGATACGCTCGGTCAAGATTAGGGCTCCTGAGGTTGCCATCAAAGATCTTGAACCATTTCCTGAAACGCTTTTGTGAAGCTTGCGCAAAAGAAATATGCGCTTACCCCTTAAGGTTCGTGCATGGCATGGGATCGCTTAAGGTTCGTTAAAGCGGCGGATGCTCTACTTGAACGAGGACCAAATTTCGCGGTGTTTCCAGGCTCCTGGCCTGCGAGGCCGGCGCAAGTCGAATCGCTGACGCTGTGCTTGAAGGCGCCCCCCGCCACTGGAGCAGCCCGGGTCCATCTGGGCGCGGAAAAAGCTGCTCTGGCACTTTAGAAGCGATCAACTTGACGGGTTGATCTGGGTTTGAGCATGACAGAGACGCAAATCGCCGCACCAAGTGCGCATCGAAAAATGACGGGCACAGAGAAAGCTGCGGCTTTATTGCTAGCGGTGGGCAAGGAGAATGCGTCCAAAATTCTCTCCCAACTCGACGACGAAGAGATCCGCGCGATTGCCCGCTCGGCCTCGGACCTTGGCGCCGTCTCGCAACCCCTGCTGGAAAGCATCGCGGAAGAATTCGTTGTCAAGGTGACTATCGACGGCGGGTTGAGAGGATCCTCCGAACATGTGGAGCGGCTGTTGGAGCAAATCATGCCCCCGCAGCAGGTCAGGCAGATCATGGCGGATGTCCGCGCCAGGATGAACGAAGCCGTCTGGCCTCGCCTTGTCGAACTGCCTGCTCATCTTCTGTCTCAGTTCCTGAACAAGGAGCATCCTCAAGTCATCACCTATGTCTTGTCAAAAGCGTCTGCATCGCTTTCAGCCGAAGTCGTGGCTCTGTTTCCGAACCACATACGAAATGAAGTGATGAGAAGGATGCTCACCAATAAACTCGTCACGCAGCAATCTCTTCGCCTTCTGGAGCAGGTCTTGCGGGACGAGCTCCTGCTGAAAGTCGCGAAGACAACCGGTCAGGACACTCACGAGCGTGTCGCGAAAATCGTGAACAAGCTCAGTAAGAAAGAGATGGAGGAGGTGCTTGATAGTATCGGGGCGAGCCGGCCGAAAGCTGCGGAAACGGTTCGAGGGCTCCTCTTCACCTTCGATGACATCAGAAAACTGCCACCAAGAACAAGGGTCATGCTGTTCGAGAGCATCGAGGCGGAGAAGCTGGTTCCTGCGCTCCACGGTGCGGACGATGAAATGAAAGAGTTCATCCTGTCGTCGGTGCCATCACGGACGCGACGGGTCATAGAGCAAGACCTGGCCGCCGCTCCGCCCATGACTGATAAGGAGGTCGAAAAGGCTCGCCGGGAAATTGCCGACTTCGCCCTCCAACTCGCCGATCAGGGCACCATCAGCCTCGCTTTCGCGGATGCGGAAGAATAACCCCCCGGAGGACTCGTGATTTACGAAACGAAAAAAAGCGAGGCTGTCGGGATTACCGAAAAGCTGAAGGAGATCGCTAAACTATCGCTCGACCGGCTACCCGTTTTAAACTCCATCTTCGAAAAGATGACCGTCACGTGCGTGGAGCGATTCCGGGATTACTGCTCGCCTGCTTTCACGGCCTTCGTCAATCAGGTTGTCTCGGGAGACTCCTGGGACCTTCTGGAAGCGAGCGCGGATTGTGTCGCCGTGATCTTCTATTGCCGTGAATGGGATGCCAGAATTCTGATCGGGCTGGAGCGCCGCCTGATCTTCGCAATTCTGGAAGCGATGTTCGGCGGCGACGGGAGCGAACAACCCTTCGACGGAACGCGACCCTTCACGGCTCTTGAGATGCGAATCGGGCGGCTTGTTTGCGAATTCGCCGCGAAAGCCCTGGAAGCCTCTTTCGGTACGGTTTGCGAGATTTCTCTCGTTTACGAGCGAACCGAAACAGCGCTGGAGTTCACGACGCTCGGCCAGAACAGCATGATCATGATCGAGGCGAAGGTACTTTTTCAAGTCCTGGACCAGGGCGGCGTCATGTTTGTGCTCATTCCTCAAAACAGCATGAACCCCATCCGCCAGAAACTGGAGCGCGAACGCAAACCCTTACCCTCGTCCTACGATCCGCGATGGACGACTGCCCTGACCAGCCGCGTCTCCAAGGCAGAGGTCCTTTTGAACGCCGTGATCGAAGGCAAGAGCATCGAGTTGGACGAAATTGTGCGGCTGGAAGTCGGCAAGACGCTCGAATTAAGCGGCACTGATCAAAGTATCATCCTCGAATGCGAGGGCGATCGCCTTTTTCGCGGCCGTCTCGGTCAGGCCCGCGGCAACTTTACGATAACGGTCGATGCTCCGCTCAACGAAGATTTATTTCTAGAGCTTCTTGATGGGACCCAGATCGAAATCTTAGCAGGCTGCAGAAAAAGCATGAAAATCTTGCTTCATCCTTCGACAGGCTCAGGATGAGGCCGGGTGTTTTCAATGAGTTGACCCTCATGGTGAGCTTGTCGAACCATGGGCAACATCGTTTTTCACTGAAGAAGCATGAAGTCTTGGCTTCGTCCTTCGACAGAAGTTAGGTTAAGGCTTCGACAGGCTCGGGATGAGGCCGAGTGTTTCCAATGAGTTGATCCTCATGGCGAGCTTGTCGAACCCCTCATGGTGAGCTCGTCGAACCATGGGCAACATCGTTAGCAGAAACGATCATTAGCACCTCCCGAGACCGGTACCAGATGTAAGTCCAGGAACAGGCGCAGCGGCTGCCCGCGCAAGCCGATAACCTTCAGCTGAAGCCCTTTCAAGCCCAGTTGCCTCATGAGGGCCACCACTGCGCCTACGCCATGGCTGTCCATGAAATCGACGCGAGAGAGGTCGAGGATGACATCCTCTTTTGCTTCCGAGAGCCGCTCGATGTTCGACCAGACATCATCGACTAAGCTTGCGTTGAGGTCTCCCTCCAGAACGCACCTGTGAAACATACGCTACGCCCCCAGAAGAGCCAACCCACTCTATTCCGAATAACAAACCGTAGTATGCCATAAGACTATGGAGCCGAAGTTAGCTCTGCCGTCGAAGCTTGAAGTAACTTGTTGGCAATCATGCTTAATGATTCGCATATGCACCGATGCAGATGGTTGTCAGCGCGGGCAGCGCATTGAGGTGATCGCTTCATCGATCATCTGATTGGCCGCCGCCATTTCAATGGTGGCGGTGGAATCCTTCCTATCGTTATGGCGATCCGGGTGGCTGCAACGCGCGAAGCGCCGTCTCAGGCCGCAAAGCTCGGCGATGGATGTCGCCCTGGTAACCCGCTCCTTCAGTTCCGACAGGGAGAGTGGCGGCGGTAGGGGTGTACTGTCTAATGTCTCCTCGTAGTAGGGAGAAGCGCGCGCTGCACTTCTTGCGATGGCAACGCCAAGCGAAAGCATGACTTCGGCTACCTTGGTGGAAACCCGGAAAGCGGGTCCGTCCAGCTCAGGATTCCTTCCGTGGTCCGAAAGCTTGCCCAACACCGCACTGAAGTTTTCTATCGACATCACTGACCTGGGTGTAATCACTGCCCATTTTCGCTCGCCCCTTGTAATCAGGGGCGAAAAACCAAGCTCACATGTTTTTTGTCTGCTACCTCAAGGCGGTCTAAACGTAGGCCGGGTCATGACACACACTCAAATACGTTACACATCCTAAATCTACACTTAACAAAACCCTGGGGAATAACAAATTGCTGGGGTAGTTAATGAGAGAACCTTTGATTAGGAATGTCACATACAGTTCTTATTTTGCTCAAATTGAAGATGAAGCAAACGTGGGGCTTGCCCTTCCACCCTCGCTGCTTTCGCTGGAAGCGATTTCAGTCTTGAAGTTGCAGCTGAGTTATACCGACGGCCGTAAGTCACGACGCGATTGCTCATCGCCGTTCTTGACGGTTGGCGCCGACCGCGATAGCGATCAGCTCTCTTTCATTGATGCGGAACCTTGCCAGCTGAGGTGCACGACACGAAAGCAGGGTATTCAAGGCTGACTGGCCCGTTGCGTCTCGTGGCGATGTAATCTCTTTGCTGTATACGAGGTGGTAACCCCTTCACATTGAAAAGGGGAGCCCTCGGTGTAAAATCTAGCGGGCTGCTGAAAAAGCATGAAATCTTGGCCTCATCCTTCGACAGGCTCAGGATGAGGCCTTCGACAGGCGCAGGATGAGACCGAGTTTTTTCAATGAGTTGATCCTCACGGTGAGCTTGTTTTCATCCTCCTGGTGAGCTTGTCGAACCATGGGCAACATCGTTTTTCAGTGGCCTGCTAGATCAATAAGAGAACCGCATTTGGAAGCGTCATAGAAGGAGGAGGTTAAGTTGAAATCACGCGCCGCCGTTGCATTTGAGGCGAAAAAGCCGCTTGAAATCGTCGAAGTCGACCTGGAAGGGCCAAAGGCGGGCGAAGTGCTCGTCGAGATCAAGGCCACCGGCATCTGCCACACCGACGCTTATACGCTGGAGGGGTTCGACAGCGAGGGTATCTTCCCCTCCATCCTTGGCCATGAAGGCGCGGGCATCGTCCGCGAGATTGGAGCGGACGTCACCAGCGTAAAGCCCGGCGATCACGTCATCCCGCTCTACACGCCGGAATGCCGCCAATGCAAATCCTGCCTCAGCCGCAAGACCAACCTTTGCACCGCGATCCGCGCCACGCAGGGCAAGGGCCTGATGCCTGACGGCACGAGCCGCTTCTCCTACAAGGGGCAGACCATCTATCACTACATGGGCTGTTCGACCTTCTCCAATTTCACGGTTTTGCCTGAGATCGCGGTGGCGAAAATCCGCGAAGACGCGCCCTTCGACACCGCCTGCTATATTGGCTGCGGCGTCACCACGGGCGTGGGTTCGGTTGTCTTCTCCGCCAAGGTCGAGCCGGGCGCCGACTGCGTGGTGTTCGGGCTCGGCGGCATCGGCCTCAATGTGATCCAGGGACTGAAAATGGTGGGCGCCAACAAAATCATCGGCGTCGACATCAATCCCTCGAAAGAGGAGTGGGGCCGCCGCTTCGGCATGACCCATTTCGTCAACCCGAAAAACGTGCAAGGCGATCTCGTCGCGCATCTGGTAGAGCTCACTGGCGGCGGAGCCGACTACACCTTCGACTGCACAGGCAATGTCGACGTGATGCGGCAGGCTCTTGAATGCTGCCATCGCGGCTGGGGCCAGAGCATCATTATCGGCGTTGCGGAAGCAGGCAAGGAGATCTCAACAAGGCCGTTCCAACTCGTGACGGGCCGCGTCTGGAAAGGCTCCGCCTTCGGCGGCGCTCGCGGGCGAACGGATACGCCGCGGATGGTCGACTGGTATATGGAGAAGAAGATCGAGATCGATCCAATGATCACGCACAAGATGCCGCTCGAACGCATTAACGAGGCGTTCGAGCTCATGCATCAGGGCAAGAGCATTCGCTCGGTCGTAGTTTTCTAAGCGTAAGCCATCCCGGCTTGAACTGCTCAATTCGCCGGCCTCGACCAATTCGAATTTGCGACAGGCGACCGCATGAGTGGCGGCGGTGGCGAGCGTATCAGGCGGCCTTCAAGCCGCCCGAATCCTTGGCGACGTGGGTCGCGATGGCATCCATATCCAGACGAGACAGACAGTCATAGGGCTCGACGCTCGGATCCTTCAATCTGCTGACCTCCGCGCTCAGCAGCGCCGCATCCGCTCCCGACTTTTTCTACTTTCGCTCCAGTCAAGCTTCGTCTAGCTAGTTAGTTCTATTGAGGTCGCGAGTGAACGAAAGTTGTTTTATTTCAAGGATAGAGCAGAATTACGCCGGGACGAAGCCTCGGAGGGAAGGAATCGCGGCAGGAATAAAATGATTGTTAAGCACAATGGTGAGCGGAAATAATTCCGCGCGCGAAAATTAACCAGCTTCGAATTAACCAATAAACGCGGCAACGACTCGTTTACTAGGATGGCCAGGTCTTGCGCCTTGCGCCGGACGATGGGAGGACTTCCGGATCGCGCTTCCCCTTGGCCACGGATGACGAAGCGCTACTAAGCCGGCCCCTAATTCACCTTCTCCTCCTCGCGCGCCTTCATGGTGAGTTGCCGTACACGCTGCATAAAAGACCACGAGGCAAAAATCATGACGGGGACTGCCAGGGCCACAAACATGTCCGCCGTTACATCTTGCGGCAGCCATCCGGCATCCTTCATTCCCTTGGCGAGATAAACGGTGAGGCCAGACAGATAGTAGGCAAGCGCCGCGGTGGAGAGGCCCTGAACGATGCCCTGCAAGCGCATCTGCAAGCGCGCGCGGCGGTTCATGTCCTGGAGAAGGTCACGGTTCTGTTGCTCAAGCTCGAACGTGATGCCGGTGCGCATGAGATCAATGGCGCGCATAACTTGGCTTGAGAGACGCGCCAGTCGCGTTTCTATGGCGTTGCAAGTTTCCATCGCAGGATCAAGCCTTGCGCTGAAGAAGGCCGAGATGGTCGTGGAACTACCGACTTTGGCTTCCTGGATGAGATCAAGACGGTTTTTGACAATTGCATGATAAGCGCGGCTCGCCCCGAAACGGAATGCCGTCTGCGTCGAAAGGGCCTCGCTTCCGGCGAGGAGGTCGCTCAAGCGTTTCAGAAGATCCTCGCTTGTGCGCTGGTCGCGGGCTTCGCTCAAAGCCTGATTGATCTGAGCAATTTCCCGTTCCATGCCCCCCAAAACGGGGCCGGCGCGGCGCGCGTCCGGAAGGCCCAGAAGGGCCAGCGTGCGATAGGTTTCGATCTCCAGCACGCGCTGAACGAGCCGGCCTGCCCTTATCGCCCCAAGCTTATCCGATCTGATGAGCAAGCGCGTAAAGCCGCAGGGATCAAGCGTAAAATCGGTCAAAACTTGAGCTGCGCCTTTGGCTGCGCCGATAATGCAAAGGCTCTGCGGATTGAACAATGCCGCGAGACTTTCGTGAGAAGGTCCGCCCTCGATCAGCGCCAGATGCGTTGCAACCACGAGTGGGCCCGGCGCGAAGAAAGCGATCTCCTTTGGCCCCAGAGGATCGGGATGCATAAAAGGTTCCGCCGCGCCAAGCGTCGTTGACCAGGTGTAAGTCGTAAACTCGGTGTGCTGCTCCCAGCGAAGGTCCCAACCCGCTAACTCGATGTGATGGAATTTAGCGTCTTCAGGCGGTTTCGCTACGCCGCTTCGCGCGCAAAGGTCGGCGATGGCGTTGCGGTCGTTGCGCGCGTCTTCGTCACTGGTTGCGAAGGCGAAATGATACATTCGCCGGGGCGCCTCGACCGGCAGGAACGGGCGTGCGTGAAGTTCAGCAAGAATAGCTTTGCGGCCCTCGTGCTCAATCAGCCCGAACTGCGCAGTTGCCGCCCCGCGCTCTCCGTCTCCGGCTTGCGTCATGTTTCTTTCTCTCTCGCCTGGGCTCGCACAGTTCGCGCAATCGTTTGCTAGTTCGTATCGCGCGACAAGGAAAACCGGCGCGGAGCTGAAGAGCTTGCCCCTGGACTCTGCGTCTTCGCGGTGCGCTGTGCGTTTGGCCGGACTCTCGAGACCGGCGTGCCCGCAGAGCAAAGGCGGTTTACGAACGCCATTCTGCGGCGGCAACCGTCGGGTTCGGCTTCTGCTTGGACAAAAGGGAGGGGGGAAAGAGGCGAGGCACGCCTTCACGCTCATCGTCTTCGGCGCGAAGGTAGACGCCATCGCTCAGATAATACGGCGCGCCGCTCAAGGTATCGCCCGTCAGAATCCTCAATAGGGACCACGCGATGCGATATCGTCGATAACCCCGTCGAGGCGCCGGATGCCACGAGCGTAAACATCGAACAGGCAGCGTGCGTCGGCACCGCAGCGCTCGCGTTCCACGAGCCATTCGCGTTGCGTGTCGATAAGTTCGCCTCGCCGGCCCATGACCACAAGCGAGGTGGCGATTCCGTATAAGGTCGCCATGCGGGCTTCGGCTTGGCCAAGGGAATAATTGTGGCAAATTTCATAAAGCGCCGGTTCGTCGGCGTCGCGGCAGTTAATGGGGGCATAATCTGCAGCAGATGCGGAGGTGAATGACGCCAGGACTGCAAAACCAAGAATGAGATTGCGCATTGAAGATTCCCGATGCTCATAACAAACAGAAAAAGTGACCGGCATTTTAAAACGCTGTAACTATCCCCAAACTTGGCAATGAGAAAGGGCAGAGCGCAGACTTCCTCCAAATAGGCGAACTTCCGCGAATAGCCTGTGTCTGAAGCCGCGCCCCTGTTGCTTCCGCGTCAGGATCGTGACAAATCATTGCCTCTCACTTCATTACGAACCTCCTGCCCCATGGCGCGATCATGAAATTCACGCTCTCCTGGCTGAAAGACCATCTGCAAACCGACGCTTCGCTCGATGAGATCGCGGCGAAGCTCACACTGATCGGGCTTGAGGTCGAAGGCATCGAAGACCCGGCCGCGAAGCTGAAGGATTTCACCATCGCCCTCGTGCTGGAGGCCGAGCCGCATCCGAATGCGGACAAGCTTCGCGTCTGCAAAGTCGAGACAGGCTCTGGCGTCGTGCAGGTGGTTTGCGGCGCGCCGAACGCCCGCAAGGGCCTGATCGGAGTTTTCGCAGGGCCTGGAACACACGTGCCCGGCCTCAAGGTGACGCTCGGCAAGGCGACCATCCGGGGCGTCGATTCGGCGGGAATGCTGTGCTCCGAGCGCGAGTTGGAGCTTTCGACAGAGCACAGCGGCATCATCGAGCTGCCCGAGCGCATGAAGAACCACATCGGCGAGCGCTTCGCGGATGCGATGGAGCTGGGCGACCCTGTCATCGATATCGCGATCACGCCGAACCGGCCAGACTGCCTCGGCGTCCGCGGCGTTGCGCGCGATCTGGCGGCGGCTGGGCTTGGCACGCTGAAGGAGGTTTCCGGCGGCTATGCGGGAAAAGGTGAGTTCGAGTCCCCCATCCGCATCGAGCTTACGTTCCCGAAAGGGGCGGAGACCGCATGCCCGTTCTTCGCGGGGCGATACATCCGCGGCGCGACAAACAAAGCCTCACCCGAGTGGATGCAACGCCGTCTGCGCGCCGTCGGCCTTCGACCGATCAACGCGGCGGCGGATGTCACGAATTACATCTCCTATGACCGCGCGCGCCCGCTTCACGTCTATGACGCCGATAAGCTTCACGGCCCGATCGCGGCGCGACTTGGCAGAAAGGGCGAAAGTTTCCTCGCCCTCGACGGCAAGACTTACGAGGTGGACGAGACCATGTGCGTGATCGCGGATCAGGCGCAGGTGTTGGGCCTTGGCGGCGTCATGGGCGGCGAGCCGAGCGGCTGCACGGAAGCGACGACGAACATTTTCATAGAAAGCGCCTATTTCGATCCGCTGCGGACCGCCGCAACGGGACGCAAAACCGGCATCAATTCGGACTTCGCGCTATCGCTTCGAGCGCGGCATCGATCCGAAGTCGGAAATGATCGGGCTCAACCTCGCAACGCAAATGATCCTGGAATTTTGTGGGGGCGAGGCCAGCGCCGCCGTTCTGGCGGGGAAGGAACCGGAGGGGGGCCGTGTTATAGCTTTCGATCCGGCACGTGTGCAGAAGCTATCTGGCGCGACGTTCTCGAATGCGGAAATTGTGTCCACACTTAAGAAGCTTGGCTGTGCGGTTGAAGGGCACGCACCCTCCCTTGGCGTGACAACGCCGACCTGGCGGCCCGACATCCACGGCGCAGCCGACCTCGTGGAGGAAGTCGTCCGGCTTTCCGGGGCCGACCGCATTCCCTTAACCCCGCTTCCGCGCGATGGGGGTGTCACCCGCGCCGTCCTTACCGCCAGCCAGAAGCGCGTCCTCACAGCCAGACGCACGCTCGCGACGCGCGGTCTTGTCGAAGCCATCACGTGGTCCTTCATCGGTGAGGCACAGGCGCGGCATTTCGGCGGCGGCCAACCCTCGCTCCGGCTTGCCAACCCCATTTCCAGCGAAATGACAGACATGCGGCCGAGTCTTCTACCGGGACTTATCGCGGCGGCGCGCGCCAACGCCAACCGCGGTTTTCAGGACGCAACGCTGTTCGAGGTTGGCCAGATCTTTGCCGGTGAAAAGCCCGAGGACCAGAGCAACGCGGCAAGCGGCGTCCGGACAGGCAACGCGAGGCTGAACGGAGGCGGACGGCATTGGGACGGCGCGGCGAAGGTGGTCGATGTGTTCGACGCCAAGGCCGACGCGCTGAGCGTGCTCGAAGCTCTTGGCCTTGCGCCGGATAAGGTGCAGGTCACCCGCAATGCGCCGGACTGGTATCATCCCGGCCGGTCAGGCGCTTTGCAGCTTGGGCCGAAGACAATCCTCGGGCATTTCGGCGAGCTTCATCCCGAGACGTTGAAAACCTTGGATTTGGCTGGACCGATTGCCGTGTTCGAGGTGTTCCTGGATAAAATCCCTGTTCCTCGCAGGAAAGGGACGGCAAAGGGACCGCTCGTTGCAAGCGATTTTCAACCCGTGCAGCGCGACTTTGCCTTCCTCGTCGACAGGGCCGTTGAAGCGTCGGTAGTGGTAAAGGCGGCGGAGGGGGCCGAGAAGAGCCTGATTTCGCGCGTGAGCGTCTTCGACGTGTTCGAGGGCCAAGGCGTTCCGCCGGGCAAGAAATCGCTCGCCATTGAGGTCACGCTTACGCCGCTTGACCGGACGCTGACAGAGACGGAAATCGAGCAAGTCGCTCAAAAGGTCGTGGCGCAAGTCAAGAAAGCAACGGGCGGCGAACTAAGGGGCTGATCCGAGCAGGGATCGCGTTTCCACATCGACGGCCAGAACCATCCGCACTTTTGAGCGAGAAAACTCTGACACAATCTTTTGAACATCAAAGAGATAGCGGTGCCTTCCCTCGAATCGGGCAATGCGCGTACACTCGTAACAGGTACGCACCAACCAGATGTGAAGCATAAGCGCGACAATTTTTACCTTGAATAAAACATGATCCACCCTGACCCTATCGTCCTAGGCTGATGAGGTATAAGCCTCACACGCCCCTGACATAAAAGGAGGTGAACCATGCCTAGACTGTTCACCGGGATCGAGTTGCCAGACGACATCGTTCGGCGCCTGTCCATGTTAAGAGCGGGGCTCAACGGCGCAAGCTGGATCGACCCTGAAAACTACCACATCACAATGCGCTTCGCCGGTGACATCACCGACACCCAAGCCAGTGACTTCGCTGATGCGCTTGCGGATATCCGCTTTGACAGCTTCGACCTTGAAGTGAACGGCCTTGGCAGCTTCGGCGGCAACAAGCCTCGCTCGTTGTGGGCTGCAATCAAACCGTCACCAGCACTCCAGCTTTTGCAGAAGGCCCATGAGCGTGCGGCCCGTCTCGCCGGACTTCCGCCCGAGACGCGCAACTTCGTCCCGCATGTCTCGCTCGCGAAGCTTCGCAACGTCAGCCCCTTTGCCGCTGCGGAATACCTCGCAAGGCACGGTGGTTTCTTCGCTGCGCCATTCTCCGTCGGCAGATTTGTCCTTTTCTCCTCAAGGCCCAATTATGGCGGCGGACCTTATCTCGTCGAGGAGGGTTACCCTTCGTGGGACATGGCCTTTGCGGAAGATGACGAAGCCGCGGCCTAGACAACTTCATAGTGGCTTGGCCGAGTCTTCAGTTGATCATAACTGGGAATTGGAAAAGTGAGCCTTCGAGGAAGTTGTTTATGCGGAGCGGTGCAGTATGAAATCGATCGTATCGATTCCCCGATCCGTCATTGCCATTGCTTAAGCTGCCGCAAAGCGCAAGCCGCAGCCTACGCTACATCAGCCGGGATTGCGCGCGAGCAATTCCAGTGGATATCGGGCGAGGACAATCTCGTCGCCTACGAATTGTCGCCGGGAAAGTTTCGGCGCTTCTGTGCGACCTGCGGCTCTCACATTCTTTCCGAGTACCCGGATCGGCGATACGTCATGCTGCGCGTTGCCACGCTCGACGATGATCCGGGCGTCAGGCCTGTCGAGCACATCTGGATTTCCCACTCGGCGCCCTGGCTGAGGGACTCGAAGACGGTGTCGCATCACGCCGAGTGGTATCCGGAATATTGATGGCGCTCGCCATAGTGTGAGTTCGAGCTTGTCCGCTTTTGGTGGAATCAAAAGCGAGGGGTTGGGCTTTGTTTTGGGTACGTCTTTATCGGAAAACCGCTTTGCACTTTTTCGGACGCACTCTAGCAGGTTGATGAAAAGGCCTGAAATCTTGGCTTCATCCTTCGACAGGCTCAAGATGAGGTCGAGTGCTTTCAATGAGTTGATCCTCATGGTGTGAGCCTGTCGTACCCTCATAGTGTGAGCTTATCGTACCCTCATGGTGTGAGCTTGTCGAACCATGGGCAACATTGTTTTTCAGCAGCCTGCCAGAGGCGCACAAATACCGGGGGTCGCAATTGGTCAGAGATGTTGCGAGCCGGTGTTTATGATAGGGGTTGCTTCTCGGTCGGCGACCAGCACCACCAGCAAATTCGAGATCATTGCGGCCTTCCTCTCGTCGTCGAGGGGAGCGCCTATTTTTTTCTTCTCGAGTTCGCCAAGCGCTTCTTCCACGATGCTGACTGCTCCCCGAACGACGAGCCTGCGAGCCGCCACGACCGCGCTCGCGGCCTGTTTTCTCAGCATGACGCCTGCAATGTCTGACGAGTAAGCAAGATGCGAGATGCGGGCTTCGTCGACCGCAATTCCTATCGTGTCCATCCTCTTGCGGAGTTCCAACAGCAGGCTTTCACTCACCGCATCGCCGCCGTCGCGCAAGGTAACAGTTGGAAGCGGTGTGTCTTTCGCGGACGTCGCTGGCTGCTTGTCGAGTTTCTCGGCCTCCAGAACTTCCACTTGATCGTAGGGATGGGTGCTCGCCATCCGGCGGAGGGCCGTCTCGCTTTGGGCCTTTACGTAGAGCACATAAGACTCAACTTCGAGGACTGCTTTCGCAGCGTCCTGAACCCGCCAGACGATAACGGCCCCGATATCGATGGGATTGCCGACAGCGTCGTTCACTTTGAGCGGCCCGCATTCGAGCGTTTCGAGCCGCCTGGACACCTTATTCCTCGAATTGAAGGGATTGACCCACCAGAATCCGGCGCGTTTGAGAGTGCCAACGTAGCTCCCGAAAAGGAGGCAGACGAGGCTCGTGTTCGGCGGCAGAACGACAAGCCCCCTAAAGATTAGAATAGACGCTATGATCCCTACCGGGGCAAGCCCGAAACTAAACAATGAAATCCGTCCGGAGCCCAGCAAAGCCGCCTGGATTGCGCCAACGCCAAACAGGCTGAATACCAACAAAACAAGGCCAACGGCGAGCATGAGGAAGCCATTGGCGGCGCGTAGCTCAGTGTCCGCAATAGCAGGCGCTTGGCGTTCCGGCAAAGACGGGGGTGGTGTGACCGGCATTGGTGTTCTTCCTTCTTAAGCCGTGCTCCCTGAGGGGGATCATGGCGTGCTTTTATGCCATTCTCATTTGCATCAAGTGGATGACAGTGAACGATTTCATCTGCAAACTGACAAATATTTGGCGAAATCGTGGGTAGAGGCGCGGTCATATTGCCGGAATGCCGCCATCATCCTAAAGGCCAGCAACAGACCTCAATTAGCGCGGAGCCATGCGCAGACCGCCATCAAGGCGAATGAGGGCGCCGTTCAACATGCCGTTCTCGCAAATGTGGCGCACTAGGGCCGCGAACTCCGAAGGCTCGCCGAGCCGCGACGGGAAGGGCACCGTCGCTTCAAGCGCGCGCCGTGCGTCATCGGGCAAGCCCGCAAACATCGGCGTGTTGAAAAGCCCCGGAAGGATGGTGTTTACCCGGATGCCGTCGCGGGCCAGATCGCGCGCGACCGGCAGCGTCATCGCGGCCACGCCTCCCTTGGAAGCGGCGTAAGCCGCCTGGCCTATCTGGCCGTCCTCCGCCGCAACCGATGCGGTGCAGACGATCACGCCGCGTTCCCCATCCGGTGTGACGGGATCGAGCTTCACCATCGATGACGCAACGGCGGCAACCATACGAAAGGTGCCGACGAGGTTGACGGCGAGGACCTTTTCGAACGCAGGAAGGCTGTGCGGCAAAGGCTCGCCTGTGGCCTTGTCGCGGCTCACCGTCTTCTGGCCGATGGCGATACCGGCGCACGTGACAAGGACGCGCTCAGAACCGTGAGCGGCGCGCGCCATGCGGAGCGCCTCCGCAACCGAGGCTTCGCTCGTCACGTCGCAGAAACAGAAAACCGCGCCGATCGACTTGGCCAACGCCTCGCCCGCCTCCCGGTTCACGTCGAAAATCGCAACCTTGCACCCTGCCTCGGCAAGCGCGGTCGCGGTGGCTCCGCCCAAGCCGGAGGCGCCGCCCGTCACAATGGCTGCGATGTCAGTTCCGAGTTTCATGAGTGACTTTCGTCCGCGATGAAGTTGAAGCCTGTTCCATAAACGGTGATGGCGGCGCTGCCCTGGATCATGAAGGGGTTCGAGATGCGCACGGCGATGATGCCATCATAGCCCTTCTCAATCCCCCTCTCCTTCAGGATGTCGAGCGCCTGGGCCGTCACCCGGTCGAGAAGCCGCTCATAGCGAAGCATTTTTCCGCCGATGGCGTTCGTGATCGCTTCGCGCGCGTCGCGTAAGAGGTTCGCGGCAAGGACAGTGCTGGCATGGAGAAGCTCGCCCTCCTTGATGCGGCGGCCCGAGAGACTCTCAACCGTATAAAGCTGCATTGCAGTCTCCGAAGATTAGCGCGAACGCGACTTACCTTCCTTTATGATAATCTGGGGGCGTCCGAACAAGAGCCTGCGGAGCCAGGACAAAACCACGAGCAGCAGGAACCCTCCGAGCAGGACCGCTGCCCAATAGCGCTCCCAGAATACCCTGAAGCTCACGACCCCCTTTTGGACAAGCTCCGCGTCCTTGAAAATCTGCGTGTAGTTGAACAGGCTGATCAAGCTGGCGTCGTCGTGGATGATCATGTTCAAGGCGGCCAACTGATCGCGGCTCTTGAGGATCGCCTCGCGAAGGCCCTCCGTTGTGAGTTCCAGCATAACGGTTGGGTCATCCGCGACCGCGCGTAGCAGCCGCTTTGCCGCGATGGGCTCCAGGTTGCGTTCATAGTCGGCGAAAGCAGCAAGCTGCCTGTCATTCAGCCGCCGGGCGAAGTCGCGCATCTGGTCGGCGGGCAGGCTCAAAATATAATCCCGTGCCTGCGGGTTCAAATTCGCAATGCGGCCCACCGCGATCCGATCGTTGATTGACAGGATCTTTTGCAGATTTTCCGATGTGAGCCCTTCGACAGGGAGCCAGCGATAGATGCCAAGATCGACTACGCGAGGCAGCTCCCGGCCGGCGATAGCAGTCCAGCGCAGGGCCTTTTCGATGGACTTTTGCTCCTCGGCAATCACGAGGCCGGCGTCGGTGAGATCGAGCAGCGCCTTGTTGAGCGACCCGTTCTTAACCCGCTCGAGAACTTTCTGCTCCCCTTCGGTGCCGTAAAGGATATCGACGATCTGAGCGAGCCTGCCGAGCTGATCGAGGCGGCGGTCCTTCAGGAACGCGGCGAAGGCAGGAAATTTTTCACTGAGCGCCAGGAGGCGATTGTACTTCTGCTTGAAATCGAGCCAGGCCGCATAAAGCCTTTCGGAGGTTTCCTGCGCGATCGCCCCGACCTGCTGGCTGATGTCCGTCTGGATGGACTTTCCGATCTCGTCCTTGATCAAAAGCTTGGTTTCGTCCGATTTCATGCGCTCGGCAATGATCGGAAAAACGCCGTCGCCCGCGTCATAAACATCCTTTGCGATCAGCGCCAAGCCCACGAGTTCCGCGACGGAAGACACGATCCGGCTCGCCACCACGCCAGCGATCCGCGTTCCCACGCTTTGCACGACTTTGCCGATGACGCGGCGCGTCACAACGAGGATCATTCCCGAGATTGACGCCGCATTGGTGGCTACGAGATCCGATGTTTCGATCTTGACCGCAGGCTGCCCGGCATTCGATTTAAGGTTTTTCTCGCTCTCCTGGGCGAACACCGACGCAATCGCGTTGCCATATCGCGACTGCAGCGCCGTCTGGACGCAGGCGATAACAGGGTTCGATATTCTTGACGTTGCCTTCTCGATCTTGGCGCCGGCGTCCCTCGCCACGCCCGTGGCAACCTCGTTCAAAGCGTCCTTGAAACCTTGCGAATTGTAGGCCTTGTCGGCCACGGCTGTCGCATAACGCGCTGCTGATGAACGGCTGACGGTTGAGTAGGCCCGGTCGGCCCAGGTCGTGTCCGAACGGACAAGGGCAACCGCGTCGTCGATCTCTTGGTCGATGCGCGCATCGACGCCGGCCTTTGCCCAGTATGTGTTGACAAGAGCGGCATAGTCGATCGCCGTAAGCTCGGCCTTCAGGCTCGTCGAGGCCAAATCGCGAATGCGGTCGCGCACATCGGTGTCGCTCAGATTGCGGCATTCGTCGACGGTTACAACCACAGGCGATTGGGCGTTCGCGACAAGCGGGGCTTGTGTGACAAGACTTGCAATCGCGGCCCAGGTCAAAGTCCAGGCAATTAGCGTACGCATAATTGGACCCCGGCTGAATAGAGAACGCAGTGTGAATGGAATGGTGAGATCATGCGACGGGATACTGCGTATTACCTAGCCATGCAAATGTGAAAGAAAAGAGGGCGGGGAAAGTCTCCATTAAACTTTCCCAAGGTTCAAGCCGACGCTTCCAGCATTAAGCGCTCCCACACGGGACGAAAACTCCGCCTGTGATGACAAGTAACGCCATGAAGCGTCAAGGCGGCGGCGTGCTCTGGGGTTCCGTAGCCCTTGTTGCGCTCCCAGGCATAGTGCGGGAACGTGAAGGCAAGCTCGCGCATCATCCTGTCTCGTGTAACCTTGGCGATGATCGAAGCGGCTGCAATCGATATGGAAATTGCGTCGCCCCCGATGAGCGCCTCGGCGGGTATGTCGAGCTTTGGATAACGGTTGCCATCGATGAGAACGGCGGACGGCGTGCAGGCGAGGTTTTTGATGGCCTCGACCATTGCGGCATGCGTTGCGTGGTAGATATTGATGCCGTCTATGAGTTCCACGGCTGAAATACCGACCCCGACATGGGCTGTGGCCTGGATTTTGGGGAAGAGGGCCTCTCGTTCCTCCGCGGATAGCTGCTTGGAATCGTTGATGCCGCTTGGCGGCTTGCCGATGAAAATGACGGCCGCGGCGACGACAGGCCCCGCCCAAGGTCCACGGCCGGCTTCATCGACGCCAGCGATGAGGCCGCCATATTTGCGCTGAAGAGCGAGATCGGGACGGCGTGTGGGCTTTGATGTTCGCGAGGCGGGAGGCATGGCCTGTTCTTGAACCGCCAAGCTCGCGCAATCAAGCGGCGAAAGAGCGAAATACCGGCCTTTTCCCAAGCTTAAGAACAACATCCTGATCGGGCCGCCTCTAATGCCACCCGCCGCAGCCTTTCGCCATATATCACAATCAGAGCTTTTCCGGCGCGTCACCTGCGAGGTGTACAGGGAGTTAAAATTGGCTTTGTTTCGTAAAGCGCATATATATAAATATATAGGTACTTTTGCTGCAGAAAGGACGCCGGAGGGATGCTGCGCTTGAGTTCTGCGGTTCGCATAAGACCGGCTTGCGCTTTGCGTTTGTATCCGCGTGCTTGGCCGAAAAGACCGCTTGTAGCGAGGATAGTTCGGTAACCAATTGATTTAAAAGACAATAGCCGTCACACTCGCGCCGCGATAACGGTTAACCAAAGCGGCGGGACACATAGTCAAGAAAGCCTTAACGACATCTTGCCTGCCAAGCCTTCGCGATCTTTTGGGTCATCGCACTTCAAAAGAGCGCGCCGGGTTTGCAAACATCACCGGTTCGCCAACGGACCCCTGTGTGTTGTGGTCCCTTCCAGCATACACCCAAGCGACCTATGGGTTGGAAGCGCCTGCGCCGGTTTTGTCGCAGAGCCATGCACGTCAAAGCGGCTTCGGGCTTCTAATGCGGTCCGCTCCGGGAAAGGCCAAAACAATACAGCCCTTCGCCCAAAGGCGACCAACGCCGAGGGAGGGCGATGTGGACTTGGCCCGGTAGGAAAGGCCCCGCCGTGTAGCAGGGCCCATGCGTTCCGGGGCGAAATCCGAAGTTGTTTACTTCGTTGGGTTGGATGGAGCGGCAGGTGCTAAAGCTGCAGCAGGTGCTTGAGTGGTGGTGCTTATTGCAGCCTTGTGCTTGCCACCCTCCCAATAAGCAGAAAACCACGTCGTGTGGGTGAGAAGGGCGTAATGCACGAGCAGCGCGATTAAAGTGACCGTGCCAAGAAACAGAGGAAGACCGATCTTTGGGGGAACGACCAGCCAAATACCGCCTTGTCCATCTACATCAGCCATGTTTCAGCTCTCCTTGTGTGTATGATTTAAGTGTAACCAAGGGAGGAGGGCATAGGCAAGAAAATGTGCGACCACTGCGGCCGCACCGAAATTCGTGTGCCGTAGATCAAATGACTATAGAATTCCTAGTCGTCCGCCAAGCTCAAGCCTTTCGGATAGACTTTAATCGGATCAGCCATAACTCACCTTCTCTGGCTGTATTGATCTCGCTCTTCAAGCCTTCACCACATCAGTGTTTAGAAAAAAAGCAGATCACAAAAAATGCCGTCCTGACGATTTCGCGGTCCCAGAATAAAGAACCGACTTGATACTTAAAAACTTGATGGCAAAAGAATGCCATTTACATATTTCGCCAAAATAAGATCTGCAACCTAGATTATTACAAGCCAAAAGAAAACGTTTTACTAATGAGGCAATATCATCATGTCACCGGATTCCATTCTCAAGCCGTAAATAGGATCGAGAACAAAGGGAGGGAGGTCTGGTCGGGCCTCCATCCCCAAAACGAATGCCAGCTCTTGGCAGAAGGTGGCCCGTCACAACAAAGTGAGCTGAGCCGCGTCCGGCTTGCGGAAGAGGTCGCGGCGCAGACTGAGGGTTCTTTGATTGAGGCCGTATCGCTTCAACGCTAACTGGAAGCGCGCCGCGATCTGGTCCGCATAGTGTCCAGTCCCGCGCTGACGCTCTCCGAAACAGGACACGTAATCCTTGCCCGCGCGCGTCGAGCGCACAAGCGACATGATGTGCTTGGCCCGCCCCGGAAACTCGGCTTGAAGCCATTCCTGAAAGAGGGGGCTAATTTCCAACGGCAGCCGCAAGAGGACATAGGCTGCTTCGGTGGCGCCTGCCTCGGCTGCCGCTTGGAGGATCCGCTCCAACTCGCTGTCATTCAGCGCCGGGATCAGCGGGGCGGCCATCACGGCGACGGGGACGCCAGCCGATGAGAGCTGCCGGATTGTTTCTACACGCTTTCCGGGCGTCGAGGCTCGCGGCTCCATTTTGCGCGCCAACCTATGATCGAGCGTGGTGACCGAGATCGCCACCCTTGTTAAACCTCGGCTGGCGAGCCGCGCCAGGATGTCGATGTCCCGCAACACCAGCGTCGACTTTGTGACGATGGCGACGGGATGGCTGAACCGGTCCAGCACTTCCAGGATGCCGCGCGTGATTTTCCGCTCGCGCTCGATGGGCTGGTAGCCGTCGGTGTTGCTGCCGATCATGATCGTTGCGGGGCAATAGCCCGGCTTTGACAGCTCCCTCTCCAAAGCCTCGACGGCATTTACCTTCGCCGTGAGCTTCGTTTCGAAATCGAGGCCAGCGGAATACCCCCAATAGGCGTGGCTTGGGCGCGCATAGCAATAGATGCAGCCATGCTCGCACCCGCGATAGGGATTGATGGATTTGTCGAAGGCGATGTCGGGCAAGTCGTTCGTCGCGATGATCGTCTTGGCGGCCTCTTCCCGGACTTCGGTCTTGAACGGCTCCAGGTCCGCGAGATTATCCCAGCCATCGTCGAAATATTCGCGGCGCTCCGGCTCAAAACGGCCGGCTGCGTTGGAGACCGCCCCGCGCCCCCGGCGGCGATTATCGGCGACATGGTCGTCCTTGCCTGCGCACCTTGCTTCTTTCCAAGCCATCGCCGCAATCTAGCGCACAAATGAGAACATATAAAGAACATTTTGTGCTTTTCAGCGCGCGCCAATTGCGCTACCAGAAGCTTATGATTTCGGCAATTATCCCAACCCTGAACGCGGGCCGTCACCTGTCGGCGACGTTCCTGTCGATCTTTGAGGCGGCAGTCGATGGATTCGTGAGCGAGGTCATCGTCAGCGATGGCGGCTCCGAGGATACGACACTCAAGATCGCCGAGGACGCTGGCGCGACCGTGATTTCGGGCGATCGCGGCCGTGGCCAGCAATTGCGGGCGGGGGCGCAAGCGGCTCGAAAGCCGTGGCTTCTTTTTCTCCACGCGGATACGGCCCTAGAACGAGGCTGGGCCGAGGAAGCCGGGGCCTTCATCAGAAAAGGGGGAGACTCCGCCGCCGCATTCCGCTTCCGCCTCGCCGATAATGGTTTTCAACCCCGGCTTCTCGAGTTCGGCCGTGGCTCTTCGATGCAAGCTTTTCGCCCTGCCGTATGGCGACCAGGGCCTTCTCATCTCGCGCAAGCTTTACGATGAGGTCGGCGGCTTTGCCCCGATCCCTCTGATGGAGGACGTGGATTTCGTGCAAAGACTCGGGCGGCAGCGCATTTCAATGCTGAAGACAGCCGCAGTTACAAGCGCGGAGCGCTTCCGTCGCGATGGCTATTTCCGGCGTTCCCTCAGCAATCTGTCTTGCCTGATGAGCTATTACAGGGGCGTTCCGCCGGAGCGTCTCGCGGAACGGTATGGCTAGGCCGCGCGAACGGCGTCTCACCATGCATGAGCCGCCGCTTCTCGTCATCATGGCGAAGGCCCCAGTCTGCGGCGCTGTCAATACGCGGCTTGCCAAGGATGTTGGCACGGTGACCGCCACTGCCTTGGCGCGGACATTGACCGCCACCCTGCTCCGGGAGGTTGCCTGGGACCGGCGGTTTCGCACCGTCTTGGCGATATCGCCTGACCACGCTCGACATGCACCTTTCGTGGCGTGGAGCCTCGCCTATCGTCATGCCGGAACAGGCCGCCGGGCCATATCCGGGATCCCAAGAGACAAGCTCTCGCAAACAACACAGCTAGGCGTGAAGGCGCTTTCCGGGGTGACGGCGATGGATTTGAGGCGCCCACGCATCTCTCAGGGCCGGGGCGGCCTCGGGCAGCGCATGCAGCGCATTTTCGACCGCTGCGGCCAGGGTCCGCTGATTATCGTCGGAACCGACATCCCATTCATAACACGCGAGGGTATCGCGAAAGCCTTCCGCCAGCTTCGCCGCGCCGATGCGGTTTTTGGGCGCGCTGAGGATGGCGGCTATTGGCTTACGGGCCTGCGCCGCAGACCGAAGCGCCTCACCCCGTTCGAAAACGTCCGGTGGTCCTCTCCACACGCGCTCGCTGACACGCTGAAGAACCTATGCTCTCACAGTATCGCGTTTGCCCCGACGCTTTTCGATATCGATACGGAAAAAGATTACCACCGCTATTTGAGGGCGCGCGGCGCCCCTTTGGAAACTGTGCGTCCAGAAAAGTGTGAAGCGGTTCTCCGCATTAAAACAAAAACTTAGAGCCCGTTTTTGATTCCATCAAAAGCGGATAGGCCCTAGTGAGATAAGACCAACCTGATCATGCTCCACCAAAACAAGATACAAAACAACCCGGCCGAGCCCCAAAACACTGACAGTGCCCAATTGGGAAGAGGCTCAACATGTGCTTCAGCAATTTCAAACTCGCGCTCATGCCTCATCTTGCGACTCCCCAGTTGCACTTCCGTTTGTAAATATAACGCACAAGCGGAAGTCTTTATTCTCCTCGCCTTTAGCAGGATGCTGAAAAAGCCTGAAAACGTGGCTTCATCCTTCGACTGGCTCAGGATGAGGCCTTCGACTGGCTCAGGATGAGGCTTTGGACGGGCTCAGGACGAGGCTTCGACAGGCTCAGGATGAGGTCGAGTGTTTTCTGAGTTGATCCTCATGGTGAGCTTGTCGAACCATGCGCAACATCGCTTTTCAGCAGCCGTTAGAGATTCAGATCGCCAGTGTTTAGATCATGCCAACCTCAGAGGGTTTGGCTGGAGGTTTCAAGCTTCATCGGGGATGACCATAAACCATCATGCAGGGCTCGACGTATCGTCGAAAGCCTCGTGAGCGGGCGAGATCGTACGGGAGGCGAAGGTTGCGAGCGAGCGGCCCTACCCGAAGGTGAGATCAAGGTTCAATCGAACAGGCTCGACACCGACTCCTCGCCCGAGGTGCGCAGGATGGCCTCGCCAATCAACCCCGCGAGGGAAACCACCTCGATATTACTCGCCACACGCACCGCTTCCGTCGGCAGGATCGTGTCCGTAATGACGAGCGTTTCGATTTTGGAAGCCATGATCTTGGCCACGGCGCCGCCAGAAAAAACGCCGTGGGTAATGTAGGCCACGACCGAGCGCGCGCCCTTTTCGAGGAGGGCTCCCGCGGCGTTGCAAAGCGTGCCACCGGAATCGATGATGTCGTCGATCAAGATGCAATGCTGGCCGGAAACGTTGCCGATCACATTCATCACCTCGGATTTGCCTGGCCGGTCGCGTCGTTTGTCGATGATGGCGAGAGGCGCATCGATGCGGCTTGCAAGGCCCCGCGCACGCACCACGCCACCCACGTCGGGCGAAACGACGGTAATGTCGCCGTCTGTGAAGCGCCTGCGGATGTCGCGCACCATGACGGGCACCGCGTAGAGATTATCGGTCGGAATGTCGAAGAAGCCCTGGATCTGGCCGGCGTGCAGATCGACCGTCAGTACCCGGTCCGTGCCCGCGTGCGTGATCATGTTCGCGACGAGCTTCGCGGAAATCGGCGTCCGCGGGAGCGTTTTGCGATCCTGACGCGCATAGCCGAAATAGGGGACTACGGCAGTGATCCGCCGCGCCGAAGCCCTCCGGAGCGCGTCAATGATGATGAGCAACTCCATGAGATTGTCATTGGCGGGATAGGACGTCGATTGGATGATGAAAACGTCCTCTCCGCGGACATTCTCGCGGATCTCGACGAATATCTCCATGTCAGAAAAGCGGCGCACATGGCATTGCGTCAACGGAGTTTTGAGATAGGCCGCAATGGCGTGAGCCAAGGGCCGATTGCTATTGCCAGCGACCAGCTTCATGGGAGGGAGTCCATTGTCACAATACATTCACAAAACGGCAACGAGCGCGCTTCTAACAGCGCGCTCGTTATCTGTAAACCTGCGAGTGTGTAAATGCCACCCGCACGTTGAAGCAGGCTACGATTGTATTAGCCAGCCGACCCGGATGCGGCCTGACCGGAACCCTTGTTCAAGAGCTTCGAGACCTCGGAGGCTGCAGCTCCAGCTGCCTGCTCTGCGACCTCACCCCATGCGCCATCCAGGCTACCGGCGGAGATCTTGTTGTTCTGAACGACGGTCTTTTCCATCTGCTTGCCCGACGGATCGATCACGACCCAACGGATGGTAATTGGCTGCTGGCCGTTCGAGACAGCGCCCATCTCAACTTGGCCCTGGATCTTGTAGGTGCCAGCCCCGGCTGCCGAAGTAAGCTTGACGCCTTGGCGGCCGAGTGCCTTCTTCATGGCATCGGAAAGAGCAGTCTTGCCATCGCCAGGCGCGCCGCTCACGGCAGGAACCACGGCCAAGATTTCTTGAGGAGCAACCGCGGCTGTCTGGACAGGAGCCGCTGCCGCCGAAGCATCAACCGCAGAAGCAAGCGATGCCGTTTCTGCATGAGCCTTCGCACGCGGGGCCTTTGGTGGGGTGTTGGCCGCGGTTCTCACAGGAGCGGAAGCCGAGATGGCTGCTGCCTTGACCGGAGCTGCATCTGCTGGCTTGGCTTCCGCGATCGCCGGGGCGGAAGCCGGAGCGGTCGGATTTTCGATCCAGGCGTTCACGTCCGTTGCCGACTTTAGAGCAACCTTCTGAGCGGCCTCTTCGGTGACGTGGCGCCAGGAGTTGCCTCCGCGCTTGGGAGAAACGATTTCCTCGCCCGTAATGGAGCGAACTTTGTTGCCCGCTTTGTCCATAACGTCGATCGTGTATGCCACTTTGGTGCCGTGTTTAGCCTGCGACTGAGCAACATAAGTTGGCTTGACGACGTAGACGGCGTCCTTGGCGTCGACGATCGCGACACCGTTTGCCTTGATCGATGTTGCAAGCTGCTCGTCTACCTTGCTCGCATATTTTTGCGGAATCCCTTGTGCAGGCGCCAGGGCGACTGCGGGTTTCGCCTTAATGCTGGCACTGGCCGTATCGCCCTTATGAAAGAGATCACCGCTGCAGCCGGTAAGGCCCGCAAGCAAAAGCGCCCCAGTCAAGAGCGACGCGGCACGGCGAGCTCCGCTCTGCGCGGCCGGTTTGTTCTCGCGCGTCACTTTTCCACTCCTTGATTTTCATGGCTCCAGGACGGCGGTACTTGACTATACCGGCACTTATTATTCCGCCAAATCTATTTAACGATCGAAATCTAGCGGCGGCTGCAATCGCCGTCTAGGCAAGGGAGACACACACGCGAGCCGACTAGCAAAAACCCGCTGGAATTGGGGGTTGTCTGCCTAGTTATCCACATCATCGAAACACTATTGCTGAAATCTGGCGTCCATAATCGGGCTCTTGCCGGTGACAGGAACGCCTATAGCTGAAAAGAATCGATTCGTTTCCGTAGGTACACACGCCAGCGTCGGAGATATGCGCGATGCCGAGATTCGTCAGCGTGTCCCAAACATATCCGGACAAGTTGAAATGAATGTGACCGGGCCGGGCCTCCGAAAAGTACCTCTCGTTCCCCGAACAACCTGCGATGAATGCGGCCTTGAATTCCGGGCCGACTTCATAAGCCGCCTGAGAGATGGCGGGGCCAATCGCAGCCGCAATACGTGACCCGCGTGCTCCAAGGGTCTCCATTGCTTCGATGGCACTCTCGATGACGCCCGCTTTCGCGCCCTTCCAGCCGGCATGCACGGCGGCGACAACACCCGCGGCGGCGTCGGCCATGAGAACCGGCACGCAATCGGCGGTGAGAACGCTTACGGCAAGATTGGGTGTGTTCGTCACAACGGCGTCGGCCTCCGGAGCGTCTGACGCCTCCCAAGGCTTATGGGCGATGACGGCTCGCGCGGAATGAACCTGATGCGGTCCGATCAGCGCTGTTTGATGCACCCCCAATACCTCCGCAGCGCGGCTTCTGTTTTCTTCGACACGTTCGCGAGCATCCCCTGAACCCCGGCCACAATTCAGGGATGCGTAGAGCCCTTCGGAAACCCCGCCCGAGCGAAGAAAAAAGCCATGGGCGACGCCGCCCATTTCCAGGCTTGCCGCCCTTAAAGGGACTGGGCCCTTCCTGTCTTCGATCTCATGAGAGCCGCCGGGCTCGGTTTCATCCGCCATGCGTCTTCGCTTTCTCGAGCTGTGCGATCACTCAAATGGGGGCGGCGACATCGCGATGCCATTGGTCAAGGCGAGGACCTTGAACAGCACGCCCATCTGCGCCGGATCGACAAGCCGAGCGACGCGGCCCCTCATCTCATGGGCCTCCTCTTCCGAAGCGTGGCCTAGAAGCTGACTCACCCGCGCTTCAAGGCCGAGCCGCAACAGCCATTCGCCCATGGGCATGGGACCAAACGCCGTCATTTTCGCGCGCTCCGCCGCTTGTCTCAGCTGAAGAAAATCGACATGCGCGGTGATGTCGCTTTCGCCTGGCGTATCAAAAAGGCCAGCGAAGCGGTGCGCTCTGACCGCCTGAACGGTGTCGCCGATCGAAAGCCGGGAATAACCATAATCTATGATGAGAGCGGCGAGCGGCGGCGAGCGTGCTGCGATAGCGTCCATGATACCGCCAACCGCGGGGCGACACTCAAGGATAGCGCCATCCTCAATCTCGGTTGCAACGGCCGGGTCGAGCGGGGGAACGGTCTCCACAATGGAGCCGGCCACCAACCCGAAACCGTCGCCGTCCGGTCCGACCATGCGTTCGCGCCAACCGCCGCTGGAGCCGTCGAAGACGAACTGCTGCACAGGCAAGCAATCGAAAAACTCGTTGGCGATAAGGATAGCAGGACCGCCCGGGATGTCCTTGATCTCGTCATGCCAGGATATTCGAACCGGCGCTTGAGCAAGGGCGGCCCTCTGAAATCCTGCAACGTCTTTGAAGACTCGACGAGGTGGACTGTCGCGCAAGACAAAAAGCCCGGCACCACTTTGAGAGCGCGGATCGCGTCCGCCATCAGCGTTCCGCGCCCCGGGCCAAGCTCAACCAGCCGGACGGACGCTGGCTCACCCATTTGCCGCCAAACCTCGCCTGCCCATAAGCCTATGAGTTCGCCGAAAACTTGCGATATTTCGGGCGCCGTGACGAAATCCCCGCCCTGCCCGATCGCGGCTTTGGTCCGGTAATAACCGCAGCCGGAATCATAGAGGCACGCCTCGATGTAATCGTGCACCGAAATCGGACCGCCAGAAGCGAGGCGCGCAGCGATCTTTCTGGCTAACGGCGTTGTATCGGGATCGCGAAGCGGGGGCGGCGGCGTCATCCAGGACACATCTTGATAGCTTAAGGTAAGGATCGGGTCTGGAATCATACTCACAGTTTGCCCTGATTTGGCAAGCAAGCATCAAATTAAGCGATGCCAAGATGCGCGTCTGCCCTCTCGCGAGGCGCGGCCAAACGACCCTTCCCGCATGCCGATTCGACATTTCCGAAGGAGCGACAACCCAAGCATCCACTTGATGCAAATATGCAGAGAAGTGGTTCGTCCATGGGCGGCAAATAAGATAAGGCGAGGCGAGGCCGAAAAGCACCTCGCCTTTTCGTAGCTTTGTCAGCGGTAACAGTCCGGACCCGCTGTAGGATGAAAATTCTTCTCGATCGTCGTTACGACGGGATCAAATGCGCGCCTTTTCTCCTCGGGATACGTCATTGCAAAGGCGTTGATGGTCCGGCCGCCGCACGCGAACAGCACTTTCTGATAATAAATGCTTCCACCGCGGACACCCGAGAGCACGAACCAGCTTTGGCCCATAGGGCCATATTGGAGCTGATTACTCCCGGAAAATTCCCGCACAATGGCGGCGCGATACGCACCAATACTGATGTTGCCGGAATTGTCGGCGGCAAGAATTTTAAGCCTTTCCAATCCGTCTTTTGAGCTGAACTCAACGCCTCGTCCATCCGGGGTTTCGGAGTGGTGCTCCAACACACGGGGCGGAAAAAGAAGGCTGTAGCCGAAGCGCTCGCTTCGGTAAGTCTCCCAATCCAAAGGCTGCAGCCACTCCGCAAAGACGAGTCTCGAGCCGCAAAAGACGGCCAGAACGATTATGAAAAGCTGAAGTTTCCGCGCGCGCTCCATCGTATCAACAAGGCGATCGGCGGCCAGCGGTTCCAGCAAGCCGCCGTCGCAATTCAGTTACACTTTTTGCTCGCAACCAAAATCCCGCGAGAGTTGTTTTCGCGGAGTCCCGTAACGGCGTTGACAGCGGGCTGCGTAACCGGGTGTCCCCATGGATCGATCAGAGACAGCGCCTCTTCGCATTCCCCACAACACTCTCTACGCCAAGCTGGGGGTGGCGCCCGGCGTATCCACGGAGGCTATCCGCAGGGCCTACAGAGTTCTGGAAGAAGCCTACCGGCCGGGCGGGGCCTATGTCGACGACGTGATGCATCTCGCATTCACGGAGATTTCGAGAGCCAATTCCATTCTCGGCAATCCGAAAACGCGGAAGCTCTATGATCAGGGCTACATTGACGAGTTCGGGAAACGGACGAAGGCGGGACTGGCGCGAGCGTCGAGGGTGCGCGCCGCGGTTCTCGCAGGCGCTTTTCTTACGGTTGGTATAGCAGGCCTGGCCGTCTTCAGCATTGGCCAAAGCAACGGGCCTCTGGAAAGCGCGGATCATACAAATCCCCCCGAGCAACGCGCTCCCGAGGCTTCATTGCCGGTTTCGATACCTCGTCCGCCGGAGCATACGCAAAAATCTGCCTCCAACGAGAAGGCCGGGTCTCAAGCTCCAGACGCCGCGCCGCCCAATGCACGAGACTATCTTCCGCCGGAAACAAGGGATCGTCCAGGCAGTCGCCCCGGACAGGGTTCTCCCGAAGGCCCGCGAGGACCGGCGCGACGTCTCACTCCTCTTTCCAAGAGTGCTGCCGGACAAAGCGCGCAAGCCAAGGCTGACGAGCGAAGACTTCCCAATCCGGAACGGCGGCGCTTCGCTCGCTTGTCAAGAACAGGTCCGCAAGTCCTGCAGTCCTACATTTGGTTTGGTGGGCCTGCTCCCGCTTCTGCAGCGATGCGCACATCTCAAACGCTTAAATCCGCGCATTGCCTGGCCTGCCTGACCGACCATAAAGCCGATTGCTCGCGAGCCTGTCCGTAATCCGAACATGTCAGGACTTGGGCGGCCGGATTGAAAGCTGCTGAAAACCCTTTCCGAGCAGGACCGGTTTCCGGCTGGAGATAACCCGGCTGTCGACGCCCACCCAGCCGATCTCGCCCGACAGCCGGCCATATTCGATTTTCGGGCACCGGTTTATGACGACCTTGAGGCCCGCTGTCCGGGCGAGGGCCGCCGCCTCATCATTGCGAACGCCAAGCTGCATCCAGATGACTTTGATGCCAAGCTTGTCCTTCAGCCCGATGGCGTCGCGGACGATCCCGAGAGCGGCCTCAGATTTCCGGAAGATGTCAACGACATCGACGGGCTGGTCGAGATCGGCCAGCCGTGCGAAAATCTTTTGGCCCAGGATCTCGCCGCCCGCGTGACCGGGATTGATCGGAGAGACGCGATAACCCTTCGCGATGAGATATTTCAGCACAAAGTAGCTCGGCCGCCGTGTGTTCACGCTCGCGCCCACGATGGCGAAGCCTTTGGCTTCCTGCAAAATCCCGGCGATGGAAGTGTCGGGGTAGTTGTCCTGGTCCATGTTTGCCCCTGCCAAGCCACATGAGCCGTATAGAGGAAAACGCATCGTTGCGCATCCTTCCCCGCGACATCACATTGAAGGCGACTTGCCGGCGGGCGCCACTCTGGAGATCGGCCATGGATGATCAATTGCAGTATCAGATCCGGATTTATCTGAACGATCCCTTCGCTGAAACAGCCCGGCGCGATGCAGGCGATGCGTCCTTGAAGCCGCTCGCAGACGTTCTAGCCAAGCACAACACGGCCATGAAATCGGTGTTCGATGCCTTTTCGGACTACGTCGTTGAGGCCGAAAAACACGGGGTGGACAAGTTTCCGCTTTGTAAGTGGACAAAGGCGACCATCGAGGACCCAGCTAAAAAAGCGAAGCACACCAAGGTTTTCACGCTCTATGTCAACGGCGACGAGGTTTACGCCAAGGGCCTCGCAGATGCGCTCGATGACGATTTGCAGCCCCTCGTCGGCGGCGAAATCGTCTCGCGCCTTACGAAACACGATACCAACCCCGCGAACAATCCGCAGATGCCCGAGCGCTTCCGCTAGGAGTATTTCCTCTCATTTGCTACACCGTCATCGTCGAAAAAGGAGTGAACACAGTGTTGAAGCGCGGCTACAAGCAGCTTATCGAGGATGCACTCGGACGAATTAACACGCTGAGCGTTGATGAAGCGCAGACGAAACTTCGCGATCCGGACGTCGTTTTCATCGACATTCGCGAGCCCGGCGAGCTCACGCGCGAGGGCACTATTCCTGGCGCCTTCAACGCTCCTCGCGGCATGCTGGAGTTCTGGGTCGACCCCGAAAGCCCATATTACAAGGAAGTCTTCGCGCCCGACAAGCACCTTGTTCTCTATTGCCAGTCCGCCTGGCGGTCCGCGCTTGCGACAGCCACTTTGCTCGATATGGGCCTCACATCGGTCAGCCATATCGAGGGCGGCTTTTCAGCGTGGAAAAAGGCCGGCGGCCCAATCGAGGCGAAGAAGTGATACCAGCCGTCAAGGCATTCGACGCATATCAACACTTGGAGCTTTGCCACCCCGTCATCCGGTGAGGGTATACAGGACGTTAAAATTGGGTTTGTTTGGCAAAAACGCATGCAAGTAAATATATAAGCACTTTAATGCGCCACCAAGGTCTGCCTTGGGCAGAGGCGTCATGATTTGTGACGGTTCGTGTGAGAACGTCGGCTTGCGACTTGTCCTGAGCCGGGGTAGAACCTCGGCTCAGGAGCCCGTCCAATTCGGCTTACGTTTCTCCAAAAATGCGCCGATGCCCTCTTCGGCGTCGCGCGTCAGCATGTTCTCGATCATCACGCAGCCCGTGTAATCATACGCCTCGGCGAGCGGCATCTCGGCCTGCCGATAAAAAGCCTTCTTGCCGATTGCGAGCGTAAATGGCGACTTGCTCGCGATCTTGTCCGCCACCTCGATGGCTGCCGAAATCACATCCTTGTCGGGCACGACCCAGTTCACGAGCCCGAGGTCTTTCGCCTTCGCCGCGGAAACCATCTCGCCAAGAAGCAGCATCTCCATTGCCGCTTTGCGCGAGATATTGCGGGACAGGGCCACCATGGGGGTCGAGCAGAACAGGCCGATGTTCACGCCCGGCGTCGCGAACTGCGCGCTCTCCCCCGCAACCGCAAGATCGCAGCTTGCCACGAGTTGGCAGCCGGCCGCCGTCGCGATGCCGTTCACGGCTGCGATCACCGGCTTGTGGCAGGCAATGATGGACCGCATCAGTGCCGAACAGCTTTGCATGATGTGTTCAAAGAATGCGCGGCCGTGGTCCGGGTCCCGCCTTCGCTCCGTCAACTCCCTCAGGTCATGGCCCGAGCAGAAGGCAGGCGGAGCCCCCGCGATGATGATGGCGGCAGCCTCTCGCATCGCGCCAGCGCGGCCGACTGCGTCGTTCAGCGCGGCAATCAGATCAAGCGAGAGGCTATTTCGCGCCGAGGGTCTGTTCAGCGTCAGGATGCAGGCAGCGCCACGTCGCTCCTCGATCAGCAACGCCGGGTCATGATAGGTCTTTTGAGGCTCGGAGGCGTCCATTCGCGATTTTCCCTCGTGCCGGAATACCTCAGTTAAGGCCAAGTTTCACAGCCGCTTCGATATCCGGCTTCATTTCCCCGACGACGGCGAGGTTTTGCGGCGGAGGCTCGCGCGCGAGTTGGTCGCCGAGATCATCGAGGTTCTCCCGAAGCCGCGCCTTCTGCTTATCGTTCAGGAGGCCAAGCTTCTCCAATTCCTTGATCGCGGTGTCCTTGTTTTTATCGAGAGTCTCCCTGGCGACGCCGCGCGCCGGACCTGCCGTCACGTAAAGATAGGCCTGCCCGATCGCTCTTCCGGTTTCAGACCATTCCTTGATGTCCGCAAACCCGTTCTTCACCGCGATGCCTCGCGCCTGGACTTGCAGTTTGCTCGATTTGATCGCCTTGACGATGACGCCGACAGGGTTCTTCGAGGTTTCCGGGTCCATGCCCGTCTTCACCCCCTCGATCATGGCGATGGCCCGCATTTCCGAGAACGACGCCAAGAACCGGAAGACAATGTCCGGTGTGAGCGCCACATCCTTCGCGGCGGCCGGCCCAATCGCCGACAAGACAGCAGCCACAAGGCCAAGTAGAATAAGTCCGGCACGTTTCTTGTATTCGGCCATGCTGGTAAATCCTCCCCCTCGGTCACTCGACCGTTCGCAGCCGCTCTCATTGGCCCAAATCTTGGTCAAATCACGGAACCGATGGTGCACGATCACGACGTCCCCAACCTAGCGCACCCCAGAATGTCCGCGCTAGAGGTCAATCTGCTCCTCGCTGAGGTCTTCCCTCAGATCGACATCGGGCGCGCCTACAAAGTCGAGGAAACACGGCAGGGCTTCGCGAGGATGCGCATGGTCTACGGCGACCATCTGCTGAGGCCCGGTGGCACGATATCCGGTCCCGCCATGTTTGCGCTCGCCGATGTTGCGATGTACGCGGCGGTGCTGGCGTCAATCGGACCTGTTGCGCATGCGGTGACCACCAATCTCACGATCAACTTTCTCAGGAAGCCGGATCAGCGCGACATGCTCGGCGAAGCGCGGCTCTTGAAGCTCGGGAAGCGCCTCGCAGTCGGCGAAATCGCGCTCCGTTCGGAGGGCGAGACAGAGCTTGCGGCGCACGCCACCGCGACCTATTCGCTGCCTCATTATTGAGGTATTATGATACCTAATTTGTGGTGTCATAATACCGTGACCTTAGCGCATTGTTTTTGCAGGTATATTTTTTACCAGTAACCACCATCCCTTGGTTGACACGCCTGGCTTGCTGATCTATCTCTCTTCGCAGACGGGCCGTGCGGCCCTTTTTTCATTGGAGCCGCGGGCTCAAACCGGACACACGATGAAAACCTATTCTGCAAAACCATCAGAGATCGAGAAGAAGTGGGTCTTGATCGACGCCGAGGGCCTTGTCGTCGGGCGCGTTGCGACTGTCATCGCGAATCGCCTGCGCGGTAAGCATAAACCCACATTCACACCCCATATGGACGACGGCGACCACATCGTCGTCATCAACGCCGAGAAGATCGTCTTCACCGGCAACAAGACGCAAGACAAGATCTACTACCGGCACACCGGCCATCCCGGCGGCATCAAGGAGCGGCGTCCGTTCGAGATCCTCGGCGGCAAGTTCCCTGAGCGCGTTCTTATGAAAGCCGTGGAGCGCATGGTTCCGCGCGGGCCGCTCGGACGCAAGCAGATGACCAATCTGCGTATTTATGCCGGGGCCGAGCATCCGCACGCGGCGCAAAGTCCGGAAAAGCTCGATGTTGCCGCCATGAATTCCAAGAACGTAGCGAGGGTTCGCTAATGCCTGAGACCAGCGCAAAGACATTTTCCGGCTTAGACAAGGGCGCGGGCGCTCCGGCTACCGAAGACCGGTCGCGGCCGGTCCACGTGCAGAAGCTCGACGCCCATGGGCGTGCCTACGCCACCGGCAAGAGAAAGAACGCCGTCGCGCGCGTTTGGATCAAGCCCGGACAGGGCAAGATCACCGTGAACGATAAGGAACACGAGGCGTATTTCGCACGGCCAGTGCTTCAGATGATCCTGAAGCAGCCGCTTGTGACCGCCAACCGGGCGACCCAATACGATGTCGTCGCGACCGTAGCTGGCGGCGGCCTTTCCGGTCAAGCCGGCGCGGTACGCCATGGTCTTTCCAAGGCCTTGACCTATTTCGAACCTGCTCTTCGTGCCATTCTGAAAAAAGAAGGCTTCCTGACCCGCGACCCGCGCGTCGTGGAGCGCAAGAAATACGGCAAGGCAAAAGCACGCCGCAGCTTCCAGTTCTCGAAGCGCTAACGGACGAAGGCCATGCCTGCGGACGCGGGACGGCGGAAAATCAAGATCGGGGTTATCGGCGCCAGTGGCTATACGGGCGCCGATCTCATCCGGCTGGCGGCTCGCCACCCCTTTATGGAACTTACTTTGCTCGCGGCGAACACGCATGCGGGCAAGGCGCTTTCCGACGTGTTCCCCCATCTTGGGTTTGTGCGAGCTCCGCCTCTCGTCAAGGCCGAGGACGCAGACTGGTCGACTTGCGACGCGGTATTCTGCGGACTTCCGCACGGCACGGCTCAGGACATCATCGCGACGCTGCCCGAGAGTGTCAGAAATCATCGACATGTCGGCCGATTTCCGCCTCAAGGATACCGGCACTTACGCCAAATGGTACGGGCGTCAGCATGCCGCCCCTCATCTCGTCCAGCAGGCGGCCTACGGGCTGACCGAGTTTTACCGCCAGCAAATCGCAGCGGCGCGAACTCGTTGCCTGCCCCGGATGCTATCCAACGGCAGCGCTGCTCGCGCTCCTGCCGATCGTCAGCGCGAAGCTCATCGACGCCACGGACATCATTATCGACGCAAAGTCGGGCGTGTCCGGAGCGGGCCGCTCGCTTAAGCAGAACATCCTGTTCTCGGAAGCCGGAGAGGGGCTCTCCCCGTACAGTGTCGGCAGTCACCGGCATGCTCCGGAGATCGAGCAGGAAATCTCAGCGGCCGCGGGAGAAACCGTCGTTGTGAACTTCACGCCGCATCTTGTTCCAATGAGCCGCGGCGAACTTGTGACCGCCTATGTCCGCCTCAAAGACAATCATAAGGCAGAGGATCTCGCGGCCGCACTCGCCGAGCGACACGCAGAATTCCCCATTCGTCCGGCTCGCTCCGAAAGGAACGTTTCCCTCAACCCAATTTGTGCGCGGATCGAACTACTGCATGCTCGGTGTTTACGCCGACCGCATTCCTGGACGCGCAATTGTCATTTCGGCGATCGACAATTTGGTGAAAGGCTCGGCGGGCCAAGCCATACAAAATTTCAATCTGATGTTCGATGTCCCGGAAAGCACCGGCATCGAGCAACTGCCTCTTTTCCCATAAGGGGCGGCGCGGCTTGCATCGATACCACAGAGGTTGGAAAAGTATTTTGCCAGCGTAAATATCATAATCGGCCACGAGCCGTTATGATAAGGAGCGACTACTCCTCTTCGCAAGTCTTCCCTTTTGCGCCGCTCCGCCCCGGAGGACACCATGGTCCGCAACGTCATCATCGTCGCCCTGGCTGTTGCATCCGTTCTGTTTGCCTATCGTGACCACCAAGCGAGCAGAACAGCAGAGCGGCAGTCCCAGCTTGTAATCGAGACACGTGAGAGGGCCGAAAAAGAGCTGCAATCCCTCCGCGACAAGTTCGCGGCAGAAGAACGCGCGCGGCAAGTGGCGGAGAAGGACGCGAAAGCTGTCTCCGCAAAGCTCGCTGAGGAGCAAACGGCACGCGACGCAGCCGAGCAAACCGCCAAGGCGGCGAACGAGCGTCTGTCGCAAGTTCAGAACGCGCTGGCAAATGCCGAGCAAGCCGTGCGGGATGGTCGCGAAGCGCTGGACAAGGCGCAGAAGGACAGAGATCAAGCTTTAGAGAACCTGGCGAGGGAACGCAGTCACGCCGCAGGGCAGTCGAAACCTGCCGGTTAGGCCATAGAAATCGGCCTATTTGCTTTGACAAGTGGTGCGTTCTTGCATCACTGCCAAGTCAGAGCAAGTGAAGTGTTTGAAAACTTATCGCGCGGCTCTTTACGAAATAGCTAAGATCGAGCATAATCCGCCGCCAACCGGGCAAACTATCGGACCCCGTGGAACTACGCGTTGAGAATAAACCGCAGCTTGCGGCAAAAATGTACGCATGTCTTCCCCCGATAACTGTTCTGCCTGCTAAGCAAAAACATGGTCTAGCGGCCATGTTTTTTCCGTTGGGGAAGAAGGAGTGCTATCCCATGCGCCAGACCGGAACGGTCAAATTTCTCAATCAGGCGAAGGGCTTTGGTTTTATCACACCGGACGAAGGCGGGAAAGATGTGTTCGTTCACATTTCCGCGGTCGAGCGTTCGGGAGTGGGAATGCTCGACGAGGGCATGCGCGTGACCTACGAGACGCAGCCCGATCCGAAGGGTAAAGGTCCAAAGGCGGTCAATCTCGAGCGCTCCGAATAAGTCGGCGACGTCGAGGGCTATCCGCACTTCTGGGGCTTTCCAAAATTACCCACGGCATTGCTTGCGTTGGAGCGCAAGACAGCTTAATTGCGGTTGATGCGCTTCTTAGATCAGGCAAAAGTCTACATTCGCTCGGGGGACGGCGGGAATGGCTGCCTTTCTTTCCGGCGGGAAAAATTTATCGAATTCGGAGGCCCGAACGGCGGCGACGGCGGCCGGGGTGGCGACGTGTGGGTTGAGTGCGTTTCCAACCTCAACACGCTGATTGATTTCAGATACCAGCAGCATTTCAAGGCCAGCAGCGGCAAGCACGGGATGGGCTCCAATATGACTGGAGCGGCCGGTGACAGTGCCGTGCTGAAGGTTCCGCCGGGAACTCAGGTTTTTGCCGAGGACAATGAGACCCTTCTCGCTGATCTCGTCGAGCCAGGGCAGCGAGCGCTGATTGCCGCGGGCGGAAACGGCGGCTTTGGTAATACGCACTTCAAGTCTTCGACGAACCGTGCGCCGCGACGCGTAAATCCCGGCCAACCCGGCATCGAAATGACAATCTGGCTCCGCCTCAAGCTCATCGCGGATGCGGGGATCATCGGTCTGCCGAATGCCGGGAAATCCACATTCCTCGCCGCAGTCAGCGCGGCAAAGCCTAAGATCGCGGATTACCCGTTCACCACTCTTCATCCGAACCTCGGCGTGGTCAAAGCCGGGGATACCGATTTCGTTCTGGCGGACATCCCGGGTCTGATCGAGGGCGCCCATGAAGGCGCCGGGATCGGCGACCGCTTTCTTGGTCACATCAAGCGCTGCCGCGTGCTGCTTCACCTTGTCGACATAACCGAAGCGGACGTCGCCCGAGCATATCGTACAGTGCGGGGTGAACTGAAAGCGTATGGCGCCGATCTCAATCGCAAGCGCGAAATCGTGGCATTGTCCAAATGCGACACCGTCACGCCAGAGGTTGCTGCACAGAAAGCTATGGAGCTTCAGAAAGCAGCGCGGAAAAAGCCGCTCTTGCTTTCGGCGGTTTCAGGCGCTGGCGTCCGAGAAGCGCTCCTTAGGGTGGGCAAGATCGTGAAAGAACCGAACGCGGAAGCTCCACAGCCTTCGTCTGTCTGGCAGCCTGAAATGTAAGTATGACGCCTTTTGCGCATGGCCCGCTTTTTGATTCCATCAAAAGCGGATAGGTTCTAGAGCAACCCGCGTCCACAAAACGGCAAATCCGAGACACAAAAGGAACGGCCGGGTCAGCCCGGCCATTGCAATGCGGTCAAAGTTGTTTGCTTCGGATCAAGCGACGGCGCGCGTCTTGTTTGTGGGGACGCTCTTGTCATTGAAAAGCGTCTGCAAATCACCTGACTGGAACATCTCAGTGACGATGTCGGCGCCGCCCACGAATTCGCCCTTCACATAAAGCTGCGGGATCGTCGGCCAGTTGGTGTAGGCCTTAATGCCGTCGCGCACCTTATCATCTTCGAGGGACATTGATGTCTTTGTAGTCAACACCTATGAAGCTGAGGATCTGGGTGACGCGCCCGAGAAGCCACACTGCGGAAAGTCCCTCGTCCCCTTCATGAACAGCACCACATCGTTCGCGGTGACTTGACCCTTTATCCAGTCGTGTACGTCCTGATCGCTCATTCGCTCTTCTCCTCAAGTTCGTTGTTACATGCACCCGTATGCCGAAAATACAACCGCCGACGGCTCAAGACGCCGTTTCGGGCGTCTTTGTCTGAAGCGCCAGCGCATGCAAGGCGCCCCCCACATTTCCCTGCAGGGCCTCATACACCAGTTGATGCTGCTGAACGCGCGTCTTCCCTTTGAAGGCGGAAGACACCACCGTTGCGGCGTAGTGATCGCCGTCGCCCGCGAGGTCTTCGATCGTCACCTCGGCGTCGGGCAATCTCTCCTTGATCAACCGCTCGATTTCCTTAGGATTCATGGGCATGACAATTATCCTTCGCAACTTGGGAAGAGTACAGGCGGAAGACCTTCGAGCGCAATATATGGAAACGCGACGCCGGTCAGGCCACCGTTCCCATATATTTTGGAAGCCATTCCTCATGCACCTGACGAAGAATGCTTAAGCTAAGCTTGTCCTCGCCGGAAATCACAATCTCGTCGCCTTCGATATAAGCAGCGACGCGGGCTGCCACGCCAGCTGCGTTCGCTTGCCTGATCACGTTCTCTGCATTGCCTTCGGAGACAGCAACAAGATACCGCCCCTGATCCTCACCGAAAGCGGCGGCATGCGAGGGGAGATCCGAGGCCGGCGCATAACGAAACCCACGCCGCCCGGCGATAGCCATTTCGGCGAGAGCAACAAGAAGACCGCCATCGGAAACATCGTGCACTGTGGCTGACATCCCCGTCTCGACAAGCCTGCGGACGAAATCCCCTGACTTCCGCTCAGCAGCAAGATCGACAGGCGGCGGAGCGCCCTCGAAGCGCCCCGTTGCGTATTCCTGGTAAAGCGACTGCCCAAGATGACCGCCCTCTGGCCCGATGAGAACGATGACTTCATCCTGGGGCTTGAGAGCCAGCGTGGCAACATAGCGGCTATCGGCGATCAGGCCCACGCCGCCGATGGCGGGCGTCGGCAGGATCGCAATCCCGTTCGTTTCGTTGTAGAGCGAGACATTGCCCGATACGACCGGAAAGTCGAGCGCCCGGCAGGCTTCGGCCATACCCTCGATGCACGCAGCAAATTCCGCCATGATTTCCGGGCGCTCGGGGTTGCCAAAATTCATGCAGTCGGTCAACGCAAGCGGCTTGCCGCCGGAAGCGGATATATTACGCCAAGCTTCGGCGACAGCCTGCTTCCCACCCTCGAACGGATCGGCGGCGCAATAGCGCGGGGTCACGTCACACGTCAAGGCAAGCGCCTTGTTCGTACCATGCACGCGCACGACGCCGGCATCCGAGCCCGGCCTTACCATCGTGTCGCCCATGACCATGTGGTCGTATTGCTCCCAGATCCAGCGGCGCGAGGCCAGATGCGGCGAGCCCTTGAGCGAAAGCAGGACATCGGAGAGGCTATTCGGCGCAGGAACGTCGTCCGCGCTCACGACGGGTGGTTTCGCCCTCGGCGCGATGGGGCGATCATAAACCGGGGCCTCGTCTGACAGCATGGCGGTCGGTAAGTCGGCCTGAACAGAGCCTTTGTGCCTGATCGTCAGGCGGCCGGTATCCGTCGTCTTTCCAATGATCGCAAAATCCAGCTCCCACTTGCGGAAGATGCGCTCGGCCAGAGCCTCCGAGCCGGGCCTCAGCACCATGAGCATGCGCTCCTGGCTTTCCGACAGCATCATCTCGTAGGCGGTCAGGGCCTCTTCGCGCTGTGGAACGCAGTCGAGATCGATCTCGATGCCGGAGCCGCCTTTTGCCGCCATCTCGACCGATGACGATGTCAACCCTGCAGCGCCCATGTCTTGAATGGCAAGGATCGCCTCCTGTGTCATCAATTCGAGGCAGGCTTCGAGCAGGAGCTTCTCGGTAAACGGATCGCCCACTTGCACGGTGGGGCGCTTCTCTTCGGTATCCTCGTCGAACTCGGCCGACGCCATGGTTGCGCCGTGAATGCCGTCGCGGCCGGTCTTCGAACCGACATAGACCACCGGATTGCCAGCACCAGAAGCCGCCGAATAGAAGATGCGGTCGGCGTTGGCGAGCCCGACACACATCGCATTCACAAGGATGTTGCCATCGAAGCGCGGGTCGAAGTTCGTCTCGCCGCCGACCGTCGGGATGCCCATGCAGTTGCCGTAGTCGCCGATGCCAGAGACCACGCCCGCAACCAGGTGGCGGGTCTTGGGGTGATCGGGCGAGCCGAAGCGCAGCGCATTGAGCGAGGCAATCGGACGTGCGCCCATGGTAAAAACGTCGCGCATGATACCGCCGACGCCGGTCGCCGCGCCCTGATAGGGCTCGATGAAGGACGGGTGATTATGACTTTCCATCTTGAAAATCACAGCCTGCCCGTCGCCGATGTCGATGACGCCCGCATTCTCGCCCGGCCCACAGATGACGTGGGGGGCGCTTGTCGGCAGCTTCTTCAGCCAGATGCGCGAGGATTTATACGAGCAATGCTCGGACCACATCACCGAAATGATGCCGAGTTCGGTCAGATTTGGTGCGCGGCCCAGCATTTGGCAGGCGCGCCGGAATTCCTCCGGCGGCATTCGGTGCGCCAAGGCCACCTCTTCGGTCGCTATGACGGGATTGTCTTGAGACGACGAACTCATACCCTCTAACACAATGAAGGTGGAAATTGATGGCAGGAAGATCCGGCCATGGCGATGCATCTAAGCAGAGATCCCAAAAGTGGCCTTCACGGTTTGGGAGAAAATCTGCGCAAACAAACTTTAACCAGACATTCGCAAGCTGACCAGGGAATGTCTGCCTAGGAGGACCGCTGCTCGCGATCAAGTTCATATTCGGCGATGCCGACTTTCAGCATGTCGTAGGCATCTTCGAGGAACTCCTCCTCGTCCATGTACTCGACATAGCTCGGGAAATACCCGGCGTCCTCTTCCTCTTCCTCGGCGGCGTCGGTTGCGCCCGCAGCCTGGAAAGTGATGCTGCCATCCTCGTTCACATAGACGGACGCAAGCTTCTCATTGTCCGGCTTGTACTTGATCTGGACGGTGGGATCGCCGTTTTCCTCGCCGACCGCGAAGTCGAGGCGCTTACTGTTGATCTGCTCTTTCAAACGCTGGCAAAGCTTGCCTGCCGTCTCGCGCCTCGCCTGCGGGTCGAGCTTGGCGGTCTGCATTTCGCGTTTTACTTCATCAACTTCGTCGTCGAAACCCATGTGGCGATCCTTTCGCTAGAACCTTTTGACCCTTAAACGCCAGTTCTTCAACGCCTTAATCAATTCAACCCCCGTGTCAGCGACTCGAACAGGCGGCGGCCATCCGTGCCGCCAAGGGCGGGATCAGCGGCGCGTTCGGGATGTGGCATGAGGCCCATGATACGATGAGTGCGATCGACAACGCCAGCGATGTCGCGGCGGGAGCCATTGGGATTACCGCTACTTCCAGTTTCCGCCCTGGGAGCATAGCGCAGCGCAACCTGTCCTTCTCCCTCAATGCGATCGAGGGTCTCTTCGTCGGCGAAGTAGGAGCCATCCTTATGGGCGATCGGCATCGTAACCTGCTCGCCGGGAGCATAGGCATTGGTGAAGGGCGTGTCGGTCCTCTCCACCTTCAGGCCGACGTCTCGGCAAATATAATGAAGTGAGGCGTTGCGCATGAGCGCGCCCGGTAGAAATCCGGCTTCGGTCAGGATCTGAAAGCCGTTGCAGATACCCAGAATTGCCACGCCACGTTTCGCCTCGGCGCCGACCGCGCGCACGATCGGCGAATGAGCAGCCATCGCGCCCGATCGAAGGTAGTCACCATAGGAAAACCCGCCCGGCAGGACGATTAAATCCACCGATGGCAGAGAGGTCTCCCCGTGCCAAACCATGGCAGGCATCTTACCCGTGACCGCTTCGAGCGTCACCGCCACATCTCGATCGCAATTCGATCCGGGAAAGACGATAATGGCGCTTTTCACAACAACTCCACGCGGTAGTTCTCGATCACGGGGTTGGCGAGGAGCTGGCGGCACATGGCGTCCAGTTCACCCTTCGCCGAAGCCTCGTCCATCGCCTTGAGTTGCACCTCGATAAGCTTGCCCTGGCGCACGTTCTCAACATTGTCGAAGCCGAGCGAATGAAGGGCGTTCGCGATGGCCCGGCCCTGCGGGTCGAGCACCCCGTTCTTCAATGTAACCGTGATGCGAGCTTTCATCGCGCGCGCCTCCACACTCCTGACCCGCTTAGTCTATTTCGATTGGACAAGCACTGGCCCTTTTGGCTTAGGCGTCGGATTTTCCACAAGAATGCCAAGCCGCTTGGCTACTTCCGAATAGGCTTCGAGCAAGCCTCCCATGTCCTGGCGGAAACGATCCTTGTCGAGCTTATCCTTGGTTTCGATGTCCCAGAGGCGGCAGCTGTCAGGGCTGATCTCATCGGCAAGCACGATGCGCATCTGTTCGTTGTTCTCATAGATCCGCCCGAACTCAATCTTGAAGTCCACGAGCCTGATTCCGATCCCGAGAAACAGGCCGGTCAGGAAATCGTTGATGCGCAGCGCAAGCGCCATCATCTCGTCGATCTCTTGCGGCGCAGCCCAGCCGAAGGCTGTGATGTGCTCCTCCGTCACCATGGGATCGTTCAGCTTGTCGGCTTTGTAATAGAATTCGATGATGGACCGGGGCAGCGGCATGCCCTCTTCAAGGCCGAGACGCTCGCAAAGAGACCCCGCCACGACATTGCGAACCACAACCTCGATCGGGATGATCTCCACCTCGCGAATAAGCTGCTCGCGCATATTGAGACGGCGGATGAAGTGCGTTGGCACGCCAATTTCGTTGAGGCGGCTGAAAATATATTCGGAAATGCGATTGTTCAAAACGCCTTTCCCCTCGAAACGCTCATGCTTCTTGGCGTTGAACGCGGTCGCGTCGTCCTTGAAGTGTTGAATGAGCGTGCCGGGTTCCGGCCCTTCATAAAGAACCTTCGCCTTTCCTTCATAGATGCGGCGGCGGCGGTTATTCATTGGGAAACCCCCTTCTCGTGAAGGAAATAAGCAAAGCGGCTGAGACTTGGATGGTACTTCAAGCGCATATTTACGTCATTGTCACGCGTTCCCGCAAAAGTGCGGGCGGCGTATTCGCTGAATTTGATTGCGGCCAAGCTATTTACCTTCCTCTCGGTCGCCCCAGGATTAGCCAAAATAGCTCTCTTGACGTAGCGCAAATGAGCCCTATCCATGGTATGATAACCATGCAAAGCTTGCACCAAAAGATGGCTCCGCGGGGCTTTCGATTAAAGGCCCCCCTTATTGTAGACCATGGAGGCGGTTCCCGAGATGACAACATTCGACGAACGAGAGCACGCTTACGAAGCGAAATTCGCTCGGGATGAGGAGTTGAGCTTCAAGGCCAAGGCGCGCCGCGACAGGCGGTTCGGCGCATGGGTTGCAACCCAGCTGGGCCTCACCGGCGCCCCCGCCGAGGACTACGCCATAAAGGTTGTCCGCGCCGATCTGGCACACCCCGGCGACAAAGCAATTATCGAGACGGTGCTGGCCGATCTGAAGTCGCAGGGCCTTGCCACCGACGAGCGGAAACTTAAGGTGAAGCTCATCGACCTGATGGAAGAGGCCGTGGCGGAGCTCGAGGCCAACAAATAAGCACGATCCACCGGCTGCGCATCCGCCAGCGGTGAAACTTAAAACGGTCTGCGAAAACTCACCCTTTGCGCAGGCCTTTTTACTTCCAATCTACTTAAAGCACGCCCAATTTCTTCTGCAGACTTGACGAAGACGTCGTGTATTGAAAGACTACCTTCTTTCCGGGATACACAAGTCGATGCGCCCGCTGCGCCATGAGCGCGGCTTCATGAAAGCCGGAGAGGATGAGTTTGAGCTTGCCAGGATACCAGTTGATGTCTCCTACGGCAAAAATGCCAAGCTCCGATGTCTCGAATTTCTCGGTGTCCACGGCGATAAGATTTTCGTGCAAATTCAAGCCCCAGTTCGAGATCGGCCCGAGTTTCATGGTGAGGCCGAAGAAGGGCAGAAACCTCTCGGCCTCAACCTCGAACTCCTGATCCGGGCCGCCGTCAACGGGGCCGCGCACCGTGAGGGCTGAAAGCTCGCCTCCCGCGCCATGGAGTTTCGTCACCTGCCCAAGAATAAATTTCAGGCGCCCTTCGGAAACAAGCGCGCGCATCTTGTTGACCGAGTCCGGCGCGGCGCGAAACTCGTCGCGGCGATGGATGAGGGTCACGCATTTGGCGACAGGCTGAAGGCTCAAAGTCCAGTCGAGCGCGGAGTTGCCGCCGCCGACAACCACAACCTTCTTGTCCCGGAAGGCATCCATTTTTCGAACTGAATAAAAGACCGACCTCCCCTCGTAAGTCTCGATGTCGGCGAGCGGCGGGCGTTTTGGCGTGAACGATCCCCCGCCTGCGGCAATGACAATGACTTTGGCGAAGAACCGCGTCCCCATGTCGGTCTCGACTTCGAAACCGCCTTCGACGCGCCGAAGCGAATCCACGCGCTGTCCCAGGTGAAAGACCGGCTCGAAAGGCTTGATCTGTTCCAGGAGCCGATCCGTCAACTCCTGCCCGGTCACGACAGGAAGCCCCGGAATATCGTAGATCGGCTTCTCGGGATAAAGCTCGGCGCATTGGCCGCCCGGCTTATCAAGAATGTCGATGACATGCGCTTTCACATCGAGCAGCCCAAGCTCGAATACCGCGAAAAGGCCGACTGGACCCGCGCCGATAATAAGCGCGTCAGTTTGAATGGCGTTTGTCATGGACCTCTTGGAATGGCTCCTCAAATGAAGGAGACGGCATCCGCGCCGTTTAGCCTAATTTTGGTGCTCGGGAATGCGGACGACAAGCCCGTCCAGTTCAGGCTTGAGTCGAATTTGGCAGCTCAGGCGGCTGTTCGGGCGCACTTCGAACGCAAAATCGAGCATGTCCTCCTCCATCGGCGACGGGCTGCCTGTCTTCTCCTTCCAAGCATCGTCGACATAAACATGGCAGGTCGCACACGAGCAGGCGCCGCCGCATTCCGCTATGATGCCGGGCACCGCATGCTTGATTGCAGTCTCCATAAGTGTTTGACCCGGCTCTCCCTGAACCTCGTGAACCGTCCCATTGTGTTCGATATAAATTACTTTCACCATCGCAGCGCCGTTTTCCCTTGAGTCTTCGTCGTTTTGTAAGAGAGATAGGGGCGAATTTCCAAGCGCCAATTCGAAAATGATCACATCTCGCGCGGATCGCAGAGGGTAACCTTCCTTAATAACCTATAAATATTTCTGTGGTTTTCGTCTGGATAACGGCAAACGGTTCATCCGCCTGCGCCGAATCACAATATTAAGCATACGAAGGACATGTGTTTTGCATTCTTACGAGTCAGGTGCGGGTAAGTTTTGGGTGTACGGTAATCTTTTTTTAGCCTTAAAAACGCATTAGCGAAAACGCGGGATGGGGATGGTACCAGAACGCTGTCTGGTCGTGTGTTTGAGGGGTCATGAGGATTTGCCTTGAGTTGATGCTCACTGTCGCGGCGAGGTTTACCAACCAATCCGGACATCGCGGCATGAGCGGTATCTCAGCCACATCACATGAGGTCAGGACGGCCTGATAAGTCAAAAACAAGCGATCTCCCAGACGCCTATCGACCTCAAGCCTGAGGATGAGGCGCGGGCAAAGGCCAAAAGCGGCGCTCCCGCTGCCGAGGCACCCTCCACTCCCCCATCCGGCGAGGCGCAAGTTCAAGCCGTGCCGAACCGCGATCAGCAGCAGCCGAAGCCAAGCCGCCCGCAAGCTCCTCGCCGCATTGCGGAGTCCGGCGACAATACCGTTCAGATATCCTCCCCCGCCCAGCCTCAACGACCCGCCCCGCAGAAGCGCCCTCCAGCGCCAGCGCGCGCCCATGTTCCGGCCAACGACGACATGCCGTCGATTGGCGGCCTGATCTATGCGATGCAGCAACGGCCTTCGCGTTCGCCTTTCCTGATTGCGCTGATAGCATCGGCTGTCTGGTTCGCTCTTGGCCTTCTTGTATCATGGGCCGTTTTCCAGAAGGCCTTCGATGCCTCTGGCAGCACGGCTGATCTTCTGGCAAATCCGGCCATTGCAGCCGTTATTGCGACTGTCGTTATCCCCATCGCACTCTTTTGGTTTCTGGCCATTCTGGTCTGGCGCGCGCAAGAATTGCGCCTGATGTCCTCGGCAATGACCGAAGTCGCCGTCCGCCTCGCTGAACCTGATCGTATGGCGGAACAGTCGGTAGCTTCGCTCGGGCAAACAGTGCGCCGCCAGGTCGCGGCCATGAATGACGCCATTTCGCGCGCGCTCGGACGAGCCGGCGAATTGGAAGCGCTGGTTCACAACGAGGTGGCTGCGCTTGAGCGGTCCTACACCGAAAATGAAAACCGGATCAGGAACCTGATCAGCGAACTTGCGAGCGAGCGTGAGGCTCTAGCCAACAATAGCGAACGCGTGAGCGAGGCCTTGCGCGGAATTGGCAGCCAGGTGACGAGGGAAATCACCGCCGCCAGCGAAAAGGCTTCCCAGTCGCTCGGCCATGCCAGCGTGACGATGACGGAGCAATTCGCAAGCCGGGGCCAAAAGATCACTGCCGCCGTTACCGCCGCCGGAACGGCCATCGACGAGAAGCTCGCCGAGCGTGGTTCCCGGATCACGGAGCAACTCGTGCGGCACGGCGCGCAGGCCGCAGAATCATTGCGCCTTTCGAGCATGGAAGTGACCCGCGCGATCCAGGAGACGTCAGACCGTACGGCGGCGGCGATTTCCGCAAAGGGCAACAGTCTGGTCACGTCCGTGATGGGCATGAGCGAGCGTGTCGGGCGGGAGATCCCTGTGCTGCTTGAGAAGCTCGGCACCGAGCAAACCCGGCTCAGCACGATCATCGACGGCGCGGCTCGCAATCTGTCGGCTCTCGAGACCGCGCTTGCCGAAAAGACGCAGTCTCTCGGAACCACCCTCACCGAGCGCACAACCGTTCTGCAAACGGTTCTGAGCGAGCATTCGAGGAAAATCGACACCTCTCTTGCCGAGCGTATCCAGGGGCTTGAAACCATCCTGAGCAGGCGGACGCATAATTTCGAGGTGAGCTTGAGCGAGCGCACGAAGCAGCTCGAACTCGACGCTCACTCAACGCGCTCAAGCTTTAGAAGCAACGGTTTCGAAGCATAGCGGTTCGATGCGCGAAACGCTCGAAAAGCATTCCGGCTCGCTGGAGCATACTTTGGCGCGGCAGGCGGCCTCCATTGAGCGTGTTGTCTCCTCTAACTCCGCCAGCATTCAGAAGGCGGTGGAGGAACTGGCGAGCCGTTCGTCAACGGGCTCGGACGCGCTGGCCAGTCAGGCGCGCGTCCTGAAGGAGGTTTCCGCAAACCTTGTTGGCCAGCTCGGTGGTCTCACCAAGCGATTTGAGGATCAGGGCGCGGCTCTCATCACAGCGTCCCGCACGTTCGAGGTGTCGAATTCCAAGGTCGACACCATGATGGAGGCCCGTCAGGTCGGCTTCACCAAGCTTATGGAGTTTGTAACCACGCGCGCGACCGAGCTCGACCGCATGATGAACAGCTATTCCAACATGCTTGAACAATCGTTGAGCCAGGCCGAGCTTCGGGCGCGGAAGGTGACGGAACTCCTCGCCAAGGATTCGGCGGAAAAATCTCAGACCGCTATCCGCGAGATTGAACGGTTGCGCCAGGATGCTCAATCGCATACGCAGAAAGCGGTTGCGGAACTTCAGGCCAACTTCACCTCGCTATCCGATCAGGTCTCGACCCAGCTCTCGACGCTGTCTTCGAAATTCTCCGACACCACGCGCGTGGTCCGCGATACGACACGCCGTGCCGCCGTAGACCTCGAGTTGGCTCAGAACGAGTTGCAGCGGCACGCCAAGGTTCTGCCGGAAACGGCAAAGCAGAGCGCTACCGCCATGCGCCGCGCATTGCAGGATCAACTTTCGGCACTCGACGCCTTGTCCGAGTTGGCCAACCGCCACGCGTACTCCAGCGCGGTTTCTGTGCCAGAGCAACGGGGCGAGCCCCAGCGCCGCGAGCAGCTTCCTCCACCCCCTCCTCCCCCGCAGCCTGCCCCGGAAGCAGCGCTCCCGCCGCCACCCCGGCCCGCCTTTGACTACGGCCAGCCCCCTTCCGAGAAACCCTCCTGGTCGGAGCCGCAGCCTCAGCAGCTTCCCCGCCCGGCACCCGCACCAGCCGTCGAGGTGGCGCAAGTTCCCGCACCTCAGCCGTCCTTCCCGGAAGGCCAGTCTGCAGAGCGTCGGAATCAGTGGTCCCTCGGCGACCTGTTGGCCCGTGCTTCCGAGGATGACACCGCCTTCTTCGACAGAGACGAGCCCTATGGGCTTCCGCCCCAGACCCAGCCCTATGCGCCGAGAAGCGGAAATATGCCCGATGATTTGGGCATGGATTTCACCATGAGCGATATCGCCTCGTGCATTGATGAGCGGCGCGTCATGGAAATCTGGCAAAGACTGAAGCGCGGCGAGATGGACGTGCTCACCCAGCGTGGGCTATACCCCCGCCAGGGCCAGCAGATCGTCGATCGCGTGCAGCGGCGATATGAAACGGACACGACTTTCCGTGGCATCGTTGACCGCTATCTGAGCGACTTCGAGAAGATGTTGCAGGATCTCAAGCCGCAACGACCCGAGGGGCGGGACTGTTCAGTCGCGGCTGGCTTCGGATGAGGGGCGGATTTACTTCGTCCTCGCCCATATCAGCGGAAGGCTCGGCGCTTAAGATCAACCGCCTTTTGGCCGTTCAATCGGAAGTAGCCCGCGTCCAAGTGGAGCCCGGGCTTCGCTCATTGAGGGCGCTGAAGGCCATCACAAATCGAGTGTCGCGGAAACTGGTGTGTGGTCGGAAGGCTTATCCCATGCGCGAGGGCGCCGGTCGATTTCGGTGCATCTGAGATGCTCAAGGGCCTGAGGCGATAACAGGATGTGATCGATCCTGAGGCCGAGGTTCTTCTGCCAGGCGCCAGCCTGATAATCCCAGAATGTATACTGTCCGGCGCTCGAATTGCAGGCGAGCACCGCATCGGCAAGGCCAAGGTTCATGATGCGCCGGAAGGCCTGCCGGACTTCCAGCCTGAACAGAGCGTCCTCAACCCAGTTGGCCGCATTGTAGACGTCGCCCGGACGCGGAATGATATTGTAGTCTCCCAGCCAGGGCGAACGGCTCTTCAAAGGCAAGCAGGGTTTCGGTGTGCGCCTTCAGCCTGGCCAGCCAAGCAAGCTTGTAATCGAGCTTCGGCGAGGGCGCCGGATTGCCGTTAGGCGCATAAATGGAAGCGACCCGGATCGCCTTACCACCCGGCAGCGAGATCACAGCCTCGATGTAGCGGGACTGTTCATCGCTCGAATCCCCGGGCAATCCCACGATCGTCTCGTCTATGGGAAACTTGGAGAGGATGGCCACGCCATTGAAGGACTTCTGGCCCGCCACCGCGCAATTATAGCCAAGCTCTTCGAAAGTCGCGCGCGGAAACCCCTCCGTCATGCACTTCAGTTCCTGCAAGCAAAGTATCGACGGAGAGGCACGGCGCAGCCATTGCGCGCAAGCTGTCTCCCTCTGCTTGATCGAGTTCACATTCCATGTGGCGACAGTGAGCACGGCAGCGCCTAGACGGAAAAGGATGTGCCGCAGCCGCAGGACGCCGTCGCATTCGGATTGACGATTTTGAAGGAGGCGCCGATCAGGTCGTCCACAAAATCGATTTCCGAACCCGCCATGAACGGAACCGATACCGGATCAATCGCCACCCGCGCACCGGATTTCACGATGATGAGATCGTCCGTATTCGTTTCGGATACGATCTCGAAGTCGTAGCGAAACCCCGAACAGCCGCCGCCTTGGACGCTGATGCGCAACGCATTTTGGCCGCCGTCGGCCGCCATGATTTCCCGAATACGGTTGGCGGCGCGGTCGCTCACGCTTATGTTGGCATCCGTGGTCATTGGAAGTGTTCGCCTCTTTTGAACATGCCTAGAAGTTTGGACGTTCGCGCCTCGTTGTCAACTGGGGTGAGCCAAGGGGATGAAACGCATGGCGGAATTAGCACCCTACGCTGCGCATCCGGAAGAGAGCCGCGGGCGCCTTTACGACGAGGCCCCCTGCCCCACCCGCAATGTCTACCAGCGCGACCGCGACCGTATCGTCCACTCGACGGCATTCCGGCGGCTCATCCACAAGACCCAGGTTTTTATTTATCACGAAGGCGATCACTATCGCACAAGGCTGACCCACAGCCTGGAAGTGGCCCAGATCGGCCGCACGCTGGCGCGCGTGCTTCGCCTCAACGAAGACCTCGTCGAGGCCATCTCCCTTGCGCATGACCTCGGCCACACTCCTTTCGGCCACTCGGGCGAAGACGCGCTGAACCAAGCCATGGCCACAGTCGGAGGCTTCGATCACAACGCTCAAAGCCTCCGGATCGTTACCTTCCTGGAGCACCGTTACGCGGCATTCCGGGGCATGAATCTTTCCTGGGAGACGCTCGAAGGCATCGTCAAGCACAACGGACCGCTCATCGGCCCCAACGGCGCACCCCTGGCTCGCTACGCCGACAAAGGGTTGCCGCTCGCCATCCGCGCCTACATGCAGGTTCAGGACCTGCGCCTCGATACCTTTGCTTCGCTTGAGGGCCAGATCGCAGCGCTGGCCGACGACATTGCCTACAACAACCATGACATCGATGATGGCTTCCGCGCCGGCTACATCGCCGTGAAGGAACTCGAGGACGTGCCGATGGCGGGCCGCACGCTGGCTCTTGTCCGCAAGGCCCACGGCGACCTTCCCGATTCGCCTCTCGTCTATGAAATGAACCGGCGGATGATCGCAAGCATGGTCCAGGACGTGCTAGCCGAAACGAGAGCGCAAATCGCCGACGCAAGGCCATCCACGATTGAAGACATTCGCGGAGGCCAGAAACCGCTCGCCCAATTCTCGGAAATGATGAGCGCCGACATTGCGGACCTGCGACGCTTTCTCTTCGCGAAGGTCTACAAGAACCCGGCCATCGTTCGAAAAATGACCGAGGCCCAGCGCATCCTCCGTGAGCTTTACGACTATTTCGCTGAGCACCCCGAAGAAATGAATTTGGAACCTGGGCGGGAGGCAGATATCGCAGACCCGATCGCCCGGCAGCGTGCGGTTGGCGATTTCGTGGCCGGGATGACCGACATGTTTGCGCTCAAACGGCACGCCGCCCTGTTCGAGGTTTGAAGGGGAACAAATGCCACCCGCCGTAGGCAGCCCGCTTTACGCCACCCGAATCACTAAAACCTTTGATTGTATCAATAATTATTGACAACTAACGCTTGCGGCCTCACTCCGGTCCGGACTAACGAAGTGTGATTCTGAGGTCAGGACGTAATGCCACAAGCTCGCAAAGGGTCCGGACCCGACCTCTTTGAGGTTACTCTTTATTTTGATAACAGCCTATGGTTGTTTTCGACGTACGCTTACTCTTCCCATTCGAAGGCTGCTCTGGAATTTGCCGAAAGAGAATTTTCAGTCCATGCGCTACATCACAAGCTAGGCAAAGTTAAAGCCCGCTCTGCTTTTGTCACGGATCAGCTTGATCATTATTACTTCGCCAAAAAGAAGGGTCGGTGGCAGATCGAAAGCAACTCGGACTTGATCGAAGCCCGGCCGCGCAACTGGCCTTCGTGTTTTCGAGGCACGGATATTTTTTGGCTCAGGCAGCTCAGTGAATTTTCGCCGGAATACCCATGGGGGAACACAAATCTCCCCGAAAATCGCCGCAGATGAGCCATTGTTTCCATCGACCTTCGATCCGTAGTCTTCCCAGTTTGTGAGTGTGGGCTTTGGCTTCGCGTTCGCTGGAGCCTTTATATGCCAGCATCTGGGGTGCACGCGCGTGGGATTGCCTGAAGCAGCTCCCGCGTCTCTTTGGAAAGCATTCTTCATACAAGGGAGCAGTTATGCGAAATGCAATTAAGGCGGTGGCCGCTGGCGCGGCCATGATCATGATGGCAATCGGCGCGAGCTACGCAGCACCGGTTTCCAACACCCACTTGAGCGGCGCTTTTGAGACCGGTGTGCTTCAGGTGCAGTACGGCGGACGTTGCGAGCGCTTGCGGCGGGCTTGCGAGCATAAAGACGCGCGCGGCGAGGAAGGCGAGGGCAATTGCCGCCGCTATCGCGAGGAATGCGGCGAACGCGCCAGCTATTGCGAGCGCTTGCGGCGGGCGTGCGAGCACAAAGAGGCGCGCGGCGAAGAAGGCCAAGGCAACTGCCGCCGCTACCGCGAGGAGTGCGGACGCTAGTTTATGGAATTGGGCGCTTCCGAGGAGGCGCCCGCTTTTTTTAACAATTTCCACCCCAAATAAACAGAACCCGCAGTGGGAAATCGCACGCGGGATTGCGCGCGATCCTTAAATGCGCCAATGACATTGCCATGAACATATTTGCGATCTTTGAGGAGCGCATTCGCGGCACGCTGGAGGCATTGCGCAGCGAAGGCGTCTTGCCGGCCGATGCGAAGCTCGACGGTTTCGTGGTCGAACCCCCGCGCGAATCTACACATGGCGATCTCGCCACCAACGCGGCGATGATACTCGCGAAGCCCGCAGGCAAGAACCCGAAGGAACTGGCGGCGACGATCGCCGAGCGCATCGGCCTGGCCGCAGACGTCGAGAAGGTTGAGGTGGCTGGTCCGGGCTTCATCAACATCACGTTGAAAGCTGAATTCTGGCCGGACGTACTGCGAGCCGTGTTGAGCGGCGGCAAAGACTATGGCCGAGGCGATCTTGGCGCGGGCGAACCGGTCAATGTGGAGTTTGTCTCGGCAAACCCGACCGGCCCCATGCATGTGGGCCACACACGCGGCGCGGTGTTCGGCGATGCGCTTGCCAACCTGCTCGCCTTTGGAGGCTATAAGCCCACGCGCGAATACTACATCAACGATGCAGGCGCCCAGGTTGACGTGCTCGCAAGATCAGCCTTCCTTCGCTATCGCGAGGCGCTCGGCGAAGATATCGGCGAGATCCCGGCTGGGCTATACCCAGGCGACTACTTGAAACCGGTCGGAGAAGCGCTTTCGAAGGAATTCGGAAAAGAGCTTCTGAATATGCCGGAAGAGAATTGGCTGCCTGTCGTGCGTGCGCGTGCCATTGCCGCGATGATGGAGATGATTCGCGACGACCTCGCTTCTGTTGGCATCCGTCATGACGTCTTCTTTTCGGAACGCTCGCTCACAGACAACGGCCATGACAAGATTGCGGAAACCATCGAAGTCCTGAAGCAAAAGGACCTTATCTACGTCGGACGACTTGCTCCGCCGAAAGGCAAACTGCCGGACGATTGGGAAGATCGAGAGCAGAATCCTGTTTCGCGCAACGAAGTTCGGAGACGACACGGATCGCGCTCTCGTCAAGTCCGATGGATCCTACACCTATTTCGCAGCCGACATGGCCTATCACAGGTCGAAAATAGACCGCGGATTCAAGACCCTGATCAATGTGCTCGGCGCGGATCATGGCGGCTATGTCAAGCGGCTGAGGGCAGCGGTGAAGGCGCTCTCGAACGGTGAAGCCGACCTCGATGTGAAGGTCTGCCAGCTGGTACGCCTTTTCCGCGGGGGCGAGCCCGTTAAAATGTCCAAGCGTTCCGGCTCTTTCGTCACGTTGCGAGAGGTTGTGGACGAGGTCGGGCTTGGGCCTGTTCGGTTCATGATGCTCAACCGCAAGAACGACGCGATGCTCGATTTCGATTTCGACAAGGTGGTCGAGCAGTCGAACGACAATCCGGTTTTCTATGTGCAATACGCGCACGCCCGCGCGTGCTCGGTCCTTGGCAAGGCGCGGGAGGCTTTCCCTGATATGGACCTCAGCGAAGCCTCGCTTGCAGGCGCGAATCTGAACTTGCTGACCGACGAAGCGGAACTCGCCCTCATCAAAAAACTGGCGCAGTTTCCTCGTGCAGTCGAAGGAGCGGCGCAGGCTCACGAGCCACACCGGATCGCATTCTACGCCCATGAAATGGCGGCAGTATTCCACAGCCTTTGGACTTGGGGCAAAGAGTTCGCCACATTTGCGGTTCATGGTTTTGGGAAGCTCGGACATTACGAGAGCGCGTCTTGCGCTTATTACTGGGACCGCGCAAGTATTGCGATCAGCGTTGAACTTGCTCGGCGTAGAAGCAATCTCCGAAATGCGTTAGTCCCCCAAGGGCCATACTATCACAGGTGGAGGGAAACTCTTCGATGTCAACGAATGACGATTCGGCATCGCGTCGCGGGCGTCGTGCCGACCAAGGTGACCGCCGCGGCCCCGCCAGACAAGACCGTGATGACAGATGGGATCAATCGTCACCGCGCGAACGGGCTGCAGCTGATCCCTTTCAGGACCAGCGGGGCCGGGACGGTCCGCCACAGCGTGGGGGCTATTCCAACTTCAGCCGGCATGCTCCGAATCAGCCGGAGCCGGCGCTGCCCCAACCGCAAGGGTACTATCAGGACCCCGCCCAGCGGAATGATTCGGCGCGCTATGTGGAACCCGCAACAAATGCTTATAAGCCGCCGGCTCCACCTTACGAGCAAGAGCCGCATCTCGACTTCAACGATTCGGGACGCGATGACCTTTTCGAGCGGGACTCGGCTCCTTCCTATGGGCAAAATCAATATGACTCCCAGGGCGCGGCCAACTATCAAGGCGATATTTACGATCAAAATCGCGGACACCAATCTCTGACGCCTCCGAACCGGCGCGAAGATTATCTTCAGCGCGAGGCGCCTTCTCCTACCGACGACTACGAACGCAACTTCCCGGCCAGAAACGTCCCGGAAGCACAGGCATCGCGTTTCTTCCTGCCGGATGAGGAGCCCCAAAACCAACGCGCCGCTCAGGCCGATCGGGGCTACAATGCTCAGCCTTCGCAATTTGTGGCGAATACGTATCCGCCTCAAGAACATTACGATGGTCACTACGAAGATAAATGGGCCGACGAGCACGCTCTGAACGAGGATGACCTCGCCGCCACACACCATGACCCGCATGGTAATGAACTCGACGAAGATTTCTTCGCAGACGAAGACGAACTGGAAAACGATCATTCTCCAGCTCCGAAACGCAGCCGGAAGAAATTTATGCTCGCCGCGCTTGCAGGCGCAATGATCGTCGGGGGCGGCGGCGCATATCTTTATAAGTCGTTCAAGGGCGGTGGCGAGGAGAGCGCAACGCCCTTCATTCGCGCCGATAGCCGGCCTTTGAAGGAACTCCCCGGAAATCCTGGCGGTAAGCAGTTCCCAAATGGCGAAAAGACCATCTATGATAGGCTGACGCCAGACGGACAGCAGATCCAGGCGGCTGCCTTCACGCCTCCTGCATCTGTGGCGCCGCCGGTCACCCAGGCTGCTCAGGGCAATTCTCTTGAAGAGCGCATCGACGAAGCTTTGAGAAAGGCGCAGCAGGCGGGAGACACCCAGCAACAGCCAGCATCGGCACAGGCGGTCCGCAGCCCAGATCAGCCGACCGTGGTGCGAAGCGAAAGCTACCGTCCGGATGGAACACGCGTTGACAGCGGGCGCCCAATGGTTACGCCTACCGTCGCCGACGTGAATGGCGGACAGCTACCTCCACCTTTTGGAACCGCTGCGCAGGCCACTGCTCCGGCGCAAGCGCCGCTGGCAACGCCCTTCCGGACTGTTCCTGTTTCGTCAACGCCAGCGCCCCAGTTCGCAGCGGCTGCTCCAGCGCCGCGGAATGCCGCTCCTACTGCGCGTTCTGCTTCCATTACTCCAGCTGAACCGACCGCCACTCCGTCCAGCGGTTTCTGGGTATCCTTGAAGTCAGCTCCCGACGAAAAAGCCATTCAGCGGGATCTGACCGTCCTCACAGATAAATATAAGTCTGTCCTCGGCGACGTGCAGCTGTCTTCGAAAATTGCCGATCTTGGCGCCCGAAGGCGTGACCTACAGGGCCGTAGCCGGCCCGCTTAGCTCGCGGCAAGAGGCGATGGATCTGTGCGTGAAGATCAAGGGCGTCGGAGGCGACAAGGCGTGCTTCGTCACCAACTAGGCTAAGGCATTAGAAAATATAGTGTGGTGGAGCTCTCCCCACACTATATTGGGCTGCGTCGATTCTAAAACCTGACATTAACGCTCATGCGTGTTAATCGGCAGGCACCTGCAATTCTGCACGCGGCCATGATCAACACAATCAAGAATACATACCGTCTGACAAAGGCTGGCGCGACGCTGGCTTGGCACGGGTTTGCGTTTGTCCCAACTCGGTCACGCTTCCCGGACCGCTTCGCGTTTTGCGCGGAACCGGCGATGGAGTATCCGTCGCCAAGCGAAAAGAAAAAGGCGAGCGCCTCTCCAAAGCGATTCGCGCTCTTGGCCCCACTTACATCAAGCTTGGCCAATTCCTGGCCACCCGCCCCGATGTCGTCGGGCCGCAGCTGGCAAATGCGCTGGGATCGCTACGCGACCGGCTTCCCCGTTTTCGATCCAGGAAGCGCATCAGGAGATCGAGGCCGCGTTCGGCAATCCATGGAACGAAGTCTACGAGAATTTTGGTCCGCCGCTTGCGGCTGCCTCCATTGCGCAAGTGCACAAGGCCACAGTGCGCACGCCAACCGGGCCGCGCCGGTGGCCGTCAAGATTTCTCAGGCCTCACATCGAAAAGCGGTTTGAGCGCGATCTTGAGAGCTTCTATTTCGCGGCGCACACGCGGAGCAATTCTCGCCGCAACGCGCCGCCTCCGCCCTGTCGCCGCCGTGGATACGCTGGCGCAGTCGGTGGTGCTGGAGATGGACTTGCGCCTCGAAGCAGCGGCCATCTCGGAGATCGCCGAGAACATCGCCAAGGGCGGCGATGTCGGGTTCCGGGTGCCCAGCGTGGATTGGCAACGCACTGGAAAGCGCGTCCTGACGCTCGATTGGATCGACGCCATTCCTTTGACCGACCTCGCGGCCATCGATGCGGCCGGGCTCGACCGGCGGGCTCTTGGCCTGAACGTCATCCGTTCCTTTCTCAAACACGCGATCCGCGACGGTTTCTTTCACGCCGATATGCATCAGGGCAACCTGTTCGCCGATCCTCGAGACGGAAGCCTCGTTGCCGTCGATTTCGGCATCATGGGGCGGCTCAGTCCGAAAGAGAGTCGCTTTCTCGCCGAGATCCTGTACGGGTTCATCACCAAGAACTACTACCGCGCCTCGGAAATCCATTTCGAGGCGGGCTATGTCCCGGCGACGCAAAGCGTAGCCGCTTTTGCACAGTCGCTGCGCGCAATCGGCGAGCCGATCATGGGCCGCCCCGCCGAGGAAATCTCCATGGCGCGGCTTCTGACGCAGCTTCTCGAGAACACGGAAGTGTTCGAGATGCGCATGCGCCCCGAGCTTCTGCTCCTTCAAAAGACGATGGTCGTCGTCGAAGGCGTGGCGCGCTCTCTCGATCCGAGACTGAACATCTGGATCGCAGCGGAACCTGTGGTCCGCGAATGGCTGACGAATCAGCTCGGCCCCAGAGCGCAGCTGCGAGACATGGCCGCGAATGTGAACGCCATGGCTACAGCCTTGAAACACGCCCCGCACTTGATCGAGCGCGGCGCTAAGATCGTGGACGCGCTCGAAGCTGAGAAGGCAGAGTCTGACGAGCAGGCTCGCGGTGGCAGCCGGTGGGCCGTTGCCCTCCCGCTTTGGATAGGGACGGGCGCGCTCATCGTGATCGCAAGCAAGCTTCTGCTTGGCTGAAACTTAGAGGAGGCGAAGTTCAGTCAGCGCAGCCCGCATCGCTGGAGGCATTCCGCCGTCGAGTTTTGGAGCATTTGGATCGAGGTCCTTCGGCGCGTCGCTTTCCGGCAGATAGCGCCACCCCTGGAAAGGCCGCCGCGGAACAGGCTCGGTCGGAACGAGGCCGGGGTCAAGCTCGAACCCGCAGCGCAGGATGCCGTCGGCTCCCCGCACCTCCCGCAGGCCAACGATATGCTGCCTCGCCCGTATGAAACCGCCAATCACCCAATAAAGAGAGGATTGCGGCCCGAAGCCCTCGCGACGCGGCGTCTGCCTCGTGACGTGGAGAAGGTCCTGCCCTGTGGCGAGACGCTTCCGCTGCCAATCGGCCAGTTCTTCGACGGAGTCGCAGCCAACGCAAAGTTTCAAGATGTGGACGGTCATGCATCTCATTATCAATCAATCGCCAGGAAATCGAGAGCGCGCCGGTCACTTCCCACTGAACACAAGATCAATCCGCCTTTAAACTTAAAAAGAGAGGGATCCATAAGCTGGTATCGGATGGCCTTGAGAACCCTGCTTTCGAGCTCATCGCGGCGTATGTTCAATTTGTTGTCGCAGGTTTCTTTGTTGCGGGCCGTGGAACATCCGAGCATCGCCGACGAAATCATCGAATACCCGCCGCCACAGCATCCACATTTTGTAAGGCCCGAAAGAATGCAGCGGGGACTGCGCCAGTCCCGGAAATGAGGTTCTTCAATAGCGTTTTGCTTTTCCGATCTTTGTTGCCGGTGCTTAGCGGAAAGCTCCTGGCGCAAATTGACGACGCCGATGCTGCCTTGCAATTCGCCGGACAGCAAAATAATCGTGCGAAGGACCTTAAGCGGACGGGTGCGGGCACCGTGCAGAACGCTCAGCGAACGCAATCCCAGCTTCAAAAAATCTGACCTAATGGTGAAGTATTCAACGAGGCTCAGGAACTCATTAGCGTAAATAAAAGATGATGAGGGCCGCGATGCAGATCCTAGAGAAGAAGGTGTGAGTGCAGCGGTCATATCGTGTTGCGATCCGTCGCCAGTCTTTGATCCAGGCAAATCTGTTTTCAGACTTGCGTCGCATTTTGTAGAGGGTCTCATCGTCAGCAGAGGAAGTTGCGAACGTGCGGCCCACTCTCGCGTAACCGAACTGCACGGATCTTACTCCCTTGAACATAACAAATTTTCTATCAATAAACTCTATCCTACAGGCGCGAATAGCCATATTTGTTACTGCCTGCGAAGTTGTTAGCGGAACAAGCAATCATTCCGAGTATTGATCATGTAACACTTACTCAAGGAGTCTGGAATGAAAACATCCATCGTTGCAACGCTTGCTTGTGCGCTCGCGCTCTCTAGCCCGGCCTTTGCTCAATCCCAGGGCGCCGCAGCAAATCAGGAGGGCGCGCAACAATCTACCTCACCGGAACAGCACTAGTTGCCCTCTGCACGCACGCTTGACGTTACTCTGTGGAGGCGGCCGCCTCGCCTGGCTCACCAATGCGCGCTCCAGGGACGATGGGATGGGATCGACCGTGGTGCATCTTGAGGAAGTGGTGCAGCACGTTCAGGAGACTCAAGGCGTGCCTACGGTCATGAAGCTGGGCTTGCCGGATATAATCCACGATCATGTTTCGGACTTCTTCGTCGCCGTTCTCTAAGCTCAACATGGAACTGACAAGACCGGCTGCCACAATTTCGGGGATGTGCTCGTGTTCCGCGACGACAAGCACCACCTCCCTCGTCGCCCCGCAGAACGCAATGCAATCTTCCAACGTAATCATAATCTCTATTATCTAGCCGAAGCTGCCGCAGGCAAATGATTAATATCAAAGAAAGAAGATGATAAATGCCGCAGTAAACCCCGACAGGCAAACCTCAGGCTAAAGAGCTTCTGGAATGAAGAGCGCTCCGGATGATGCCTTGAGCTCTCTTCAAACACCGGTAGCGCTGGCGCCGCACTCGTGCTTTGCCGCCTTGATCTTCTTTCATGCGGCCATGCGACTTCGTGTGCGGGGGCGGCTCAACTCGTTATGCTGCCAATGCAAAATGAAACGATTATTGGGCAGGGGGCGGGTTCCGAAGTCGGACAGGCGGATTGGTTCATTCCTCTTGTTTTGCCATGTGCCTAGAATACAGTAGAATTAGTGCCATACGACGACCAAATCCACACATGGCGAGCTTCGACGAGAGTGCGGGCAAAAAAAACGGCGAGGACATCTGCAAAAACTCTATCGGGAGACGACCGTGGTTCGTCTTGCAGGTCTTTTGTCCAGCGACGGGGCGCCGATCGATCAGGGGTCGCCCTTATTGCCGAGGCGCCGCTTCGAATGCGCCTATTGCGAATAGTTATTTTTTCAGTTTGCCAAAGACGCTCCAGGCAATGGCGGGGGATTGGAATTGCCGTTGGGGATAGCCGGGGCAGCGCCGTTAGTTACTCACGTCATCCGGTAGCAAAGTGATGGCTGGTCAATTAAAAAGGGAGGAACACAGAAATGGATACCGCACCTAAAGACGGACGCGATCTCGACGTCGTCGGAAAGGATCTTGAGACAGTCAAGAGGATCGCGACTGCGATTGGCGAGATCACCGAGAAAAGCCATCATCTTATCAGTCAGTATCTGACGAATTCTGAAGAAGACGATGGATTTCAAGATCATGCACCCTGCAATCGTAAGCAAGTCCTTCCAGGACTTGGCTATCAGAGCTTGGGAAAACCCGGCCGAGATCGTGAAGGCTCAGGTCGATTACTGGAATAGCATGGGCGAGCTGTGGCAAAGGGGCATGGCCAAGTTCCTGTTGAACAAGGAATTCGAACCGGTAGCGGCACCGGGGCCTTCCGACCGCCGCTTCAAGGACGAGGCGTGGGCCGAGAACGTCGTTTTCGACTGCATCAAGCAGTGCTACCTGTTGACCGCCAGGCATATGCAATCGTCGGTCGACGGGGTCCGCGGGCTTGACGAGCACACGACCAAGAAGGTGCAGTTCTATACCCGCCAATTCATTGACGCGATGTCGCCCACCAACTTTGCAGCGACCAATCCCGAAGTCCTCAAGAAGACGATCGAAAGCAAGGGCGAGAACTTGCTGGAGGGCGTTGCGCACCTGATGCAGGACCTGGATCGCAACCACGGTAATTTCAATGTCAAGATGACCAATCTGGAACACTTCCACATTGGCGAAAATATCGCGACGACGCCGGGCAAGGTCATTTACCAGAATGAGATGATGCAACTGCTGCAATACACGCCGTCGACCGAGACGGTGCGCCAGCGGCCGCTGTTGGTTGTGCCGGCATGGATCAACCGGTTCTATATTCTCGACCTGCAGGCCAAGAACTCGTTCGTCAAGTGGGCGGTCGACCAGGGCCACACGGTGTTCCTCATATCATGGGTCAACCCGGACGAAAGCTATGCCGACAAGACCTTTGACGAGTATATGCTCAAGGGTCCGATTGCCGCGCTCGATGCGATCGAGCAGGCGACGGGTGAAAAGGAGGTCAACGCCGTCGGCTATTGCATCGGCGGAACGCTGTTGGGCATCACCGCGGCGTACCTGGCGGCGAAGCAGGACAAACGGCTCGTCAGCTGCACCTATTTCACGTCGCTGTTCGACTTCTCCGAGCCGGGCGAAATCGGGGTCTTCATCGACGAGGCGCAAATCGACCTCTTGGAGAAGCACATGCGGTTCAAGGGGGTCCTCGAGGGCCACCACCTGGCCGAGGCCTTCTGCATGCTGCGCGAGAACGACCTTATCTGGTCGTTCTTCGTAAAAGACTATCTCCTTGGCCAGGAGCCGATGCCGTTCGACATCCTGTACTGGAACTCGAACTCGACCAACATGCCCGCGGCCATGCACGGCTTCTATGTGCGCAACATGTACCTCCACAATCGTTTGCGTGAACCGAACGGCATCACGCTCGCGGGAGAAGGCATCGATCTTCGCCGCATCACGATTCCCCAATACTTCCTGTCGGCCAGCGAGGACCACATCGCTCCGTGGAAATCGACTTATGCCGGAACTCAGCTTGTGTCCGGTCCGGTGCGATTCGTCCTGGGAGCCTCGGGCCATATCGCCGGAGTGATGAACCCTCCGGCCGCCAAGAAATATTGTTATTGGACGAAAGACACGATTGCCGCCACGCCGGACGAGTGGATTGCCGGGACAGAGCGCCACGAAGGATCGTGGTGGGGGGATTGGGATCAATGGGTGGGTCAGTTCGCAGGAAAGTCGTTGCCGGCCCGCCATCCCGGAGACGGCTCGCTCACGCCGATCGAAGATGCTCCCGGTTCTTACGTCAAAGAGATCCACGCCTTGGACAAGCCTGAGCAAGCTTTGGTTGAGCGTGCGGAAGGCGCCTCGCAAAGCCTCGATGTCCCGACGAACCACCCTATCGATGCGCTGTCAGAGCAGGCGCGCGCGTTAACCGAGGCCACGAACAAGCTCTCTGATCTCGTAGAGCCGCAATCTCGCGCTAAAACAAAGGCTAAGAAGACGTCCAAACGCGCTCATACGTAAGCCTCGTCCCTTCGCCGTCATCAGGAAGCGCTCCACGGTCTTGAACTGGAGCGCAAATGGCCAATGGTCGAGGTGCTGCCAGGATGCGACGAGCGAAGGGTTGCGTAGCGTAGCGTATCTGCGGGGCGTATTTCGAAATCAAGGACGAAGCCGCCCCCCCTCCTCGATTTCGGAGGTTATCGCTAAGGCCAGACACCAAGCAGGCTTGATGTTTACCTCTCGACCGGGCAAGCGAACTCTTGCTTCGCGCCGTCATTGTCTCCGTTCTCTTCTTGTTGTGTTCAAGTTTCTCGGCAAAAGGAACTCGCACCTACTCGAAGCGCCCCGCGAAGAGGGTTGACGTCCATCTTGCGCCGGTCCCATCTCGATCGGGCTTCATTCTCAAACGGCGCCGGATTGGCCTATGGGAAGTCGCTTTGACCTGACTACATGTTCAAAGTCAGTGGTTAAGCACGTAGAACAGCCCGGCCGAAGCCGCGATCTTGATTGGCAGGGTCAGTACCCAAGCCAGGACAATCCGCCAGAACATCCCCGGATTAATGCCTGATCCGGACCCGATCATCGTTCCGGCAATGCCCGACGTGATAATGTGGATGGTGCTTACCGGCAGACCGGTAAAACCGGCACTCGCAATTAACCCGGCCCCAACCAACTCGGCCGAGGCGCCCCGAGCCGGCGTCATCTTCGTGTTGCCCACACGTTCGCCGAGTGTGTGCATGATCCGGCGATATCCCACCATGGTGCCAAGGCCCAACATGAAGGCGCTGAGCACCCGCACCCACCAGGGTGCGTATTCCACTGCAGCGGAATGGCTGGATAGGACAGCGTTGAGCCGCCTTAACGATCGTCCATACGAAGAGGTTAGCTCGCGAACAAGCGCGACAGCCTCGTCCTCCTGTTCCAGTAGAACTCCATCTTTACAACAATAATAGCCTCAAACACAGCGTAGCGTCAGCTTTGCCCTAATATGCCAAAACACAGTTCGGCAGGAACATAATCTACGTCTCCAAATTATGATAACTGGCGTGTTTAAGTGACATCAAAATCTTCGGCTGGGCAGTTGAATGCAGATCTTTCGCCCGCGCGCAAATGTGATTGCGCGCTCAGTTTTGATCGGCGGGGCGCTTTTTCCATTTCTGGCGATTGGCGTCACCTATGGTTATATGCATTCCTCATACGTGACCGGCCAGGATGTCATTCTCAACCAGCCCGTCCCATTCAGCCATAAGCATCACGCCCGCGAGCTTGGAATAGGCTGCCTTTATTGCCATACCGGCGTTGAGAAATCGGCCTTCGCCGGTCTTCCGGCCACCCACATCTGCATGACTTGCCATTCGCAGATCTGGACGAATGCGGCATTGCTCGCGCCGGTGCGTGAGAGCCTCGCGAAGCATCAGCCGATCCGCTGGAACCGGGTCAACCGTCTGCCAGCTTATGTCTATTTCGATCACAGCGTTCACATTGCAAAAGGCGTCGGCTGCAGCAGCTGTCATGGCCGCATTGATGAGATGGCGCTGACGGCGCAAGGCAAGCCGCTGACCATGGGTTGGTGCCTGAGTTGTCACCGAGACCCCGCGCCGAACTTGCGGCCCGCAAATGAGATCTTCAACATGGAGTGGCAGCCCCCGCCGGATCAAGACAGGAAAGGTGCTGAACTCGTCAAGGTCAATCACATCAACTCCGCACGGTTGATCGAATGCTCGATATGCCACCGGTGAAGCCTGAGACAGTTCCGGAAGACCGCCGCTCCGGTTTGCGCCGGAGGGAGGCCTTGAAGCTGCTCGCCGGCAGCATGGCGCTCGCCGCGGCAGGGTGTGGAAAGCCGCATGAAGAGATCGTGCCTTATGTCGAGATGCCGGAGCGGCTCATTCCCGGCATCCCGCTGCAGTTCGCCACCACGCTCGCGCTGAGCGGATATGGCCGCGGCGCCATCGTGACGTCTCACGAGGGGAGGCCGACGAAAATCGAAGGCAATCCGCGCCATCCGGGCAGCCTCGGTTCGACGGATGTTTTTACCGAGGCCGAGATCTTCAACCTCTACAGTCCGGACCGTTCCCAGGCGGTGAAGCAGGGCCGTGAAATCCGGTCCTGGCCGGACTTCGCGGCGGCTTGGCAAAAGAGACAAGACGTTCACCATGCCGATCAAGGCGCGGGTGTCCGGCTTCTGACCGGGCGCATCACTTCGCCGACGCTCCTGCGCCAGATCAAAGCTCTGCAATCCATGTATCCGCGCATGGTCTGGCACGCCTACGAGCCAGCGGATGATGTGCAATCGGCGGCAATACAGAGCGTTTTCAAGCGCCGTTTGGATGCGCTGCCGCGGCTTCGGGATGCTGACGTCGTTTTGAGTTTGGATTTACGCTTTCTGGATGCTGGCCCGAGGCAGATCGCGATGGCCAGAGCCTTCGCCGACCACCGCCGTGTCAGGCGAGAGACAAAGGACATGCTCCGGCTCTATGCGGTCGAGCCGATCCCAACGCTGACTGGAGCGAGTGCGGATCACGTTCTCGCGGCCTCTCCATCCGACATCGAGCGCATCGTTTGCGAGATCGGAAAACGCCTCGGCGCCGCCGTTCCAGATCCTGTGCCGAGCGACCGCTTATCGAGCTTTGCCGATGCCGTTTTCAACGATCTGAGTTCACATCAGGGACGCGCCCTCGTCCTGGCTGGACCTACGCTTTCGCCCGAAATTCAGGCGCTGGTCAACTGGATCAACGCCAAGCTGAGTGCGCCCGTTACCTATCTCGATCCGGTAGCGGGCAGCGACGGCCAGCCGGGCCTCCCCGAACTTGCGCAAAGTCTGAACGAAGGGCAGGTCAAGACGCTCATCGCGATCGAGTGTAATCCTGCTTATGACGCGCCCGCCGACCTCAATTTCACGAGCGTGATGCAAAAGGCCGAGTTTCGCGCACATCTCTCGCAGATCGTCGATGAGACATCAGCGCTTTGCGAATGGCATTTGCCCGCTTCGCATGCCCTTGAGAGCTGGTCCGATCTCCGCGCCCTCGACGGCACGGCGAGCATCGTCCAGCCGCTCACCGAACCGCTTTACGACACCAGAACGATGCATGAGCTCATCGCGATCCTGAGCGGGCAAGCCGGGGCGAAGCCTTATGGTCCGTGCAGGACACATGGCGCTCCCATGCCAGCAAGGACGCATTCGAAGGCTGGTGGAAGAAAGTGTTGGAGGACGGCGTCATTCCGGACACCGCTTCACCGCCTGTGACCCCGGGTGAACCCGCGCTTCCTGAAATCAAGCCCATCAAAGCAACCGAAGGGGCGACGCTTATTCTCGCGGCGGACCCAACGGTCTGGGACGGCCGATACGCCTCGAACGCCTGGCTGCAGGAGTGCCCGAACCCGTTCACGAAACAGGTCTGGGGCAACTCGCTTGCCATGACTAAAGCGGACGCTGCGAGGCTTGGCGTGGAAAAAGGCGACAAGGTTCGCCTTGCCAGGAACGGGCGGCAGCTTGAGGTTTCCGTTCTTGTGCGCGAAGGCCATGCCGACGGCGTCCTTAGCCTCGCCCTCGGCCATGGCCGCAGCGCGGCCGGAGACATCGGCACCGGCGTGGGCGTGAACGCCTACGCTCTTCGCGAAACGGGCGCGCCCTGGGTCCTGGACGGGGTCGAAATTAAAAAGCTTCCGAAAAGCGAAAATTTTGCGATCGCGACAGCCGTCACCCGGCTGGATGCAACGACGAAGGACCTGTTTCCAGTCCTGACGCTCGCGGCCCTCCCTTCCGCGAACCTGAAAAGGAACCAGGAGAGCCAGCCGTCGCTTCTTCCTCCAAGCCCACGCGCAGAGCCGGCGTGGGGAATGGTCATCGACAATAGTGTCTGCATCGGCTGCAACGCCTGCCTCGTGGCCTGCCAGTCAGAGAACAACATCCCCGTTGTCGGACCAGAAGAAATCGAGTGGGGCCGCATCATGCACTGGATCCGTATTGACCCTTACGAGCAGGACAATGGCCCCGGACAGACGCGCGTCGTGGGCTTCGAGCCTGTGCCTTGTATGCAGTGCGAGAAGGCGCCCTGCGAGCCGGTGTGTCCCGTGGCCGCTTCCATCCACGATAGCGAAGGCCTCAACGTCCAGGTCTACAATCGCTGCGTCGGCACGCGCTTCTGCGAAGCCAACTGCCCCTATAAAGTTCGACGCTTCAACTTCTTCGGCTACGCCGACGGTCAGGAATACAAGAACCTCGGCGCTGAAGTCCTCCATGCGCAGAAGAACCCGGATGTGTCGGTCCGCGCTCGCGGCGTCATGGAGAAATGCACCTATTGCGTCCAGCGCATCAGCCGGGCGCGCAGAGAAGCCGAAAAGGAAAACCGTGCGATCCGCGACGGCGAGGTCATCCCAGCCTGCGCCGCGGCTTGTCCAACCCGCGCCATACACTTTGGCGATCTGGACAAGAATTCCGAGGTTCGGCGGCTCAACTCAGAGCCTCAGCATTACGCGCTGCTTGGCGAATTAGGCACGCGCCCGCGTACGACCTATCTCGCGCGAGTTCTCAATTCCAATGCAGCCCTGGAGAAAGGTGAGGGATGACAGTCGCAGACGCCCGTCTCGATGCCGATCGCGTCCAGCTGCCCCACGGCCGCGAACTCGTCGCCGTCTCGCTCAAGGACGAGGATGTCACCGATCTTGTTGCGCGGCCGGTGCTGGGAGACGAAGTCGGGCGAGGCTGGCTCATCGCTTTCATCGCGGCGTCGCTGGGCACCGTCGTTATGGCGGGTGGCCTGGTCTGGCTTCTGGCCGTCGGCGTCGGCATCTGGGGCATCAATTCCAGCGTCGTCTGGGGCTTCGCCATCGCCAACTACGTGTGGTGGATCGGGATCGGCAACGCGGGCACGCTTATTTCCTCCATGCTGCTCATCATGCGGCAGCGCTGGCGAGCCTCGATCAACCGTTTCGCCGAAGCAATGACGATCTTCGCGGTAACGATTGCGGGGATATTCCCGGTCATCCATCTGGGCCGGCCCATGTATTTCTATTGGCTCGCGCCATATCCGAACACGATGACGCTGTGGCCGCAATGGCGAAGCCCACTCGTCTGGGACTTCTGGGCGATCCTGAGCTACCTCCTGTTCTCGATCATCTTCTGGTACACGGGCATGATCCCCGATCTCGCGGCGCTCAGGGACCGGGCTCGAACGCGGACGGCGCAGGTGTTCTACGGCGTGCTCGCGCTTGGCTGGCGCGGATCGGCCCGGCACTGGTCCGCCTATCGCACATTCACCATAACGATGGCCGCCATGGCCGTGCCCCTTGTCTGCTCGGTTCATTCCATCGTCGGCCTCGACTTCGCTGCGAGCCTGATGCCGGGCTGGCAGGAGACGATCTTCCCGCCCTATTTCGTCGTCGGCGCCATGTTCTCAGGCTTCGCGATGGTGATCGTGCTGGCGGCGCTGATCCGCTGGGGCTTCCGGCTGCAATCCATCGTAACCATCCAGCACTTCGACATCATGGGCCAGATCCTGGCCGCCGCCGCCCTCATCATGGGGGCATCCTACGCGACGGAATGGTTCTCGGCTTGGTATGGCGGGCGGGCAGTGGACCGCAGCCTCGTCGCCTTCATGTTCACGGGGCCCTACGCGCCGCTCTATTACGCGATGCTGCTCTTCAACGTGGCTCTGCCGCAAATCTTCTGGTTCCCTGCGGCTCGGCGCAGCGTGCTTCTCCTCTGCATCGTTTCGATCCTGATCAACGTCGGCATGTGGCTCGAACGCATTCTCATCATCTGGATGACGCTCAGCCACGACTACCTGCCCAGCATGCACCGGTTGTTCTATCCGACCGCGGGCGACTGGCTCTTCCTGCTCGCGCCGCTCGCCTTTTTCGCCTTTCTTTTTATCGTGTTTGTGAGGCTTTTGCCGGTGGTGTCCATCCACGAGGTTCAGGAGCTACGGCGCGAGGAGGCGGCGGCATGAAGACACTTGTCGCAACCTTCCATACGCCAGAAGCGCTGATGCGGGCCGCCGTGAAGACGAAGGCTGACGGTTTCCCTCAGAGGATGCGCTCACGCCGTTTCCGATCGATGGAATTGATGGCGTTCTTGGTCTGAAACAGGCCAACATTCGAAGGCCGATGGCCTTTGCCGGCTTCTCGGCAGCTGCCTTCGCCTACGCTCTGGAATGGTATAGCGCCGCGATCGCTTATCCTTATGATTTAGGTGGGCGGCCCTTCGAACAGCTGGCCCGTCTTCCTGCTCTTCCCGTTCGAGCTTGGCGTGCTTGTTGCGGCCATAACAGGCTTCATCGCGCTTCTGATCCATTGCAGCCTGCCGAGCCCTCATCATCCGCTTTTCGATGTTCGCGGCATTGAAAGGGCCAGTTCCGACCGCTTCTTCCTTGCCGTCGAAACGGTGAAGGAAGAAAGTGCGGATTCGGCTGCGCGAGCTTCTTGAGCAGAGGCAGCCTCCTCGATATCGGAGGTTGAGCGTTGAGACGGCTGGCGGCGTTGGCCGCTCTTCTACTCGCGGGCTGCGATCTTTCCATGACGCAGCAGCCGAAATATACGGCCTATGCTCCGTCCTCGCTTTGGCGCGATGGCACATCCGCCCGTCCCCTTCCGGAAGGTACTGTTGCGCAGGGCGACCTCGCGCGGGAGGCGGCACAGAACAATCCCCCGGTAGTGACGGCTGCCCTTTTGGCGCGCGGACAGGAACGGTTCAACGCCTATTGCTCGCCGTGCCACGGCCCCTCCGGTTATGGCGACGGCATGGTCGTGCAGCGCGGCTTCCCTCCGCCACCCTCCTATCACAGCGACGGGCTCCGCCAGATCGACGGCGAGTTCTTCGTCAATGTCCAGACACAGGGTTTCGGCGTCATGTACGCTTACGCGGACCGCGTCTCGGTCACGGACCGCTGGGCTATCGCTGCCTACATCCGGGCCTTGCAACTCTCGCAATATGCGTCGGTCGCGGTTGCGCCTGAAGCGCGGAGAGAAGCTCAGATGACATCGGCTCCCGCTCACGGTCAGGCACAGGCGCATGCGATCCCGCCGGGTGTGCTCGCTACGTTGTTGGTTGCAGCCGGCGCGGCGACGATTGCCTTTTTCCTTG
>CAVRSS010000087.1:0-66124 GCA_963723755.1 uncultured Alphaproteobacteria bacterium | reverse complement strand
AGGGTGCGTCGACCGTACTTTTTGGCCTTGAGCAGGCCGGAACGGATCGCATTATAAACAGCGTCACGGCCGGTGCCCATGCTCTCGGCGGCGCTGTTAATCGAGTGGGCGCGTTTCGTCAAATTCATGTTCTACTCCATCGGGTTCGATGGCAATAGGATGAACCAGAAATCGGAGAGATAAGAGGGGGGCTTTTCGCCCCTGCGGGTGATCAGATTATGCGCTGCTCATTCATGTCAATGCCGAGGATCAGATCAACAGCTGCATTGACGTCGGGCATCTTTTGGGCACTCTCGCGCGCAATTTCCTCAAGCAGTTTGAAAGGCGAGTTTTCGGGCGCTGCCCGTATTTCTCGCCGCCAACCTTTCATAGCGATCGGGGTGGGACGCAAACCGAACTTCTTCGCCGTTTTCTGAACCCTTGACTGCCTGCAAACTATGTCATCAGCCTGCACGCGTGTTAAGGAACGGCGGTGCAGCCCTGCTTGCTTGTCGGCCTCGAAATAAAGATCGCCCGCTACGACACAGCTGACCTTGAACCTCTTTTTCATCATGCTTTCCGTGGGGCGGCTGTGAACTTTTTGCTTAAGTACAGGGTGCGAACTCCCACTACGAGCCTGACTTAGAACCTAATAGAAAGCTCAAGGAGCTCTTGAAAAAGATGCAACTTGTTAGGCAATATCAAGCCAAGATAAGCGTGAAAGCAGCGCAAATAATGCAGCAACTTGTTGATGTCAGAACTATCCTTCGCTAATGCCTCCCTTGCTTTCTTCAACATAAGCTCAAGAGCGGCAAGAACCAGCTCTCCATTGGGGGCACTGAGATAGTTCAACTGCTGGCCGTATGCTGTGTGCATTAGACGTACGAATTGCCGGTCAGAGCCTATTCAGGACCTCCTGTCCGCTTCAAAATCTCATCAATAGCGCCCCGATACCGCTCATAATCTGCGTCTCTCATCTCCTCCGCGCTGCCGCAGCTCAATGACAGGGCCCTCTCTGCGATGACTTCAGAGCCTACTTTGGTTCCACTTTTACCTTCTCCAGACATGATTTCCCGGCTGCTGGCGCAATACGCAGCCCACGCCTCCATCAATGCGCGCCGCTTTGGAATAGATCACCCCGCCGATAGGCTCGCTCGACCTCGCTTTCGATTGTATGCGCGAGCGCCATCTCTACGACCTCGGATGGAAAGTCGGTTTGCTCGGCAGCCCAGTCCCGAAACGTGCTGCGAAAGCCGTGGACGGTAAGCCCCGGGCGTAAACCGCGCAGAAGCTCGAGCATGGCCATATTCGACAGGGGCCGCCCCCGACGAGCACTTGCGAACACATAGGCCGTGCCCTCGATCTGAGGCAGTTCAGCGATGATATTGCGCGCCCGTTCGGAAAGGGGAACGCGATGCTCAACGGATGCCTTCATGCGTATCGCAGGCACACACCAGACACACGTGTTGAGATCAAACTCGGAGGGCGTGGCCAAAATCGCCTCCGATGTACGGGCTGCGGTCAGGATCGTGAATTCGAGGGCGCGGGCCGACATCGCGGAGTTCGTACGCAACGCCGCCATAAACGCGGGCAGCCCCTGCCAGGGCATTGCGGGGTGGTGCCGCACCGTTGCCCATTTTCTTGCGGGCCGGTAAGAGGTGCTTCAGGTGCCCGCGCCAGAGCGCCGGGTTGGCGCCATCTCTCAATTTCCGGGCGCGACACCAATCGAGCACATTTTCGATGCGACCGCGGACGCGGACTGCCGTTTCGGGCTTCGTCCGCCAGATGGGCTCCAAAACCCGAAGCACGTCCTCGGTTGCGATCTCCGCGACGTCTATATCGCCGATGATCGGGATTGCGTAGGTGTTAAGCGTGTTCCGCCACTGCTGACGGTGCTTCGCATTCTTCCATGATGGTTCATGGGCGGAGATATAGCGGTCAACAGCGTCGCGAAACATGACGTTGGTTGCGGAGCCGTTCTGGGCGATACTGGTCTTCTTGCGCGTCTCGATCGGATCGGCGCCCTGCTTGAGAAGCTTGCGGCATTCCTCCGCGATCTCACGGGCCGAGGCGAGGCTTATGTCAGAGCAGGCTCCAAGCCCCATATCGCGAGTTCGGCCATCGCGGGCGAAACGAAATATCCATCCCTTGGTGCCACTGTCGGTAATCCGCAGGTAAAGGCCGCCACCATCGGCGTGGAGCCCTTTGTCCCTGAGATTTCTGATCCCGATGGCCGTCAGGCGATTTGTCGTTTTTGCCATTTGAGGTGTGGCTTTAGCCCATGTTTGAGCCCATGCTCTAAAGCCCGGCTGTAGACGATTTTAATCGACGTGTACAGACGTCATTCGCAAATAAGTCACTGATTAACAACATATTAATTAGACGTCGCTCGACGCTGCTCGACGTGGATCGACACTATCTTGGTGGAAACCCCCTCCACCAGTTCCGATAAAATCGCTCAATATAATCAGGACTTCATCCGGGAGCAGCTGAGGCTTCCCACCAATTTTTCGCGCGCTGTAGACGAATAATGCACGCATCGTCCCTCATCGAGCCTGTACTGTTAGAGAACCAGCGCAGTGTGTAAAATCGATATCCGCGCATTTGCGCGAAGCTGGAATGCGCCTAAAGAGTTCCCTTGTTCGGGGATTGTGCTCAATCTGGTTTTATTTGATTCAGCATCCTGCACGCAAGTGCCCCTCCACCCCTAGCGGTGCGCCCAACTGCTAGGGGATTCTTTGCTCAGCCCCTATTCGAAAGTGTAAAACGCGGTCGATGCCGGAGAGGTTTCGATAGCCATGCTTCCCGTTTGGCGCTCTATTGCAGCTGAACGTTCCGGTTCAAATTGTTCATAGGGTACAAGGATCGCCGACCATAACCACGTAACAGACTGCGGAAGAATTGAATGAGCGTCGAAACGTTCTCCCCAAGAGGGTGCGTTCGCCGCGAGCCAGCGGAAGGCTGTTCATCGCGAATGAGCTGGACGGGCGGGTGTATTTGGCAGACCACCGAAGACAGAAGGCCTGTCCTCAATTAGACTTCGCGCCGTCTCGCACATCGCACCAGGGGTTGGATCATGAAGTTCATTAGCCTTCAATTAACGTTGCAAACGGCAATTCTGGCCGTCATTTTTGCTGCACCCTGCCACGCGGAGGACAAGGGCACGGCAGCCGTTTCGGCGCAAGACCTTCAGACCAAGATCGAATATTGCCAACGCTGCCACCAATCGTCGGGGCAAGGTATTCGTGCAGCGTCTCCCATACCGCGACTTGCGGGACAACAGGTCGAATATTTCGAGAATCAGTTGCAAGCCTTTATCGAGCACAGGCGACTGCATTCTGTTATGGAAAACGTGGCGCATACCCTCAGTCCGGCAATGCAAAGGGGTATTGCCGAGCATTTTCGAGACCTCAATCCTAAACCCATCGGGGGGGCTCCAAAGGAACTCGTTGCGGGCGGGAAACAAATCTATGAAGAGGGCGTTTCCGATGCCAATATTCCGCCCTGTGCTTCCTGTCACGGTCCGGAAGCGAAAGGTAACGGGGCGTTTCCCCGACTGGCGGGCCAACTCGATGAGTATATCCAAAGTAAATTGCTGAACTGGAGCGGGGAGCGGGGGCAGGATCTGGAAAAGCCTGATACATCAGCTATCATGCAGCCCATTGCACACACTTTGACGAAGGCGCAAGTCGCAGCCGTTGCCGCCTATCTCAACTATCTGGAGTAAGACTGCTTCGGATCACGCAGCCTGGCCTCCAATGCTTCGGCATATTCTGAGGTAGCCCGCGTCTATTTGGACGAGGCTACCTCAGGACTTTAGAAATCGATCAACTTTCCGCCTTTAATCGACACCGATCAAAGGCAGGTTGATCTAGTGCAGGCTTGGAGCGGGGGAGCTATCCGGCCGCCTTGCTCCTCCTTGCCAGTCGGTTGTAAGCCTGAGAAGTGTGGCAACAACAGCCGGCTTCGCCTCCTTCAGGGACGGCAACGCATCATGAAGCTTCCGGTCATCGAGAGCTTTGCACAGAGCGATGCAACAGAGCAGACGACGACATCAAACGCGTCGTCGCGCCGCTTTACGAGATCTTTTGCAAAGGCGAAGGGCGGAGCGGAAGTGCCCCCGGTCTTGGCGCCAGATCAACCCGCCGCGCTCAAAGGGACGCGGGCTGCGCTAGGGTTGCGGGCAATAGATCTCGTACAGGGTTTCCAGCACCCGCCGCGCCGGGTCGCTCGCAATAGCGTAGTAAATCGTCTGAGCCTGCCGCCTCGTCGTGACCAGCCTGTCTTTCCGTAACAACGCCAGGTGCTGAGAGATGGTGGACTTCCCGAGCCTGCAACAGTTCGGCAAGCTGGCCCACGGACTTCTCGCCGTCGATAAGCTGACACATGATCATCAGCCGGGATTTGTTCCCCAGCGACTGAAGCAGGCCGACGGCGTCGTCAGCCGCCTGTGACATTATTTCGGTATGTGTATTCATATTATCGTAGATACGAAGTCTTGTGTTTTCGCTCCGCCATATCTAGTATCCATTTCGAGAAATGAAAAGCCCAAACTTGACGCGGGCGCAGTTCAGCCCGGCGGACCAATCCGAAAAGGCAATTGAGGGATGATAAACCGGATATCAGGCGCAGCCTTGACAAGACCGCCATCGGCATCGCGCGCCGTGCTGCTGGTGCTGGCCATGATAGCGGCAAGCGCTTCGGCTGCGGCGCAGGATGTGTTCGAGGTCAAGGAAACCGCCATTGACGACCTGAAGGCCGTCTTCGCAACCGTCCGCAGCACCGACGAGATCAACGCGCGCGTCCGCACCGGCGGCACCATCACCTCGCTCTCCATCAAGCGCGGAGGCGAAGTGAAACCCGGCGACGTGCTCGCAACCGTTGCGGACGACAAGCTGGCTCTGAGAATGAAGGTGCTCGATGCGCAGATCATCGGCTTGCGCTCGCGGGCGGAAACCGCGAAGGCTGAGGCGCAGCGGCAGGAGCAGCTTGCGCAGCGCGGCTTTGCGGCAGGCGCGAAGCTCGATGAAGCGCGCACCGCTTTGGAGGTGGCTTCGAATGCGCTGAAGTCGGCCGAGGCGGAGCGATCCGTGATCACCCAGCAGGTCGAGGAAGGCGCAGTGCTTGCGCCAGCGCAAGGCCGGGTGCTGACCATCCCCGTAACTGTCGGCGCGGTCGTGATGCCGGCGAAACCATCGCCAAGATCGCGGCCAATGCCTACGTTTTGCGCCTTGAGTTGCCGGAACGACATGCGCGCTTCATCAAAACAGGCGATCCCGTCCTCATTGGCGGCCGCGAACTCTCTGCCAGCGATGCGCCGCTTGGCAAAGGCGTGATCTCGCTTGTCTATCCTGAGCTTCAGGATGGGCGCGTGATCGCCGACGCCCAAGCGGACGGGCTCGGAAAATACTTCGTCGGCGAACGCGTTCTTGTCCGGATCTCGGCTGGGAAACGCAATACGATCGTTGTCCCGAGCGAGTACCTCTTCAAACATTTCGGCCTTGATTATGCGCGCATCAGGCAGGGCGACGGCAAGACCATCGACCTCGTGGTCCAGCCCGGCCAGCCCGCCCGGTTGGAAGGAGATGGCGACGGGATCGAGGTGCTCGCAGGTCTGAAACTCGGCGACAGGCTGGTGCGGCCATGAAGCTCGGTATTTCAGGCAATCTGACAAAGGCGTTTATCGCTTCCCCGCTGACGCCGCTCATTCTGCTCTCCGCCCTGATGCTGGGCGCCATCGCCCTTGTTCAGCTTCCGCGCGAGGAAGAGCCGCAAATCTCGGTGCCGATGGTCGATATCCAGATTCGGGCGGATGGCCTCAAGGCGCAGGACGCGGCCCGGCTCGTGACGGAGCCGCTCGAAACCATCGTGAAGGCAATCAGCGGCGTCGAGCACGTCTACAGCCAAACCAATGACGACCAGGTGCTCGTCACTGCGCGCTTCCTGGTCGGCACGAAATCCGACGAAGCGATCCTGCGCGTACACGAGAAGGTGCGCGCCAATATGGACCGCATCCCCATCGGCATTCCGGAACCGTTGATCGTCGCGCGTGGCATCGACGATGTTGCCATCGTCAGCCTGACGCTCGCACCCAAGCCCGAGGCCGCCGACCGCTGGACCGACAATTCGCTTTATCACCTCGCCGAGAATTTGCGGATCGAGCTTTCGAAGATCGACAATGTTGGCCTCACCTATATCGTCGGCGGGCGGCCCGACCAGATCCGCGTCGAGCCCGACCCCGAGAAGCTCTCCCTTTATGGCGTGACGCTGGCGCAGCTCGTGGACAAGGTACGCTCGGCCAACCGCTCGTTCCTTGCAGGCCAGATCCGTGACCAAGGCCAAGCCGTGCCGGTTGTGGCAGGTCAGACGCTTCAGGGCGTTCCCGACATCGGGCTTCTGCTCCTGACCACCCGTGATGGCCACCCGGTCTATGTGCGGGATGTGGCTAAGATCGTCGTGGGCGGAAAGCCGCTCGAGCAGCAAGTCTGGCAGATCACCAAGGACAAGAATGGGGAGCTGGCGCGCGTCCCCGCGGTTTCGATCGCCATCGCCAAGAGAGCAGGGGCGAATGCCGTCGACATTGCGGCCAATCTCGTCAAAAGGCTGGAGCAACTGCGCGGGACGGCGCTTCCTGAGGACATCGAGGTCCAGGTCACTCGCAACTACGGCGCCACGGCCAGCGAAAAGGCTGATGAGCTTTTGTTTCACCTCGCGCTTGCGACGGTTTCTATCGTGGCGCTCATCGTGTTTGCTATCGGCTGGCGCGAAGGTATCGTGGTGGCGATCGTCATCCCGACGACGATCCTTCTCACGCTCTTCGCCTCCTGGATCATGGGCTACACCATCAACCGCGTGAGCCTGTTCGCGCTGATCTTCTCGATCGGTATCCTCGTCGACGACGCGATCGTGGTGATCGAGAACATGGCGCGTCATTGGGGCATGAACGGCCAAAAGAGCCGCATGCAGGCGGCCATAGAGGCGGTCGCCGAGGTCGGCAATCCGACGATCGTGGCGACGCTGACGGTCGTGGTTGCGCTCTTGCCCATGCTGTTCGTGTCGGGCCTTATGGGGCCGTATATGAGCCCCATCCCCGCCAACGCGTCGGCGGCGATGATCTTGTCCTTCTTCGTGGCCGTGATGGTGACGCCATGGCTGATGATGAAGATCGCGCGGAAGCAGCCCGAGCCACATCAGCACGAGCATGGCGGCTTCCTGGCGCGCGCTTATGTTGCGGTGGCGAAACCCATCCTGCGCACCCGCAAGCGCTCGCTCTTCTTCCTCCTGGGCGTGGGCATGGCGACGCTCGCCTCGCTGATGCTGTTCTGGACCAAGTCGGTGACGGTGAAGCTACTTCCTTTCGACAACAAGTCTGAGGTGCAGGTTGTCATCGATCTGCCGAAAGGGGCTTCGCTTGAGGATACACAGCGTGTGCTCCAGGCGGCAGCCGGGCGGCTGAAAGACGTGCCCGAGCTTCTTTCAATCCAGTCCAACGCAGGCACCGCGACGCCCTTCAACTTCAATGGCCTGGTGCGGCACTACTATCTGCGCGGTGGGCCGGAGCAGGGGGATCTGCAGCTCAATTTCACGCCCAAGTCCGAGCGCTCACGCGCGAGCCACGAAATCGCCCTCGAGGTTCGCGAGAAACTTCGCGGCCTCGACATGCCGAAGGGAACCGCGCTGAAGGTCGTCGAAGTACCGCCTGGACCGCCCGTGCTTTCGACGCTGCTCGCAGAGATCTATGGGCCGGACCCTGAAACGCGGCGGGCGACGGCGACGAAGCTCAAGGACGTTTTCGAGAGCATCCCCTTCATCGTCGATGTGGACGACAGCTTCCGGGTGCCCGGGGAAAGGCTTCGCGTCTCCATCGATCAGGATAAGCTCGAATTTTTCCGGGTCGAGCAGAAGGATGTCTACGATACAATCCAGGCATATTTGTCTGGTGTGCCCGTGGGTTACTCCTATCGTGGCGAAGGCCGTCATCCGGTCGAGATCGCCATCGCCCTGCCGAAGAACCAGCTCTCGCTCTCCCAGCACACGCTCTCCACGCCAGTCCCTGCGAACGCCATCCCCGGCAACCGCTCCATCGTGGAGCTTGGCGATGTGGTGAGCCTGAAAAAGGAGCGCGCCTCGTTCCCGATCTTCCGCCACAATGGCAGACCCGCGGAAATGGTGACGGCCGAACTGGCAGGCAGCTACGAAGCGCCGATCTACGGCATGCTCGCAGTCCGCGACGCCATCGCCAAGGCGGATTGGGCGCCGGGGCAGAAGCCCGAGATCGTGCTGCATGGCCAGCCCAATGACGACTCGAAGCCGATCCTCCTCTGGGACGGCGAGTGGGAAGTGACCTATGTCACCTTCCGGGATATGGGCGCGGCGTTCGGGATCGCGATCCTCGGCATCTACTTCATCGTGGTCGGACAGTTCGGCTCGTTCAAGCTGCCGCTCGTGATCCTGACGCCGGTGCCGCTGACGCTGATCGGCATCATGCTTGGGCACTGGATGTTCGGCGCGCCGTTCACGGCGACGTCCATGATCGGCTTTATCGCGCTGGCGGGCATCATCGTGCGCAACTCGATCCTGCTTGTGGACTTCATCCAGGGCAAGCGCGGGACAATGCCTTTGCGGCAGGTGCTGCTCGAAGCGGGCGCGATCCGGTTCAAGCCGATCCTCTTGACGGCGCTTGCCGCCATGATCGGCGCGGCCGTGATCCTGGCCGACCCGATCTTCCAGGGGCTCGCGATCTCGCTTCTGTTCGGCCTCGCTTCGTCGACGCTGCTGACGGTGCTCGTGATCCCCGCGATCTATGTGGTTTTGCGGGGCAAAGACGACGACCAACATGAACGCGCGTCTGACACGGCGAAGTCCTGCGCCGATACCGCGCCCGCCCAGGTATCCGCCTGACGCAGCGGTTGTGGCGGCCAGGCAATCGATGATCTTGGCCGCATCCTCCTCCTCAGCGGCTGCAAAAATCTTCCTCATGGGTGACATCCAGGATGCGCCCGCCGTCTTCATGCCACGCGCCTGGATTCGTGGCGCTGCATGGCATCGTCGTGCCGCCGGCGGCAGCGGTCGCGACTTTGCTGGCGCCGTTTGTTTCGAACGTCGTTATTGCAGGGAAGGGTGGGCGAAATCCGCTAAAGCTGCAGCTTGAGCCGCATTCGATGCGCCACCGCCAGCATAATAAAGGCATAGGCCACGGCCCAAAGCAGGCCGGGCGTGCCCTCGGTCAGTGGTTCGGGCCAAGCCACGTGTAAGGACTTCATCAGCGCCCAGACAATGTTAGGGAGCATATAAATCAGCAGCGGGTTGGCTGCCGCTGGGCGAAGGAAGGCGGTCCAGCCTCGCGCCCCTTTCAGGTCTATCACCCAGTAGAGAAAAGCAAACAGCACGACGCATAGGGCGGCGCTGTAAAGCGCCCAGCTTGGCGACGCATCGGACTTCGATAGTCCGTAATACGGTTGCAGGAGGGCTCCAAGGGCAAGCAGCGCCAGTGCGAAAAGCGCCGCCGATCCAAAACGCTGTGGCGTTCCGTCTCGGCTTGTGTTGAAGAAAAGCAGCGTCGTGATGACGCCGCAAAGCACAATGGAAGTATGAGCCGCATTTCCCGACTGAGCGGCCAGTAGTTGCAGAAAAGGAGAGGACTGGATCGCGTCCACCTGGCCCAGGCAGGAGTAAATCACGCCTATGAGCAGGCCGATAACCAGAGGAAGCACGCGGCTGCGCCCAATAAGGTATATCGCGCTGGCAAACAGGTAGGACCACCCGATAAGGCCCAGGATGCCCCACCACTTCGGCGAAAGGTGTACACTGCCGTCCTCGCCTCCTCGAAACATGTAGGCAAGCACAACAAGACCCAAGACACCGGCCACGCGCAACGCGGTGGCAAGCACCTTGTTCTGAAAGCGGTAGATGCCCCAGACCATGAGTGCCGATGCATAGAACAGAAGCGACCACAAGCCGATCGATAGGGGCATGGCCTGTTCGTTATAGCCTTCCTCAGCATTGACCATGAAGACGCCAAGTACGAGGAGGCCGAGCGTGCGCACCAGCACGTGGCGCATGAGTTGCCAAAACGTATCTCCAGCGGCAAGCCGCTGGGCGGTGGCGAAGGGGATCGACATTCCGACGATGAACAGGAACGCTGGGAAGACAAGGTCCGGGAACGTCATGCCGTCCGAATTTTCGGGCGTATGATAAAGCCAGAAGGGCATGCCCTCCACATCTTCCAGAGTGTTCACGAAAATCATTGCGAGGATCGTCAATCCGCGGAATGCATCGATCGCGAGTACGCGCCGCAACGGCAGCCGGAGCGGTAACGGCAGTCCCGTACTTTCGGCTTCTGCCGTAAACGTCACTGAACTCATGAAAGCTCCAAACGGAAAACAAACGCCGAAGCTGCTTGCGCAGCGCCTCAGTGAAGGAACGAGCGGATGGTGATAACGATCCGGGCGTTTCGATGGCGGGATGCGCGCGTTGCGGGGATGGGCAGCTTTATGAGCGGAAATTTCTCCAAAGCTCGAATGGGATGGAGGCGAAGTTATCCAAAATGACGCGGTTGCAGCTTGGCTTTCCTCGTGTATGGTTCCGCCGACGTTTTCTAGCGCAGCCTGCGTCCGTTTGGACGCGGATAAGCTGCTCTAGCACTTTAGAATTGATCAACTTTTCCGCCTTTGATCGATTCCGATTAAAAGGCGGGTTGATCTAGAGCCTATCCGCTTTTGATGGCATCAAAAGCCGGCTCTAAGTTTTTGTTGCCGTGCGTCTTTATCGGAAAACGCTTCGCACTTTTCCGAGCGCACTCTAAGGGGAGGGTTGGCGTGATGAGCCAGGTCAAATTCGTTCTCGACGAAACGCAGATTCCCAAGTTCTGGTATAATCTCACGGCCGATCTGCCCGTTCCGCTGCCGGCTGTTCTGCACCCCGGCACCAAGCAGCCGGCCGGTCCCGGCGATCTCGAACCGCTTTTTCCGATGGCGCTCATCATCCAAGAGGTGTCGACCGAACGGGAGATCGAGATCCCCGAGCCGATCCGCGATGTTTACCGCATGTGGCGGCCATCGCCGCTGATCCGCGCGCGTCGCCTCGAACAGGCGCTCGGAACGCCGGCGAAGATCTATTTCAAGAACGAGGGCGTTTCGCCGGCAGGCTCGCATAAGCCGAACACGGCCGTTCCGCAGGCCTGGTACAACAAAGAGCAGGGCATCACGCGGCTTTCCACCGAAACCGGCGCCGGACAGTGGGGCTCCTCGCTGGCGTTTGCGGGCGCGCTGTTCGGCATCGATGTGACGGTCTTCCAGGTCCGCTGCTCTTACGACCAGAAGCCCTATCGCCGCGCTCTGATGGAAACCTATGGCGCGCGTTGCATCCCTTCGCCGTCGAACGAGACGGAGTCCGGCCGTGCCATTCTTGCCGAACATCCCGATAGCCCTGGCTCGCTCGGCATCGCGATTTCAGAGGCCGTCGAGGTCGCGGCCAAGGACCCGGCGGTGAAATATGCCCTCGGCTCGGTACTGAACCACGTGATGCTGCACCAGTCCATCATCGGGCAGGAAGCGATCAAGCAATTCGAGATGGCGGGTGACGACCCTGATGTCGTGATCGGCTGCGCGGGCGGCGGGTCGAATTTTGCAGGGCTGGCCTTCCCCTTTATTGGGCTGCAACTGCGCGGCGGGCGCAAGCGGCGCATCATCGCGGTCGAGCCCGCCTCGTGCCCATCGATGACGCGTGGCAGGTACGCTTACGACTTCGGCGACACCGCCCATCTTACGCCGCTCGTAAAGATGCATACGCTCGGATCGACATTCGTCCCTCCATCCTCCCATTCGGGTGGGCTGCGGTATCATGGCATGGGTCCCATGGTGTCGCATGTCTATGAGCAGGGATTGATCGAGGCGCGCGCCTATCACCAGAAGACCTGCTTCGACGCGGGTGTGCAATTTGCGCGCTGCGAGGGGATTGTGCCGGCGCCGGAATTGACGCACGCGGTGCGTTGCGCAATCGACGAGGCTCTCCGCTGCAAGAAGGAAGGGAAGGCCGAGACCATCCTCTTCAACCTGTCGGGCCACGGCCATTTCGACATGGGCGCCTATATCGCCTATTTCGAGGGCAAGCTCGTGGATCAGGACTATGACGAAGGCGAACTCGCCATGGCGCTGGCCGGGCTGCCGAGCATGGCGGCGTGAGGATAGCCGCGGCCGGGTGATCGACGGCAGGCCGGACTCAGATCAACCCGGCTTTAATCGGGATCGATTAAAGCCGGAAAAAGTTGGTCGAGTTTGAAGCGCTAAAGAGCAGCTTATCCGCGTCCAAATGGGACGCTGGCCGCTCTAGGTGAGGCGATTGCGCAGACTGCGAAGGATCAGCCGTTTGGCTTCCTTTGAGTTCCGCCGCACCTTCGAGGTCTATGTCGGTGAGACGGATCATGCCGTCGCCGCATGCGATTGCCGGGTCCCCTTCGCAGCTGAGGCAGACCTGCCCCGGCACTGCCAGGAATGCCCCGGGATGGCCGAAAGCATCAGCGCGCCACACGGTCACTTTGCGGTCCCCTTCCAGAAACGCGAAAGCCCCCGAAAATGGATGCGAAGACGCGCGCACCATTCGTAAGACCTCCCGGGCGGGCCACCGCCAATCGATGCGGGAGTCCTCCGGCCGCCTGGGATAAGCGCGCAATGCGAGCGCCGGGTCGGCAGGCTGGGGCGTTGGATGCAGTGATCCGCCGCCGAGACCATCGACCGCGGCGGCGAACATCTCAGGCGCGCGCCGTTCGATCCAAGCGTAGACGTCGCCAATATAGGTTGTGTCGTCGAGCGCGATCTTCTCGCGCAGGACCACCGGCCCGGCATCCAACTCGACGGCCATCAGATGGACGCAGAGCCCGACATGGGGTTCGCCTGCGAGGATGGCCCAATTGGGACAGGCATTGCCGCGAAAACGTGGCAGGTCTCCGGCGTGAGCGTTCAGGACGCCAAATCGGAACAGGTCCAGGACGGGCTGGCCGATCACGGTCAGCCAATTGACTGAAATGGCGATGTCGCAGCCATAGGCCGCGAGCCGTTTCCGGTTGGCCTCGGAATTGATGGAAAGCTCGTTGACAAAGTCGGCCCCGGCGCACGCCGCTAAAGCTTTGAAGTCTTCTTCCTTGGCGTCATAGAATGGCTCGGCGCGACAGGTCCAGACAACGGCGATATCATGGCCGCGCGCCTTGACGAGCGCTGCAGCGTCCAGCAGGATCTTGGTTCTGCCAATGACCGCGACGCGCATGCCCCTATCTTCCCTGGTCCGCCGCGAGGTCGGATACGGTGTGGAACCAATCTGGTTCGACGCTCGCCAGCAGACGCTCCAGGAACGTGCGCGTGCCGGCCCCTCGATTGATGAACGGAGCGCAATCCGCCTCTGTCGCCGAAAACATTGGTCGACCGTTCAGGGCCTCTTTCAGGCGCTGATACGCGTCTAAAGAGGCCATGTTGAGCGCAACATGGATCGGGTGAAAATCATAAATCCTGAGACCGTCGGGCGGCTCGTCCTGCGGCCCGTTCCATGACCAGCCGGGCCAAAGGGCAGCCGTGTCGTCCTCCCAATAATAGGGAAGCCGGATCAGTCCCCGCCCCCCTGCCTCGAAATGCGCCTTCGTCGGGCGCAAGCCAGGACAGAAGGGCAAGAACAATGATACGTCAGTTTCAATCGAGGTGTAGGTTTCTAAATGATGCAGAATTGGGGAGGACTGAAACAGCGCGTGCGTCCGCACCGATCGCGCCTCGGGCACGATCGCAAGCACATGCTCAATAACCTCGGCCGTTGAGGTGCCGTGGCTGGAGTTGGGCAGAAAGTTGGGATGAATGCCAAGCTCGACGTCGTTGCGTCCGCGAAGGTGGGCAAGCACATCCGCGTCATGGGTGACAAAAAAGGTGGCCGGCGCTTTCGCGTTTTTGCACAATTCGGCGCAAATTGCGATCGCCCAGTCTGGCGCCCAATCGATGTCAAATGTAACCGCGAGCATGCGCTCTCCCTATTAAGTCCTGCAGCCTAAGCTGCCGCCCCGTGACTTTTTTCAAACTGTCGCGGCCTTGAGTTGACTCGCCACGCCCGGTTCCATCTTTCGGAAGGCGGCACGAATGATTTCACACGGCGCGATACGCTGCGGCCTAGACAAAGAGCTGGTAAACCGGAGCGAAAATGACATGCAACCAAAATCCCTTATGCCGTGTGCGTCGCAAACTCATCGCGCCGAGCACAAGGTTGAAGGCGTAGCCGCCCACGAACTGAGGAGCGGAATGCAAAGGAGAACGTTGTCGCGCAAGCTTGCGCCGGGCTGAAACAGCCTGCCCTGGATTGCATCGTAGGCGAGTACGAGGTGGAAAACAGGTTGCGCGAGCGAGTATACGATGATCCCGGCGCGGCGAAAAGGAATGGAAGGCAAGGAAGCCGGTCAGTTCATCTCCCGCAGTGATCGGGAGATGGCGTATGCGCGCCGAAGGATCGCACCAATCCTGCAGCCCTGATGTGCGCTGCTTTACCTAGGGCCCGCCCGGAGCGCGCCTCTTCACGAGTCATGGAATCATGCCGAGATTGGGGGCTTAATACCAACACTCATATCATCAAGTGGACTTTTCCAGGCACGTCATACAGTGAGATTTACAAACGGTTAAAATTGGGTTTGTTTCGTAAAAAGGCTATAAGTAAGCATATGAGTACTTTTTTTATCGCCACCCATAACGGCGATAGTCATAGGCAATCGTGGCTTATGGCGGTCCGTATAATGTCGTCAGAAGGGCGGGCATCCGCCTATTCACCGGCGATGATTTCGCTGACGCGCCAGTGGCTTTTGCCGGATGCAGCCACGTCATCGATCTTCCAGGCGCCGTCTTCGTGCACGAGTTCATAGCGAAGCGCGGTCCGCTCGCTATCCCCGTGCGACTTGAAATCCGCGACAACCACCGCTTTCTCGGCGCTTTCGCTCGCGGCGGTGATCTTGAGATCGTGAACGTCCGGATCCTGGCTGTCGGAGACAACATCAAAATCGATATTGGGTACATCGCCCGCGGGCGTGCGCTTATCCATTTCGGCGAGAGCAGCGCAGAGCCGCTTCGAGAGATAGCGCTCGCGCAAGTTGGCCTCGACGAAGATCGCAAGCGGCTGCTGATAATGGCCTGACGGCCCAGGAACCCCATAAACCTCGGTGATCAGGGCGGCAGGTCCTCCTGCCTCGCCAAACGCTGCTCCGAATGACGCGATCAACAGTGACATGATGAGTAAAGCGATGCGAACCATGCAGCCTCTCCTGATCTCGCTGGATCGAGGACTTCTCGTATGAAGAGCAGGTTTGGACGGCGCTTTGGGAGAGGTCAAGAAGCCTCAGCTAATTTTATCCTCGATTGTCACATCCACGCACGAAGGGCGCCGCTCACCTGGTTTCCTGGACGGCCTAAGCTTTTGCTTCTCGCGTGCCGAACTCCCCAGCGCCTCTGAGGTGCAGCCGCTGCGTTTACTCCGCAGCCCCGGTCGATAGCCCCTCGGGCGCGTGCGCATCCTTGGGCTTCTCCGAAGGTTCCGGCGCTTTCGTTGGGCCTCTCTTCAGCTTCTCCGCAATCCATTGGAAGGTCACATAAAGCGGCGGAATGGCGAAGATGCCGATGAATGAAGCGAATATCATGCCACCGAAAACGGGCGTTCCGACGTCGCGTCTTGCGAGCTGCGAAGCGCCTTCCGCGACGACCAGCGGGTAAAGCCCCAGGATGAAGGCGAGCGAGGTCATCATCACAGGGCGGAAGCGCAAACGTGCGCCCTCGATCGCGCTCTGGAGCAGCGGTTCACCGTGTTCGCGCTTCTCCTTCGCAAATTCGACGATCAGGATCGCGTTCTTGGCCGCAAGCCCGATGAGAACCACCATGCCGATCTGCGCATAAAGGTCGAGAGTAAGCCCGCCGAGCAGGATCGCGGCAAACGCCCCGAGCACGCCCACCGACACCGAAAGCAGAACCGGCACCGGAATGATCCAGCTCTCATACAGAGCGACGAGGAACAGATAGGCGAACAGGAGTGCAAAGCCGAGGATGATGCCGGTCTTGCCTTCGGCGCGCTTTTCCTGGAACGCTGTGTCCGTCCATTCGCCTGCGAAGCCCTGCGGCAGCGTCTTTGCGGCCACTTGCTCCATCGCCGCCAAGGCTTGCCCCGACGAAACGCCCTGGGCAGGCGCGCCCTGCACCGTGACAGCGCGTTTGTTGTTGTAGCGGATGAGCGCTGGCGGCCCGACGATGACGCGCGGCTCGACGAGGCTCCGTAGCGGGATCATCTTGCCTTCGTTGTTGCGGACGTTGATTCGGTAGATGTCGTCGATGCTTGTGCGGTCCGAGGCTTCGGCCTGAACCTGAACCTGCCAGGTGCGGCCGAAGAGGTTCATATCGTTGACATAGTAGCCGCCAAGGGACGCTTGCAACGCCTGGAACACGGCGCTCAGCGGCACCCCGAGAATCTGCGCCTTGTCGCGGTCGATATCGAGATAGATGGACGGGTCTGTTGCGGAGAACGTGCTGAACACGCGGTTCAGCATCGGGTCCTGGTTCGCGGCAACGAGGAGGCCGCGCAGCACTTGCGCGAGCGTCTTCGGATCGCCGCCCTTCAGGTCTTTGAGCACATAGGTGAAACCGCCGCCCGTGCCGAGGCCGATGATCGGCGGGGGAGGCAAGGGCACAACAGTTCCGCCCTGGATCTCGCGCAGCTTCTTATTGAGCCGCGCCATGATGCCGTTTGCGCTGTCAGCCGCGCCCCGGCGCTCCTCGAATGGCTTCAAGGTCACGACGAAGAAGGCGGAATTCGGCTGGGAATAGTTGTCGATGAAGTTCAGGCCGATGATCGAGGTGTAGTCCTGAACGGCATGTTCCTGCGCCAGGATCTGCTCCGCCTTTTCAACAATCTCCGAGGTGCGCGCGACGGATGCGCCGCCTGGAAGCTGTGTGACGATGAAGAAGGCGCCCTGATCGTCTTCGGGCAGAAAGCCGGTCGGCGTGATCTTGGAAAGCCCGACAACGCCGAGCATGGACGCTGCGACGAAAACAAGGCCGATGATCGAAATGCGGACGAGCCGGGCCACGGCAACGCCATAAGCGTCGCGGACGTTATCAATCGAGCGCATCACCCAGCCGATAATGCCGCGCCGCGGCCCATGATGAGCCTTCAGCAGGATGGCGCAGAGGGCAGGCGAGAGCGTGAGCGCGTTAATCGCGGAGAGGAACATCGCGACCGCAACCGTCACGGCGAATTGGCGGAACAACTCGCCCGAGATGCCGGGTATGAAGGCCACCGGCACGAAGACCGACAAGCAGCACCAGCGTAATGGCGATGATCGGCGCTGTGATCTCGCGCATCGCGAGCTTTGTGGCGTCCGCAGAAGAAAGCTCCGGATGCTCCTCCATGACGCGCTCGACGTTTTCCACCACGACGATTGCATCGTCCACGACGATACCGATGGCAAGCACGACCGCGAGCAGCGATACCGAGTTCGCGGAATAGCCGATGGCATAGAGGACTATGAACGCGCCGATCAGGCTGACCGGCACCGCGATGGCCGGAATGAGCGTGGCGCGGAGATTTCCCAGGAACAGGAACACCACGAGGACGACAAGGATGAAGGCTTCGACGAGGGTCTTCTGCACCTCGTGCACGGTCTCCTTCACGAAGACCGTTGGATCGTAAGTGACTTTCCAATCGAGGTCTTCGGGGAAGGCTTTTGCCAGGTCCTTCATCTGGGCCTGTATGGCGTTCATCGTGGAGATCGCGTTCGCGCCGGGCGTCTGATACATGGCGAGAGCGGATGCCGCCTTGCCATTGAGCCTCGTCTCGCGATCGAGGTTCGCCGCGCCGAGCTCGACGCGCGCCACATCTCCCAGCCGGAGAACGGAGCCGTCAGGATTGGTCCGGATGACGATGTTCTCGAATTCCTCAGGCGAAGAGAGGCGGCCTTTCGTCTGGATGTTCAGTTGCAGCCTCTGATCGTCGGAGACCGGGCGAGCGCCGATGCGGCCCACGGCGGCTTGCACGTTCTGGGCCTGGATGGCGCTGATGACATCGCCGGTTGTCAGCCCAAGCCCCGTAAGCTTGTCGGTCTGCACCCAAGCCCGCATCGCATAGTCTTGCGGACCCCAAAGCGAGGCGTCGCCAACGCCGGGCGTGGCCTTGATCTGGTCGAGGATGTTGATGGTGACGTAGTTCGAGATGAAGAGCGGGTCGTGTGTGCCTTTCGGCGAGGAAAGCGCGATGACGCCGAGGAGGGCCGACGATTTCTTCTTAACCGTCACGCCTTGCTTCTGCACATCCTGCGGCAGCTTCGAAAGCGCGACCTGAACGCGGTTGTTCACGTTGACGGTGTTGATGTCCGGATCGGTGCCAAGCTCGAACGAAGCGGTCAGCGTATAGCTGCCGTCGTTGCCGCTGACGCTTTTCATATAGATCATCTTGTCGACACCGACGACCTGGGCCTCGATCGGCTGGGCAACCGTTGCATCGACGATTGAGGCTGACGCCCCCGGATAAGTCGTCGTGACCGAGACTTGCGGCGGCACGACATCGGGATATTGCGCCACGGGAATGAGGAGGAGGGAGAGCGCGCCCGCGATCGTGGTGACGATCGCTATGACGATCGCGAGCCGCGGCCTGTCGACGAAGACGGAGGAAAGCACGGGCTAGCTCCTTGCTTCAGGCATAGGCGACGCGATGACCGGAGCGCCGGGCCGGACTCCTTGGATGCCTTCGACGATGATCTGCTCGCCGGCTTTCAGACCCGACACGACGGCAATATTCGCGCCAATCTCGCCGCCTGTTTTGACACGGCGGATGACGGCTTTCCCATCCTCGACGGCGAAGACATAGGTGCCTTGCTGGTCCGCGATCAGGGCTGCTTGCGGGATGACGATCTGCTCCTGCGGCTTTCCTCTATCGACGTTGACGCGGACAAGCTCGCTGTCCATCAGCACGCCGTCCGGATTGGGCAGGGTGGCGCGTACGGTGACGGTATCGGTCGACTTGTCGACGCTGACATCGACGAAATTGATGCGCCCCTTCTCGCCATAGACGGTGCCATCGGAAAAGCGGACCGTGACCGCAATGCTCTCCCGATCGGCGGGCTTGCCCTGCTCCCGCAACGCAAGAAACTCACGCCGGCTTACGGGAAAAAGCACATACATCGGGTCCTGGCTCACAATCGTCGTCAGCACGCCGCTGTCGGGAGAGACAACGTTTCCTTTTGTGACCTTGGTCCGGCTGATTTTTCCTGTGATGGGCGACCGGATGTCGGTGTAGCCAAGATTGATCTTGGCCGTGTCCAGATCGGCCTGCGCCTTTAAGATGTTCGCCGCCGCATTTTCATCCGCGGCTTCCGCCTGGTCGCGCTTTTGCGGCGTCCCGAAACTTTTCTGCAAAAGCTCTTTGGCCCGGTCGAGTTCAACCTTGGACAGTATCTTCGATGCCTTGGTGCCAACAAGCGCGGCTTCCGCCTGTTCAACCGCTGCCTTGAACATGTCCGGCTCGATGCGATAAAGCGGCTGCCCCTCTTTGACAAGCTCGCCTTCCTTGAACAGCACGGCTTCAAGGTAGCCGGTGACGCGCGCGCGCACTTCGACGCGCTCGATTGCTTCGATGCGGCCTACGAAGTCCTTCGTCTGAGCGACCGGCTTCTCCTGTGCGATGACGGTCGTCACCGGCACTGCCGAGGGCGCTGCTTTTTGAGCGAAGGAAGGCGTGCTGAGCGCTGCAAAAAGCACCGCAAGCAGAACCGGGTTACGCATGGGCGGGCCTTTCCTCTTTCTTATTCGGAGCCGATCGATCGGGGCGCGGCCCGTCGGCCTCCTACAAAGGACAGGTGGACCCTCTTACAGAGACCCACCGATGGTAAACCGTAAGTATCTTATTAATCTATGTTGGGGCTGACTTAAAGCTTGCGGCGATCAAGCTAATTTGAGTTTTAGATCAACCCGCCTCTAATCGAAATCGATCAAAGGCGGAAAAGTTGATTCTAAAGTGCTTGAGCCACTTATCCGCGCCTCAAAGAACGCGGGCTGCTCTAGTGCCAGCTCAGCGTAATACCGATGTCTCCTGGCAGGCCGCCTGGAAATTCGAGGATCTGATACCGGAGCTTGTAACCTTTCTCACGCAAATGATCGTTCCAGAGGTGAAAGATCTCCTTTGGAATACCCGTCAGCGTCTTTTCCCAGCCCGGCTCCGCCTGATTGATGGCGCGTCCATGATCGGTGCAAAGCGCGTTTGGAAAGCGGTGGACCTGCACTTCCAGCAAGCCATTGTCCATCGCCCGCTTGATCACCGTAGCAGCCAATTTGACTTTCTCTTCCTCGGTCATCCCGGAAGCCTGGCTCAGCTTCTTGATCAGCGCGTCTTTCTCGGCCTGCTCCGCGGTTTTTTGCCTGTCGTGTGCGGCAGCCTTTTCGGCCTGGGCTTCGGCAATGCGAACCATGACGTCCGATGCCTTAGGGAGGATATCTTCGACATTCGCGGCCATGCCGGACTCCTTGAGCTAAACTTAAGCTAGACTGAATGGTTATTTATTACAGGTAATAATGCTGACAACAGAGACCCAATAATTTGACATCAATCAAGGATAGGCAGATTATTATCACTGCACAATATAATTTTTAAACCGCGATGACTTCCGTTCAGGGAGCGGGAATCATTTTTTCATAAAATTCAATTCTTTACCCGTTAGACCATCGGTGGGAGTACGCCATGAGGGATCAGGAGATGTTGAAAATGGCCCCAGTCGGTTGGGCCGCGTTCCCCCAGCTTTTTGGCCCCGCGGTCGAGTACGCAACCGATCTGGTCCAGCGGCAGATCCTGTTTTGGGACACGTTGGGTATCTGTGCGACTAGAGGCATTTACGCGCGCCGCAGATTTTAGGCTCACCGCGGAAAGCGTCGCTAAGCTCCATGAATGAGTCTGCATCCTGCCTCTGCACCGCTAGGCTGGCTTTGGTCCTTTCGGCCAGCCCGGTGGCTCCCGGAATACCGCATCGCCTGGTTGTCCGGCGATGCCGTCGCCGGCGTAACGCTCGCAGCCTATGCGATCCCGGTCTCGCTCGCCTATGCCGGTCTCGCAGGTCTCCCTCCGCAAGTGGGTCTTTACGGCTATCTTCTGGGTGGCTTGGGCTACGCGCTGTTCGGCTCATCGCGCCAATTGGCGATCGGCCCCACCTCAGCCATCTCACTCATGATCGCCGGAACAGTGGGGGCGATGGCGGGCGGGGATGCGTTGCGCTACGCTCAGATTGCCAGCCTGACGGGCTTCACGGTGGCCTTGCTTTGCCTGATCGCGTGGGCATTTCGACTCAGCGTGCTGGTTAAGCTGATCAGCGACAGCATCCTCGTTGGCTTCAAGGCGGGGGCAGGATTGACGATTGCCATGACGCAGCTGCCAAGTCTCTTTGGCGTGCAAGGCGGAGGGCATAATTTTTTTGAACGGGCTGCCCTGTTTGTCCGGCATCTCGGCCAGACGCAGTCCCTGGTGTTCGCCATCGGTGTCGTCGCCCTCCTCTTTCTCACGTTTGGCGAACGGTTGCTGCCGGGCAAGCCCGTCGCGCTCGGAGTGGTCGCGCTGTCAATCGTGGCGGCAACCGCCCTCGGGCTTCCCGCTCTTGGAGTGCCAACAACGGGCGTGATCCCGGCTGGCCTACCCACGCTCGAAGGGCCAGCGCTGCGGCTGCGCGACGTGGAGGGCATCGTTCCGCTCGCGGCGGGATGCCTGCTGCTCGCTTACATCGAGGGCATTTCTGCTGCCCGCACCTTCGCCGCAAAACATGGCTATGCCGTCGATCCGAGGCAGGAGTTTCTCGGGATCGGGGCCGCCAATCTCGCGACGGCGTTGGGACAAGGCTATCCGGTGGCTGGCGGGCTGTCACAATCGGCCGTGAACGACAAGGCTGGCGCGCGCACGCCGCTCGCTCTTGTCTTTGCCTCAGTGACGCTTGCGCTTTGCCTCCTCTTCCTCACAGGCCTCCTGGAAAACCTGCCAAAGGCGGTCCTGGCCGCGGTCGTCTTGTCTGCCATATCCGGGTTGCTGGATTTCCCGGCCCTGTTCCGTATGTGGCGCGTAAGCCGTCTCGACTTCTACGCCGCGTCGATCGCCCTTGGCGCGGTGCTGCTTCTCGGCATCCTGCAGGGCATCCTTCTCGCAGCCCTGGCGTCAGTCGTGATGCTGCTGATCCGGGCGTCGCGGCCGCATGTCGCCTTCCTCGGCCGTGTTCCCGGCACCAAGGCTTATTCCGATCTTGCGAGGCACCCTGAAAACGAACCGCTCCCCGGAGTGATCGCCTTCCGTCCGGAAGCATCGCTCCTATACGTCAATGCCGATTCCGTTCTGGACCGTGTCCTGAACCGGCTTCGTGCGGCTGGTCCGTCCGATATTCGCTTGGTGATCTGCGATCTCTCGGCCTCGCCCTATCTCGACCTCGCGGGCTCGCGGATGCTGCATGACCTCCATCGCGAGCTAGCCTCGCGCGGCATCGCACTGCGCATCGTGGGCGCTCATGGAACGTCGCGGGACTTATTGCGAGCGGATGGGATGGACGAAAAAGCCGGGGGCCTCGACCGCGTCAAGACGCTTGATGAGGTCCTCTCTAAAGCGGTTGATGGACCGGCTGACGAAGAACAGGGGCGCCGCATAATCCAAACGAAGGGGAGAAAGATATGAACATGGAGCAGCCTGTCGAGAAGAAGAAACTGAAAAGGAAGGATTACGAGAAGAAGCTGCGCGATCTGCAGGTCGAGCTTTGCCATCTGCAGGCATGGGTCGAAGTCGGCCGGAGCCCGGATCATCATCGTTTTCGAGGGGCGCGACGCCGCCGGAAAGGGCGGAACCATCCGGGCCATGACGGAAAGGGTGAGCCCTCGCGTCTTCAGGATTGTGGCGCTGCCCGCCCCGTCGGACCGGGAAAAGACTCAAATTTTCTTTCAGCGATATATGCAGCAATTCCCCGCGGCCGGCGAGATCGTCGTCTTCGACCGCAGCTGGTACAACCGTGCCGGTGTGGAACACGTCATGGGCTTTTGCACGTCCGAGGAGTACGAGCGGTTTTTGCAGCTGTGTCCCGAACTGGAGAAGTACATCGTCGACGGCGGAATTCAGCTCATCAAGATCTGGCTCGAGGTGGGCAAGGACGAGCAGGAGCGCCGCTTTCTGGCTCGCATCAGCGATCCGCTGCGCCAGTGGAAGCTGAGCCCCATGGATCTCGAGTCCTACCGCCGTTGGTACGACTTTTCGGAGGCGCGCGATAAGATGTTCGAGAAGACGGACACCGATCATGCGCCCTGGCATATCGTTCGGTCGGACGACAAGCGCCGTGCGAGGCTGAATTGTATTGCGCACATCTTGAGCCTGATCCCTTACAAGAAGGTGCCGTCAGAGAAGGTTGAGCTTCCGAAACGATCCAACAAAAGAAAATATGACGACCGCGAGTCCCTGGCCGGACTGAAGCTTGTCCCTCAGCAATACTAGTGACGCTTCTCACGCAAATGATCGTTCCGGAACTCGTCTTTGGGGAGGTTATCATCGACGTCGCCTGCCATGCCGGACTTTAGCGCCGGAGAGCAGTAAGGTTCATGACCAAACCAATTGACATCGGTCAATGATGCCTCCAATTGTGCACATACGCTACGACAGTTAAAAAATGCGCCATGCGCGAAGGAGTTGCGCCATGAGCGATCGCGAAGGATCGAACGAGCCCCCAATCGGCTGGGCGGCATTTCCGCAGTTATTCGGCCCCGCTGTCGAGTACGCAGCCGATTTCGTCCAGCGGCAAATCCTGTTTTGGGACACGTTGCGGCAACGCGGTAATCAATACCGCGACCATTGCGCCAAGCTTGCACCGCACGTTCTCAATTATTCGTTCGAAGTGGTCGCCGATGGCCGCACCTTCAAACGGCCGGTCAATTACGTGCTCGTCCGCATCGATCCGCCCAAAGACGTGGAGATCAACCCGAAGGCCAGGCCGTTCGTCATCGTCGATCCGCGCGCCGGACACGGACCAGGCATCGGCGGCTTCAAGGCGGATAGCGAAATAGGCGTGGCCATGAAAGCCGGCCACCCCTGCTACTTCGTCGGCTTCTTGCCCGAGCCTATGGAGAAGCAGACGCATCGAAGATATCGGACGCGCCGAGGCGATCTTCCTCGAGGCGGTGATTGCTTCTCATCCCGAGGCCGATGGCAAGCCATGCGTGGTTGGAAATTGCCAGGCGGGCTGGGCCGTCATGATGCTCGCGGCAATCCGGCCGGAACTGTTCGGGCCGCTCATCATCGCCGGGTCCCCGCTCTCCTATTGGGCAGGTCTTAAGGGCATCAATCCGATGCGGTATACTGGCGGCCTCCTTGGAGGCAGCTGGTTGACGGCGCTAACGAGTGATATGGGCGCTGGCAAATTCGATGGCGCGTGGCTCGTGCAGAATTTCGAGAGCCTTAACCTCGCCAACACGCTCTGGTCCAAGCAATACAACCTCTATTCGAAAGTCGACACCGAGGCGTCCCGCTACCTCGAATTCGAGCGCTGGTGGGGCGGGCACGTCAATCTGAATGCGGAAGAAATTCAGATGATCGTCGACGAGCTTTTCATCGGGAACAAGCTCGCCGCTGGCGACGTGAAATGGTCTGACGGCTCTGCGATTGATCTGCGCAACATACGCTCTCCGATCGTCGTGTTCTGCTCGAAGAGCGACAACATCACTCCGCCGCAACAGGCGCTGGGGTGGATTCTCGATCTCTACAAGGATGTCGATGAGATCCGGTCCTGCGGGCAGACCATCGTCTACACCATCCACGAAAAGGCCGGGCATCTTGGCATCTTTGTTTCTGGCGGGATTGCGAACAAGGAGCACAGCGAGTTTTCCAGCAACCTCGACCTTATCGAAGTCCTGCCTCCCGGCCTTTACGAAGCGCGTTTCGAACGCAAGACCGGCAGCACGCCCCCTCCCGATCTCGTAACCGGCGATTGGGTCATGCATTGCGATCCACGAACCTTGGACGACATCCGCGCGCTTGGCGGCCATGAGCCGGAAGATGAGCGCATGTTCGCGACTGTTGCCCAGGTTTCGGAGGCCAATCTCGCCCTTTATCGCACGTTCCTTCAGCCGCTCGTGAAGGCGGCAATCAACCCGGCCTTCGCGGAGTGGATGCGCATGATGCATCCTCTGCGCCTGCAATACGAGATGCTGAGCGACGAGAATCCTTTCGGGAGCCTTCTTGGGAAGATCGCCGAAAGGGTCCGGAGCAACAGGTATCCGGTGTCCCCGGACAATCCATTTCTCGCTGCAGAAAAGACTGCGTCCGAGCAAGTCGCTCACGCGCTCGAAAGCTGGGGTAAGATACGCGACACCTTTACGGAGACGCTGTTTCTCTCGGTCTACGGATCCCCGGCGCTCCAGGCCGCGGCCGGCGTGGATCCGAAATCGCCGGAGCCGCAGCGCATGGCGCCAACGTCGGCCCTTCACAGGGAACTCATTCAGGACCGTATCGCTGAACTCAAATCGCGAATCAGAAGGGGCGGCATTCAGGAATGCTTGATTCGCGGCCTGGTTTATGTCGGCTTGGCTCGAGGCGGGGTCGATGAGCACGGCATAAATGCGCTCAAGCAAGTCAGGCTCTCGGATGAGACGCCGCGGCTCACCCTTGACGAATTCAAGGCAATGGCGCGCGATCAGTTCTTCATGCTGCTGCTGGATACGGAAGCAACGCTGGAGGCGATCCCGGTTCTTCTGCCGGCGGATGCCGCGCTGCGTCGGAAAGCCTTCGAGTCCATAAAGAATGTTTTGGAGGCCGGCGGCGAACTTACGGGCGAGGCCATAGAGCGACTGAACAGGGTCAAAGAGCTTTTTGGACTTGGGAAAACAGGAGCATGGGCCGCATTGCGGGGGAAATCCTTGAGGCTGGTGCCGAAGCTGGAGCCTTCCGGGACCGCACAAAGCTCCGTGGCGATTCCAAAAACAGGGGGGAAATCATGAGCTTGAATGTCATTGAAGAACGGGCGCCGCACGAAAAGTATGCGCGGCTCATGGCCCGCGCGGCCGTCGTCAAGTCGCCAAAAACGATCGTTGTCTATCCTTGCGATGAGGTCCTCGCTAACGGGCGCCGTCGAGGCAGCGGAAGCCGAACTCATTGAGCCCTTGCTTGTCGGGCCGGCGAAAATAATCAAAGCGGTTGCGCAGAAATTCGGCCTGGACATAAGCAGGTTCGAGATTGTCCAGGCGGAAGATGGCGAGGACGCCGCGGAGAAGGCCGTTCAGCTCATCCAGGAGGCGAAAGGCGAAGTCCTGATGAAGGGCAGCCTGCACACCGATGAACTGATGCGGAGCGTTACCTCGAAGACCTCGGGCCTTCGGACGGCGCGCCGCATCAGCCACGCATTCATCATGGATGTTCCAACTTACAAAGAGACACTGCTTATAACGGATGCGGCGATCAACATATTCCCCGATCTCGAAGCCAAGCGCGACATTGTTCAGAACGCTATCGATCTTTACACGCACTTAGCGCAGGGGGTGCCCCGCGTAGCGCTTCTGTCGGCCGTTGAAATCGTGACGCCGAAAATCCCGTCCACAATCGACGCTGCGGCGCTGTGCAAGATGGCGGATCGCGGCCAGATCACCGGCGGCATTCTCGATGGGCCGCTTGCTTTCGACAACGCCATCGACCCGGAAGCCGCTGCGATCAAGGGCATCAAGTCGGAGGTTGCTGGCCGGGCGCAAGTCCTTGTCGTTCCGGATTTGGAAGCTGGCAATATGCTCGCGAAGAATCTCACCTTCCTTTTGAAGGCGGATTCCGCTGGCGTCGTTCTGGGTGCGAGGGTTCCGATCATTCTAACGTCGCGCGCGGACTCGCTCCGAGCCCGCCTGGCTTCGTGCGCGGTCGCGGCGCTCTCTGCCGACGCCCGTCGCCGTGAAGTCAGCCTGCCGGCGGCGTGAGCGTCATGGATACGATCCTCGTTGCAAATGCCGGGTCTTCGAGCGTCAAGTTCGAGGTGTTCGGCGTCGATCAGTCGGGCGGCCTCGCCAGTCAACTCGAAGGCAAAATCGAAGGCGTCGGGACAAAACCGCATCTGACCGCTGTGTCCGCCGAGGGCAAGGTTCTCGTCGAGCGAACATATCCGACTGAAACCGTGCCCGACGTTCCGGCAGCGTTGCCCACGGCGGGCGCGTGGCTTCGCGACGAGCTTCACATTCACCCAATCGCCGTCGGCCATCGCGTCGTGCATGGCGGCCCGGAATTCGATCAGCCTGTTCTTGTGACAGAAGATGCGCTGCACCGCCTGGAGCGGTACATTCCGCTCGCGCCGCTGCATCAGGCGCACAATTTAGAGCCCATTCGGTCGATTATGCTCAACCAGCCGGGGCTGCCGCAGGTCGCCTGCTTCGACACCGCGTTCCATCGCAAGCACCCCGCCGTCGCCGATTACTACGCTATTCCTGAGCATTTCCATGCCGAGGGCATCCGCCGCTACGGCTTTCACGGCCTATCTTATGAGTACATCGCGGCGCGTCTGGTGGAGATCGCGCCCGACATCGCGAAAAAGAGAGTCATCGTGGCTCATCTCGGTAGCGGCGCATCCATGTGTGCGCTCAAAGACGGCCAAAGCATCGAGAGCACGATGGGCTTCACGGCGCTGGACGGCTTGCCGATGGGCACGCGCGCGGGGCAGATCGATCCGGGCGTGGTGCTCTATCTCATCGAGCAGAAGGGGATGAGCGCCCATGAGGTTCAGCATCTGCTTTACTATGATTGCGGGCTGAAGGGGTTGTCCGGCATCAGCAACGACATGCGCGAGCTTGAAGCGAGTGGCGATCCGCGCGCGGCCTTCGCCATCGACTATTTTGTCTATCGCATAGCGCTTTTTACCGGGATGCTCGCGGCGGCTCTTGGCGGCCTTGATGCTTTCGTCTTCACCGCGGGCATCGGCGAAAACTCTGCGTCGCTTCGGGCGCGGGTTGCGTCGAAGCTGTCCTGGCTCGGCATGAAGCTCGATGAAGACGCGAACTCAGGACGGGCGCAGCTGAGATCAGCGCCGGACAGCGCCGTCGCCGTCACCGTCATCCCGACAGATGAAGAGCTGATGATCGCTCGCCATACGCTGGCGCTGGTTAGGGGCTGATAAGGCAGCTGGCAGCGACCCCACTAGGCACGCCACGCTGCTAATTGACTGGCCCTTACCGCCGGGCATTCTGGTCCGCAGGCAGCGATTCAAAAACGAGAGGGTGCGGTCATGGGCGAAACGAATAGAACGCAAGGCCGCTCTCCCGGCGAACGGCGTCCCATTGTTCAATCGGCCGACGATATTTTCGAGCTTGCCGTCAAGCTCGGCCTGTTCTTCTTTCTTGTCTACTCGTCGATTGTTCTTCTTCGGCCTTTTCTGTCGATCGCTTTATGGAGCGTCATTCTCACGGTTACTCTCTACCCCGCATTTTCCTGGACCGCGCGTCTCCTCGGCGGCAGGCGGAAGCTGGCCGCGGTTCTTGTGACGGTGATCGGCCTTCTGGTCTTCACGGGGCCGATCATATGGCTTGGCATCAGCATGATAGACGGCGTTGCTTCCCTTTCTCAGCGCCTCAGCTCGGGAGATATCGCGATTCCGCCGCCGTCTGAGGAGGTCAAGCACTGGCCGTTCGTCGGCGAGCGCCTTTTTTACTTCTGGGATCTGGCTTCAACGAATTTTCATAGCGCCGTCACGGAGGCGCTTCCTTATCTTTCGCCATTTCGGAGTACGGCGCGCAGCATGGCGGAAGGAGTGGCCACGGGAATACCGACATTCCTTGTCTCTTTGATCATCGCGGGCGTTTTGTTTCCTCCGGCCCCTTCGCTGCTCGAAGGGATAAGGACGGTGTCCCAGCGCATTCTTCCGACGCGCGGCCAGGAACTCGTCAAGCTTGCTGGCGCGACGATCCGCAATGTGTCTCAGGGCGTGATTGGCATATCGTTTTTGCAAGCCATCCTGGCTGGCTTGGGCTTTCTCGTCGCGGGGCTTCCGGCCAGCGGTTTTTTTGCCCTTGCCGTGCTTGTGTCAGGGATTCTCCAGATCCAGGGGCTCGTGTTCATTCCGATCCTCGTCTGGATCTGGACCTCGATGGAGACAACAACGGCTTTGGCGCTGACTGCTTATCTGGGGCCAGTCGGGGTGCTGAATAATGTCCTCAACCCCATTATCATGGCCCACGGCTTAAAGACGCCGATGCTCGTGATTTTCATCGGGTTGATGGGTGGCGCGCTCACGCACGGGATCATCGGAATATTTATCGGTCCCATTGTTCTGGCGGTGACATGGGAACTCATTGCGGCGTGGCTCAAGCATGAAGAAACGCCGATCGTGAAATAATGTGTGTTGACTGGGAAAAATGCAACGCCTCGCCAAGAAAACAATCCGACAAGCGATTTTATGTTTCGGGTAGCAGGATTAGCGCTTAGCTTTCGGCAATACGCGGGGCCGCCAGAATTCGGTCTGGCCCGAAGCGGCGTTTGCAAAAGAGCGCTGGCGTGCTTTGTTTTCGCTTCCGCCTTTCGGCAGTGCGGTTGTAAGGGGAGAGGCATTCTTCTCAGTTTTCGTGCGTGATCATGTTCGCTGTCTGGTGCGGTGAAGGCTCTCGCTACAACGGAATATCGATGCTGTCTGGGAAGACTCGCAAACATTCGGGCGCGGTGCTGGCGAAGGGGTGGCTTACGGCTCTTCTGCTCGCCTGCTGTGGCCCTGTCCATGCTGAGACGCTCAAGGAAGCGCTGACAGCAGCTTATCTCTACAACCCAACGCTCAAGGCCGCGCAAGCACAGCTTCGCTCGACCGATAACAATGTCTCTCTGGCCAAGTCCGGGTATAGGCCTACCATCTCCTCGACGCTGCAATATGGCTACGAGAACGTCAATACGAAAATCAAGAGTGCAGCGACCCAGACTGGTTCCTATCCGGTCTGTCCGGGAGACGTTAACCCCAACGGTACTTGCGTTGGCGGAGGCGCGGCCAGCGTGCCGTTGAGTTCATCCGCAAGCACCGCTGTGAGTGGCACGTCCGATCCGCGTTCTGCGGAAATCGGCATCCAGCAAAATGTTTTCGACGGTTTCCGCACCTATAACAATGTCAAAGGAGCGGAGGCGGGTGTCGAGGCGGGGCGCGAATCCCTTCGCGCGGCCGAAGCGAACGTTCTGTTGAGCGCTGCGACCGCCTATATGAATGTCGTGCGCGATCAGGCGATCGTGGAGCTTCGCAAGAACAATGTGAAGGTTCTGGCCGAGCAACTTCGCGCGACGCAGGATCGCTACAATGTCGGCGAGGTCACCAAGACCGACCTGTCTCAAGCCCAATCGGCGCTTGCCCAGGGGCAGGCGGATTTGAGCATTGCTCAAGGGACGCTCTATGGTGATCAGGCGGTCTTTGCTCAATATATTGGGCATCCCCCTCGCGCTCTGAAGGATCCGGGCCCCCCCGAAAAACTGCTGCCAAAGGCGTTGCAGCGCGCGATCGACATCACGCAGGCGGAGAACCCTAATCTCCTCAGTGCTATTTTCCAGGAGCGGGCGCAGCAGCACGCGGTCAAACAGCTTAAGGGCCAGCTTCTGCCGAGCTTGACCGCCAATGCAACCTTTACCAAATCCGGCCAGCCGTTTGGGCTTCCTGAAGCCGCCGAGGAGAACGACACGCTTGCCTACGGCCAGTTGAACGTTCCGATTTATCAGGCGGGTGCGGTCTCAGCACAAATCCGGCAGGCCATCGAGACCTTATCGCAGGCTCGTCAGCTGATCGATTCACAGCGCGAGCTTGCCCGGCAGAATGTCTCTACGCAATGGGGTCTCGTTATCGCGGCGAGGGGTAACATCGCGGCTGGGAAGTCGGCGGTTGAGGCAACGAGGATTGCTCTGGAGGGGGTACGCGAGGAAGAGAGAGTTGGGCAGCGCACCATTCTCGACGTCCTCAATACCGAGCAGCAGAACCTGAGCGCCCAAGTGAACCTGGTCTCTTTTCAGCACGATCTTGTCGTGGCGTCCTACGGCGTGCTGGCCGCCATGGGGCGGTTGACTGCGTATGACATCGCTCTTCAAGCTGAGCTCTACGATCCGACGCGTTATTACGGCGAAGTCAAGGACGCCGTATTCGGCTGGGGGCCTTCGGTTGAAAGTGCAGAAGACCCGCGCGTTGCTCCTGTCGCGGATCCCGGACGCACGCCGGATCAAAAATCGACCGACGGACCGGCCTATACGCAGTACCTGCCACAGATTCCATAAGCGAGATTGAAGCCGGAAGCTTCCCACGACACTAGAAAATCGGCCGGGTTTGCCGGCCGTTTGGCTGTGCGGTAAGGTATTGCCGGCGCTTGGCGTCCGATCGTCGCCGACCGCAGGACTATACCGTTGGAGAGTGTTGGACGTGCCTCAGGCAGCGAACTATTCAGCTACGGCGAAAATGAGTGACGGCCGCACCTTCGAAATCCGCGCCCTGAAACGGGAGGATGAAGCCGGAGTGATGGCAGCGGTCGCCCGAACCAGCCCTCAGTCGCTCTATCGCCGTTTCTTTGGTTCGAAACGCTTCTTCTCGGATCAAGAGATCGCGTATTATATGACTGTCGACTTCGTAAACCATGTTTGTCTGATTGCTGTCACGGAAGAAGACGGCCATCCTGCTACTGTCGGCGGCGTACGATACATTGTCCAGGCGCCGGGCAAAGCTGAGGTATCTTTCGCGGTAATCGACGAGTATCAGGCGAAAGGGATCGGCACCGCACTTATGCAGCATATAGCTGGCATTGCCCGGAAAGCGGGGATCAAAGAGTTTACGGCGGAAGTCCTGCCCGACAACATCCCAATGTTGAAAGTCTTCGAGCGCAGCGGACTTCCTCTTGATGTTCAGCGTGAGCCCGACGGCGTCCATGTGGTTCTTAAAATTTCATGAAGCATCGCGCCTTTACTCGGACGCGAGCGTCCGGATGCTTTTTTTAGGCAATTTGTGAATGGCGGCATGTGTTTGTCACCTTGTTCCTGACGCATGCGTCCTCATTCTTCGTCTGAAAGATTTTCAGGGATAACGCCTTGCGGGGAGGTTAACGAGAGCTTCAGCCCGCTGCTAGGCGCACGCCTACCGTTCAATCGGACGGGGCGCTGCCGTGAGCATCGCCCGGAATGCGCTTGGCTTGGTCGGGGGGTTAAGAAAAATCTCGTCGCGCCCGGTGCGACTGTCTCGCGCCGCGCTGGCCCGACCCACTAGTTTTCACCCAATAACGGATCCCCTCGCCAAGGGGCGCCGTGTCCGATAAAGGTCGACTTCGCTCAATATCTCCGGCGGGAATGTTCTATCGCGGCTGCGGCTTTAAGAGTTAGCCGGTTAATTTGTTCGGCGCTTAAGCTACTGAATTTTTGTGACGAATAATCGGAATCGGCCAAGGACAAAGTGGTTCGGTGATGAACAGTAAGATACAAAGGGAGCATAGCGAGACAGCCAGTAAAAAGGCCAAAACCCAGCCCTACAGAGAACTTCCACCACATACTCGTCATCCCACAAAAACTAAAAACAGGTGTGTGGAGAGTGCAGGTTCAGAGGACGCATACTTTCATAGCATTGGATTTCCTTCGTTGTTGTTAGACGACTGCCCAAGATATTACCGAAATCGTAAAACGCAAATTTGGCGACGGGAATCACAATATATTGTCATGGTGATTATGGGGAAAACGGTCCTGTCGCCTAAAAATTGTCCATGTTCTTCAGATAATAGATAGCCTTTCTTCAGCGTGGGGAAGTAAGGCGTACGGGCGAAGACGCATTCAGCCCGTTCCGTAGCAAACGGTTTTCGGCGGGGATGAAGCGACGCTTTGGGAAAAGTGGGAACGCAGGAACGCGCCGCGCGCGATCACGAGAAAATGCGTGAGCGGGTTCAGGAGCGCCACGTGTTGCAGCCAGTCGGGCATGTTCTGCAGCGTCGCGAATGAGAACATCGCGCGTCTCGTCGTCGGGAATGCGTAAGAGCGACTCCGCGAGGCACATCAGCGCCATGCCCTCGGGTGTCGAGAGCGAGAACTCTTTCATCAGCGCCTCGACCCTGCATTCGTTGGTCGCCTGTGGCCCCTTCAGTTTGCGGCGGTGTCGCTGTGAATGCAGCCACGAACAGAACAACCAACTAATCGTAACGCTTACTCTAAACGAAAAATGCGTTGTGAACGCCAACTGCTACCGATAGTGGTAATGTTTGGCCGGATCAGTTGCATCTTCTGCAACGCAACTGCCAATCTTCTGCTGTTCAGAAGTGGGTTCACGTAGCGACTGCACGCAAATCAGCAAATGCGGAAATTATTGAGCTTTTCCAAGCCAAATTCTAAAAGAGTAGACAGGCTTCGCGACGAAGTGTTTTGAAGCCGGAATGGGGAACCCTACACCCTATGGTCGCCGCCAGAAAAAGCTGGTAGCCGACCCCACGGCAGGCTCCTATCGAGGGTTGCGCCGGATCGGCTGACGCCGAGCCCTCAGGAGCCTGCCAGACAGTCAGCCAGGGATCTCCACGCGCCTCAATTTCCGCCTCGTTGGATCGCGGCAAGGCATGCCTCTAGCTCCGCGAGGGCAGGGTCTGCTTGCTGCTTGACGCTACGCCCGGCTTCCTCCCGATGCTTCAATTCGTCAATGCGGAGGAGAATGCTGATGACCGGGTGTCTGGAAATGTTTAGCGATTCAGCCTGATGAGGTCTGGCGCTCGCATTGGAGCGAGAATAGCCTCTTCCGTCCGGATCTGCTGGCTGATGGTCACCTCGACCCGAAAACATCATCCTGTTCAATGATCTCATGACTCTACAACGACCTCAATTTTACGCTCGGGGACACTAGAGAGCCCGCGTCCCTTTGGACGCGAACTGCGGTACTTTAAAATCGGCCAACGTTTCCGCCTTTCGTTTTCGATGAAAGGCGGGTTGATCTAACCACACATGCACTTCCCTTACTCGAACTGGTGTTTCTGACTCAGAAGAATGGCGGCGCGACGGCTGATGTTTGCTGACCTACAGTTTTTTTGTTTTACTGCAATTGTATGAAAATTCTCTTGACTATGGTTCCTGAAGCACACTTCCTTCGGCTCCTGGGTTGCAGGCTTGGCCGGGAGGGCTGGGCGAGGCAACTGCCTCCCAGTCGCTCTTGGCCTCTTAGCCGAACGGGCCATCAGGCGCCGTGTGCTTATCTCGCCAAGATCAATTCAATGGAACGAAGCCGTTGCCGAAAGCATATCCCACGCCGGCCTTCACCGTCACATTCGATGTGTCGCTGTAGGGCTCGAAGTAGTTTCTGGTCGGGTCGAGAGCGGATTTGCCATAATTGAACGCATCCCACTCCACTCCCGCATTCACATGGAGACTGCGTGTGATGGCGTAATCGCCAGATAAGCCCACCTTATAAATCGTAGAATTGCCAAGCGCCAAGGTGGGAACCCACGATCGCCCCCGGGATTGTTGCGACCTGGATCTGGGGGTCGATCGTTCGTCCGGCGAAGCCGTCCACCGCCAAAACAAAACGGCTCATGAAGGACCATTGAACCAGAAGGCCGCCACCGGCATAGAAGTGCGAGTAGTTCTCGCCGGCATTCACCATTCTGTCCCATTCATGATATCCGCCTCCGAGATACGGTGTCGCCATGATATCAGGCTGGGGAGCAAAGCCTTTGCCAAGACGCAGATCATAATCGTAAACGGTAGCGCCGCTTGTGCTCACGAGAGTTCCGAAAGGATACCCCTGGTAGGCGCCGACATAGTCTGTCTTTCCCTTTTCCCAGTCGAATCGCGCATTGAAATAAAGGTTGTCGACGAGCCAGTTTTGCATCAGCGACAGGGAAACGCCGGCGCCGGGCACCCAGCCCTTCTCCGTGTCGAAGGGCGACCCGTACACCGTCTCCTTGTAGTTGATGAAGTCGGTTGCGGCGAATTGTATGCTGATCTGATTGTTCGACTGTGTGATGGTGCTGGGCACCGAGAAGACGTCCGGGCCGTGCTTGTACCCCCCGCCATCATTGGAAAGGTCGCCCGCTGCAGCCTGCATCGTTACGGCAATGATGCTGACACCGATGATCGAGACGCGGCGAATCATGACAAGACCCCCTCCAGCAACGGGAGTTACGCCTACAGGCCGTTGTGCGGAGAGACAACTTAAGATTGCGGAGGGGCGCATTCTTATTGTTGATATCTCGGCGCTGGTCGAGGTCGCTCCGATTGCGCGAACGCGGAGCGGGCGCGATGGCGAAGGGGCTTGATACTGCGCCCTTGCCAGCGAATGTGAAAAGTGGGTGGAATCGCGCTGGAGCGATATGAAACGAGCTTACGGCGAGCCGCGCCCTATGCTACTCAGGGTAGCGCCGTTCACAACCTCTCCCGACGAGCCCATGAACCACGACGAAAATGACAATTGCGCCCGTGACTTGGACTATTCGAGCCTTGAGACCGAGTTTCATGCATGGCGAAAGTCATGGCTGGAATCCTTGATCGATGATTACGGCATGCTGGCACGCTATCGCGCCGCGAATGCCGGGCTTGAGCCACCCGCCCCGAACGAGAACCGCGTCGTCTTTTTCGGCGATTCCATCACGGAAGGCTGGGAACTTGAGGCGTGTTTTCCCAATAAGCCCTACATCAATCGCGGGATCGGCGCGCAGACGACCCCTCAAATGCTGCTTCGTTTCAGGCAGGATGTCATCGCGCTGAGACCGGCGGCCGTTGTGATCCATGCGGGAACCAACGACATCGGCGGCAATACCGGCCCGATGCTGATTGAGGACATCGAGGCGAATTATGCCTCGATGGTGGAAATCGCTCAGGCCAATTCGATCCGGGTGATCGTCTCGTCTCTCCTTCCCGCGCCGCATCAAGAGACGCCGCCATCACGGTACAGTCTCTTTAAGCACCCCCCGGAGAGAATCCTTGAACTAAACCGGTGGTTGAAAAATTATAGCGCCTCCCATGGCTGCGATTTTCTGGACTACTTTAGGGCTATGAGCGATGCTGAAGGGTTCATCAAACGAAGTCTCTCCGAGGACGGGTTACATCCAACGCCGGCTGGCTATCGGGCCATGGCGCAAGTCGCCCGCGCAGGAATAGAGCAAGCGCTGGAAAGCTAAACCGCAGGCCACGGAGCAGTGGTCCCGGGGTGCAGATGTCGCGGCCTCCAGGTGTTGTTCCCGGCTTTCAGATATCAAAAGAAGATCGTTGGCATCTCTTCTGCTTATCCCGCTGGCCAAGCTGGCTGCCCACGGTCTCTGAGCAGATCTCCTCATCTGTGCTGCACAGCGGCCAAGTCTGCGTGTTTTGATCCGATCATCCAAACCGACTTCGCCAATTACGACGGGCTAATGTTCAGCACAATCCCGGCGACTGGCTAACTATGTTTGATCTTGTAGACGCCTTGTATGCGTAAACTGGCGCAAAGCTTGAGGCGCGCGCCTGTTTCTGAAAGCTTTCGGATGAACAGGCACTCTATCCAGATGACGAGAGGGCGTGCTTGTGATAGGAACCGGCCTCCGCCGAACCGTGAGGCGGCAAAATTTTTCTGAGAATTGCGGAAAAGTGAAAAGAATGCGTAGGCTTTCGCTTGTTCAGCAAATACGGAACGTGCTAATTTTTGAAACTAGTTAGGGATGGAGGAGCTCATGTCGCAGGTAAAGCGCGCTAAAGCTAGACAATCGAAGACGGCACTATCCGTTTTGAGCCTTGCAGGACTATCATTGGCTGCAACGACGGCAACAACCAGCGAATCTGTAGCGGGTATGCCGTTGCCGGCCGCGGCCCCGCTGCAAGCCTTCACTTTGGGTGAGGAGGAGATATCCGACGTCACCCTGGCGACGTTCCACCTTTTCGACAAGGAAAGTGTCGAGCAATCGCGGTCGCTGCTGCAGCTGACCGGTGGATGCCGTTGCGGCGGTGGATGCCGTGGTGGCGGTGGATGCCGTGGATGTGGCGGACGCGGTTGCGCCAGATGCGGCGGTTGCGCCAGATGTGGCGGCTGCGGCGGCTGCGGATGCGGCGGTGGTTGGGGAGGCTGCTGCCTGTCTTGGGGTGGTTGCAAACCCTGGTGCTAAGATCAGCGGCGCAGCTGATTTAACGCGTTTGAATGGGCCGGATCCATAGCGATGCGGCCCTTATCTGTTCTATGCAGTCGATGCGGCACGATAGGGGGCGATGGCGACAGAAACCATAGCTTGAGCCGCAGGTGCAGAATATCTGGCACAAGACATCAATAACAGATAAGAAAAATAACAGATAAGAAATCCTGGTGGCTGGGGCATAAGCGCTTCACGAGCAGCAGAAAGAGGGTATTTTCCCGCTATGACAATCGAGAACCGAGATAGCCCCTCGCCGGTCAACGGCAATGAAGTCTTGCAGTTCGCCCCGAATTTCACGGTTTATGCGCTGTCATCCGAAGTGCTTTGCCTCTACTCCGAGGATCGGAAATTCCTGCTGCACGGCACGCTCTACGTTGCGATCGGCGCGTTGATCGCTGAGGACGCTCGGAGTTCCCGGGATATCGCAGGCTTGCTGGAGCAATATTTTCCGGCCGAGCAAATCCACGAAGCCTTGAAGCGATTGCTTGACCGCCGGTACGTCGTGCCCAAGTCGAAGGCCACAACTGGCGCCGTGGCTGGCTATTGGGCAAGCTTGGGACTGCCGCCCGGTGATGCCGACAAGAATCTGGAGCTGTATCGCATCCGCGTCCAGGCAATCGATGTGCAAGGGGAAGCGGAACTGAGCGCGGCGCTGAGCGAACTGGGCGCCCGCGTCGTCAAGCGCTCCGCTAGTCTGACAGTTGCACTGGTCAGCGACTACCTCGAAGAGCCGCTCGCGGAAATGAACCAGCGGCATCTGTCGGATGGGACGCCGTGGATCATCGCTCAGCCTTCCGGCATTTTCCCCTTGGTCGGACCGGTTTTCACCCCCGGCAAGGGCGCCTGCTGGGTCTGCCTTGCGGACCGGATGAAACGGAACCGCGAAGTCCGGGGGATGCTCAAGCGAAGCGAGGCCCGGCTCCTCACGGTCTCACCTCTGGTCCAGCATACGGTTGGCCAAAGCGGCATCCAGCTGGCCGCGATGGAGATCGCGAAGGCCGTTGCCTCCGGCTTCCGCACGGACCTGAACAATCACATCATGAGCCTCGATCTGACCGGCTCGGTCACCGTCAGGCACCATGTGGCGGCCCGGCCGCAATGCCGGGTCTGCGGCTCCGAAAACCTTCGAGATCCAAGCCGTGCGCCGACCCCGGTCGAGTTGAAGGCGGGCGGCCGGCCCGTCATGACGAGCGGCGGCTACCGCACCATGTCGTCGCGCGCTACAGTCGCTCGCTACAGGAAGCATGTCAGCCCGCTCACCGGCGTGGTCTCGCGCCTTGAGCGGATCGAAACGGATCTCCCGCTGAATACGTCCTATTTCGCCAAGCACAACTTCTCGGCGCCTTCGAAGACAGTTCATGAACTAAGGGGCGCGCTGGAGGGTAGCAGTTTCGGCAAGGGCAGCACGGCGGAGCAGGGCGAAGCCAGCGCGCTGATGGAGGCGATCGAACGCTATTCCGGCGTCTTCCAGGGCGACGAGATCAGGGTAACGAAGCGGTTCAAGGATTTCGCTGAAGGCGAGGCCATTGCGCCGAACAGCGTTCTCAACTTCAGTGAAGAACAACACCGTCGCGGCCTGGCTGAAATGCCCGGCCCGGATGACGAACCGGTCAGCCCGCTACCTTTTCGATACTGAGACCGAGATGGAGTGGTCGCCCGTCTGGTCCCTGCGCGACAAATGCTTCAGGTATCTCCCGTCAAGTATTTTGTATTTCTACTACGCGGGCCAGGTCATTCCTTTTCACGCGGATTCGAACGGCTGCGCGGCCGGCAATACCCGCGAAGAAGCGATCGTGCAGGGGTTCCTGGAACTTGTCGAGCGCGATTCCTATGCGATCTGGTGGTATAACCGCCTGAAGCGCCCCGCCGTCAACCTCGACCAGTTCAACGATTCCTACGTTCGGGATTTGCAAATCCAGCTGGCCGAAAGCGGTAAACGTCTCTGGGTTCTGGACATCACCAGCGATCTTGGCATACCAAGCTTCGTGGCCATAGCGCACTGGGAGATAGACGGGGCCGAATTTATCGAATTCGGGTCCGGCTCGCATTTCGATGCGCGCATCGCCATGTTGCGCACGCTGACAGAGCTGAACCAGTTCCTGTCGATGGAAATCATGGCGGGCGGGGCCAGACTGCAAGGGAGCCTCGACGGCATGACGCCATTGCGGCTGGCGGATTATCCCTTCCTGCTGCCGGGCGAAGGCGAAGTGCTGGAAGCAGAGTTCGACTCCAAATTCAGCCATCTCGATACGGACAAGCAGGTGGCCGCCTGCGTTGAAGTCGCTGCAAAGCAGGGCCTGGATTTCCTCGTGCTCGATCAGACGCGCCCCGACATCGAGGCGCCGGTTGTAAGGGTCATCGTCCCGGGATTGCGGCATTTCTATCGCCGTTTCGCGCCGGGCCGTCTATACGATGTTCCGGTCAAGCTTGGATGGCTCGAAAAGCCCCTCAAGGAAGACGAACTCAACCCCATGTTCCCGCACACTTAAGGGGATTGGCTTGCGCACTCCAGGACCGAAGTCAAGGCGAGGAGCAGCTTCGCCGGCCCTCTTCGCCCGGCTAGGCCGCTGGGCGAGGGTCGAGGCGCATGCGAGCGGCGCAATCGTCGCCGTCTTCGAGGCTGACTCCGTCATGTTGGGGAGGTTTGGCGCGAGCGCAGCAGCTTGCTTGCAGGATCTGCGCACGGGCCTGCCGCTGAGTTCGCTCATGCCGGGGGGCGAAAATACGGACAAAGAGATCGAGCTGCTGGTGCGGCGGCTCGCCGGCTACGGCCTGTTGGAATTTCGCATCGCGAGTTCAGGCAACGACGCTGACGACCTGATTGTTATTGAGCCGCAGCTTCCCGGCTATTGGCCGCAGATGGCTGCGCTCAGCGATAGCGACACTCTGGTTCTCTCCCGGTTCGCCTATATGCGGCGACGGGGAAACGATATGGTGCTTGAATCGCCCCGCGCCGCCGCTCTGTTCAGGATCTGCGATCCGAAGCTCGCGAGCCTCGTCGCCATGCTGTCGGCCCCGCAGCAAGTCCGGCAGCTTCGGCAGCAGGACGGTTTTCCCGGTATCGACTTTCTAGCCCTGCTGGCGGATTGCCAGATGGTTTCGAAGACCGATCCCGCCCGCGAGAGCAATTCCCGGCTTGCCGAGGGCGATCACGATCTTGCTCTCTGGGACTTCCACGATCTTCTGTTCCATGCGCGCAGCACGGAAGGGCGGCACGCGAACCTGGTCGGCGGCGTGTCTCCGCATGGCGGCGCCATCCCTCCGCTGCCAGCGCTCCGGCCTTCCTGGCCAGGTGAGAAAATCGATCTTTGTGCGCTTCTGGCCTCCCGCCCCGAAGCGCCGCCGCCGATCGCGAAACTTATGCGGGAAAGCCGTTCCAACCGCAGCTTCGATGACCGGCGGCCAATCACGCTCGGCGAGCTGTCATGCTTTCTCGATGGCACCGCGCGCGGTCTGCCGAGGCCCGGAAGCCCGGAGCCCGTCGCCCGGCCCTATCCGTCGGCAGGCGCCAGTTCCGAGCTGGAGCTCTATCTGTCCGTTCATGTCTGCGAAGGGCTTGCCCCGGGGTTCTATCATTACGATTTGGGAGCGCACGCGCTCGTCCCGATCGACGTTCCTGCGGCGGCGGTCAAAGCGCTCCTGGCGCACGGCGCGTCCGCAATGGGCATGACCGCTCCGCCTCAGATTCTGATCACGATCGCCGCGCGGTTCGGCCGGGTTTCATGGAAATACGCCTCTATTGCCTATTCGCTCATTCTCAAGGATGCTGGCGTCCTCACTGAAGCGCTTCACCTCATGGCATCAGGGATGGGGCTTGGCGGATGCGCGATCGGGATCGCGAATATCGATCAGTTCGAAAAGATGACCGGGATCGGCTTCCATATCGAGGGGCCGGTCGGCCAATTCGCACTCGGCAGCAAGGAATTGTAACAAGCGCTCGCGGCGAAGACACAGATCTACCGGGGCGTTTGCTGATCCCGTGGCGAATAGCATCCGATCGTGATGCGCGCACGCCTGTCCATTAAACCGAAGACGGCGCCCTGAGGGTCTGTGCATTGGATGAGCCGGGCCGCGCCTGGCACTGTAAGCGGGCCAAAAATGATTTTGCCGCCACGGGCCACGATCTCTTTGGCCGCCGCCTCGATGTCGGTGACGCCGAAATAATAGAGCCAGACCGAAAATGCCGCCCCGTCGGGCCGATTGAACATACCGCCGATCGTCTCCGTTCCGGCGGAGAACTCCTGATAGGTTCCCGTGGGGTCTGGGGTGGCACTGGCTTTTTGCCAGCCGAGCAGCTTGTTATAGAAGACGAACGCTTTTCCCCAGTCGGAGGCGATCAGCTCGCGCCACACCACGTGCCCAGCCGCGTCCGATTGCGGTGGCTGCTCCTGCGCGCCTTCGCGCCCCTTGATCAACGCAAGCGTCGCCATTTGCGGGTCCGCCACGACAGAGAAGCGGCTGACATTGGGGATGTCCGTCGGCGGCACATACACTGTTCCGCCGAGCTTTTTCACCTTGCGCGCGGTGGCGTCCACGTCGTCGACGCCGACATATCCCATCCATTGCGGCGCCACGCCGGTTTTTTGCGCGCCTGCCTGCAATTTCGTGAGACCGGCGACGGGAGTGCCTCCAGCGGTAAAGAGCGTATAGACAGAACCGGGCATCTCGACATCCGCCGTGTCCCAGCCCACGACACTGGAATAGAAGGCCTTGGCAGTGTCGACCTCGGTCGTCGCCAGCTCGTACCAAACGAAGCGGCCATCGGAATTGCCCATATCTACCTTTCCGCCGGAGCAATGGGAAGCTGCGCAGGCGTAGTTGTAATTCCTTACCTTTCATCAACATGCAAGAGCGGCGTCGCCGACGCCATCACGCTTATTCCTATTCGCGTCGATAACACGTGACGCCGCCCGGCAGGCGCGGGCAATTGTGACGCCTCAGGTTGACGATATTTTCGACGGAGCGCATCATCAATTGTGGTCACTTTTGCCGCAGCTTGCGGGTTCAGCGCGGTTGCCGGCTCTCTTAGCCGTTGGGCGGACGCCGTCTGATGTTTTCATCTCCTCGCGCAATCCCACGGGACAAGACTTTGCCTCATCCTTGAATGAGGCCAAAACCGACGCCGAATGGCGCCAGTAACAAGAAAGGAGGAACACCATGTTTCAGCAAGCAATCGAGCAAATCTCGAGCAAGGTTCTGATCAGGGACCGGTATGACAACTTTATCGGAGGCAAATGGGTCGCCCCGGTCGAAGGCCGGTATTTCGATAATCCAAGCCCCGTGACGGGGCAGAAGCTTTGTGAGGTGGCGCGCTCCTCGGCGGCTGATGTCGAGTTGGCGCTCGACGCGGCTCACAAGGAGAAGGACGCCTGGGGCAAAACCTCCGTTCAGGAACGCTCGCTGATCATGAACAGGATCGCCGATCGGGTCGAGTCGAACCTCAGTCTGCTCGCGCTCGTCGAGACGCTCGACAACGGCAAGCCGATCCGCGAGACGACGCACGCCGACCTTCCGCTCGTCGTCGATCATTGGCGCTATTTCGCCAGCGCCGTGCGCGCCCAGGAAGGCGGCATTTCCGAGATCGACCACGACACGGTTGCCTATCACTACCATGAGCCGCTTGGCGTTGTCGGCCAGATCATCCCGTGGAATTTCCCTCTCCTGATGGCGACATGGAAGCTCGCCCCGGCCATTGCCGCAGGTAATTGCGTTGTGCTGAAGCCCGCGGAGCAGACGCCACTAAGCATTCTCCTCTTCTTTGAAGTCATCGCCGACCTGCTTCCTCCGGGCGTCGTCAACGTGGTCAACGGCTTCGGTGTCGAGGCTGGCAAGCCGCTCGCCCAGAGCAAGCGGATCGCAAAGATCGCGTTCACGGGTGAGACGACGACCGGACGGCTCATCATGCAATACGCCTCCGACAATCTCATCCCGGTGACGCTCGAACTCGGCGGCAAGTCGCCGAACATCTTCTTCGCCGACGTTGCCGAGCACGACGACGACTTCTTCGACAAGGCGCTCGAAGGGTTCACGATGTTCGCGTTGAACCAGGGCGAAGTCTGCACATGCCCCAGCCGCGCGTTGATCCAGGAATCGGTCTACGACAAATTCATGGAACGGGCCGTCGCGCGCGTTCAGAAGATCAAGCAGGGCCATCCGCTCGATCCTTCGACGATGATCGGCGCGCAGGCTTCCAACGACCAGCTTGAGAAAATCCTCTCCTACATCGACATCGGAAAGCAGGAAGGCGCAAAAGTGCTGACCGGCGGCAAGCGCGCCCACCTCGAAGGCGAACTCGCGGAAGGCTACTATATCGAGCCGACAATCCTCGAAGGCCACAACAGGATGCGCGTCTTCCAGGAGGAAATTTTCGGCCCGGTGGTCTCGGTCACGACGTTCAAGGACGAGGCGGACGCGCTCCACATTGCCAACGACACGCTTTACGGGCTTGGCGCCGGCGTTTGGACGCGCAATGGAAACCAGGCGTATCGAATGGGCAGGGGCATCCACGCTGGCCGCGTCTGGACCAACTGCTACCACGCCTATCCGGCGCACGCGGCGTTCGGCGGCTACAAGCAGTCGGGCATCGGCCGCGAGGGCCACAAGATGATGCTCGATCACTATCAGCAGACCAAGAATGTCCTGGTGAGCTATTCGACCAAGCCGCTTGGCTTCTTCTAGAATAGGGCTGTAACCCCTCACCCCGACCCTCTCCGTGTGGGCGAGGGAGTCACGCCGCAGCCACTGCGGCGTCGTTCCCCCTCCTGGAGGGAGAGGGACACGGTGAGGGGCCAAGGCGTTTGAAGGATATCGCAATGGTCGATCGCGTCGAGATTACGCCTGAAGCCGCGAGGCTCGTTGAAAAGCTGCGCGCGCAGCATGGTCCGCTGTTCTTCCATCAATCCGGCGGCTGCTGCGATGGCTCCGCGCCGATGTGCTATCCCGCAGGCGATTTCCGGATTGGCCCGCAGGATGTGTTCCTGGGCCGGATCGCCGATAGCGATTTCTACATGGGAGCCGCTCAATTCGAATATTGGAAGCACACGAAGCTCATCATCGATGTCGTTCCAGGGCGCGGCGCGGGCTTCTCGCTCGAAGCACCGGAAGGGCTGCGGTTCTTGACCCGCAGCCGCCTTTTCACCGAAGAAGAGTCCAATGCGCTGGAAGCAGCCGGATTGCCCATGCCGCCTGCTTGATCCGGCGCTTTATTTCAGAGGAACGTATTCCCGAGCAGGATGGCCACATTCCGGACCACATGCACTTGGAGCGGGGTAGTGACCGTAATAGTGTTCGGAGCCGTAAGCCCAGTTCGGGCTAGCCCACGCACCTTCTCCCCAATAGGGCTGGTACCATCCTCCATACCATCCACCGCCCCAGTGTGAGGGCCAGTGCCGGGGGGTCCCTGGGGGGTCGGCGTACCATCCGGGCCGGCCAGACCATCCCCCTGGCAAACCGCCACGCCAGCCCGGACCGCCGGGACCACTGTGTCCGCCGTCAGTGCGGTCGTAGCCATATTGGATACGAACAATGGAGGCACGGTCCGCGCCTGCAAAAGGATCGCTCATCCCGCCCACCGCGCCAGCCTGAGCGGCCATAGCGACCGAGCCGGCGATCGCGGCGCAGCCCATAAGCCTGGATATTTGCATGTTAGGTTGAAACCTTTCTGCGAAGCGAATCGCAAATTTCCTCCGCACGAGCATAGCGAAACCGCAACGCGACGGAATAGGGAAGTGCAGCCGACAGAATTTGCAACCACAAGACGATTGGTGGGGCGGCCGCGAATGGCTTGAAGCTGAGTCAATCAAAAAGACTTGTGCAAGGCAGATCCGCGCGGAGCATTGAAGACTTGAGCCTCTGAGATCCGTTGCATCATGTGACGCAACGCGGGAGGCTAAGTTCGCACTCACTCCGCCACACGCTCTCAAGCGAACCAGCCTCGACAAAGACGGGATTTCCCGCAGGGCGAACGAGCACCGCCGCACTCAAAAAGCCCTGGTCATGGCGCGAAGCCTCGGATAACAGAGCTACATGACAAAACCGATGTTTCAACACGTCGCGCTGATCGGCGTCGGCCTTATCGGCTCATCGCTGAGCCACGCGATGCGGCGTGCAAATCTCGCGGCGCGGATTACGGCGAGCGCGCGCTCGGAAGCCACGCGCGCCACCGTGCGCAAGCTTGAACTTGCGGATGAGGTCTACGAGAGCGCGGGCGACGCGGTTCGCGGCGCGGATTCTCGTCATTCTCTGCACGCCGGTCGGCGCCTTCGCTACGCTCGCGGCCGAGATCGCACCGCACCTTAAGAAAGGCGCCATTCTCTCCGATGCCGGTTCGGTCAAGACGGCCGTTATCCGCGATGTCGGCCCGCATGTGCCGGAGCACGTTCATTTCATACCCGGCCACCCGATCGCCGGAACGGAGTTTTCCGGCCCCGAGTCGGGGTTCGCCGAACTCTTCGATGGCCGCTGGACGATCTTGACGCCGCTCCCGAACGCGGACGAGGAGGCGGTCGCGAAGCTGAAGGCGTACTGGGAAGCTTGTGGAAGCCTTGTCGAGATCATGACGCCGGATCATCACGACCTCGTGCTGGCGGTCACGTCGCATGTGCCGCATCTGATCGCGTACAACATCGTCGGCACGGTTTCCGATCTTGAGCGCGTGACAGAGAAAGAGGTGATCAAGTTCTCGGCTTCCGGCTTCCGCGACTTCACCCGCATCGCCGCCTCGGACCCGACCATGTGGCGCGATATTTTCATGAACAACAAGGAAGCGGTGCTGGAAATTCTTGGCCGTTTCACCGAAGACCTCGCGGCCTTGCAGAAGGCCATCCGCTGGGGCGATGGGGACGCGCTTTTCGACCTGTTCGCGCGAACGCGGGTCATCCGGCGCGGCATCATCGACGCAGGCCAGGAGACGCCCGCGCCTGATTTTGGCCGCAAGATCCCGCGAGGGATTGCGGCGCAAAAGTAATCTTCCTAAAGTACGGTTCCTTATATTCTCCGATCGTTTCTCAGTGGGATACCCAGCTTGGATTTATGGGTTTTCGCCTATGGCTCGCTGATGTGGCGGCCTGGTTTCCGGTATGAAGAGGCGTCGCACGCGCTGCTCGAAGGCGCTCATCGGACGCTTTGCCTTTATTCCGTTGTGCATCGGGGGGTACCGACCGCGCCGGGGCTGGTCTTCGGGCTTGATAAGGGCGGCAAGTGCGAAGGCATGGCCTTCCGGGTGGCAATGCGGCGCGCGCTCGACACACGGCTCTACCTCCAGCGCCGGGAAAACGTCACAAACACGTATCACGCGACAACGCGCTCCGTGAAGCTGCTCGACGGAAGCGCCAGGCATGTCGGCGCCCTGTGCTTCATCGTCGACCGCCGCAATCCACAATATGCCGGCCGCATCCCTTTGGAAGTTCAGGCGTGGCTTGTCCGGCGAAGCGCCGGGAAATCGGGCGCGAACATCGATTATGTCGTCAACACGATGCTGCATTTGCGCGAGCTTGGCGTGCACGACGCCGAGCTTGAGCGCTTGATGTCGATGCTTGGCCACGGTCTCGTGAAGGCCCGGGGCCGTGCCGATAACGGATCGAAACCGGCCTCGAAATGCCCACGCCCCGCAGCCGATCTGGCGCGCCCCGTTTTCGTGTCCGCCGTGCCGTAATGAAGCCGGGCGAAACCGCCCACGGTTGAATGCCGCCCCTGCGACGGCAATATAACGCCGGAGGTTCGAAACAGGGGAGTGCGAACATGCTGGAAGGGACGACGAACCGCGAGCGCATCATCGCGGCCGCGCTGCGGCTCGCCGAGACGCGCGGCTGGCGCGACTTGAGCCTGGGCGAGATTGCGGCTGAGGCTGGCGTTCCGCTCGTGGAGTTTCGAAAGGAGTTTCAGAGCAAGGGGCAGATTCTCTCTGCGTTCTCCCGCGCGGTCGATCTGGCCGTTATCGAGAAGTTCCCGGCTCCCGGACCTGACGTTGCGCGCGACCGTCTTTTCGATGTGCTTCTGACGCGCTTCGAGGTCATGCAGCCTTACAAGGCCGCCATCCGGCGCATCCGCGAGGACGTCGGTTCAAGCCTCGGCGAGTCGCTCGCGCAGATGCGGCCCGCGCTGAAATCGCAATATTGGATGTTGGCCGCGGCCGGCATCAGCGGGGAGGGCGGTACGGGCCTTGTGCGGGTGCGGGGGCTTTTGTCGATCTATTCTCGCGTTTTCTCGATCTGGGTCGAGGACGACGATCCGGGCATGGCCCGCACCATGGCGGCCCTGGACCGGCGCTTGCGGCGCGGGGAATCGGTGATGCGGGGCATTGAGCGCTTCCGCGACGGGCTTGAAAGCCTGAGCCCGCAGCCTTCGAGGCACACGAAAGCGGGTGAAGGATGAGCCGCAATCGGATGTCCCGCCTGCCGCGGAGCCGGACGCTCCTCCAGCCGCTCAGCAGCCGATCTGATCCCGGCCGTCAAAGGATTCGGTGCCTACCGTTTGTTGGAAGTTCCCAGCGAGGCGTCTTCCTGTGAGGGTGACGGCCGGTTAAAATTGGGTTTGTTTGGCAAAAAGCCTATAAAGTAAGTATGTAATCAATTTCTTATTCGCCTGCAGCGATGTCCATTGCAATGGCGTCCCACTTGAGACATCCAAGCCGGCTTCGCTCCGGCGAACGCATTGTCATGCCGAACCACGCTCTCGCCGCGGCCGGATCAAAAAAATTTTGTAATTCTGTCTAAGCGCCACAAAACGAATTGAGCGCCCGCGACAGCGAACTCGATGTCGTAAGGCTTGGTCAGAAGCACCGCATCGGAGAGGCGCTGGTCGCGGGCGTCGTCGAACAACCGGTTGTATCCTGTTGCGAGAACCACTTTGATGTCGGGAAACCGGTCACGGGATTGAAGAGCCAGCTCAATACCCGTTTGGCCGGGAAGACCGACGTCGGTTAAAAGCAGCTCGATCCGCTCAGTTTCCAACACTTTCAGGGCAGAGGCGGCATCCTTGGCCTCGAACACCGTATATCCGAGGTCTTCAAGGTAATCGACGGTGGTGGTGCGGATGAAGGGTTCGTCCTCAACGACGAGAACACGAGAGAGCTTCCGAGGCGCGTTGCCGATCTCAATCGGGTCCCTGGGCTGCATGTTTCGGCTCAGGCCGTCTTTTGCGCCGTCTTTTCCAATCCGATCGCTCAGAACCTGGCGCACCTTCCTCGCAAGAGCTTCGCGGGTGTAGGGCTTGCTCAGAAGGTGAGTGCCTTCGTCAAGGCGACCGCCATGCACGATGGCGTTGTCGGTGTATCCCGATGTGAACAGGACCGTGATGGCGGGCAAACGCTCGCGGGCCTTCTTGGCCAGTTCGGTGCTGCGAAGCGGTCCCGGCATGACCACATCGGTAAACAGCACATCGATGGGGATGCCGCTTTCGATCACGACCAGCGCCGATTGGGCGTCCTTGGCCTTGAGGACGCGGTAGCCGAGATCCGTCAGCATATCGACGACGGTCGAGCGCACGGCTTCGTCGTCTTCCACGACGAGGATCGTTTCCGTGCCGCCTGAGATTGGCCCGGCCTCTGTCGGAACCACGATATCCTCCCCCTGGCGCGTGCGCGGCAGACACAGGCGCACGGTCGTCCCCTGGCCCGGCTCACTATAGATTTTCGCGTGGCCGCCCGACTGCTTGACGAACCCGTAGACCATGCTGAGGCCAAGCCCGGTCCTTGGCCTTCCGGCTTCGTTGTGAAGAACGGTTCGAACACGTGATCGATAATGCCTGGCTCAATGCCCGATCCCGTGTCGCTGACCGCGATCATCACATAGTGCCCCGCCGTCACGTCCGGGTGGCGGGCCGCATAGTGATCGTCGAGCGACGCGTTCCCCGCTTCGATGGTGAGCTTGCCGTACCCCTTCATCGCGTCGCGCGCATTGATGGCGAGGTTGAGGATCGCATTTTCGAGCTGAGCCACGTCCACGCAAGCGTTCCAGAGGCCCCCGCCAGCGATCGTCTCAAGCTCGATTTCCTCGCCGATCGCGCGGCGAAGCATCTCGTCGAGCCCGCGCAAATAGCGGCCGAGATTGACGACTTTCGGCTCCAGAGGTTGCCGCCGTCCGAAAGCCAGGAGCTGCGATGCCAGCTTCGATCCGCGTGAAACCCCCGTCAATGCGTTCTGGATACGCCGTTCCGCCTTTTCATTTCCGGCGCAGTCGCTCGTCAGAAGCTGAAGGTTGCCGCTGATGACCTGCAGAAGATTGTTGAAATCGTGGGCGACGCCGCCAGTCAGCTTGCCAATGGCCTCCATCTTCTGCGCCTGCCGCAGTTGATCCGAAAGCGCCTCGCGCTCCCTGATTTCCTTCAGAATTTGTTTATGGGCGGCATCGAGTTCGGCCGTACGCTCCGCGACCCGTTCCTCGAGCGTCTCGTTCAGACGGCGCAGAGCAAGCTCGGCTCTCTTCCTCTCGCTGATGTCGACGCAGGCGCCGGTCATGTATTGAGGGTGGCCCGCGGCGTCCTTGAAGGTCACACCTTTGTCCAGGAGCCAGCGCTCGCCGCCATCCTGCAGGATGACGCGATACTCCATCTCGAAATCGGCGCCCTGCGAAACGCATTGCTCGGAGCGCGTGCGGACGGCAGCGCGGTCGTCCGGGTGCACAAGCGCGATAAATTCTTCGAGAGTAAGCCTCTGCCCAGCCTCGATGCCGAAAAGTCTGTAAAGTTCGTCGTCCCAGATCAGCCCGTTATCGCTGAACGTCCAGCGGAAGGTGCCAGTCCCGGACGCCGCGAGCGCGGCTTGCAGGCGCTCGCTCGTCTCGCGGATGACGTCATTCGTCTCGCCTCGGAGCTGCGCAAGCGTCAGCGCAGCCGCGACGCGCGCCAGCAGCTCACGCGCGGAGAACGGCTTGATGAGGTAGTCATCGGCGCCGGCGGCCAGCCCTTCAATGCTTGCTTCCTCGCCCGCCCGGGCCGAGAGCACAATAATGGGCAAGTCGCGCAAGCTCTCATCGTCCCTGATCGCCTTGATGAGGCCGAAGCCATCGAGGCGCGGCATCATGATGTCCGTCAGGATGAGATCCGGCCGCCGTTCGAGCGCAGCCTCCAGGGCAGCTTGCCCGTCGGCCACGGCCTCGACATCGTGGCGCACGGACAGCAGGCGCGCCACGTAGGCGCGCATGTCGGCGTTGTCGTCGGCGAGGAGGATTTTCGCCCGCCTTGTTTCGCTCGAACCAGGCGGTATCTCCGCGAGGTCCGTATCCGAGGCGAAATCCTCGCGATCCGTAGGGTTGGGCAGCCAGCGCAGCGCTTCCTCGACGAAGGCCGTTGAACGAGCCGTCGGCGAAGCGGCAGTCGCTCCGTCTAAGGGCAGGCGGGCCGGATGGGCGCTCCCGAGCGGAATTGAGATCGTGAAGGCGGCGCCTTTTCCTTCTTCACTCTCGACCGCGATATGCCCCCCATGCATTTTGACCAACTCTAGGACGAGGGCCAGCCCGATCCCGCTTCCTTCATGGCTGCGTCCGCGCGCGCCTTCGATGCGATGGAAGCGTTCAAAGAGCTTTGGGATTTCGGATTTTGCAATGCCGGTGCCCGTATCGCTCACCGTGAGCAATGCATCCTGACCCTCTCTTCGAAGACCGACCCTGATCTCGCCCTCGAAGGTGAATTTGAAGGCGTTGGACAGAAGATTGAGGACGATCTTTTCCCACATGTCGCGGTCGATGGTGGCTTCGCGGGCAAGGGGAGGGCAGTCGATGACAAGGCGCAGGCCCGCCTGATCGCAAGCCGAGCGGAAATTGCTTGCGAGGTCTCGCGTGAGCGCCGCCAGGTCGACGGGCTGGAAATTTGCGACCGCGCGGCCCGAACTCGATGCGGGAAAAGTCCAGGAGCGAATTCACAAGCTTCAAAAGCCGCAGACTGTTGCGATGAACGATCTTCAGCTGGCCGCGCTCGGTTGGGGCCAGGCCGCCGTTCGCGCTGCCGAGCAAATCCTCCAGAGGCCCCAGCATCAGCGTCAGAGGGGTCCGGAACTCGTGGCTGACGTTGGAGAAGAAGACTGTCTTTGCGTGGTCGATTTCAGCCAGGGCCTCCGCGCGGCGGCGTTCCTCCGCATAAGCCCGGGCGTTATCGAGGCTGGCCGCAATCTGTCCGGCGAGCAGGTCGACAAAACCGGCATAGGCAGGGGCAAAGCGGCGGAACGGATTGATCGCCGCGATCATGAATCCGGCTGGCTGCTTCTGACCCTGCTTTGCGAGCACGGTCAGTACCCCATCCTGCGGCGCCAAACCGGTGAGAAGCGGCCGATCAAAAAAGCGAGAGATGCGCTCGATCATGACGGGACCGCTACCGGCCAGGGCTTGAGCGACCGGCCAGCGGTCCCAGGCGGGCGGTATGCCAGCGTGCTCGATCGGGTCCAGGCTGCCCGTCGCGCAGACGAGCCGGGCCGTATCCGTTTGGTCCCCGTCAAAAAGATAGGTGAGCGTGAACGGCAGATCCTTCATGTCCCGGCCTTGAAGGCGGAACGCTTCAAAGGTTTCCTCTTCCGTGCGTGCAAGCGAAAGCTCAGATGCGAGATCGCGTAAGAGTTTCAGGCGCCGTTCGCCAATGACGCGCTCAGTGCCTTCGGTGACGACGCAAAATATGCCCGCGATGCGTCCGTCGTCGTCCGCGAGCGGACTGTAGGAAAACGTGTGATAGGTTTCCTCGGGAAAGCCGCTGCGCTCCAGAAACAGCAGAAGGTTCTCGTCGTAGGTGGCGGTCCCTGTCTGGAGGACGGTGTCGATCCGGGGGCCGATATCCGGCCAGATCTCTGCCCACACCTTCCGCGACGACGCGCCCAGCGCCCAGCCCTGCTTGACGCCAAGCGTTGGCCGGTAAGCATCATTGTAAAAGAAGGTAAGGTCGTCTCCCCAGGCCAGCCACATGGCATAGCGCGACGTGAGCAGGATACGGATGACTATTTTCAGGCTTTGCGGCCAGCTGCCGGGCACGCCGAGCGGGGTGGCCGCCCAGTCATGGCTGCGCATAAGCGCGCCCATTTCGCCGCCGCCGTTCAGGAAGTCTGCCGTCTTGAGTAAATCGGTGCGATCCATTCTAAACTTGAAGTTAATGGTCTCTATGACGCTCTAGAACAACCTTTAACCGGCAATACTACATGAATTTTCACATGGCAACCACCCTTCGGGATAACAGGCCGCGCTTGAGCTAGAATATAATAACTCCGGATTTGTTGCGCTTCATTAATAGTTGTATCGCTTCAATTTTGAAAAAACTGGCTGAGCTTAAGCTTTCAGCGCAAACGCGGCTGGACCTATTGCTTTGCTCACGTGTTTCATTGAAGCGCGCTGTTTAAGATAAGGCCAGCGCTATGAGTTCTTGTAAATAGTTTGGAAGAAGGTTGCCGATGAAAATCGCTCAGATTGCTCCCCTTGCCGAAAGCTGCCCGCCGAAGCTTTACGGCGGGACGGAACGGATCGTGTCTTATTTAACTGAGGAATTGGTCAATCAAGGCCATGACGTCACGCTATTTGCGAGCGGCGATTCACAAACGCGGGCGGAGCTGATTTCTTGCTCCGATGTCGGCCTGAGGCTTGATCCCAACGTGGTCGATCCCCTTCCCCATCACATTATGATGCTCGAACAGGTGCGGCTGCGCGCCCACGAGTTTGATGTGCTTCATTTTCATATTCACATTCTGCAGTTTCCGATCATTCATCAATTCGCGAATAAAACCGTTACGACACTCCACGGCCGCCTGGATCTCCCTGAATTGATCCCCTTCTATTCGACGTTCCCGAATGTCCCGTTTCTTCCATTTCGTATAATCAACGCGAGCCATTGCCGGAAAATGTGAACTGGGCCGGCAACGTTTATCATGGACTTCCCAAGGAACACCTCCGCTTTTCGGCCCATCCGAAGGGGGGGTATCTCGCGTTTCTGGGACGGATATCGCCTGAGAAAAGGCCCGACCGTGCAATCGAAATCGCGGCGCGCGCCGGGCTTCCGCTGAAGATCGCGGCAAAGGTCGATAAGCATGATCAGGCTTATTGGGACGAAACGATTGAGCCGATGATCAGGGCTCATCCCAATGTGGAGTATATCGGCGAAATCGCCGAGCATCAGAAGGCGCGCTTTCTGGGCGATGCGCTGGGGCTTCTGTTTCCTATCGATTGGCCCGAACCCTTCGGTCTTGTCATGATCGAGTCCATGGCCTGCGGGACGCCGATTGTTGCTTTCCGCTCAGGCTCGGTGCCGGAAATCATCGACAATGGCGTCAGCGGCTTTTTGGTGAACAGTGTCGAGGAAGCGGTGAGCGCGGTATCGCGGCTTTCCGAGATCGATCGCGGCGCGGTTCGGGCGACTTTTGAAAACCGCTTCACGGTCGAGCGCATGGCGCGGGATTATCTCAAGTTGTTCGCGGCCCTGCCGGGCGTCCGGAAGACGAGCGAGGCCCGTACCATGAATGGGGCTGAAATCTCCTTCAGCCTGGGGCTGTAGATCAGGGCGAACGCATGGTGCGGCCGAGGCCTCACGCGCGGTGGTAGGGGTGACCTTGAATGATGGTCATGGCGCGGTAGAGCTGCTCGGCAAGCACAATGCGGACGAGACCGTGGGGCAGCGTCATGCGCCCGAGAGAAAGCTGGAGGTGCGCAGCCTTCTTGAGCGCATCGCCGTGTCCGTCCGGGCCGCCGATGGCGAAAGCGGCGTCGAGCGCTTCGTCCCGAAGCCGCGAGACCATCGCGGTAAACTCATAGGAGGTCAGCGCCTTGCCGTCCTCGTCGAGCACGATAAGACGCGAGCCGCCCACCCTCTTGAGAAGTTCCTGGGCCTCGGCTTCCTTGCGTTCCGCAACGGACTCGTTTCGGCCTTCGCCGATTTCGATAACCGTCATCGGCGGCATCTTCAGGCCGCGCGCAGCCGCATTGAAAAGATCAAAATAGCGATTGAACTGCGTTTGCTCGGCGCCGCTTTTCAATCGGCCAACGGCCAGAACAGATATCTTCATTCTGACCGTCCTGTCGATCGGTTCGAGTAGATCAGTCCGTCTTCATCAAGACGCAAACAAGCAGGCTGCTGTAACGATGTTGCCCATGGTTCGACAAGCTCACCATGAGGATGTACACAAGCTCACCATGAGGATCTCATTGAAACACTGATCCTCATCCTGAGCCCATCGAAGGCCTCATCCTCATCCTGACCTTGTCGAAGCCTCATCCTGAGCCTGTCGAAGGATCAAGCCAAGATCTCATGCTTTTGCAGCCTGTTAGCCTGTCAGGCTGCTGTAACGAGTTGCCCATGGTTCGACAAACTCACCATGAGGATTAACGAACTCACCATGAGGATCAATGAACTCACCATGAGGATCAACGAGCTTACCATGAGGTTCAACTCATTTGAAAACGCTCGACCTCGTCGTGAGCCTGCCGAAGGCCTCATCCCGAGCTTGTCGTAGCCTCATCCTGAGCTTGTCGAAGGATGAAGCCAAGTCTTCAGGCACTTTCAGCATCCTGCTTGAGCTTTAGAATCGATCAAATTTTTCGCCCTTCATCAAGGCGGGTTGACCTAGTCTGCGGCTTCCCGCTTCGGCCTGTCCGAGCCCCACATCTTTTCGAGATTGTAGAACTCGCGCGCCTCTGGGCGAAAGACGTGAATGATCACGTCGCCCGCGTCGATAAGCACCCAATCGCAGAGGGGCATCCCTTCGACACGTGTATCGCGAACGCCTTCCTCTTTCAACCTCTCGATGAGTTTTTCGGCGATCGCACTCACATGGCGTTGCGAGCGCCCGGATGCGACAACCATTATATCAGCGAGCGAAGTCTTACCCGCCAAGTCGATGCTGACAATGTTGTCAGCCTTGGCGTCATCGAGCGCGTCGATGATGAGGTGGGAGAGGGAGGCGGAAGCCGCGGGGGCGCGTTTTGCGCTGCGCGGTTTGAGTTCTGCGAACTCATTATTGAGAGCTTGTGGCCTCAGCGTAACAACCCTTCTTCTGTATTGCTCCGGTTATGCTTCAGGATCAACACTTCGACAAAAGAAATGTGCATCACAATTATTGAATTTTCAAGACAGTTGATGGAGCGGCGGTCGCGCGAGGAGAAAGTACTGAGGCCCAGCATTGAATTAGAAGAGGCAGCGTCATGCTGCCTCAGCCTGTTTCAAGCTGTTAGCGGTGGTGTTCCAAGCTCTCTTCATCGAAGTCGCCAAGGTGGTTGAAGCAGCGTTGCAGCTCGCCGGAACGTTCCCGCATCTCCGTGACAACCGTGTCGCGACTGACGTGCCGGCACCAGCGGAAATGTTGCTCGAGGCCGTGGTCCCAACGCGGGCCGTTGTAACCGCAGTTGAATTTGCGGTTGGCTTCCAGCTGGACCTGCGAAACCTTCGCATAAACTTCGCAGCTCGCGCGCTTGCCTTCGACGTTGCCGCGCTCGTCGCCCTCGAAGCGGAACCCGAAGCCTTGCGAGACCGCCGGGAGCGATGCCGCAACGCATAATCCAGCGGCGACCGCGAGAACCGCACCTGCTCTCTTGCTTATAGACATGTCCATAAAAAAATACTCCTGATTTTTTGCGGTAAGGTTATTCCGCAAGCGGAGCGCCAACGGCACAACCTGGGGTAGGCATCTAGCTGGTATTGGGGCGGAAGTGCGGCCGAAATTATCCAAGGCACAAGGAATTGCCAAAGATACGTAATAACATTACATAGCTGTCATGATCCGACAGAAAGCCGCCTCCTTTCCCGCGCGTGACCACGATCACGGCGTTTGCGTGCAAGATGCGCTTGGACGCGCCAGAAGGCGTTTCCTCCAGCTTGGCATCAAGTGGACGGCGCTTCGGGAGCAGGTCTTCCGCCATGTTGCGCGGAGCCATAAGCCTGTCAGCGCATACGATCTGATCGGGAGCCTTGCCGAGGAAGGCAAGCGGCTCGCGCCTGTCTCGGTGTATCGGATCCTGGATGTGTTCCAGAGCGCGGGGCTCGTCCACCGGCTCGAAAGCCGAAACGCTTTTTTTGCCTGTATGACCGAGCATGCGAGCGCGCCACAAACAATCACCCTGGTCTGCGAAGGCTGCGAGCGCGTCATCGAGGCCGATGCGCCGGATGCCTTTCGCGCCATCGGGACGGCGACCCAGACGAGCGGTTTTCGCGCCCGGCACGTTGTGATCGAGGTCCGCGGCGTCTGCGCGGACTGTTACGATGGGAGCACACGCGCATGTTGATGGCGGCGAAGGCGGATGACGTCGAGGAAGCCCAGGCGAGAACGGCCGGAGAGGTTCTTGTCGCGGCCCAGGCGTCACACTGGCGTTCCGGGGCAAGCCCGCGGTCGAGAACGTCAGCATCGCCGTCCACGCTGGCGAAATCGTGACGCTCATCGGGCCGAACGGGGCCGGGAAGACGACGCTGGCGCGCGCGCTTCTGGGGCTTGCGCCGGTCTCGGCTGGCCACATCGCGCGCAAGCCGGCGCTTCGGATCGGCTATGTGCCGCAGCGCTTTCCGATCGATGCCATCATTCCGCTGTCGGTACGGCGCTTCATGTCGCTGAGCGAGGCGGTCCCGCGCGAGCGCGCCGCGGCCTGCCTGGCTGAGACGGGGGCGGAACGCCTGATTGACGCACAGATGTCCGAGCTCTCCGGTGGCGAGTTTCAGCGTGTGCTGCTGGCCCGCGCGCTCGCCCGCGATCCGCAATTGCTGGTGCTCGATGAACCGGCGCAGGCGGTGGATTTCGCCGGGGCCGCGCAGCTTTATGACTTGATCACGGCGATCCGCGACAAGCGTGGCTGCGGCATCCTTCTTATCTCGCATGATCTGCAGGTGGTGCTTGGCGCAAGCGACCGCGTGGTCTGCCTCAACCGGCATGTCTGCTGCGAGGGCAGGCCCGGCACGGTTGCGGGACATCCCGAATATGTGCGCCTGTTCGGCCCGAAAGCCGCCGCGAGCCTCGGCATCTACGAGCACCACCACGACCACACGCACGCGCTTTCGGGCGATGTCGTCTGCGACGGGCATCATCATGGCTGAGGCGACACCCCTCATCCTGTCCTTCTCCCGCGCAAGCTCGCCTTGGCGAGCTTGCTGCTTTGGAGCGTCCACATCCGTAAGCGGATGTGGTGGGAGAAGGGACGCCTGCTGCAACGGTTGCGACCTGCTCCCTCTCCCCTTGCGGGAGAGGGCTGGGGTGAGGGGGCCTCATGCTTGACGATTTCCTCACGCGCGCCGCTGTCGCGGGCGTGGGCGCCGCCATCCTCGCCGCGCCGCTCGGCTGCTTCGTGGTCTGGCGGCGCATGGCCTATTTCGGCGAAACCGTCGCCTATTCCGGCCTGCTCGGCGTGGCGCTCGGCTTTCTGCTCGGCATCGACCTGACGCTCGGCGTGATCGCCACCGCCATCGCCATGGCGCTGCTCCTCACCGGCTTCCAGGCGCAGCGCGCGATCCCGCAAGACACGCTGCTCGGCATCCTCGCCCATGCGTCGCTCGCGGCGGGCGTCATTGCGGCAAGCTTCGCGGGCGGCGCGCGGCTCGACCTGATGGGCTATCTCTTCGGCGACATCCTCGCCGTTTCGAAAGCCGACATCGCCTGGATCTGGGGCGGCGCGGCGGCGGTGCTGGCGGCGCTGTTCTGGCTCTGGCGGCCGCTCCTGGCCGTGACCGTGAACAAGGAACTCGCCGCCGCCGAGGGCGTGCCCGTGCGCCGCACCGAGACGGCGTTCATCCTCCTCATCGCGGTGACGGTGGCGCTCGCCATGAAGGTGGTCGGCATCCTGCTCATCACCTCGCTCATGATCTTCCCGACGGCGGTAGCGCGGCCGTTTGCGAAAACGCCGGAGCAGATGGCGGCGCTGGCGGGGCTTGGCGGCGGCGGCGGCGGTGTTGGGCGGGCTGTATCTGTCGCTGCGGTTCGACACGGCGGCGGGGCCTTCCATCGTGCTGGCGCTCGCGGCGCTGTTCTTCTTCGTGGCCGCGCCCGCGCTCGCTTTGCGGGGCAGGTAAGAGGGCCGCTGGACCCTTTGGTTTACAATGGGTTGAAATTGGGTTCGTTTTGTAATATGGCCTATAACTAGTAATATAAGTAATTTTAGGTGGGTCGGATTTCTTCTGCGCTTCCTCGTCATGCCGGAAAAGCGCCCGCGCTTTATCCGGCACCGTTGCGGTTCGGAACTTCATTCGAGGCCAGGCGTCACCAGGGTTTTTAGTGGATTTCGACCCAGTGGCCTTCGCGCCAGGAGCCGCGGCCCTCATGTTCGCGCCAGCGGTACCTGTCGTGCCCGTGATCGGCCCATCTCCAAGAGTTGGGATGAATGACGACCCCGTGTTCAGGCTGGAAATGATGGGTGTCCCTGACATGCCAGCAATCGCCTTCGCGATTGCAAGCGATTTCAGCAGATGCGGTGGATGCCATCAAAGTCAGCCCGCATGTTGCGCCCAGGATCGTGGCGAGGACAGCTTTCATAAGTAACCTCCAAAGTTGTTGTCGGATCTGCTGAACACGTCGGCTGGGCAATAAGTTTCGATTTATGAAGAGCGTGGATGCCCTGCCGATAAGCCCTCGCTTCACGATTTTGCGTTCGGGGGTGTGGCTCAGCTCACGTCTTTCTTAGTTTTCCGTGATCGACAAATATCCTAGCTTGGGTGTCAGGAATAGCGGACGAAGGAGGCTTCAAATGGCAATGGCACGCAACCTCGGCATCATGGAATGGACGGCGATCGCATTAGCTATCGCTATCACACTTACTCCGCTGGTGCCGTACATCGTTTAATCAAAGGGCAGGTGACATATAAAAGGGGCCGCGGAGCTGCGAGACGCTCCGGGGTCCTTTTTGTTTGCGGGGTCGTGGATGCAATTGGTGGAGCGGTTTAAGGATCGCAGATAAGCGCGAAGGCGCTTTCGCGATGACGGTTGAGGGAGCTACTTGATCTTGAACCTGTTCTTCACCGCGAGCAGGAACAGGAAAATCAGCACCGCACTTAGCGGCGCCTGCAAAAAAGTCTCGATGATGCTCATGCCGAGCGGTGGCGCCTTTGCGCCAAAAAGGCATTGATAAGCTTGAACGGTGCTTTCGCTTTTCCCGGCGGTCGAAATTACCCACGCATTGCGGCCGGAGATGTAAAACGAATTCCAGAACAGCGAGTCGTCACCCGATAAGCAAGCGTCCCATCCATGTTTGCTAGATGGAATATAAAGAACTGCAAACACAAAAATGCTCGTCAGCCAAAGAGCGAAGGGCCGTCCGACGGAGCGACCGCAATCCGAGGCGAGATCGTACAGGATGCCAAGCCATAGGCTGGGATGCCGCCGTTTGTCTTCGACCCTGCGCCGGGATCGAAGTTCGCCTCTGAATGCCCGCTGCTCGCGCTCATAATCAGCGCCTTGGATCGCCATACGCCGCAAGGCTCGATATTTTGGAATGAGGTTCTCGTCACCAATTGCGAGAGGCTCGATATCGGCGGGCGGGAAATATACGCGGTCGAGATCCGGCGCTTGCTTGAAGTCAGCTTGGCAGAAGTTTGGCACTTTGGAGAAGTACGCACCTGTCAGGTCGAACGCACGCTCTACTTTGATTGCGGTGAAGTTCGCGTCCGTCGCCCTTTTCGTCCCGAATTTTGCGCCGCGAAAAGATGTGCTCTTTGTGAAGTTAGCGTCGTTGAAATAAGCCTCGCCCGAGAAAACAGCGCGATCGAATCGAGCGTCGCCAGAGAAGATACCGCTAGAAAAATATACCTCTTTTCCAAAAACAACTCCTCCAAAAAGTGCGTCGCCCGAGAAATCAGCGCGGGAGAACCACGCGTAGCCTGAAAAGGCTGCGCTGTGCACACCAAGTATCCACACTGGCGGCCCAAACAAGGTTTCCGCCGAAAACTTAGCCTCGTTGAACCAAGTGTCACCCGAGAAGGTAGCGAGGAAAGATGCGCCGCCCGAAAAAACGGCGCGCGTAAAAATGGCTTCTTGGGCGAATTTAGCATTTTTGAAAGATACATAGTTTCGAAAGCTTGCGCCGACAAATCGGGTTTCGCCAGAAAAAATCGCTCCTTCAAACGACGCTGCACCGGGGAAAATAAAGCCGCTCAAATCCACCTTTTTTCCTACGATCTCGACCCAATCTGTAACTTCCTCTGCTTTTTCACTTCCCTTCACAAGAAATTGGCAGCTGGAGAAGTCCACCTCCACGGCTTCTATCCATGCGCGCGCTTCTTCGTTTGTCGGCTCTAAATCGCCGCCCTCCAAAGTCCAAAGGCCACTTTCTTGTAGTGCCCTTAATTCAGCGAGTTTTTTGTGCGCCCAAGCGTTCCACGCGTCCCGGCCCTGGGAAAACAGCGCAATCGTTTCATGCCGCCTCATGCCGCACCCCATCGCAAAGAATGCGTAAAGCTGTAGCTTAAAACTATTCAGCTTTTGCAAACGGACCTGTCGTAATCCCGTCTTGCAACTCGATGGCTTTATCGCCGCGACCGCGACCACGACCGCATTCGAGCTAACGCTCGTCACTCGCGATACCGCCGACTTTGAAAATACGCCTGCGCCGCTCCTTAACCCTTGGTGCAAAGGCAAATGGCGCTGCGGAGAAACTTGAGAGGCGAAAGGTTCACTTGCCAACGATCCTAGCCCAAATTCCCGTTCTAGTTGGTCTTTGGTCGCATGCACCTGTGGTTTGCTTGAATTGTTCTACCAACTCGATAGCCATCTCATGGATAATTCCATCTTCTCTAAGTACCTTCGTGGCTATATAACCGGGTGAGCCTTCGATAGATGACATAATAGAACGCTCTATAGCGATTGTATAAACCTCAAGCGCTCTGTCACTATTGAACTTCCCTCTGACATAAGCTTCTAAAAGGTGACTGTGAGATGTTGTAAGCCAGTTTTTTCCGACGGGCGTTTTTAGGCATGTTTCCACCATTTGCACTAGTTCTTTGAGAGGTACTTCTTCCATACCGAAAACTCACAGCTGGTATTAAAAATCCCTATGATGACGCGAGTTACGGCGTCCACGCGCGCCTGACCGCGCGCTTCTGATTTTAAGTTTCCACTTCACACGATGTAACAGCACGTCCGGCGCTGAAGCCACTGGCGTGTGTGTTGCGTCCACAACAATACGAACAGCTTTGCCGTCTGCTCAATGCGCACCGTGAGCGGGGCGAATTCGCATCGTTAAGGGTTATTCACTAAATTAATTTATCGGGGCATTCTGGTATGCAGGGGCATACACAACTGGTTTTTAGGCGCATCAGATCAAATCACGCGCTTCGCCATTTGTGCCGCCTCCCCATCATCAACCAGCATGAGTCGGCATTTCCAAGAGTTGGCTTGCCGACTTGGCGGATGAATATCGGAAATCATTTTTGCGAGCTCAAAAGTGCGTCCGTGTAACTGGGAATTTGGACACTGCCAGCGCAGGTGCCAGGTATTGGGATCGACCTGCATAGTTGCTTCTAGCCGACCTCGGCGGTCGCCGTCCAAGGTGACGTCCATCGCCTCCCCGCACCAAGCCCCCGGTATAATGATCTCTTGGCGGGGTTGGATATCCCGCGATGGAAGCTTGAGTAACATTCCAAATCCCTTCTATCGTGCCCGACAAGCAGGGCAAGAATCAGACCACTCACGCCGACCAGCGTTAGCGCTTTGGTGTATGGAGCGCCAGAAATCTTGTCGCTTTGTGCAGCCGAGCCGGGAAGGCAGCTATGAATAGATCAAGTCGCGTCATGTGTTGCGGCATGAATTGTCGCTGCGCTGGCACGGGTCGTTATGAACGCCGCATTAATGATCCCGCGGCTGCAACGCGTCGCTTCGCGCCGCGCGCGGAATGACGAATAGCGCCCCTCCTTAACCCTTGCCGCAAATCCCAAAATTAGCCGCCCCCCGCGCCAATTCGAACGCTAGCGCGCGCTCCCGTTTTTCTCTATGTAGACAGCAAAAGATCCGGCGATCCCTGGAGAGCATCCATGACCGACATGCGCGAGGCGAGGCACATCACCATTCCGGTGAAGGTTGGCGGCGTGACCGTCGGCGGGGGCGCGCCCATCGTTGTGCAGTCGATGACGAACACCGACACCGCGGATGTGGACGCGACCGTGAAGCAGGTTGCCGCGCTCGCGCAGGCGGGCTCGGAGCTGGTGCGCGTCACCGTGGACCGCGAAGAGGCGGCGGCGGCCGTGCCGCATATCCGCGACAGGCTTCTCGCGATGGGCGTGGATGTGCCGCTCGTCGGCGATTTCCACTATATCGGCCACAAGCTGCTGGCGGCGTATCCGGACTGCGCCGAGGCGCTCGCGAAATACCGCATCAACCCCGGCAATGTCGGCTTCCGCGACAAGCGCGACAAGCAATTCTCCGACATCATCGAGATCGCGCTGAAGCACGACAAGCCCGTGCGCATCGGCGTGAACTGGGGCAGCCTCGATCAGGAATTGCTCGCCCGCATGATGGACGACAACCAGAAGAGCGCGAAGCCGAGAGAGGCGCGCGAGGTGCTGCACGAGGCCATCGTGCATTCCGCCACCGCCAGCGCGGAGCTTGCGCAGAGCCAGGCATGAGCGCGGACAAGATCATCCTGTCGGCCAAGGCCAGCGCCGTGCAGGATCTCATCAGCATCTATGCCATGCTCGCGTCGCGCTGCAATTACGCGCTGCATCTCGGGCTGACCGAGGCCGGGATGGGGTCGAAGGGCATCGTGGCGTCGTCGGCGGCCATGGGAATCCTGCTTCAGAAGGGCATCGGCGATACGATCCGCGTTTCGCTCACGCCGGCGCCGGGCGGCGCGCGCACCAAGGAAGTCGAGGTCGCGCAGCAAATCCTGCAAACCATGGGCTTCCGCACCTTCGTGCCGATCGTCGCGGCGTGTCCCGGTTGCGGGCGCACCACGTCCACGCTGTTCCAGGAGATGGCGCAGGACATCCAGAAGCATCTCGTGACGAACATGGCGGAGTGGCGCAAAACTTATCCCGGCGTCGAGACGCTGCATGTGGCCGTGATGGGCTGCATCGTGAACGGGCCGGGCGAGTCGAAGCAGGCCGATATCGGCATTTCGCTGCCGGGCACGGGCGAGTCGCCCGCCGCGCCGGTGTTCATCGACGGCCAGAAGGTCGCCACGCTGCGCGGCCCGACGCTGGCGCAGGACTTCATGGCCATGGTGCAGGACTATATCGAGAAGCGCTTCGGCCAGGGTAGCGCGAAGGGAAGCGAACACACCCCGCTTCGCGCCGCCGAGTAATTCGTAGACGCTTTTTTCAAGGCAGGACCGGGAAGGCAAGCGCAGCGGCGGGGCGGATCGTTCCTGCTTCGCGGCCCGCATCGGTTATAATGACCGGGTTGAGAAAGCTTTGTAACAGCTGTTCCTCAGCCGCGCCGAAGCATTGAAGCCCGCGAAGGATGTGGGCGGTCAGGCACTCCGCGGCGCGCGCAGCGCCATCGTCGATTTTCAGCGCGATCCCAAGACCCAGTTCCGGCAAAGCGGCGGCATAGACGCCCTCGGCGCCCCCCTTCACACGAACCGAGGGAACAGCCGTCATGACCTCCGTGGTGAATCCGCCGCTGCCGTTGACATAGAACGGTTCCGCGGCCATGGCATTCAGAAGCCGCATCGCAGCGTCTGCTCTCGCTTCCGGCAGTTTTGATGGGTCGGCAAGCCGCGCCATGCCTGTCGCGAGGCCATGCAAGGGCATGCAGTAGGTGGGAACGCCGCATCCATCACGGCCAATCGCAACGGCGCTCAGATCGCAGCCGGTCATCTCACCGAGCGCTTGCCTTACCCGCCTTTGCGCCGGGTGACCAGGCTCGATATAGCCGGCCGGATTGTCGCCACAGGCCACGCAGGCCGTGAGAAATCCTGTGTGCTTGCCGGAGCAGTTGTGATAGGCGGCGTTGAGCGGAGCGCGCGCGAGGATCGCCCTTTTTGCGGCGTCGTATGTTCGCGGCGCTTGGATGCCGCATTCGAGCACTGCCGGACCGAGGCCGATGCGCGCGAGCCAGTTCTCGACGGCTGTGACATGCTCGGGCTCGCCTTTATGCGAGGCGCAGGCAAGCGCCAGTTCCTTATCGGTAAGGCCGAACCGGTCAGCGGCCCCGGTTTCGATCAACGGAATGGCCTGGAGCGGCTTCACAGCCGAGCGGGGGTAGATCGGCATGTGCGGGTCGCCCGCGCTGTGCACGATTTTCCCGGATGCATCGACCACCACAAAGGCGCCGCGGTGGCGGCTCTCCACTGCCGCGCCCCGCGTCACCTCTATGAGAACCGGATTTGCGCTCATGTCCGCTATTTAGAGTGCGTCCGGAAAAGTGCGAAGCGGTTTTCCGATAAGGCGCACGACAAAACAAAAACCTAGAGCGCGCTTTTAGTCCATCAAAAGCGGATAGGCCCTAGAGCACATTCGGCAATCTTCGAGTCGCCAAATGCGCCCTAACTTCTTATTTGGCGCGCTTTCCGGGCGGAAAACCGCATACCTGAAAGCGCTCTAAGCCGTCCTCCCGGAAGCGGCCCGCCGCTATCCGGGATCATTTCAAACGCGGCGCGGATTCATGATCCCGGAAAACGTCGTTTGGCGTTTCCGGGATGACACAGGCGCTTAAAAGCTCAGCCGCGCTGCACGAACGACATGCGGAAGCGCAAGCACCTTCGCAAGCGTTGTCTCCCGAACCGGCTCATCGACGCTGACCAGCGCTATGGCCTTGCCGCCTGGCTCGTCCCGCCCCAGGTTGAAGGTGGCGATGTTCACGCCTTCACTGCCAAGGAGCGTACCAAGCGCGCCGATATGGCCGGGTTTGTCGTCATTTTCCGTGTAAAGCAGGTTCGGCGCAAACTCCGCGTCGACCGGCATTTTGTTGATCTGGATGATACGCGGCTTCCCGTCGGAGAATACCGTGCCCGCGACAGCGCGCTCCTGCCTCTCGGTTTTCACCGAAACGCGCATGTAGCTCTCGTAAGCGCCTTCCTGGCCGCGGCGAACCTCCTCGACCTTGATGCCCCGCTCCTTCGCGACGGCAGGGCCGGAGACCATGTTGACGTGCAGGAAGGGCCGCAGCACCCCGGAAATCGCAGCCGAGCTGAGCGCGCGGGTGTTCATCTCCGCGACATCGCCGGCATATTCGAGGCGGATCAGGCTTGGAGCGGTCTCCGTAAGCTGCCCAGCGAAGGAGCCGAGTAGCTCGGCGAGCTTCACGAAGGGGCGCAGCCTTGGCGCTTCTTCGGCGGTGATCGACGGGAAGTTCACGGCGTTCGAGATGGCGCCCTGAAGAAGGAAATCGGCCATCTGCTCCGCGATCTGCAGGGCGACGTTCTCCTGCGCCTCGCTCGTGCTTGCTCCAAGGTGCGGCGTGCAGATCACGTTCGGCAGGCCGAAAAGCGGATTTTCCTTCGCGGGCTCGACCTCGAACACGTCAATGGCCGCGCCGGCAACGTGCCCAACCTTGATGGCTTCCGCGAGCGCTTCTTCAACGATCAGCCCACCGCGCGCGCAGTTGATGATGCGCACGCCCTTCTTCATGGACGCAATCGATTGCGCGTTGATGATGTGCTTGGTCTTTTCGGTCATCGGCGTGTGCAGCGTGATGAAATCCGAGCGGCGGAAAAGTTCCTCGAGGCTGACGCGCTCCACACCCAGTTGTATCGCGCGTTCGTCGGTGAGGAAGGGGTCATAGGCGATGACCTTCATTTTGAGGCCATGCGCGCGGTCGGCGACGATGGAACCGATATTGCCGCAGCCGATGACGCCGAGCGTCTTGGAGGTCACCTCGACGCCCATGAAGCGCGACTTCTCCCACTTGCCGGCCTGCGTGGAACGGTCGGCCTCGGAGATTTGCCGGGCGAGCGCCATCATCATCGAGATGGTGTGCTCCGCGGTCGTGATGGAATTGCCGAAGGGCGTGTTCATCACGATGATGCCGCGGCTTGTCGCGACGGGAACGTCGATATTGTCGACGCCGATGCCTGCGCGGCCGATGACCTTGAGAGCCGCCGCCTTGGCGAGCACCTTCTCTGTAACCTTGGCCGCTGACCGGACGGCGAGGCCGTCATACTGGCTGATGATGTCGGCAAGCTGATCCTTGTCGAGGCCGATCTTCGTGTCGGTCTCGATGCCGCGATTCTTGAAGATGGCGGCGGCGGCGGGCGATAGTTTGTCTGCGATAA
>CAVRSS010000086.1:0-21219 GCA_963723755.1 uncultured Alphaproteobacteria bacterium | reverse complement strand
AAGTCTCCATAGATCCGCCGCACGCTCGCCTCTCCGAATTTGGCGACTTCCTCGAAAAGGCCAGCGGCGATGCGCGGCGACGTGTTGTCGGCATCGATGAGAATGGCAAAGCGGGGCAAGCGGTTTTCATCTGCCATGTGTGCGCGCCTTGATTAGCAGGGGACCGTTGGGATCGGCAACCACTTGGCCGCCCCGGTGCAAAACCGTCCACGGCAACAATTGCAGACCCGGCGATCATTCTCATCCAAGTCCGTGCTAAATTGGGCCGTAATGAGGGATTACATCTCATTTTGTTGCCCCCAGCACCAGCCCTTCATGTCGAGGAAATCCTTTTCCCAACGGCACCGGCGCGCATCTCCGTAAATTCGTGCAATAATCGAGATGTAAAAATAAAAGCAGGCCGAATGAAAACATACGAAGAGTGCGTCAAAGAGTACGACGACAAAATTCCACATAGATCTGATGCTTACATGTTGGGTTTTCTGGACATGATCGCTTTCATATTCAATAAGAGTCGGATGCAGGTCAGCCACGACATACAAGCATATAGAAGCAAACGTTTTTACGAGGAGGAAGAAGCATAAGAAGCGCTTCCTCCAATGATCTGTGCTTTTTCTGTGATATGATCCATTCTAACGATCGGAGTAAACCATGGCCCTTGATATTGATAAAATTGAAGCCGTCTTGCGCCAGCATTGGCAAATACCAAGCGATTTAAGTCGTGCAAAGCTTCAAGAATACGCTGGCAGAATTCATGTCTTGGTCCGCCAAAAGTACTCTCATGACAATTTGAAATATCAGTTAGGCTTGATCCAGAAGAATAAACTCCATCAAGACACCGATGATCAGGCATGCGAGCAGATCGCCGCCGAGCTTCTGAAACTCGCCATCTAACGCGCCGGGTTTCAATCGACGCTCGCCCTTACGGGCGAATTGCAGCGCGGTCATTAGATACCGTGCCAAGGCCTCCAGCATGGCCCAAGAAGTTCGGTCCTCTGGAAGAGCATTGGTTGACTTCGCGGCGCCCAGCAGTGTCCCCCATTGCTGACTGTAGTATCTATGACCTAGTCTGATATGGGAGTGCGGAATTGTCCGAGCCTGCCAAGGCGATCACTATCTACATCGATGCCGATGCTTGCCCCGTAAAGGCAGAAATCTATCGCGTGGCCGAGCGGTATTCGCTCAAGGTCTACGTCGTCTCCAATAGCGCCATCGCGGTTCCGAGAACGCCATTGATCGAACGCGTTGTCGTCGGCAGCAATCCCGATGCTGCCGATGATTGGATCGCGGAGAGGGTTTCACGCGGCGCCATCATCATCACCGCCGATGTGCCTCTCGCGCATCGCTGCATAAAGTCAGGAGCGGATGTCATCGCGCCACGGGCCGCGCTCTTACCGAGGCCTCCATAGGCATGGCGCTCGCGACCCGCGACTTGATGACGGATCTGCGGTCGGCGGGGCAGATCACCGGCGGCCCGAAGCCTTTCCAGCCGCGCGACCGGGCGAAATTCCTGTCCGCCCTCGATCTTGCTGTTGTTCGGCTGAAGCGCGACGGGTTCAGCGCTTAACGATTTGCCGTAAGTGACGACGCCTCTGCCCATGGCCGTCGTCGCGGGCGAGCAAAAAGTACTTATATTTTTACTTATATGCGTTTTTGCCAAACAAACCCAATTTTAACCTCTCGTAAATCCTCACAGGATGATGCCTTGCCGGGAACTCCCAACGGACGGTGGCAGTTTAATTCGAGGCACGGGAGCTCCCGATCATCCTGAGCCTGTCGAAGCCTCTCCCGAGCCTGCCGAAGCCTCATCCTGAGCCCGTCGAAGACCTCATCCTGAGCTTGTCGAAGCCTCATCCTGAGCCTGTCGAAGCCTCATCCTGAGCTTGTCGAAGGATGAAGCCAAGATTTCACGCCTTTTCAGCAGCCTGTTAAGGGCAAAAAAGTTGATCGCTTAAGCTGCCTGTCGAGGGCTAATATTTCAAGATCCGGCAATAAAAACCACAAGGTTCTTTGGTCCATGCGCGCCCATGACGATCGTTTGCTCGATGTCGGCGGTGCGTGACGGGCCGCTGATCAGATTAACGGTGCGCGGCATGGGCGCTCCGTCACAGGCTGAGCGAAGCTTGGCCCAGCATTCTTCGTATGAGCCGACGATATCGCTGGCCAACACGACGACGAAATGATTTTCCGGCAGGAAGTTCAGTGTCGACGGATTATTGGGACCGGAACTGAGAAAGAGCGTCCCGGTCTCGGCCGCGCCAGCGAACGCATGGCTCAGCGCAACGGTATCTGTTGCCTGAGCAGGACCCGACAGAACCTCGATGACGCCCGGTTCGGCACGAAGGCTCTCAAAAATGGCGTCTTCCCCGATCCGGAACTCGAGACGGCAGATTGTGGTCGCGAAGGGCCGATGCGACGGCTTCAGGTATGCCTTTCAAAGTGCGAACGCGGATCGTCTTCGCTCCGTTCTTCTCCAGCATGGTCTGAAGAAGCCGCGGGAGTTCTGCTTTCGGTCTTTGCGCGCGCTCAGGGATCAGGTTTGCCGGATGGGTGCGAAGCCGGGAGTGCACCAGGCCGCGCCGGCCGGGTTCGTCGCCTCGCACGCCAAGCTTCGCTCGAACGCGAGCCAGGACAGTTTCCCGCGCATCCTTAGGGTCAGCCATGACGCAACCGTTTCCGTTCGCGCTCTTGCCACTGCGACAGAAAGGTTTTGGGCGCGGGCGCGGGCAAATCTCGATGCTCTGTCCACCCGCGAGCAAAGAGAAGATTGGAGAAGCGGCGCTTCCTTCCAGCAACAAGCGAAAGAGCGCGGCCCTGCAAATCGGCAAACACGCGATAGAGCGCTGGCCGTTTCGTCACGAAGGCCCAAGCGCGCAAGGCCAGTTTCGGTGTCGAAGTTGCGGACTGCTGCGCAAAGTCACGCTCGCGCCAATGCCGCATCATTTTCGGCAGCGGAATGTTCATCGGGCAGACCGCCTGACAGCGCCCGCAAAAACTCGAAGCGTTGGGCAGGTGCGCGCTCTCATGGATGCCGATGAGTTGCGGTGTCAGAACAGCGCCCATTGGGCCGGGGTACACCCACCCATAAGCATGGCCGCCGACTGCCGCGTAGACGGGGCAGTGGTTGAGGCAGGCGCCGCAACGGATGCAACGCAGCATGTCATGAAACTCGGTTCCAAGCATCTCCGACCGGCCATTATCCAGGAGCACCACGTGATAGGCTTGCGGGCCATCCGGATCGCGCTCTTGGCGCGGGCCGGTGGAGAAGGTGGTGTAACTCGTGATCTCCTGTCCGGTCGCGGAACGGGCGAGCAGGCGCAAGATCGTGGACGCGTCTTCGAGCGTGGGGACGATCTTCTCGATGCTCGCGATGACGATATGCACGCGCGGCAAAAGCTGGGTGAGATCGCCGTTCCCCTCATTTGTCACGATGACGGAGCTTCCGGTTTCGGCGATGAGGAAGTTCGCGCCTGTGATACCGACGTCGGCACCGAGAAACTTCTCCCGAAGCATGATGCGCGCTTCGCCGACAAGAATCCGAAGCTTGGGCCAGATCACGTTCCGCCGGCAGAGCCTTATGAAGGGTGCGAAAGTCTTGCTCGATCTGATCCCGGTTCAGATGAACGGCTGGCGCAATGATGTGGCTCGGCAACTCATGCCGGATTTGGATGATGTATTCGCCAAGGTCTGTTTCGACGGTCTCGATGCCTTCCGCCTCCAAGGCGGCGTTGAGCCCGATCTCCTCCGAGACCATGGACTTGCCCTTGGTGACGGATTTTGCGCCTGCGTCGCGGCAAAGCTTGAGAATGATCTGACGCGCCTCGGCAGCATCGCGCGCCCAATGGACATGTCCCCCCGATGCAATCACCTTGCGCTCATAGTCTTCGAGGAAGATGTCGAGGTGATCGAGCACGTGGTTCTTGATGCCGGTCGCGACGGTGCGCAGTTCGTCGAATTCGGGCAGCGCGGCGCGGGCTTCGGCGCGCTTGGCGATGAACCCCGTCTTGACGTTGCTCAGAGCACGCTGAAGCTGCGGGTCCTTGAGTGCGCGCGATGCGTTCTCTTTGAAATTCAGCGAGGTCGGTTGCATTGCTGTTCCCGGTGGGTAAACGCTACAGATAGGTCCCTCAAGCAGAACTTGGAAGTGATCTGTTGGAGGCCTCCGGTCAAACTGGAGTGACGGTTTTGCCCCCCTTCCTCACCGCGGTAAGTAGGCCCACAAAAGCCGCGCCGCCGCGCTTCGCCATGGCGACCACGCATTCGGACATCTCCCGCAGGTCCCGCGTCGCCGGGCGTGCGTCGAGGGCAAAGGCGAGCCGGAGCACAACTCTTGCCAGCGCTACGTCGGCCGCGGGGAAAATGTCGGGGTAAACCTGCGGCGAAGAGCAGGTAAACCTCCGCGGTCCACGGGCCAATCCCCTTGATGGCGCACAGCGAAAAGGATCGCGTCCTCCGCGCTCTTCCTCCTCAAGCGCATCGAGATCGAGGTAGCCCGCCCTCGCCGCCTCTTGAAGCGCGCGCAGAGTGGGTTTTTCGCACCGGAAAACCCGGCGGCGCGCAGCGCGTCGTCGCTTGCCGCCGCAACCGTTTCGGCTGTGATGTCCCCCGAGCGCCGCTTCGAGCCGGCCGTTTATCGCCCTTCCGGCTGCCGCTGAGAATCTGCTGGCCGGTCACCACAAAGACGAGCCCTCTGAAACCGCGGTCGAGCCAGCAGGCAGACACGGCCCCCGCCGCTTCGCGCAGGGGCTCGAACCTCGGATGCGCCTGCGTCAGGCTGCCGATATGCCAGGCGAGATCCTCATCGGAACGGATGAAACGGATCAAATCGGTGCGGTCTCCAGCCTTCGAACGGATCGCGGCCTCTTCAATGCTTCTCTTCAACGTGTCCGCATCAATGCTGAAGCCATCATTGCGGGTTTCGACCGGCCCTGCGAGGCGGCAAGTATAATCGAGGCCCAAAAGCTGCGAGAGAAGCCAATAATCGTAAGTGGCGTTCCGGACGAGGCCGCGCGGACCATCGGGGCTCGGGAAGAACTCGATAATTTTCGTGCCCGGTTTGCACCAGGCGATATGGGCTACCCCGGCCCCGTGCGGCGCAACGACGATCTCGGCTTGGCGAAAAAGTGCAATCTGGCGGGCGATCGGCAACTCACAAACAGGCGCACTGGAAGCCTCAGCAATTCGAGCTTGGGCATGAAGCTTTTCTCATTCAGCACGCGCCTCAGCCGGGCATCATGCCTGCTCACATAGATGCGCTTTGCGCCGTCTTCGCTCACATCTTGGCGATGAAGCACCCCAGGTCGTGCACCCGGCCAACCCCCAAAGGCGATTGCAGAGCCCTTGGAATATGGGGAACGGGAATCACGGCCTTGAGGTGTGGAACAAGCACGGCTTCATTCTGCGCCACGGGCGCGACCGCGCTGATCCCGTAACGCTCCTTGAGATAGTCGATGCTGCGTTTTTGGATTTCACTTTCAGCAGCATTGACGATCAATCCCAGGCCGGTATCGCACTTTCCGCTTTCCAGGTAGGCCAGCAGCGGAACCATCGCATTGAATAGCCAATGGAAGATGTGCCCCTTGGCCGGAGTTGCCGCCATCAGGTTGAAATATGTCCGGTCGCTCGGCAGCGTTCGGACCTGGTGCGGACGGGCGCGAAGCGCCGCCACCCAGTTGTGCTGCGGGCGAACCGTCAGCAAGAGGCCATCCTTGATCATCGCCCCGGCCCAGCCGGTGACCAGCACGTCTTCCAGGGAATAGACGTGGTCTGTCAGTTGGAGCGGCTCTGGGGCGAAGATGTCAAGGGCGGCATAGAGTTCGGGCAGCGCAGCATGGACGCGCGCCGAGGGAAGCGGGCAGTCGCCGCATGCCGCCTCCGCAATGGGACGCAATTCGAGAGGCAGGAGCCAGCGCCGCTGTAAGGCGGGGAAAAGGCGCGCAGCCTGGTCCGAAAGGATGTAGCGCAGGCTGCGCATCGTGAACTTGGATTTGTGAATGCGGCCTTTATATTGCAGTGAAACCATGGCGCGTTCCAATGTTGTTGGGGTCCATAGGCCCGCGAGCCTCGTTGCGCAAGGGATTTTGGGTTTCTGAGCAATCGCGGAAGCAAACGAGGCCGATTTCCGCATTTGCGGCCTGCAAAGGACCTTGGAAATACGCAAAATGGGCTTGTGCCAAATCCCGCATGTGGTATGAAAGCGCATTGCGGGTGCTCGTCATCCGCAGTTCCCCGGTAGCTCAGTCGGTAGAGCAAGCGGCTGTTAACCGCTGGGTCGCTGGTTCGAGTCCGGCCCGGGGAGCCATTTCTTGGCTAGCATGCTGTTTTTTGGATCAGCTTAGCGTCCCGTGGGACAGCTGGCGCGCCCTGCCGCCAGCCCCGTCTCGTGAGACTGTCCAGTCTGGGTATTTTCCGTCCCTTTGCGCTCGGTGGCACCTCCAACCTCTTACAATCCGCTTGTGAGAATCAACGCGCCGAGAGCGAGCAGCAGCGCCGGAGGCATCGCGATGGCGCCAATTTTCAGAAACTCAAGCGCCGTGCAGGTTTCGCCTTCGCGCTTCAGGGCGACGAGCCAGAGAATGGTAGCGAGCGAGCCGGTGACAGAGAGGTTCGGGCCGAGATCCACGCCGATCAGCAGCGCGCCCGTGACCACCGACGGAGGATGCGCAGGACCCACCGCGGACTCCGCGATCAGGCCCGCCGGAAGGTTGTTCATGAGATTTGTTGCGAAGGCGAGCCCAATGCCGGAAATCCAGGAGGTGGCGGTCACTGATTGTAACACGCCCCATCTCAGAAGCTCTGTCAGGTGGGCGACAACGCCCGTGTTGTTCAGGCCCTGAACAAGGACGAAGAGGCCCGCGACCAGGGGAAGTACGGCCCAAGATACGCCGCGCAGAAGCGGCCAGGGCGCTTCGCGTTTCTCGTACAGCACAAAGAGCGCCGTCGCGGCTCCGGCTGCAAAAGTCGGCGCTCCAAGCTGGGTGTCGAGGGCCGAGGCTACGAGAAGAGCAATCGCGGTGGCCCCGATGCCGTAGGCCGCATAGCGGCCACCATCAGGAAGGTCGGGAACGGCGACTTTTTCCGCGATCTCGCCTTTGAGGTCGCGGCGATAGAGGGCACGCAGGACGGCATAGGTCGCAGCAATTGACAGCACCGACGGCAATGCGAACTGCTTCAGCCAGGGCCACAAGGGCGGCATGTGATTGCCGTAAAGCACGAGATTGGCGGGGTTCGAGATCGGAAGCACAAAACTTGCGGCGTTTGCGATGAGCGCGCAGGCGACAAGATAAGGAAGCGGCTTGGCTTTGGCGGCCTTGGCCGCGGCATAAACCGCAGGCGTCAAGACAACGGCCGTGGCATCGTTCGAGAGAAACGCTGTGACCACGATCCCCACGATGTAAACCAAGCCGAAGAGCCGTCCCGGTGAACCCTTGGCCGCCACCGCCGCTCGTGCGGCAAGCCAGTCGAACAGTCCTTCCCTCCGGGACACCTCCGCCAGCAGCATCATACCGGTCAAGAAAAGATAGACGTCCGTCCCTTTGGCGACGGCGGCGAGCGCGTCTTGCAACGGCAGAAGCGTCAAAAGCACAAGCGCAGTTGCTCCGACGACGGCCCAGATCGCCTCGGGCAAACCCCAGGGCCTGAGGATGACGCCGCTGGTGGCGAACGCGGCAATGCTCCAGGTTGCCGCTTCGGAGATCGTGATGCCGTTCAGGATCATGCGCTCGCGCTTTCGGGCACCAGTTCCTCTTGCCCTTCGGCTGGGCGGTAATCGCGGGACTCGGGCACGCCCCAGAAAAAGATGGCGAGGGCGCCGAGCGCGCATGCGGCAAGAAAGAAAAAGGCCGCCGAAAAGCCAAATCCGTTGACGATCATTCCCGCAACGCCGTTGCTGAGGGCGGCTCCGAGCCCCCAGCTTGCAGCCGATGCTCCTTGAGCCAAATTGAAGCGGCCCGTTCCACGCGTAAAATCCGAGACCACGATATAGAAGAGCGCGCCGAATATCCCCGCGCCAACGCCATCGAGGATTTGAATGGCAACGATGGCATAGGGATCATTGGCGAGTGCGAACAACAGACCCCGAATCGGAAGGACCGCGAATCCCGCGAGGAAAAGCGGTTTGCGGCCCCAGGCGTCGGCTTTGCGGCCGACGAGAATCGCCATCGGCACCATGACAAGCTGCGCAGTCACGACGCAAGAGGCCATGAACAGGGGGCTTGATCCGGCTTTCCCAGGCTGAGCTTCTCGCCAGCGAGCGGAAGCATGGCGGCATTTGCGAAATGAAACAGCGTGATGGCTGCCGTGAACCAGAGCAGCGGCTTGTTCGCGAACAGAAGCCTCAACGCTTCCGGCGTCTGGCTGTCTCCCTCTTCTTCGCCTCGCGCGACATCATGGTTTATCGCGCGGGGATCGACCTGGTAAACAGCGATAGCGCTGGCGATTGCAAGCGCGGCAACGATCCAAAGAACGGCTCCCTGGGTGATGAAATAGCCGGCAGCGCCGGCAAGAATTGCGGTTGAAACGTTCCCCGCATGGTTCCAAGCCTCGTTTCGTCCGATCCGGTTCGTAAAGCCTTTCCGGCCTACGATGCCGAGGCTGATCGCGGTGACGGCCAGAGGGAAGATCGCATCCGCAATCCCGTTCAAGCCTTGCGCAAAGGCCACCGGCCAGAACTCGGGGTAGATCGCCATCGCTATTGAGGCTGCGGCCACGGCAGAGGCGCTCACAACAATCAATGTGCGCTTCCAGGTGATCGCATCGACAAGGGCGCCCGCAGGACCGCGCGCCAGGACCGTCGCTACGCCGCCGATCGTCAGCGCGATACCCGCGCTGCCAGGGTCCCAGTGCTGGCTCGACGTGAGGAAGATTGCTAGAAATGGCCCGATCCCATCCTTGACGTCGGCCAGAAAGAAATTCAGCCAATCAAGCGCGCGGCGGTTGCGTTCAGCCGTCTCCTGTTGCGCGTCTTGTTGCGCCATCACTATTTCCTTCTGTTTTTGTTGGGGCCGAATTGAATGTGAATACTGAGGAGGACACCGCGTCCGCCGGCTGCTCGCCCTGGTCAGCAGCCGGACTCAAGCTTGTACCAATAGGTTCCAGAAGCCTGATCGAAGAGTTGGCGGAATATCACAGGTCTTTCTCCGAGTTGGGAGCATCTTGATTTAGACTGAGCATTCCACAGACGCTTGAACTCACAAGGAGCGGTTCTCACGGGGTGTGCAGCAAGCAAACGTCCGCAACTGGAGCCGGTTCCACGCATCGCGAGAGCTACCTCGATGTCGTCGAGGTTGCCATCGTCGGAGCCTCGCGCGTTTGTCCTTTTAGGCTTGGCGGCAGGTTCGTTCTGACAGATATGGCAATCGCCTTTTTTCTCTCGCTGTGATATCTCCAAAGCTCAGTACAAGGCCATTATATGTTTTCTCCGCATTCCAAGTGTCAGCGCATAGAAAATCGCGTAATGGCCGAACCCAATACTTTTCAAGAGGTCTCAGATGGTCATTTCCCCTACAGCGGAGCCGACAGCTGGCGGCGAACCCTCTCCTAAATCCTGGTGGCTTTATCTGCTCCTAGGCATCGTTCTTGTTATCGGCGGTGTCATCGTCCTTGGCGATGTCACCGTAGCCTCGGTCATCAGCGCCATTGTCATCGCCTGGGCGATTTTGATCGTCGGAGCTTTCCAGGTCGTCCATGCCTTCAGCGCCAAGGGATGGAAAGGGTTTGTCCTCGATCTCCTGCTCGGCGCCCTCTACATTGCGGCCGGCTACATTCTCCTGGCCAATCCCCTGGCCGCAACAATCAAGCTCACGCTCATCATCGGCATCATCTGGCTCATTTCGGGACTGTTGCGGATTGTGCTTGCCGGCGTGTTGTGGCGGGATGCGGGTGGATTCTCCTCCTCTCCGGCATCATCGGCGTCCTTGCCGGCGGCGTCATTATATCCGAATGGCCACAATCGGGCCTTTGGGTCCTGGGCCTCTGCCTTGGCGTCGACCTGATCTTCCACGGCTTCGCCTGGATATCATACTCATTCTCGCTTCCGTCCAGCCGGCCCCAGGCTGCGTAGCCTACTGAATCGCTGACGCCGATGTTACTGTCATCGGCGTCAGCCAGTCCACAAGCAGGCTGCTGAAAAAGCCCGAAAACGTGGCTTCATCCTTCGACAGGCTCAGGATGAGGCTTCGACGGGCTCAGGATGAGGCCTTCGACAGGCTCAGGATGGGGTCCTGTGTTTTCAATGAGTTAATCCTCATGGTGAGCTTGTGTTCATCCTCATGGTGAGCTTGTCGAACCATGGGCAACATCGTTTTTCAGCACCCTGCAAGGTGATGCCGGACACGGTCGCCAACGCGAGAAGATCAAGCAACCATTTCCTCATGATTGCGCTCGCTGCGTCATGCGGCGCGATGCCGGGACGGTATTCCAGAGCGCTATGACCCGCGTCTCGGGGTGGCTGGCCTCGTGGCCGAGAATGCTGAGCGAGGCAGGCGCCAGGGCAAAATGCTGACCTTCAACCACCGGCAGCCCGATCCATCGCGCGGCAAGGACGCATCCGAAGTGGCGATGCGAGAAGAGCGCGACGTTGCCTTCGAGCGCCTGAAGCTTCGCGATCAGCCGATCGATAGTCCCGAGAGCGTTCACGGCGCTACACGGTGGAGCCGGTGAGAGAGGAATCCGCTATCGGGTGCGCTGCGATCAGCGCAAGCCACCCAGCGTGGCAGCCAGCGTTCCGCCAATTGACGGCTTGGATTGCCGCTTGCCAGGGCATTCCGTCGCAAACACCTGCACGACGCGGAAGATCTCCTGTCCGCCATCCAGCTTCCAGCCCGCCGCCCCGATACCGATCTCATGCGCCTGTTTTTGGAGGAGATTGGCGTTATGGCCGGGCGATGCCTTCCAGCCGTCCATGGCTTTGCGCGCGAGTTCCGCGGCCAGCGTCGTTTCCGAATGGCGAAAAGAACTCCAGACGTTCTCCGAGATGAAGCACGACTTGTATCCCTGGGCGGAGACGCGTTTGGGGGAATTTTGCCGTCCGCGGTGTGTCCCATTTTCTCGTGCTCGGCGATATAAACGGCGTAGGCGGTGGCGGCGGCCTCCAGGGCGGCATTCGCTTTGAGCTGCGGAATGTTCTTCGACGCGCGGTAGGCGTTGGTCTCGGCAAGAACCGTGGCTCTTACCGAGCCCGCGTCGAGCGGCACTTCCTGGGCGCTCACGGACGGCGCGACGCAAGCCAACAGGACAAGCGCGAAAAGATATTTGAGGCTGTGAGGCATAACCGTTCAAGTGGAAATCAGTTTGACCAAGGAAAACATGTGTCAAGTTGGGGCCGAACCGATGAGCTTTCTTTGGCAATTAACCGGCTATCCACCGCGGCCATTGCAGTTTATTCAAATCGGCGCTGTTGCCCATGGTTCGACAAGCTCACCATGAGGATGAACACATTGAAAACACCCAACCTCATCCTGAGCCTGTCGAAGCCTCATCCTGAGCTTGTCGAAGGATGAAGCCAACACCCAACCTCATCCTGAGCCTGTCGAAGGATGAAGCCACGTTTTCAGGCTTTTTTACGCGACGTCCTATTCGTATTCGATGCGAACGACGCGCAGATTGTTCGTCGTGCCTGCTTCGCCAAAAGGGACGCCCGCGACGATGACAGCTGTGTCGCCCGGCCCGGCAAACTCCTGCTGACGCGCCATCTTCACAGCTTCACTGACCATTTGCTCATAGGAATGGACGTCTTCCGAAAGAACGCTGTGCGCGCCCCACAGGAGGCTCATGTGCCGCGCGACGCTGAGATTCGGTGTGATCGCAAGAATTGGAATATTCGGACGCTTCCGGGCGATGCGCGAAGCCGTATTGCCGCTGGATGTGAATGCGACGATTGCAGACGCCTGGATCGCCCTGGCCAGATCGGCCGCGAGGCCTGCAACCGCATGCGGGGCCGTCTTCTCCTCGGCAGACTGGGTGGCGTCGATGATGGACAGGTAGAGTTTATGCTGCTCGGTGCGGTGTATGATGCGATCCATGATCTCCACCGCATTGAGAGGGTATGCGCCGACCGCGGACTCCGCCGAAAGCATGACAGCATCCGCTCCGTCATAGATCGCCGTGGCTACGTCCGACGCTTCCGCTCGTGTCGGCGTGGGGGCTGCGACCATCGATTCCAGCATCTGTGTCGCGACAACCACGGGCTTTGCCGCAAGCCGGGCGGCGCCGATGAGTTCCTTTTGGCGGCCGGGAACGTCCTCGGGCGGAATCTCGACGCCAAGGTCACCGCGAGCGACCATGATCGCGTCAGAGAGCCTGATGATGTCGTCGATGTGATCGAGTGCGGAGGGCTTCTCGATCTTCGCCATCAACCTGGCCCGATTGCCGATCAGTCCGCGCGCCTCAATCATGTCGCCGGGCTTCTGGACAAACGACAAAGCGACCCAGTCGACACCGAGAGCCAAGCCGAAGGCAAGGTCGGCGCGGTCTTTCTCGGTTATCGGCGAAATGTCGAGAACCGTGCCCGGAAGGTTGACCCCCTTTCGGTTCGAGATGACGCCACCATTGATCACTTTCGCATCCATGAAGTCGTTGCCAACTCCGGTTGCGCGCACGCGAACTCGGCCGTCATCGATCAAGAGATCCTGCCCAGGCGCCATGGAGGCAAAGATCTCCGCATGTGGCAATGGAATTGAAGTCCTATCGCCGTCGGCCCCCGACAGCACGAAACGGATCCTTTCGCCCGCCTCGACGATGATCTTGCCGTTCCGGACCGTTCCGACGCGGATTTTCGGCCCCTGGAGGTCTTGCAGGATGCCGATCGGGCGACCGGTCTCCTTCTCCAGTGCGCGAATAGCGGCATACACCTTCGCGTGATCATCGTGCGTCCCATGACTGAAATTCATCCGGAAGGTATCGACGCCTGCGAGAAACAGCGCCTTCAGCATTTCCGGTGCGGCGCTTGCCGGTCCGACGGTAGCGACTATCTTTGCGCGACGATTGCGATGCATTTTTCAACCGGCTCGATGAGCCGTCCTTATGTGATCAGGATTCTATGATGTCTTTGAGGCCGGTGGGTGTCGCTTGTATGACGAGGCCGTAAAGTCCTGCTTGCGGAGGAGACTTCGCGCGTTGCCCTCCACAACATTCAACTGTGGACTCGACTGGTCCTGTCTTGTTGTCGCCACCTCTTCCGAAGCCGAGATTAACAGGTCACGCTTGCGCGTATGGTGAACCAGCGGGCTGTTAGCACTGTGGGCGATAACCACACCGGAGGCGCGCTAATTCTTCATTCGGAGTCCCGCGTGGTGCTCCTCCTATGATCGCGTTAGCGACCTCATCGCACTCCCGACTTTCCGCCGGACCTCCGGTCATGGCGGTCGTTATCCCGTTCACCCCATGCCGCGATCCATCATGCGCGCAGCGATATGTGTCAGGTCCGTCTGGGATTGGCTGCGTCGTTCAGGCAAGCCGATTGTGGCAAAGCCATTCCGCGTGGCCATAATGTTAGCAGGCTACTGAAAAGCGATGTTGCCCTTGGTTCGACAAGCTCACCATGAGGTTTAAACCATTGAAAACCCGCGCCCTCATCCTGAGCCCGTCGAAGACCTCATCCTGAGCTTGTCGAAGGATGAAGCACGTTTTCAGGCTTTTTCAGCATCCTGCTAGAGCACGCGCGCTTAATCGGACGCGGGTGTCCGGATGCTTTTTTATTTAAGTTGCCCATGGCGGCGTCTGTTTGTCAACTTGTCCCTGACTCTGAGTCTGCAATTCTTCTTCTGAAAGATTTTCGGCGATATCGGTCCGGGGCCGTCGGCTCTCGCATCAAGCGGGACAAAAAGGAAAAATAGCGGGTGCTGATCCTGGCTCGGCGATCATGACATGGTTCTCGGGGACGGAGGCCCAGAGGTCGCGGTCGGCGTCGAGCGGCTCCGAAGCAATCACGGTGCCATCCTGGTTGCTTCTGTAATAGAGCGTGTTCGCACTGTCGTTCACGGCATAGCGAAAAGCATAGATCGTTCGCCCATCCGTCAGAGCAGCCGTGAAGCGAAGCTGATTGCCCGCGGCATCGCTTTCACCGAGAACACGCTTCAGTCTGATCATGATTTGTCCTGCCGCCGCGACCGGGTCTGCGGCGGCGCCGGTCCCGAGAATGGCCAGGAATATGGCTTGCGAGTTCGTCGTGCCGGTGCGGGCGTGATAGAGGTCGTCCGGGATCAGATCCTCAACGGCACGCCGCAAGCGCCCCCAATCGCCAATGAAGCCGTTATGCATGAACATCCAGCCATCATAGGTAAAGGGGTGGCAATTCAAGTGGGAGACGGGCGTCGCGGTCGCCGCGCGCGCATGCGCGAAAAAAAGATGCGAGCGAATGTGGCGGCACAGATGGCGCAGATTCTGGTCCGACCAGGCGGGCCTTACTTCATGGTAGAGCCCAGGCTCCTTATACGTGCCATACCAGCCCAGGCCGAACCCGTCGCCGTTGACGCTGGCGGTGGCTTCGAGTGCATTCAGGCTTTGCGAGATCAGCGAATGGTGCGGTTCGGTGACGTAATGTTCGAGGGGAATTTCCAACCCCCGATAGGCGATCCAGCGGCACATTAAGGGTGCAACGGAAGTGACATAGGACTTCTTGAACAGTCCGCGCCCTTGTGCGGTCTTGCTCAGGAGCACGCCGCGAAGCGCGATACAAAGACCACCGGAGTCCGGCACGCGGCGTCTAAGATCTCGCGTCATCCTCACAACGGCGCATGGATCGGACGTATCCTTGATGGCAAGATCGCCGCTGAAACTGCACATGTATTGCCTTCCGTGTCGGCCCGGCGCATCGCGGCCAACCGCAGCGAAACTGACGCGGGAGCTGAAAGTTCCAGCTGCGTCCGGCCGCCTTTCGAGTGCTGCCGGCGATTGCACCGATCATGAAGGCGGCGGCGATCGAGGCACCCGCCGCCAGTTTCGCAGTGACGGTCAGTGGTGGCGGGCTGCTGAAAAGCATGAAAACGTGGCTTCATCCTTCGACAGGCTCAGGATGAGGTTTCGATAGGCTCAGGATGAGGTTCTGACGGGCTCAGGATGAGGTCTTCGACGGGCTCAGGATGCAGTTTCGATAGGCTCAGGATGAGGTCGAGTGTTTTCAATATGTTAAACCTCATGGTGAGCTTGTCGAACCATGGGCAACATCGTTCTCCGCCAGTTGCGGATGTCCTTTGCGGATCATTTTCGACAAAACGTAGGTAAATATACTCATGGATTATACGAAAAGTGTCACTATCTTACTAGGACGCGAGTAATACTCTTTCTGTTGAAAAGAGGCAGAGAGCAATGTGTGCGACCTCCAGCTCTTGGAGCTTGATGAGCGAAGCCGACGGCGATCAAATCATGGAAACCCACTACATCAGAGTTTGGCGCGGCTTGCCACCGACTGATACTCTAGCGCTTGCAGTAGCGATCGGAGCTCAAACAAGCGCGGTCTCTGCATCCGGAGATTGGGAAGCGAGTTTGGAAACGCGCTTTTCCACGCCCGTCCGGTTAAGGCGACGTCGTACGTTGAATACGCGCCCCGCCTTGCGGGCGCAGCCCGATTTGGCTTGATATTCGGCCTGCTGGGCACTCTTAGGACCGCGCGAGCATCGGGAGAAATGACATGACGCAGAACGACTTACAAGGACTGGAGATGCGGCTGGAGCATCTGGGCTCCCGGATTGAAGAGCTCAAAGCGAAGATAGAGACGGCGCAAGGTTTCGAGAAGATGGATGAAATTGGCCGGCTCGATCAGCTGGAGCACAGGTACAAGGATCTCGAAGACCGCCTGCGCCAACTGCATCGCGAAAGTCCGGGCATCCGCCACGACATGAAAAACGAGTTTGAGAAGCTGTCCTATGATCTGTCGGGCGGGATCGACGAGTTCATCATGTGGGTCGATTCCGGCTTCCAGCGCGGCGAGAAGGGGTGATTGCGTTTTTAGGTCGCGCGGAGCTACAGCGCCGTTTGGATCTGCGCGATACCAACCCAGGATCGGAGATTTTACCGGACTCCGCCAATCGGCGGAGTTTCTGGAAAGTCGTTCATCACGGGCTGCATAAGCTGGTCTGCAATTTCGTCCCTTGGCGACGGCAATCTTCGCGAACGTCGCCGACGGCGCGGGTGCCCGCGCGAGCCCGCGTCTTGCTTCACATCAAAGTGTTTTTGGGTGCATCTATTCGGTTTTGAATATTGAACGAACCATCTCAAAGTAACTTTCTTATGACCACTACACCCCATGCGCTCCTCGACGGCTATCGAATCTTTGTTGCTGAAGACGAAAGTCTTTTGCTGCTCGACATTACCCTTTTGCTCAAGATGGCAGGGGCTGATGTGATCGGCTCATCAAGCATTCGAAATGCGCTGCTCGTCGGAACACCCGAAGCTTTCGATTGCGCGGTGCTCGATGTAAGATTTCCAGATGGCGACATTGATCCGGTTGCGCACCTGATGCAGCGCGCGGGCAAAGGCTTGATCTTTATCACGGCTCACGAAGCGCCACGGCTTCGGAGAAATTGGCCGTTGGCCAGGGTCATAACCAAGCCCTTTTCGGAGCGCGGTTTGCTTTGTGCCGTTTCTGCGTGCAAGGAGGGCCGAATGGCGCCGGGCAGGCTGTCGAGGGCGGAGGTGTAACAGTTGGGGCAGGGGGCCTTGCCTTGAGAGCGAAAGGATGCTCACGTAGGTCCGGATGGCGTATGCGTTTTCCTTCATCAAGCCTTGTATGCCTGCATCGCGTTCACGGCCGCCCGAGGGCGCGGCCTGGCTGCATGAAATTAAGCTCGACGGCTGGCGGGGCCAACTGCACAAGAGCGGAAGCCTGGTTCGGCTGTACTCCAAGCGCGGCAATGATCTGAGCTTCAGGTTTCCGCATATCGTGGCGGCCGCGGCGCAGATGCAGATCGGCGATGTCGTGCTCGACGGTGAAATTACCGCCTTGAACGCGAAAGGCGTGCCGGACTTGGAGGCGCTGTGGCGGTCGGACAAGCAGGCAATCCAAACCTTCTGGGCGTTTGATCTGTTGCTGAGCGGTCAGGAGGATCTGCGCGCACGGGCGCTCATTGAGCGGAAGGCGCGGCTTGCGCAGCTGATCGGCACACAGCACAATCCCCATCTGCGCTATTCGGAACATTTCGAGGATGGGGAAGCCTTGCTCAAGGCGGGCGCGCGGCTGGGGCTTGGAGGCATCGTCTCGAAAAAGCGGGAAGCACCCTATCGTTCTGGCCCGTCACGGTCCTGGATCCAGATCACGACGAGCGCGTGGCGCGAAGCCAATCGGGAGCGCGGGAAAACGTCTGGAGCGCGAGCCGAGCACCCGCTGCGCGCCGATGTCATCGCACTGCAGGCCGAGAGCAAGACGCACAGCAAGCTTCTTGGCAAGGTCAGCGCCGCGGTCATCGAGATCAACCAGGGCCAAGAAGCGCTGTCGGAAAACGTGCGGCTCATCGATGAGCGGGTTTTCCGGCTTGAGAAACACACTGGCATTTTGAAAGTGCATTAGCAGGCAGCGTCAACGAACATATCACCGCCACTCGCGTGGTCGGGGCGGCGGTGCGCTCTTGCGAGCCGCGAGGGAGACGAGGGGGTCGCAAACGCAAAAGGCGTCTCCGGAGAGGAGACGCCTTTCCATCAATTGACATTCGATCGGGTCAAGCGGCCTTGGCGGCGCGTTCTTCTGTTTCCATCGCCCTCAGATACATATCGAGCAGCGTCTCGTGCTCGTCGCGCTCATCCTGATCCTGCTTCCTCAGCTTTATGATTTCCTTGAGGATTTTTATATCAAAACCCTCAGCCTTCGCCTCAGCGAAGACTTCCTTTTTCGATTCGCTCAACTCCTGCAATTCAGTGTCCAGGTGCTCGATCCGCTCCACGAAAGAACGGATCCGTCCGCCGGGAATGCTGGTGTCTGACATGGTGCCCTCTTTGCTTAATGAGGACCTAAAGGTAAACGCAAAGAAATAACCAATGCGTTAACAAAGGGAGCTTATCAAACGCCACTCTCGACGCGGTCGGATCACGCGCCGCGACGCGTGCTTAGCCGCATCCAGGTGCCGACAGAGCCGAATTCAGACAAAACCGGCACCGATTGCGGGGCAATTATTTTACGGTCCCCCGGAAGGGGTCGAGCCGCATTCCGGGTGCCGACCACGGCAGCGCCCGCGTCTGAACAACAGGCGTGCTTCGCGAATCGGGCTGAGGGCTTGTCATCGTGGACGGCGCTCGCCGCACGCCTTTTCGTAAACGGTTCGTTCGTCGCGCCAAGATGCATTGGTCTGCGATGCCCCCAAAGCGGCAGCACGAGCAATCACCAAATACGGCATTTGCGCCCCTGTTGTGAGGCCCAGCACGCTGAATCCCAGACCATCACCGATCCGCCGCTCTTGTTTCCAGGAAGATCTCTTCGCGCACCTGCGCATAGCTGAGCAGTGAAAAGAGAACGGTCCCGCCAAAGACGTTTCCGGCGAGCGTCGGAAAGAAATAGATAAAGGCAAGATCTTCAAATGTAATTTGGCCTTTGAACCACCCATACAACGCCTCGGCAGTGTCGGCCACGATGTGCCGGAAACCTAGAAGGGCGACGAAATAAGTGAGCAAAGTGATTATAAAAAATTCTCCGCCCTCGGTGGCCGCGAGAATCCAGACCAAGGCGGCGATAAGCCAGCCGCCGCCGATGCCTTCGGCGAATGTTTGAAGCGGCGAGCCGACAGTGAGTTCGTGCACGAGCTTCATCAGTTCGGCATTGACGGCCGCCCTTGTGAAGGGAAGCTGAGCGAAAGCGTACGCAAAGATCAGGCAGCCCACCATGTTCGCCGTCAGCACAATTCCCCAAAGACGAAGCATGCTCAGAAGCCAGGACAGCTCAAGGCGGCTCACAACGGGCAGAACGGCTGTCATGACGTTCTCCGTAAAGAGCTGCTGGCGGGCGAGAATGACGATAAGAAACCCCAGAGCATAGCCAAAGCTCGTCACGAAGGGTTTCCAGACGGCATCCGGCAAATATGCGGCCAAAGCAGCTTGTCCGACAAAGGAGAAACCGATCGAGATACCGGCGGCGACGCCCGACCACCACAAGGATGAAAATGGCCGTGTGAGTTCGTTCTCGCCTTCCGTCCGGATGATTTCATAAATCACAACCGGACGGGGCCGTTGAGCTTCGGCGACTTGGGACCGCTCTTCCTCGCTGAGGCCCGGCCCGCGTCCCCTCTTCTTTGCGGCTTCACCTTGGAGATTGCTCATGCCTGCGCTGTCCTGCGGGATCGATGTATCACCGTAACAAGGCCTTGAAGTCAGGAATGTTCACGCGGCGAAGGAATTTGCGCGCCGCCTTGGCTCGCAAATGGCGTTTTCATTCGCCAGCCTGGGTCGGCTCCATCCTTTAAGTGCTCAGCTTGCGTCCAAAAACGAAGGGCGAACCGTTGCAATTCTCAAGCCTGGCACAAGATCCCACTCAGGAAGAGGCAACCGACACGGCAAACATTCGGGAAGCGAGATATGGATAAACAGGAACTTCGCGCCGCCAGCTCTCTTGCCGCTGTCTTTTCTGTAAGGCTTTTGGGCCTGTTCATGATCTACCCTGTATTTGCCTCCTATGCTGGCCAGCTGTCTGGCTCAACCCCCTTCAAGATCGGTCTTGCACTTGGCATTTACGGGCTCAGTCAGGGCCTGTTGCAGATCCCTTTCGGCATCCTGTCCGACAGGGTTGGGCGCAAGGTCATGATTATTCTAGGCCTTATGCTCTTTGCTATCGGAAGCGCCGTGGCGGCGTCCTCCACCTCCATCGAAGGCGTGATCATCGGGCGGGTGTTGCAGGGCTCGGGCGCGGTCGGCTCGGTGATTCTCGCGTTTGTGGCCGATCTCACGAGTGAAGAGAGCCGGACGAAGGCGATGGCGATGGTGGGCGTCACCATTGGCGTAGCGTTCATGATCGCACTTGTGGCGGGACCGGTCCTTGCCGGCCTGATCGGCGTGCCCGGCATCTTCTGGCTGATGGCGGGGCTGGCCTTGTTCGGAATGCTGATCACGCAATTCGTTGTGCCCAATCCGCGGTTCCGGCGCACGCATCGCGATGCCGGACCAGCGCCAGCCATGTTGAGGGCCGTGCTGCGCAACAAGGAGCTGCTGCGCCTCGATTTCGGAATTTTTGCTCTCCACGCGATGTTGATCGCGAGTTTCCTCATCGTTCCGGGTTTGCTGAACTCCGAACTGAATGTTGATAGCCATCGCCAATGGATGGTCTATCTCCCTGTGATGCTTGTCTCCGTCGCCGTGATGGTACCGGTCATCATCGTGGCCGAGAAATACCGGCGCATGAAAGCCGCGCTCGTGGGCTCGGTGGCGGCGCTGGCTGTCAGCCAGATCCTGCTCGCCTTTGCCGAGCGAGATGTCTATGTGATGCTTGCCGCGCTCACAATCTTTTTTGCGGGTTTTAACGTGATGGAGGCTGTGCTTCCTTCTCTTATTACCAAGACTGCGCCGCCCGCCGCGAAGGGGACCGCCTCCGGCGTCTATTCGAGTTCGCAGTTTTTCGGCATATTCGCCGGAGGCGTGATCGGCGGTCTCGTGCACCAGACTGCTGGCGATACTGGCGTGTTCCTGCTCACGGCCGGCATCGCTCTTGTGTGGCTGGTTGTCGTAACCACCATGGAGCGCCCAAGCTACCTAACCACGCGGCTTGTGCCGATACCGAGCGCCCAAGCAAGCAGCGCAGAAAGTTTCGCGGCCAGGCTGCGTCAGCTTCCAGGCGTGGCCGACGCGGTGGTGGTAACCGAGGAGAAGCTCGCCTACCTCAAGGTTGATTCTGAGAATTTTTGACGCCGCTGCCTTGGATCGCCTGGCCGGTGCGGCTTGATCCCTTCGCGGAGGGATCCCGAGTTCTGGCTCTTCTATTGCCGCGCTTGGACTTGGCTGCTGAAGAAGCGTGCGCTGCTCGCCTGGAAGGCGCACATCATGATCGAGCCATGCGTGCTGAACAGCTGCGCAAAGTGTCGTGATTGCGCTCCAGCCCGAAGCTCCTGCGCCTCATGAGTGGGCTCTTAAGGTGAGAGCGGTCAGGTAAAGCGACCGCAAGGGCGCCACCCGGAAGCGTTGGTGTGATTTTCTGATAGATGGCGAGTTGCTACGGAGCCGATTGACCACCTCAATGAGAAAAATGTCGCGAACCAAGACAAGTTCCGACAAATCGGACCGCAGTCGAAAAGCGATTATGAGCCTTGATCAGAC